>NZ_JBVHVI010000001.1:591319-694130 GCF_055564915.1 Streptomyces sp. NPDC028928
AAGGGAACGGTCGTGCCCCAGGCCGTTTCAGGCCCCGTCTCCGGCCCAGGGGGGCCTTCCTACCCCAAACGCAAAAGGCCCCCCCCCTCCCGCCCCCCCCCCCAGGACCTCACCGATCACACCGGCTGCCGCTAGCCGCGGCGCCCGGCGGGATCGTTGGCGGTGCTGTCCCGGTCCTGATCTCCCCGGAGCTGGCCGGAAGTCCCGGTTCCGGCGGCCGGCACCTCCGCCCGGTCCCCATGGCCCGGCCACCAGGCCGCGTGGCCGATCAGGGCCGTGAGGCTCGGGGTGAAGAACATCGCCATGACGAACGCGGCCACCGCGATACCGAAGGAGACCGCGAAGCCCATCTCCGACAGCAGCGAGTTGCCCGCGAGCATCATCGTGGCGAAGGTCGCCGCGAGGATGAAGCCCGCCGCGGCCACGGTCGGCCCGGCGTGCCGGAGCGCCATGCCGGCCGCCTCGCGCGGTTCCCGGCCCTCGCGGGCCTCCTCCCGCAGCCGGGCGATCATGAGGATGTTGTAGTCGGTGCCGATGGCGACCACGAAGAGATACATGATCACCGGCAGCATGAACATCAGGCCCGAGTGCCCCTGTCCCTCCTGGAAGATCCACACGGTCGCACCGAGGGTGGCGCCGAAGCCGAGGCCCACGGAGGCCATCAGGTACCAGGGGGCGACCACACTGCGCAGCAACAGCCCCAGGATGATCATGATCAGGACGGCGGCGACGGGGAAGACCGTCTTGTAGTCGTGGTTGACCGCCGCGTTGATGTCCTTGTAGATCGAGGACATGCCGCCGACGAGCGCCTCGGTGCCGTCGGGCGCCGCGGAGTGCGCGACATCGCGGACCCTGCCCACGGCGTCGATCGCCTTGTCCGTCGACGCCTCGTACTTGAGCGTGACGGTGAAGTCGGCGGTGGTGCCCTCCTTGTTCACCTGGGTCATGCGGGCGTTCGCGACGCCGTCCACGGCACCGAGCTTCCGCGCGTACGCGTCGAAGGCGGCCTTGTCCAGCGGCTTGCCGTCGGTGCTGGACAGGTAGACGTCGGTGGGGGCCGCGGCACCCGCCGAGTACGCCTTCTGCATCTCGTCCTGGACGACCATCGACTCCTTGGTCTTGGGCATGGAGCCGGACGCCAGGTCGAAGGTGGCCTTGTAGCCGAAGGTGCCGAGCGACAGGGCGAGCAGGATGAGACCGGACACGAGGGCGGTCAGCGCCGGGCGGCGCTGGACACCCCGGCCGAGGGCGGCGAAGCGGGCGTTCTGCGGCTCCTTCTGCCAGGACTTGGAGGGCCAGAACACCTTGGGCCCGATGAGGGAGACCACGGCGGGGATCAGCGTCAGGCCGGCGATCAGGGTGGCGCCGACCGCGATGGCGAGCGCCGGGCCCATCTGCTTCAGGAAGCCCAGTGTGGACAGCACCAGGGCGAGGAACGCGATGATGACCGCGCCCGCCGCCGAGGCGATGGCCTCGCCGACCCGGCCGACCGCGTTGATCATGGCCTGCTTGGGCTCGTCACCGGCGCGCAGACTCTCTCGATAGCGGAATATCAGGAACAGGAAGTAGTCCGTGCCCACACCGAAGAGCACGACGATGAGGATGGAGGAGATCGAGCTGTTGGCCTCCAGGCCGAACAGCTTGGTGGCGTAGGCGATCAGCCCGTTGGCGACGGCGGAGACCAGGCCGATCAGCACCAGGGGGAGGATGGCGAGGATCGGCGCCCGGAAGATGATCAGCAGCGTCACCAGGATGATGACGAAGGTGCCGATACCGATCAACGCCTCGCCGCGCTTGGACGAGTCCTGTTGGTCGAGTGCCTGGGCGGCGGAGCCGCCGAGCTTGACGTCGAGGTGCGTGCCCTTGGCCAGTTTCTTGGCCTCTTCACGTAACACCTCGGCCGCGTCGGCCTGTTTGGGCTGACCGGCGTTCTTGCTGTCCATCTGCACCAGGGTCAGGGTGTACCTGCCGTCCTTGGACGGCTGGCCGGGGATGACCTTCTGCACCTGGTCGATGTGCTTCTTGCCCAGTTCGGTGGTGATCCGGGCGACATCCTGCTGGTCGGCGGCGGTGAGCTTGCCGCCGTCGGTGCGCTGGTAGAGCGCGATCGCGGACGGGGTGAAGGCGCTGGGGAACGCCTTCTGCTGGAGATCCGCCGCTTTGATGGACTCGTAACTCTTGGGCAGGAAACTGCTCTCGTCACTGTTGGAGGGCAGGCTCGGAGCGGTGGCGACTATCGCCACCGCGGCGATCAGCCACGCCACGATCGTCCAAACGGGATGACGGACGACGGCGTTGCCTATTCGTCGGAACATGCGGAGGGTCCTCCTGAGAAGGAAGATCACCGCAGCCCGGGGAGCGGTCCCTGGCATCGGCGACCCCGACCGGCCCGCATCAACAGGCCGGTCACATGGTTGTCTTGGCCTCACATCCTAGTGACCGCGAACACATGTCCGCTCACCGGACACGCACACCGCGGCCCGGACCTGCGAACCCGTCCGGGATTCCGGACGAGGCGCACCCACCCGGGTCCGGACGGTGAACGGCCCGCCAACACACGGCAGCCGTAAGGGAGATGGGCTGGATGCGACCGACCGGACAAAGACACCTCAGCCGGATCACGCCGAACGCGCGGGACGACCAGCCGGTGCAGTCCCGGTGACGGCGAGGAAGCCGTGCCGTCCGGCCGGCGCCCCCTCCTCGGCCCGGTGCCGCTCCTCCCGTGGACGGCACGGCGGTGCGCGGCCGGTACGCGTTCGGGGCCGTCGCAGAGCGGGACAGCCGGTACGCCGGCGGCACCCGCTGCGCACCTCCTTCCGATACACACCCGCCTGCGACCCGGGCCCGACGGCACGGTCACCCTCGGCTTCAACCGCGCCGCGAACCTGCCGCGCGCCTACCCCGACCTGGCGACCTGCCGGCGCCAGACGAACACCTCGGTGCTCGGCAGTTGTTCGGCGAAGCGGTCCGCCGGGGCCGACTCGGCGAGCAGGCGGCGCAGGTCCGCCTCGAAGGCCTCGCGGTGGGGGCCGAACAGGTGCGGGGCGGAGAAGGACATCGAGAAGGTCCAGGCGACGACGTCGTCCGTGGTGCGCACCAGGATCTGTCCGCCGGGGACGAGGTGCCGCTCGGGGCCCGCGAATCCGGCCCGGGTGAGCACCGCGGCCTCGCCACCCGGTGTGCCGTGCGGCAACAGGCCCCGGCCGGCACGGCGGACGGGGCCCAGGTACCGCTTGACGAGGTCGGCGATGTCCGCGTAGGGCACGGCCGGGTACGGCAGGCCTTCGGTCGTGCGGTGCTCGTTCTTCACGTCGGCCAGGTGCACCAGTGCTCCGCCGGGGTGGAGCATGCCGTGGACGGTGCGGGCCACCCGCTCCCGGTCCGTCCAGTGGAAGGACTGGGCGAAGACCGCCACGGTGAACGTGCCGAGCCCCGCCGGGAGATGCTCGGCGCGCAGCCGTAGCCAGCGGGTCCTCGCGGACAGTCCCGCGGCGGCGGCCCGGCGCTCGGCCTCGGCGATCATGCCGGCGTCCGGGTCCACGCCCACGGCCTCGCGGAACAGGGGGGCCATGGGCAGGGTGACCGTGCCGGGGCCGCAGCCCACGTCGAGGAGGCGTCCGGTGCCGTCGGCCGGCAGTACCTCGGCGAGCCGTGCCACCAGCCCGGGCGCGTAGGGCAACCGGCCCTGCCGGTAGTAGGGGGCCGTGCCCGCGAACAGCGTCTCGTCCCACTCCCAGTCGTTCATCTCGGGTCGGCCTGGCCTTTCCGGTGGGCGTGGTCGTTCAGACGACGGTGATGATGCCACGGCGGCGGGCGGGCGCGGGCGTCCTCCGTCGCGGCTCCGATCGCGTCAGCCCGTTCCCCTGGTCCGTCTGCGCGGGGCCGCCGCCCGGATCTCCTCGGTCGCGGCGCGGAACGCGGGCGCCGCGCGGGTGAAGTAGTCGAAGATCAGCGCGCGTTGGTCGGGCGTGTAGTCCGCCAGCACCTCGGCGAGACGGCGGCGGGCCGGGCTGACGACCTCCTCCACGCGGGCGAGCGCGTCGGGGACGGGTTCGACGTGCACACGGCGGCGGTCCGTGGGGTCGGGGACCCGGCGCGCGTATCCGGCGCGTTCCAGGCGGTCGATCAGGCGGGTGGTGGCACCGGTGGTCAGGCCGGTGCGGGCGGCGAGTTCGCCCGACGTGAGACTGCCCTCCTGGGTGATCAGGCTGAGCGCGTACCACTCCGAGGACTGCAGACCCGCGGCCTCCGCGCCGGCCAGGCCGTGGAGGCCCACGGCGTCCAGGTACTGACGGAAAATCACACGTTCCTCGTCCCTGCCGCTCCGGCGATTCGGCACGGTTACCCCCTTCCCAAATCTCTGCACGCGTGCAGATACTGCTCTCGGTAAGACTCTGCGCAAGCCTAACCACGAGGGGAGATCTCCGCCATGCCCACCGCTCACGACTCCGCCGCCGTCACCGCCGTACTGGACGCCCTGGTCGCCGCCTGGAACCGGCACGACGCCGACGCCTACGGCCGTCTGTTCACCGAGGACGCCACCTACGCCACCTACGTCGGCACCCTCTACCAGGGGCGCCAGGACATCACCGAGAGCCATCGCGTGTTGTTCACAACCTTCCTCAAGGACACCCGGCTCGCGGACGAGATCGTCGGTGTCCGCTTCCTCGGGCCGGACACGGCGGTGGTCAGCGGGCGCGGCGACACGCACAAGGGCCGCCGGCCCCGCAGGCTCGGGAAGGTCCAGACGTACACGCTGGTCCGGAAGGCGGACGGCGTGTGGCGTATCGCCGCCTTCCACAACACCAAGCGCAGGCCCCTGATGGAGGCCCTCTCCTTCCGGTTCGCGCCCGGACTGGTCCCGGCGGCCGCCCGGGCGTGAGCGGCGCTCCCGCCCTGAACCGTCTCAGCGGTTTGCTACGCGCCGACAGGTCTGCCTGCCGCGCCGCGCGGGAGGCGGCCGTGGAGGGGAACGGGACGTGCCGGTCGATGTCAGCCGGAGACGCCGGCGAGGGCGGCCGACTTCTCGTGGACCTCGGCGATCACGCGGGCGCCACGGTCCGGTGCGGTGTCCAGCCGGACGAGGACGGCGGGGGCGGCGATCGCCGGGAGGAAGTGGTCGTACAGCGCCGACATCCGCTCGTCCAGGTCGGCCCAGCCGGCCACGGCCTGCGAGACGAACTGCACGCCGATCCAGGCGCCGAGGAAGATCTGGGCGGTGTCCTCGGGCACGACGTGCGGGAGCACCTCGCCGCGTTCCTTGGCCTCCGTCAGGACGCACGAGGTCAGCCGGGCCCAGGCAGGCCAGGCGCTGCCGAGGACGTCGTGTCCCTGGAGATCGGCGGAGAGCCGGACACCGGCGAGCAGGATGGGCTCCTGGGGCAGACGCTTGGCCAGGGTCATACCGGCGTCCACCCACTCCTGGAGCTTCAGCTCCCGGGGCAGGTGGTATTCGGTCCTCATCTGCTCCTGCAGCACGCCCCGGGCGAGGGCCGCCTTGGAGTCGAAGTGGAAGTACAGGGCGCCCTTGGTGACGCCGGCCCGGTTGAGGATCTCGGCGATGGTGGCAGCCGCGTAGCCGCGCTCCGCGAAGACGGCCGCGGCGGCCTCGAGAACAGCACGTCGGGTCCGGACAGCTCGCTCCTGCTGCGCCATGGACCCTCCCCCAAGCTGAAAATTAAACCAAACAGCTCGTACCATACCGCACGGACGGTCAACGGGAAGGCGCGGTCCGTCAGTTGACGCACAGTGGCACTTGCCCCCGGCAGGCGAAGACCGGCTCCTGTACGGCGGCCGGGCGACGGGGGGTTGGTGGCATGGCCCGGCGCACTGTACGGCAATTCGGTTGCCGTGGAACCGGTGAGGCGGGTGAGGTGGGTGCATGGGTGGTGCCACGGAGCAGGCGCGGTGGACCGGGTCGGAACGCGGCCGCAGGGCGACGGCGACGCGTCCGGCTCCATGGCGCGGAGCCGCGGTGGTCGCCGCCCTGATGCTGGCCGCGTTCACCTTCAACACCGCGGAGAACCTGCCGATCGGCCTGCTGGAGCTGATCTCCGAGAGCCTTCGGGTGTCCCTGTCGGCGGTCGGTCTGCTGGTCACCGGCTACGGCGTCATGGTCGCCGTCGCCTCGCTGCCGCTCGCCCACGCCCTGCGGGCGGTGCCCCGCCGTCATGTGCTCACGGGCCTCCTCGCGGCGCTGGTGGTGTCCAGTCTGGTCGCGGCGCTGGCCACCTCCTACTGGCTGCTCCTCGCGGCCCGGCTGCTGACCGCGCCGGCCCAGGCGCTGTTCTGGGCCGTGACGGGTCCGGTGGCGGTCGGCCTGTTCGCGCCCCGGGTGCGCGGGCGTGTGGTGGGGGCGCTGTCGGTCGCCGGTTCGCTCGCCCTCGTGCTCGGTGTTCCCGCCGGGACCTGGCTGGGCCGGCGCAGCGGCTGGCCGGTGCCGGTCGCCGCACTGGCCGTGCTGGGGCTGGTCTCCCTCGTGACGATCGCCGTCCTGCTGCCGACCTCGCGTCCGGACGAGGAGCCCGCCGCCTACGCGAGCGGCCCGGATGTCCGCCGGTTCGCGACCGTGCTGACGGCGGGGTTCCTGTCCGCCACCGGGGCGTTCGCGGGATACACCTACCTCGTGTCGTTCCTGGGCACGGTGAGCGGATTCCCGCCGGGCACGGTCAGCGCCCTCTTCGCGGCCTTCGGCACCGCGTGTCTGGCCGGGGTGAGCGTCACCGCGGCGCTGCTGGACCGCTTCCCGGACGCCGCGCTGACCACGGCCGTGGCCACCCAGGCCGTGGGCATGCTCGGCCTGTACGCGGCCGGCACCCGTCCGGCGGCGGCGGTGCTGTTCCTGGTCCTGACGGGCGGTGCGCTCGGACCGGTGTTCATGACCGCGCAGAACGCGATGCTGCACTGCGCGCCGGGCCGCACGGACATCGCGCTCGCGGCGAACTCCGGCTCCTACAACGCCGGCATCGCGGCGGGCGCCGCGCTCGGCGCACTGGTCCTGCCCCTCGCCGGCGCACGGGGCACCTTCCTCGCCGGCGGCCTGCTGACCACCGCCGCCTGCGCGGTGCTGCTCGGCGGACGCCAGTGGCCACGCCCCGGGACGACCCACGTCCCGGCTGCCGGCCGGGGCCGCTCCGGGCAGTAACCCGATAGGGCCGCTGACACACCGCCACCGACCCGCCGGTGCCGACCGCCGCCGCCTACACGATGCGGCTCGGCGAGCGTCTGTGGTCACCCCCGGGGACGACCCACGTCCCGGCTGCCGGCCAGGGCTGCTCCGGGCAGTAACCCTGTGAGGCCGCTGACACACTCCCACCCACCCCGGCCGAACCACCCACTCAGGCAACCCATCGCCGGCGAACTGCCAACTGCCGCCTACGCGATGCAGCTCCGCAGGCGCCAGTGGTCACGCCCAGACACGACCCGCCACCCGGCCACCAGCCGGGGCCGCTCCGGGCAGTAACCCCATGCGGCCCCTGACACACCGCCACCAACCCCGGCCCAGCTGCCCACTCAGGCAACCGCGACGCCGGCGAACTGCCGACCACCGCCGCCTACACGGTGCAGCTCCGCACGCGCGAGTGGTCACGCCCAGACACGACCCGCCACCCGGCCACCAGCCGGGGCCGCTCCGGGCAGTAACCCCATGCGGCCGCTGACACACCGCCACCGACCCCGGCTCAGCCGCTCGCTCAGGCCGCCGCAGCGGTGGTGGGCTTCTCCGCTGCGTCGAGCAGGCCGATCAGCGTCGCCCGGGCGCGGGCCACGCGGGAGCGGACCGTGCCGATGGGACAGTGACTGACCTCGGCCGCCTCCGCATAGGGCAGACCGAGCAGCTGGGTCAGCACGAATGCCTCCCGGCGCTCGTCCGGCAGCCCGGCCAGCAGATCGAGCAGCGCGATGCCGTCGTCGAAGCCGGGCAGGCCCCGCGGCTGAGCCGATTCGGCGGCCGGCTGCCAGTCCGCCGCGTCGGACAGCCGCGGCCGCGCGGCGGCGTGGCGGTAACTGTCGGTCACCGCTCGGCGGGCGATGGCCAGCACCCAGGTGCGTGCCGAGGAGCGACCCTCGAAGCGGTGCAGGCTGCCGAGGGCGCGCAGGAAGGTGTCCTGGGCCAGGTCGTCGACGGCTTGCGGATCGGCGCAGAGGTGGGCGACGTAGCGCCGCACGTCGCGGTGCAGGGCACGGACGAAATTCTCGACCGCGTCGGCGTCGCCGCCACGGGCGGCCAGCGCCCAGGCGGTCGCCGACTCGTCGGCGGTCACCGACGGGTCGTGGGCGGTCCGTGCTGCGGGCAGGACAGGAGTGATCACCTGGTGTCCTTCTCGGGTCGACCGTGACCGGACCCGGGTACGCCGGAGCGCGCGGGGTCCGGTGTGTGAGGAGACGGCCCTACGTGGCGCGCACGAGTGCTGCCGGCGTACGCGGACGTACGGCCGTGGACCGAGGCGGCGCTCAGGGGCGGCCTCGGTGTTCCGGCTGTCTTCAGACGACAGCGGTCCCCACGGGCGGTCCGCGCGAGGTGATCGTGTGGATGAGCAGGGCGGGGCGCGGCGCCCGGTCCGAACGCGGGCGGCGCGGTCGGAGGTCGGGACCGCCGGCGGCGAGGGGCAGGGCCAGCAACAGCCGCAGCGGCGCGGCCAGCCATCCGGCCACGGCCCGCAGGATGCGGAAGGCGGCCTGCTCGCCGTAGGCCAGCCACAGCCCGGTGAGGAGCGCGGCCAGCAGGTGGGCGGCCGTCATCCCGGACACCGGCCAGCCGCCCCCGGCCCCCATGGGGTGCGCCATGTGCGCCATGTCCATGCCGTTCATGTCCATGCCGCTCATGCCCATCGGCATGTCCATCGGCATGTCCGCGTGCGGTGACGGCATGGTGCTCACGGAAAGGGTCTGGGCGAGCGAGAACGCCGAGTGCAGTGCCGTCTGGGCGGCGACCACGAGCGGGACGATGAGCGCCGGGCCGCGTTCCCGGCCGGTCAGGCACCAGCCGGCGCCGCCTGTCGCGGCGAGGCCGGCGGCCAGTGCCCACGCGGGGACGTCACGGCCGGACATCAGGACGTGGCCGAGGGCGGCGAGTACGACACAGACGGCCGCGAACACCGCGGCCCGCACCGTGCGCACACCCCACCCTGCTGTCATGGCGCCCCATCCTCGCATCCCGTCCCCCGTCGTCATGCGGAGGTACGGAAACCAGCCCCCGCCGAACCGTGCCGGTCACCGGCGAACAGGTGTCGTACCGGCGCGCGGGGGCAATCGGCGGAGTATGGACGCACGGTCATGGGCCCTTCGAGGGCGGTTCCGGGCGCGGCGGGCGGCGGACAGCACGGCCATGGCCGTGGCGGCCCGGGCGGGCTTCGCCGCACGCGGGCTGATCTACGTACTGGTGGCGGTCATCGCGCTGGGGATCGCCTTCGGCGGGGGCGGCGGCGGGAACCAGGCCGACCGCGGTGGCGCCCTCGGTGAGCTGGCCCGGCAGCCGTTCGGGTCGGCAATGCTGTGGATCGTGGGCGTCGCCCTCGCCGGTATGGCGGTGTGGCGGCTGTCGGAGGCGGTGTTCGGCGGGCCGGGCCCCGACGGGTCCAAGCTCTCCCGGCGGGCGGCGGACCTGTTCCGTTTCGTCTTCTACTGTTTCGTGTCCTACTCGGTGCTCGCCTACGCCGCCGGGGACCGGGGCAGCGGCAGCGGGTCCTCCGACCGGCACACCGACGACGTCACCGCCCGGGTGCTGGAGTGGCCCGGCGGCCAGTGGCTCCTCGGCATCGCGGGTGCCGCCGTGGTGATCGCCGGGGGGTGGATCGCGGTGCGGGCCGTACAGCGGACGTTCCGCGAGAACCTGCGGACGCACGCCATGTCCGCCAGGACCCGCACGGTCGTCGAGACCCTCGGGGTGACCGGCGGCACCGCCCGTGGCGTCGTCTTCGCCGCGGCCGGTGTGTTCGCCCTCGTCGCGGCCGTCCGGCACGAGCCGGGGAAGGCCCGGGGCATGGACGACACCCTGCGCGCGTTCCGCGACCTCCCGGCCGGGCCCTGGCTGCTCGCCCTGGTCGCGCTCGGCCTCGCCGCGTTCGGCGTCTTCTCCTGGTGCAACGCGCGCTGGCGCAAGCTCTGATCCGGCGGCCGCGGCCGGTGCCGCTCAGGCGTCGGAGTCGGGTTTGTTCCGCGCCGCCGCGTACGCCTGGGCCGGGGTCATGGAGACGCCGTCGAGGGTGACCGTCTTGTAGGGGCTCACCTTGGCGCAGGTCCTGGCCTGGTCGGCGGTGGAGGCGTGGGCGCCTCCGACGGCGGCCTCGGTGTCGGCGGGCGCGGGCGAGGAGGTGCCGCCCGGGTAGGTCTTTCCGCTGGGCCAGTCGCTGCCGATCACGAGGGTGAGGCCGGTGCCGGTGCCCTGCTCGAGGTGTGAGGAGGGCAGGCCGAGCGCCTTGGCCACCGTCTGCGCCTCGGGCTTCCGGCCGGCGCCGTAGGTGAGGGTGGTGGTCGTCGCGGGGCTCGGGGCGTTGGCCGTGGTCGTGCCCGAGCTGAAACCCTTGCCGGTGAGGGCGGTCGCGACGGCCGAGGCGCGGCCGGTGACCGTGGTGCCGTTCTCGACGGTCACCGCGATCCGGGCGGCCGGTACGGCGGAGGTGGTGGCCGTCGCCTTGGCGGTCGCCGAGGCCGCCGCCGACTTCTTGCCGGAGCCGGTGGTCAGCGACTGGTCGTCGGCGATCGTGGAGAACAGGGACCGGGCGCCCGCGCCCACCACGACGCGGTCGCTGTCGTCCGGGTCGGGTGCCGTCTGCATGGTGGTGAAGGTGATCCGCTCGGCCGGGACCTTGTTCACGTCGTCGGCGAGCGAGATCAGCTTCTTCACGCTGCCCAGGCCGTCGTCCACGGTCAGCGCCTTGGTGGCGGCGTCGGCGAGGTGGTAGACCGCGGTGGGGTCGGTGAGCGTGCCCGCGCTCTTGAACTTGCGGATCATCGCGCTGAGGAAGATGTGCTGCGAGATCGTACGGCCGAGATCACTGCCGTCGCCGAAGCCGTGCCGGGACCGTACGAACTCCAGGGCCGCGACGCCCTTGAGGGTGTGGCTGCCCTTGGACAGCTTCAGGTGCGAGTAGGTGTCGTAGACGTCGCCGCTGACGCACACGGAGACGCCGCCGACCGCGTCGGACATCTTCACCACACCGGAGAAGTCCAGCCTGACGAAGTGGTCGATGGGTATGCCGGTGAGCCGGTGGACGGTGGCCACCTGGCAGGCGGGGCCGTACTGGAGGGCGCTGTTGATCTGGCCGTAGTAGCCGGACGTGGACCGGCCCGTCTCACTGTCCTCGCAGGCCGGGACCTTGGTCATGGTGTCGCGCGGGATGCTCATCACGGTGGCGTTGGAGCGGTCGGCGGATATGTGCAGCACCATCTGCACGTCCGCGTTGCTGCCGGTCTGCACTCCGGTGGCCGAGCAGCCGCCGCCGAGCTTGCAGTCGGTCTTGCTGGTGCGGCCGTCGGAGCCCATGACGAGGATGTTGATGGGGGTGCGGCCGAAGGCGTCGGCCTTCTCCGTGCCGCCCTTGCCGTCCAGCGAGACGCTGTGGATGTTGCCGTTCAGGTGCTGGTAGAACCACCAGCCGGCGCCGGCGGTGACCACGATGAGGACGGACAGGCAGATGCCGGTGATCTTCAGCCACCGCCTGCCGCGTCCCACCGGGCGGGTCCGGCGGGGTCGCCCGCCGCCACGCTCCCGTGAGGCGGCCGCCCGGCCGCCCGGCGGACGAGCGCCGTCCGCCTCGGCCCCGCGCTGCGGAGGGACCCGCGTACCGCGGCTCCGCGTGCCCTGGCCGGCCGGCCCGTCCCACGGGTCGCTCATCTCCCACTCCCCTGAACGGTCGCGCCTGCGCCGGGTCGGTTGCGTAGTTGCGCAATCTAGCAAACGCGTGGTCCGAGCAGCGTGGACGCCTACCGAACGCACAGGTGGCGGGAGTCTACGTGCCGTACCTGAGCGCCCGGCGCGGACTGTGCGGCCGGAAGCGACGCCATACGACGACGGTCACCGCGGCGGCGTGCGCCTCCGGTGCCCGTGAGGCGGACCTACGCGGCGGGGGCCGGGGTGCCGGGCCTGGGTGAGGGGGGCTCCGGCGGGGTGGGGGCACTGAGGCGGGGGAAGGAGCGGGCGGCGGTCAGGAAGCCGAGCGTCGTCAGCACGAACGGCCAGGTGAACGCGTGACCGCCGGACGGGGCGAGCAGATGGGCGACGGCCGGTGTCACGGCGGTCGCCGTCACCGCGCCGAGCAGCGCGTACAGCAGCGTGGCCGGGGACGCCCCCAGGAACACCCCGCACAGGGCGAGGGCGACGAGCACCGCGTTGTAGCCCATCGTGCCGTCGGCGATCCGGGCCGCCGGCACGCCGAGCGCCCAGGCGGTCAGGATGCCGGTCGCGCTGCCGGCGCAGGCCACCAGCCCCGCCGTACGGCTCGCCAGGAAGAGACCGGCGAGCAGCAGCGCCCCCACGTACCACTCGTCCAGGAAGAACACCTGGGACACGTTGCGGAAGAGCGCCCGCCACAGCTCGCCCGGGCGCAGCGCGGTGGGACCGGAGGCCGCGCCGGGCAGCGCGGCGAGGCTGCCGTCGTGCGGCCAGATCCGCCGGAAGGCGGGCGCGGCGACCGTGACCGCGCTCGCCAGCAGGCAGTACGGCAGGGTCAGCGGGGGCAGGTGCCACACCCGCAGCAGTCGGACCACGGCCGCCGTGACGACCGCGGCCACCGTGCAGCCGACGGCGGCGAGCAGCACCGTGGACGGCCGGCCCGCGTCCAGGAACACCGCGAAACACAGGGCCAGGAGGCAGGAGTTGAAGCCCTCAAGACCCGACTCCACCCGGCCCGGGGCCATGTGCAGCAGCCGGGCGGTGCCCGTGCCGAGGGCGGCGCCGCCCAGCGCGTAGGCGCCGTAGCGCCAGTCGGCCGCGCACAGGGCGAGGCAGAAGACGGCGCCGGTCCGCGCGTCCGCCAGGAACATCACCTGGGCCGGACCGCGCAGCAGGGGCCGCCCGAAGCCCGCGCCCCGTCTCCGCCACCACCGGACACCGTCCGACCGCCGCACGCCCTGCCCCCTCACCCGACGCGACCCCACCGTCTGTCGTTTTCCGCTGTGCGGCATACATATTCCGTCATGCGGTACGACTTGTCGAGGTCGGGGTTGCCGGTGGCGGCTCCCGGCGGCGCCGGGAGCCGGGCGGTCACTTCGCGGCGCCCCGGCGGCGTACGGCCACCAGCACCAGGCCGCCGAGCACCGTCGCGCCCACCGCGCCGGCCGCCAGGAGCGGCACGCCGTCGCTGCCGGTGCTCGCGAGGGTGCCGCCGGTGCCGGAACCGGACGTCGTGGAGGGAGAGGACGTCGTGGACGCCGAACCCGAGGCGGCCGTCGTACCGGACGTACCCGTCGTTCCCGTCGCCCCCGTCGTCCCTGTCGTTCCCGTCGTTCCCGTCGTGCCGGAGCCGCCCGTCGACTGGCCGTGCGGGTCGTTGCCCCCGCCGTCCGTGCCGGTGCCACCGCTGCCCGTGTCACCGCCGGCCGTGGTGCCGCCGGCGGTGCTCGTGCCGGGCTCCTCGCCGCCCGTCACGTCGACGGCGAGGTAGGCCGTGTCGTTCGCCCGGTTCTTGTCGAACGCGGGGTGGATGCCGTACACGGAACTGACCGTCACCGCACCCTTGGTGTCCCGCGCGGTCTTCCCGATCTCCAGGACGAAGGTGTAGTCGAGGGACTGGTCGACGTCGATGGTGTGGCCTGCGGGCCGGCAGACGTACCGGGCGTGGCCCGGCTCGGACGGTCCGGTCGGCCCGTCGATCCCGAACGGCGCGCAGTCCCCGGGCACCTCCTTGGCGACGGTTCCCTCGGGGATCCGCACCATCAGGGCGGGCTGGTCGTCGCTGTCCTGGTTCCCGATCCAGCCGGGGCCGTGGTTGCGCAGCGTCGCGGTGACCGTCACCCGGCTGCCCGGCGCGCCCTCGACCAGGTCTCCCTCCGCCGCCAGGTCGGCCGTGCTGTCCGCGGTCAGGGTCAGCCGCCGGTAGCTGTCGCCGAAGCCCTCGCCCGGCGCCTCGCCGGTGCGGCCCGTGCCGTACTCGACGGCCTCCATCAAGGCCTGGGGCAGGGCCTTGAACCGTACGGGCGTGGTGATCGAGGCGCCGGGCTGGACGACCGTGTCCAGCTCGCACAGCGCCTGCCGGACGTGGTCGGCGAGGGTCGAGTAGGTGCAGCCCGCCACCTGGTCCGGGAAGTCGAGTCCGCGGGTCAGCCGGACCCGGAAGGTGACACCGTCGGCGGGCGCCGTGCCCTTGTTGGTGACGGTGACGGAGTTGTCGTAGATCTCGCCCGGCTTGGGCGAGGCGGCCGGGAGGGCGGAGATCACCAGGTCGGGGGCGAGTTCCTCGGCGTGCGCCACGGGAACGGCGAGGGCGGGGACGCCGATGCCGGTCGCTGCGGCGGCCACGAAGGCCGCCATGGAACGGAGGGGGGTGCGCACGGTGGATCTCCTCTTCGGTATGCACAGGGGCAGGCACGTCGGCATGCCAGAAGGCGGGTGGGCCCGGTCATGGCCCGCCCGTCATGTACTGGACACACGATAGGCGTCAGAGGTTGCAGGGAATCCGGTTGCGGGGAATCCTCCGCGCGATCCGGGGCAGCCTCCCGGAGAGGAAAGCTCTGGGCAAGGATCGGGCGAACGTGGACGAGGAACGCGTGGCGGACACCGCAGGCACCACCGAACAGGCAGAACCGGACGGGTTGTCGGTCACCCGGTCCGACATCGACGGTGTCACCGTCGTCACGGTCACCGGCGAGGTCGACCACCACACCTCCGGCGCTCTCCGCCGGGCCCTCGCCCCCGCGGAGCCCGACGGGGCGCGCACCGTGGCGGACCTCAGCGGGGTGCCGTTCATGGACTCCAGCGGCATCAACGTGCTCATCGCCGCCCACCAGGCCCACGGTCCGGCGGGCTGGCTGCGGCTGGCCGGAGTCCGCAGGCCCGTCCTGCGCACCCTGGAGATCGTCGGCCTCACCCCCCTCCTCGCCTGCTACCCCAGCGTCCGCGACGCCCTGGACGGCTGACCGGAAGTCCTCGAAGCCGGCGAGGACTTGGGCCAGGGGGTCGCGGACGCGGTGAGGGGGTCAGGACTGCGGGCGCCGCCCGTGGTTGGCCGCGTGCTTGCGCCGCCCCTTCTTCTTCCGGCGTCGCTTCGAGGACATGGGCACCTCCTGGGGACAGGGAGCGGAGCACGACTGGCTCCACGTTCGAGGCATAAGAGACATAAGCAAGATATCTCCGCGTTCCTCGGCACTCCACCGGAGGGAGCGCCAGTCATTCGCCTGGCTATGATGCGAAATGCCGGACTTTCCGTGCGTCCTTCCGCCCGCAGAGGAGCAGACACCATGACCGGTGATCCCGAGCCGATCAGCGCCCAGGCCCGCCGTGCGCTGGAGCAGGAACTGGCCGACCTCCAGGCCGAGCGCCGGCTGGTCGCCGGCACGCTCCGGGACCTCTCGGTGGGCGACCAGGCCGACCAGGCCGACGAGTTGCGGCGCGCCGATCAGCTCGGACGTCTGGACCGTCGTATCGAGGACATCACCGAACGGCTCAGCCAGGCGGAGGTCGCCGGGCCCGCCCCCACCGACGTGGTGGGAGTCGGCAGCACGGTCACGGTCCGCTTCTCCGACGGCGCGACGGAGACCCTGCAGATCGGCGAGGTCGCCGAGGCGCTGGACCAGCCGCTGGTCACCGCCGACAGCCCCCTCGGGCGCGCGCTGCTCGGGCGCCGGTCCGGGGACACCGTCCACTACGACACCCCGGACGGACCCGCGACGGCGGACATCGTGTCGATCGGGGAATGACCGGCGATCGGGGAAGACCGGCGACCGTCCCCGGAGTGACCGGGGACCCTCGACGGTACGTCAGGCCTCCGCGGACACCGGCGCTCCGGACCCGCCCCGCCGTACCGAGCAGTGCAGCGAGTCGTCCCGCACGTCGGCCACGATGGTGTCGCCGGGCTCGCCCTCGCCGCTGAGCAGGATGGTGGCGATGCGGTTGTCGAGTTCCGCCTGGATCGTACGGCGAAGCGGCCGGGCACCGAACTCCGGCTGGTGGCCGTGGGCGATGAGCAGCTTCTTGGCCGCTTCCGAGACCTCCAGGCCCAGGCCCTGGGCGTGCAGCTTGTGCCGGCTCCGGTCCAGCAGGTGGTCCACGATCCGCCCCAGGTCGTCCTCGGTCAGGCCGTGGAAGATGATGATGTCGTCGATCCGGTTGAGGAACTCCGGCAGGAACCGGGTGCGCAGGTCCTCCATCAACGCGTCCCTCAGCTCCGACACCTCGCCCTTGTGGTCCAGGATGCGGTGCGCGCCGATGTTGGACGTCATGATGACGACGCAGTGCCGGAAGTCGACGGTGCGGCCCTGGGCGTCGGTCAGCCGTCCGTCGTCCAGGATCTGCAGGAGGGTGTTGAAGACATCGGGGTGGGCCTTCTCCACCTCGTCGAAGAGCACCACGCTGTAGGGCCGGCGGCGGACCTTCTCGGTGAGCTGGCCGGCCTCCTCGTAGCCGATGTATCCGGGCGGCGCGCCGACCAGCCGGGCGACGGTGTGCTTCTCCTGGAACTCGCTCATGTCGAACCGGATCATGCGGTCCTCCTCGCCGAACAGCAGGGCGGCGAGGGTCTTGGCGAGTTCGGTCTTGCCGACGCCCGTCGGGCCGAGGAAGAGGAAGGACCCCACGGGGCGGTTGGGGTCGCCCATGCCGGCGCGGTTGCGGCGTACGGCCTGGGAGACCGCGGTGACCGCCTCGTCCTGGCCGACGATCCGCGCGTGCATCTCCTCCTCGAGCCGGAGCAGCTTCTCCTTCTCGCCGGCGGTGAGCTGGGAGACCGGGATCCCGGTGCGGCGGGAGACGACGTCGGCGATGTCGGAGGCCGTGACCGAGACGACGCCCTCGCGGCGCTCCTCGATGCCGGCGAGTTCGCCCTCCACCTCGGCGATCTCCCGCTTCAGTTCGGAGGCCTTCTCGAAGTCCTCGGCGGAGACGGCCTGTTCGAGTTCGCGGCGCAGCTTGGCGATACGGTCCTCGCGGCTGACGATCTCGGTGGAGCGTCCGGCGCTGCGCAGCCGCACCCGGGCGCCGGCCTGGTCCATCACGTCGATCGCCTTGTCCGGCAGGAAGCGGTCGCTGATGTACCGGTCGGACAGTTCGGCGGCGGCCGCCAACGCCGCGTCGTCGAAGCGGACCTGGTGGTGGGCCTCGTAGGAGTCGCGCAGCCCCTCCAGGATCTGCACCGTCTCCTCGACCGTGGGCTCCGGGACCATCACCGGCTGGAAGCGGCGCTCCAAGGCGGCGTCCCTCTCGATGTACTTGCGGTACTCGTCCAGGGTCGTGGCGCCCACGACGTGGAGTTCGCCGCGCGCGAGGGCGGGCTTGAGCATGTTGCCCGCGTCCATGGAGCCCTCGCCGGTGGCGCCGGCTCCGACGACCGTGTGCAGTTCGTCGATGAAGAGAATGATGTCGCCGCCGGCCGCCTGGACGTCCTCGATGACTTTCTTCAGCCGCTCCTCGAACTGTCCCCGGTACTGCGCGCCCGCCACCATTCCCGAGAGGTCCAGCGAGACGACCCGCTTGTTCTTCAGGGCCTCGGGGACCTCCTCCGCCACGATGCGCTGGGCCAGGCCCTCCACGATGGCGGTCTTGCCGACACCGGGTTCGCCGATCAGCACCGGGTTGTTCTTGGAGCGCCGGGACAGGATCTCGACGGTCTGCTCGATCTCCTCGGCCCGCCCGACGACCGGGTCGAGCTTGCCGGCCTTCGCCTCCTCCGTCAGGTCGCGGCCGTACTCGTCCAGGGTGGTGGCCGGCGGCTTCTTCCGTTCGGCCGGGGCTCCCTCGGGGCGCGGCGCTCCCTGTTCGGTCAGCCCCGGGAGACGCTTGGTGTCCAGGCCCTCCGCCCGCAGCAACCGGGCGGCACCCGTGTCGCTGTCGCCGAGCAGCGCGCTCAGAATGTGCTCGGGGCCGATGTAGGACACGCCGGCCGCCTGCGACTGGGCGTAGGCGGCGCCGAGGGTGCGCTTGGCCGCGGGGGTGAGGCCCGGCTGTGCGGAGGGCTCGCCGGACTCGCGCGGCAGCACCTTGGCCAGCTCGGCGGCGACCGTGTCGGGGTCCACGCCGACCTGGGAGAGCAGCCGGCGGGACGGGGCGACCTGGGTGGCCGCCCAGAGGAGGTGCTCGGTGTCGAGGTCGGAGGTGCCGTCCTCTGCGGCCCGCTGTGCGGCCAGGTTCAGCAGCTGTTGCGAGGACTCCGTCAGCAGCCGTCCGATGGGGACGCGCTGCACCGCGGGGGGCGAGGACGCCGGTGACATACCGAAGAAACGATTCAGCAACTCGCTGAACGGATCCGACGAACCGAACGGTGCACCGAACGACATCGACATGGCGGCTCCAGGCGCGGGGGGCAGCGCTACGGGAAGGGAGGCTGCGGCGGAGTTTGCGGGGGGAGTCTGCGGGGCCAGTACTCACTGAAACCCGGTGCGGACGGCACCGCAAGCGGAGGGTGCCGACGCCGGTCGACCGCGGTTCCCGGCGGGGCCGAGCGGAGCCGAGCGGAGCCGAGCGGAGCCGACGGGGCGGACGTACAGCCCGGCCCTGCCCGGGGCACGGCCGCTCGCGGGGCGCTAGCGTGAGGAGATGCGCCATGAGGTGACCGACGCCGACACCGCGATCCGGATGGGCAGCGGCGACGTGCCCGTGCTCGCGACACCGCGGCTGATCGCGTGGATGGAGGCGGCGACCGTACGGGCCGCGGTCCCGTTTCTGGGGACGGGTCAGACGAGCGTGGGTACGGCGGTCCACGTCGAGCATCTGCGGGCCACGGGGGTGGGCGGCGAGGTCGAGGTGACCGCCGAGCCCGCGTCGGCTCCGACAGGCCGGCGCCTCACCTTCGCGGTACGCGCCGTCGACGGCTCGGGCCGGGTGGTCGCGACGGGCGAGATCGAGCGCGCGGTGGTCGACCGACGGCGGTTCCTTGCGCGGCGGTCGGACGCGGGGCCGAGCGAGGGACCGCCGGCTGAGGGGCCGCCGTGACGTGGGGCTGTGCGAGGGGCCGCGGCTTGACCCGGCGGCGCAGTCCCAGGGGCCGCTGTCTGACCCGGCGGCGCTGTCCGAAGGGCCGCTGTCTAACCCGGCGATGCTGCCCGAAGGACCACTGTCTGACGCGGCGGTGCTGTCCCAGGGGCCGCTTTTCGGTGCGGTGCCGCCCGAAGGGCTAGCGTCCGATGCGGTGCGGCCCATTGATCCACCGTCCGATACGACGACGACCTGGGCCGCCCTCCGACACGCCCCCGCCCCTGGATCCGCCGCCACGCCATGCCGTCCTGGGGCTCACCTGCTCGGGGCCCGGCCCACAGCCCACCACCACCCGCTGGTTCTTTCCTGGCGTCGCTTGATGTGTGGCAGAGTCAGGCGCCGTTGTCCACGCCGGCCATACGAGGTGGAACTCTGTGGTCGAGAGGATCAGGAGTCGTTCCGTGTCCGATGAGATCACGCTGCGCCCGGTGACCGCCGACGATCTCGACCTGTTCGAGCGCGAGTTCAGCGGGCCGGAGGGGACCGGCCAGTACCAGTGGTTCGGCTTCGGTTCACCGGCCGGCCTGCGCCGGCGGTTCGCGGAGACCGGCCTGCTCGGCCCCGACGGCGGCGTGCTCTCCGTGGCGGAGGCGGGCCGGGCCGTGGGCCGGGTCGAGTGGTTCGCCGGCAGCTGGGGTCGGCCCGCCACCTCCGCCTGCTGGTCCCTGGCGATCGGCCTGGTGCCGGCCGCGCGCGGCCGCGGCATAGGCACCCGGGCCCAGCGGCTGCTGGCCGAGTACCTCTTCGACCACACCAGGGCCGAACGGCTCCAGGCCTGGACGGACTGCGCCAACCTCGCCGAGCAGCGTGCGTTGGAGAAGGCGGGCTTCGTCAGGGAGGGCGTGCTGCGCTCGGCGCAGTGGCGCGGCGGCCGGTGGCACGACCAGGTGATCTTCTCCATGCTCCGCGCGGAGCGGTCCGGCGGCGAACGGAGTTGACACGGGGCGGCGTTACACCGGCGTGTGACCCTGCAGGTACGCCCGCACGGGTCCCGGCAGCGGCGTGCCGGTGGTCTCCTCGATCGGTGTCCAGCGCAGTTGCTCCGGTGTGAAGTGGCCGCCGGACGACGGTGTCTCGGTCAGGAGCTGGCACACCACGGCCGTTTCGCCCGCCGCTTCTCCCGTATCCAGGGGCTCGGTGCCGTCGACCAGGTAGCCGGTGATCTCGTAGACGATCCGTGCCGCGGTGGCCTGGGCGGTCTCGGCCGGTTCCGGGGTGCCCGAGGGCAGGGCCCAGCCGTCCCCGTCCGGCACCAGCAGCACCCGCCCGTCGTACACGACGACCGCCCGCACCACGCCCTCGGCCTGCTCCAGCGTCATATGGCTCCCTCCCAGGCACTCTCTGCCTACCCAGGGTGAGCCGGTGCTGCACCTGTCAGTACAGCACCGGCAGGTCCCCGGGCCGTACCCGCAGGGTGACCGGGAGGGTGGCCTCCACCTCGCCGTCGGCGCCGTAGGGGACGGGCCGGGCGGCCTCGACGCGCAGTTCCCGGCCCTGCAGGACGCGTACTTCGGGGCGGTGGATGTGCGCGCCCGTCTTCAGCTCGTTCATCAGGGTGAAGAACAGGTGGCGCGGAGCCTCGCGGATCAGCACGATGTCCAGCAGGCCGTCGTCGACGCGGGCGCCCGGCGCGATGAGCCGGCCGGAGCCGTAGTAGGGGGAGTTGGCCGCGACGACGGTGTAGCCGCGGTGGTGGTGTTCCTCGCCGTCGACGGTGACGCGGTAGTCGGCCGCCCGCCAGGTGGTGACGGCGCGCAGGCCGCCCGCGTAGTAGGACGCGGCGCCGCGCAGCAGCCGGGCGTTGTTGGCGTGCCGGTTGGCCTCCGCGTCGACGCCGGCGTACACGCTGCCCAGGACCACCGTGCGCGGGTGGACGGCCGACTCCACCTCGATGGTGTCGACGGGCCGCGGCTCGGCGTGCAGCAGGATCTCGGCGAGCGCGGCCGGTTCGGCGGGCAGCCGCAGCGCGCGGGCGAAGTCGTTGCCGCGTCCGGCGGGTACGAGGCCCAGGACGGTTCCGGTGCCGCTGAGCGCGCCGCCGATGCCGCCCGCGATGCCGTCGCCGCCCACGGCCAGCACGATCCGGCCGCGCTCTCCGGCCGTGCGGGCGATGTCCTGGGCGTGGGCGAGGCTCTGGCTGTACCGGGTCTCCAGCTCGGCGCCGGCCGCGCGGAGCAGCCGGGCCAGCTGGAGCAGGGTCGCCGCCCCGGTCGAGCCGCCCGCGGTGGGGTTGACGACGGCGGTGAACTGGCGCATCGGGGGGCCTCCGAGGCAGGCGGTCGGGTGGGGTGGGGTCAGTCGGTGGGCAGCAGGACACCGGGGTTGAGCAGCCCCTCGGGGTCCAGGCGGCGCTTGACGGCGCGCAGGGCGGAGACGCCGAGCGGGCCGGCCTCGCGGATGAACCAGTCGCGGTGGTCGGTGCCGACCCCGTGGTGGTGGGAGATGGTGCCGCCGGCCGCCAGCACGGCTTCGTTGGCCGCGTGCTTGGCGGGCGCCCAGTGGGCCACCGGGTCCTCGCCCTGGGCGCTGACGACGGTGAAGTACAGCGAGGCGCCGTTCTCGTACACGTGCGAGATGTGGCACATGACCAGGGGCGGGGTGCCGGCCTGGGTGAGGGTGTCGGTGAGCGCCGTACGGACGGCCGTGTAGAGGTCGGGGACGCGGGACCAGAAGGCCGCGGTCTCCAGCGTCTCGGCGAACGCGCCGACGTCGAGCAGGGCGTCGCGCAGGTACGGCGCCGAGTAGCGGCCGTGCGCCCAGCGTTCACCGGGTTCGGTGCCGGCCAGGGTGCCGCCGCAGTCCGTCAGGACGGCCGCCGCCCGCTCGCGGCGGTACGCGGTGTCCTCGGCCGTCCCCTCGTACCCGGTGATGGCCAGGCAGCCCGCGCCGCCCTGGGTGAGGTCGGCGCCGATCGCGTCGGGCTGGGCGAGTCCGATGAGCGTCTCGGTCTCGTCGGACAGGCGCAGTACGGTCGGCCGGGGCCCGTCCTGGGCGAGCCGGCGCAGTGCGGCGGCGCCCTCCTCGAAGGAGCCGAACCGCCAGCCCTCGTACACCCGTGCCTCGGGCCGGGGGCGGATCCGGACGGTGACGGAGGTGATGACGCCGAAGGCGCCCTCGGAGCCGAGGACGAGCTGGCGCAGGTCGGGTCCGGCGGCGGAGCGGGGGGCGCGGCCGGTCTCGATGGTGCCCTCGGGGGTGGCGAGGGTGAGTCCGAGGACCATCTCGTCGAAGCGGCCGTAGCCGGCGGAGGCCTGTCCGCTGGAGCGGGCGGCGGCGAATCCGCCGATGGTGGCCCACTCGAAGGACTGCGGGAAGTGGCCGAGGGTGAAGCCGTGTTCGGCGAGCAGGGCTTCTGCCTCGGGGGCGCGCAGGCCGGGCTGGAGGACGGCGGTGCGGGAGACGGGGTCGAGGTCGAGCAGGCGGTTCATGCGGCGCAGGTCCAGGGCGACGAACGCGCTGCGCTGCGGGGCGAGTCCGCCCACCACCGAGGTGCCGCCGCCGAAGGGCACGACGGCCAGGCCGTGCGCGGCGCAGGCGCGCAGGACGGCGAGGACCTCGTCGTGGCCGCCGGGCAGGACGACGGCCTGGGGGACGTCGGTGACGTCGCCGGCGCGGATGCGCAGCAGGTCGGGGGTGGACTTGCCGCGGGTGTGCCGGACACGGCTCTCCGGGTCCGTGCGGACGTGCTCCTCGCCGCCGACGGCCGCGGCGAGGGCCCGCAGGGCGGCGGGGTCGGCCGTGGGGGCGGGCGGGCGGATGTCCTCCAGGCCGAGGGCGGGCGTGCTGCGCGGCTTGACGCCGAGCAGGTCGCGCAGCAGCCCGGTCACCGAGTCGGGCAGCGGTGCCGCCTTGGCCGGGTCGCCCCAGCCGTTCCACAGCATGTCCATTGAACGGTCGTCCTCACAGGTCGGTGTGCTGGTCGGTGTGCTCGGCCGGTGCTCGGGCGGCGCGGCTCGGCTGCCGTTTCCGGGGCCGGACCGCTTCCGTCCCGGCCCCGGGGCGTTACACTGTGACACATGACGCCTATTCGTCACAACGGTTCGGGCAGTGGTACGGGCAACGGCTCAGGCAACGGTTCCGACAACGACCCCGTGCTCGACGCGGTACGCGACTGTGTGCTGGCCGTCGGGGTACGGCGCACCACGCTCGCCGACGTGGCCCGCCGCGCCGGCGTCTCCCGGATGACGCTGTACCGGCGCTGGCCCGATCTGCGCACCCTGGTCGGCGATCTGATGACCCGGGAGTGGATCGGCGTGGCCACCCGGGCCATGCCGGCGCCCGCGCCCGGCATCAGCACGCGCACCCGGATCGTGGACGGACTGGTGGCCGGCGTCGAGGCGTTCCGCGCGCATCCCCTCTTCGGCAAGATCGTCGACGTCGATCCGGAACTGCTCCTGCCGTACGTCCTCGACCGGCGCGGCGCGAGCCAGGAGGCGCTGCTGGCGCTGCTGGCCGACGCGCTGCGCGAGGGCCACGCGGACGGGTCGGTACGGCCCGGCCACACCGAACGGCAGGCCCGCGCCCTGCTGTTGACCGTGCAGTCCTTCACCCTGTCCCTGCGCACGATGACCGACGAGGACGATCCGGAGCTGGACTCCGCCGCGTTCCTCGGCGAGCTGCGCACCCTCCTGGAGAGGACCCTGACGCCATGAGCCACACCGAGGCCGCGCCCGGCTCGTCCCTCAGCACACACCGGCGCCGCCGGGAACTGGCCGAGGCCGCGGACGGCCGGGTGGCCGACGTCCTGGTCGTCGGACTGGGCGCCACGGGCGCCGGAGCCGCCCTGGACGCCGCGGCCCGCGGCCTGGACGTCGTCGCGGTGGACGCCCAGGACCTGGCGTTCGGCACCTCCCGCTGGAGCTCGAAGCTCATCCACGGCGGCCTGCGCTACCTGGCCTCCGCGCAGTTCGACGTCGCCCACGAGAGCGCGGTCGAACGCGGGGTGCTGATGACGCGCACGGCCCCGCACCTGGTGGCCGCCCAGCCGTTCGTGCTGCCGCTGACCCCGCTGGTGTCCCGGGCCCAGGCCTCGCTGGCGTGGGCCGGGTTCCGGGCCGGGGACATGCTGCGGCTGGCCGCCCGGACCCCGCGCCAGGTGCTGCCCGCCCCGCGCCGGCTGTCCGCGACGGAGGCCCGGCACCTGGCGCCCTCGGTCCGCGCGGCCGGGCTGCGCGGCGGGCTGCTGTCCTGGGACGGCAAGGTGACCGACGACGCCCGCCTGGTGACCGCCCTGGCCCGGACGGCCGCCGCGCACGGTGCCCGCGTACTGACCCGGGTGCGGGCGCTGGAGCTGACCGCCACCGGCGCCCTGATCCGGGACGAACTCACCGGCGAGCAGGGCGAGATCAGGGCCCGCGCCGTGATCAACGCCACCGGGGTGTGGGCGGGCACCCTCGCCGACGGCATCCGGATCCGCCCCTCCCGCGGCACCCATCTGGTCCTGCGCTCGGAGCGGCTCGGCATCCTGCCGGCCGGACTGCACATCCCGATCCCCGGGGAGACCAACCGCTTCGTGCTGGTCCTGCCGCAGGGCGACGGCCGGGTCTACGTCGGCCTCACCGACGAGCCGGTCGACGGCGGGATCCCCGACGTGCCCGAGGTACCCGAGACCGACATCGGCTTCCTCCTGGACGTGCTCGGCTCGGCCCTAGACATCCCCGTGGCCCGGGACGAGGTCGTCGGCGCCTTCGCCGGACTGCGCCCCCTGCTGGACACCTCCCCGGACGCAGGTTCCGGTGCCCCGGCCCGCACCTCCGACATCTCCCGCCGGCACGCGGTGGTGACCTCCCCGGACGGTGTCACCACCGTGGTCGGCGGCAAGCTCACCACCTACCGGCGGATGGCGCAGGACGCCGTGGACGCCGTGGTGGCGTCCCGGGGCCTGCGCGCCGCCCCCTCCCCCACCGCCGCGCTCCCGCTGGTCGGCGCCGCCGCCCCCGAGCGACTGCGCGCGCTGCCCGCGCCCCGCCGCCTGGTCCGCCGGTACGGCACCGAGGCCGTGGCGGTCCACGCCCTCGCCACCGAGGACCCCGCCCTGGCCGAACGGGTCCTGCCCGGACACCCCGTCACCCGGGCCGAACTCCTCTGGGCGGTCCGGCACGAGGGCGCCCTGGACGAGTCCGACCTCCTCGACCGCCGTACCCGCATCGGCCTGGTGCCCGAGGACCGCGCGGAAGTCCTCGCCGTGGCGCGGGACATGCTGGAGAGGGCGGCGGCCGTGCGCCCCTGACACACACGGGGCGGCACCTCCACACCGGCGCCGGAATGCGTCGGCATGCACGAGCTGACGTAGGGCCACCGGTCCCGGATCCGCCAGCCGTCCGGACCTTCTCGAAGGTGCCCTGCGGCAGCAGCGAGCCGGCGATGAGCGTGTCGGGCCCGTCCTGCCAGATCTGCTTGCGCCCCTCCTGCGGCAGCCAGGCGGTGATGCGCCCCATGGTGGCGGCGGGGGAGGCGAACCACGCCGTGGAGCCGCACGCCTCTCCCAGCACCGCCGAGGCCCGCAGGAACGCGAGGAACGTGCCCTCCTCGCCGCCGTGCGCGCGGTACGAAGTGCCGGGCGAAGCCCGCCTCGACGACCGCGGAGACCACCTCGGCGGAGAGCGCCGCATCCCGGTCGGCGTCCGCCGCCCGTGCGGCCGCGAGCCGAGCGACCGGCCGCGCCCCGTCCACCAGTGACCGCGCACCGGCCCCCTCCGGCGCGCCGGTCACCGGGCCTCTCCCCGTACGACCCCGAGTATGTCCGGGTGGGCGCGGCGGGCACCCATCGTGAACACGGTGTACTCCGAGACCCCCGTGGGCAAACTCTGGCCGCACAGCCAGACGTCCTTCTTCTCGGCGGACGTCAAGTCGGTCCTCTATGTGTGGAGCACGGTGGGCCTCACTCTCTTCATGTTCCTCGTGGGGTCGGGCTTCAGCCACAAGGCCGCCGACGCCCGGGAGGGCGGCCGGGCCGCCGTGTTGGCCCTGTCGGGCATCGGCGTGCCGCTGGTCCTGGGGATGGGGGTGGGTGCCGCGCTGCACGGGGAGATGTCGCTGCCCGGCGTGGGAATGGGCGAGTTCTGCCTCTTCCTGGGCGGGGCCCTGTCGATCACGGCCTTCCCTCTGTTCTCCCTCGTGATGCTGGTGTTCGTCGCCCGCGCCCTGAAACCGCTGGGCGAGCGGGTGGAGCGGACCGGCCGGCTCGACTTCGACCACCTCTACATCGTCCTCGCCGTCGTTCTGGCCGCCGGCTGGTTCACCGACCTGATCGGCGTCTACTCGGTCTTCGGCGGATTCATCGCCGGGTTGTCCATGCCGAAGAACCCGGCGTTCGTCGCGGCGCTGCACCAGCGCATGATGATGGACGTGGTCTGCGTGCTCATGCTCCCGGCCTTCTTCACCTTCTCCGGGCTCAACACCCAGCTCGACGGCATCGGGGGATGGTCGATGCTGATCGGCTTCCTGCTGATGCCGGCGGCGGCGGTGGCCGGGAAGTACACCGGCTGCGCCCTCGCCATGCGGAGCATCGGTTTCAGCTGGCGGGAGTCGTGGGCCGTCGGCGGCCTGATGAACGCCCGCGGACCGATGATCCTGATCTTCATCAACGTCGGTCTGGCGGAACACATCATCTCGCGGGACGTCTTCTCCCTGCTGGTGCTGGTCGCCGTGGTGACGACCGGCATGGCACTGCCGCTCTTCCGGTGGGCCGTCCCCGAGACCCGGGAGAAGCAACTCGTCACCGCCTCCGGTGGGTCCGGCGCGTCCGTTCCGGCCTCCGCCCGGAGCTGAGTCTCTCCGGACGAGAGGTCAGAGCAGGCGGCGGATGTCGCCGCGGACGCGGTAGAAGCCGCCCGCGGCCGGGTGCAGGGCGTCCACGACGTACCGGGCGCCGGGCTCGCGTATCGCGCGCGGGAACTGGACGTTCCAGGAGGAGTCGTAGCCGTCGGAGACCACGTGCACCCGCAGCCGGCCGCCCTGCTGGACGCACTCCACGACCACGGCTCCGGCGGGTGCCCGGTCGACCGTGGTCACCGCGGCCACGGCCGTGGCCGGAGCGTACGTCGGCAGGGCGTGGGCGAGTTTGACGTCCCGTACCACCGGCACCGTGCCCTGCTGGGCCGCCGATACGGCCGCCTCGCCGGCGTCGACGCACACCAGCGAGCCGTCGGTGGTGACCAGGTACAGCCGCTCGTCGCGGTACTGCATGGACAGCGCCGAGCCGCTGCCCGTGCCGAGCTTCCACAGCCGCCTGCCGTCCCGGTCGAAGCAGTAGACGGAGGAGGCCGCGTCCCCGGCGAAGACGAACCGGCCGCCGGGTGAGGTGGCGCACGAGTACACCGGGCTGTCGCACGCGTACGTCGCCTCGACGGCCCCGGTGTCCTTCGACAGCCGCTGGACCACGCGGTGCGCGGTGCCCGCGTACACCGCGTCCTGCTCCTGCCAGCCGAAGAGCACGGCCCCCTTGGTGGGGGTGTGCCACAGCTCGCCGCCGCCGTCCGGTGCGTAGGCGGTGACGCCCCGCTGGTGGCCGTGGTAGACGGCGTGGTCGTCGGCGCGGACCATCCAGGCGTGCTCGCCGTGGCTGCGGCGCGACCACTGGTGTTCGTCCTCGTGGTCGATGACGGTGAGCCGGCCCTCGCGGTCCGAGACGTCCAGGACGCCCTCGTGGATGTCGAGCCAGAAGATGTCGACGTCGGAGGCGATGTCGTAGGCGGCGAAGGGGAGTTTGGAGGAGAGGTCGTACACCGTCCCGTCGTCGCAGCCCGCGTAGATCCAGAAGTCGTCGGCGACCAGGCACTTCACCCCGTCCGGCAGGCTGAAGCGGGCCAGCACGGCGCCCTCGTGGTCCAGGGTGTAGACGTCACCGGCCTGGTTGCCGACCCAGCAGCGCTCGTCGTCGACATGGATGCCGAACGCGGCGGAGCCGGTGCGGAACCGCCACAGCACCGGAGCCACGGCCCGCGCGGTGGACGGCGCGGAGCTGACCTGGCGGCGGGTCACCGGGCGCGGGGCGCGCTGTCCCCGGACAGCCGGGGCGTATCCCTTGCGGACCTTCTCCCCCACCTTCCTGGCGGCGGCGGCCCGCGCCTTCTCCACGGTCGGGAATGTCGTCGTCTGCACCTGCCCGGCGGCGCCGATCCGGCCGTACCGCACCGTCACCACCTGGCCGTCGACCGTCACTTCGTAGAACTTGTGGGCGCTGCCGCCTTCCTGCGACAGCTCCAGGTACGTGGTCGACACCGCGGACGCCGTGGACATGGCACACCCCTCCCCCAGACGGACCCGCGGCCGTTCCAGCAGGTCCTCAACTGCTTCCCACCGTAGGGGCACCCACTGACAATCACGCACCGCCTCAAGCAGTGGCGCGGCCGGGCGCCGCTTGAACGACGCACCGGCGTTCGTGTGCGCGCCGCGCTACATGCCGGTGTTCATGGGGATCGGCGGCGCTGTCGGGATGTAGTGGTGGGCGAGGTTGGCGTGGCGGTTGTGGGAGCCGTGGCGATGGGCCTCCGGGTGGCTGTACTGCCGGACATCCTGGCGCCCGGAAACAATGTCCCGCACGCGCATCACGGCTCGGCCGAGCAAGGTCTTCATCAGTGTTCCCCCTGGGGTCGTGGTCTTGTCGAGGAGGATGCACCCGTGGCCGGTGCGGATTCCAGCGAGTTGAGCCGATCTTGAGCCTCGGCCGGGCACGGCCTACCCCTGGTGGCCCCCATCGGGCAGCAACGCCTCCATCCCGCCCAGGAGTTGGCGCAGGCACCGGAGGGCGAGGGCGGCCGGGGAGTCCTCGCCCGTGACGTCGGCCTCCGTGGCGGCCCAGGTCTCCAGGGCGATGCGGATCGCGTCCGTGGCGGCCGCCGCGACCAGGCGGGTCCGCAGCGCTTCGAGGCGGCCGTCGGCGAGCCGGGCGACGACGGGTACGAGTCTTTCCTCGGACTCCTGGTTCACGCGGTACCACACCGCGCGCAGCGCCGGATCGTCCTCGGCCGCCCGCAGCAGTCCCCGGGTCCGCAGCAGCGCCCGGGCGGCCTCCTCGTCCGGCGCCGCCAGCGACTGCTCCACCGCCGACTCCAGCGCCCGGAACAGGCCGGCACCCGGCTCGGCCTCCTCCAACAGCGCCCGCCACCGGTCGGCGCCGTCCGCGAGCAGGGGGCTCACCGCGTCCTGCTTGGAGCGGAAGTAGCGGTAGAAGGTCCGCAACGCGACGCCCGCCTGCCGGGCGATCTCCTCGGCGGTGGTCGCGTGCGGCCCCTGCGCGGCGAACAACTCGGCTGCCGCGTGGGCGATGTCCAGCTGGGTCGCGGCCTTGCGGCGCTCGGTCAGGGAGGAGGGCGGCGGCTTGGTGCTCACCCCAGAAGGGTACGGCTCCGCGCGATGAGATGGCATGAAGTGCCGAAGTGGCAAAACGTGTCATTCCGACGTAACGTGAAGGGCATCGGGCGTCGGACGGCAGGAGAACCGGCGTCGCACAGGTCCCGCCGCGCGCCGGCGGGCCGGGCAGGAGACAGACATGAACCGCTACGAAGGCCGCCGCGTACTGATCACCGGGGCCGGGTCCGGCATCGGCCAGGCCACCGTGCTGCGCATCCTCGCCGAGGGCGGCAGCGTGGTGGCCGCCGACATCAGCGAGCGGGGCCTGCGGGACACCTGGGAGAAGGCCGCCGGCCACACGGAGCGCCTGACGACCCTCGTCGTCGACATCGCCGACGAGTCCTCCGTACGCGCCGGAGTCGCCACCGCGACCGCCTCGCTCGGCGGTCTCGACGTGCTGGTCAACGCGGCCGGGATCCTGCGCTCCTCGCACACCCACCTGACGGGCCTCGAGGAGTTCACCCGCGTCCTTCGGGTGAACCTCGTCGGTACCTTCCTCGTGATCCGCGAGGCGATACCGGCCCTGCTGGCCGGCCAGGACGCGGCGGTGGTCAACTTCAGCTCCACCTCGGCCGCGTTCGCGCACCCCTATATGGCGGCGTACGCGGCGAGCAAGGGCGGCATCCAGTCGATGACGCACGCCCTCGCCGCCGAGTACGCCGGCCGGGGCATCCGCTTCACCGCCGTCCAGCCCGGTTCCATCTCCAGCGGGATGACCGACGGCAGCGGCGTCAGCGGGCAGAGCCAGGGGCCGGGGCTGCCCGCCGACGCCGACATGAGCCTGTTCGCGAAGCTCTCCCCCGCCCTGGGCCAGGGATTCGCCGGCCCCGAGACGGTGGCGTCGGTGGTCGCGATGCTCGGCTCCCGGGACGGCAGGTTCATGACCGGCACCGAGATCCGCATCGACGGCGGCACCCATTTCTGACCGTCATGTCCGACTCCGCCCCGGTTTTCTGACTCCCCGGCGTCAGGCCAGCGCGATCAGATCCCGGTAGTCCTCGTTCCACAGGTCCTCGTCCGCGTCCGGCAGGAGCAGGACCCGGTCCGGTCGGAGGGCATCGACAGCGCCCTCGTCGTGGGTCACCATCACGATCGCACCGGGGTAGGAGCCGACGGCGGCGAGCACCTCACCCCGGGAGGCCGGGTCGAGGTTGTTGGTGGGCTCGTCCAGCAGCAGCACGTTCGCCCCGGAGTGGACCAGGCCGGCCAGCGCCAGCCGGGTCTTCTCCCCGCCGGAGAGCACACCGGCGGGCTTGTCGGCGTCGTCGCCGGTGAACAGGAAGGCACCCAGGACACGCCGCGCCTCGCCCGGGCTCAGGTGCGGGGCGGCGAGGGTGAGGTTCTCCATCACCGTGCGGCCGGGGTCGAGCGTGTCGTGCTCCTGGGCGAAGTAGCCGAGGCGGAGTCCGTGCCCGTGCACCACCCGTCCGCCGTCGGGCCGTTCGGCGCCGGCAAGGATGCGCAGCAGGGTGGTCTTGCCGGCGCCGTTGAGGCCGAGCACGACCAGCCGGCTGCCCCGGTCCACCGCGAGGTCCACGCCGTCGAGGACGCGGTGGCCGCCGTAGGCCTTGGCGAGGCTGATCGCGCCCAGCGGGGTCCGCCCGCACGGGGCGGGTTCGGGCAGCCGGATCCGGGCGGTCTTCTCGGTGCGCCGGGCCGGCTCAAGACCGGCCAGCATCCGGTCGGCCCTGCGGGCCATGCTCCGGGCCATGGTGGCGGTGGCGGAGCGGGCCTTCATCCGGTCGGCCTGTGCGTGCAGGGCGGCGGCCTTGCGTTCGGCGCTCACCCGCTCCCGGGTACGGCGCCGCTCCTCCGCGTCCCGCCGGCTCAGGTACGTCCGCCAGTCCGTGTTGTGGATGTCGAGGGTGGCCCGGGTGGCGTCCAGGTGGAAGACGCGGTTGACGACGTCGGCGAGCAGCGCGGTGTCATGGCTGATCACGACCAGACCGCCCTGGTGGGCCTGGAGAAAGGCGCGCAGCCAGGCGAGCGAGTCGGCGTCGAGGTGGTTGGTCGGCTCGTCCAGCAGCAGGGTGCGGTCGGTGCCGGCGAACAGGATGCGGGCGAGTTCCACGCGGCGCTTCTGCCCGCCGGAGAGGGCGCCGACCGGCTCGCCCAGCACCCGTTCGGGCAGGCCGAGTCCGGCCGCGACGCGGGCCGCCTCGGCCTCGGCTGCGTAACCTCCGCCGGCCTGGAAGGCGGCCTCGGCGCGGGCGTAGGCGCGCATCGCCCGGTCCAGCGCCGCCGCGTCGGCATCAGCCGCCGTCGCGGCCTCGGTCATCGCCGCCTCGGCCTCGCGCACGGCGCGCAGCGCGCTGTCGAGGTCACGGGCGGACAGGATCCGGTCGATGACGGTCACGGCCGGGTCGGCGGCGCGCGAGTCCTGCGCCAGGAAGCCGACCGGCCGGGTGTGAGTGACGACGCCTGCGGCGGGCCTGGCCCGCCCGGCGAGGGCAGTCAGGAGGGTGGTCTTGCCGGCGCCGTTGCGGCCCACGAGGCCGATCCGGTCCCCGGGGGAGACGGTGAAGGAGACGCCGGAGAGCAGGAGGCGGGCGCCGGCACGCAGCTCGGCGTCACGAACGGTGATCATCGGTAAACGCTCCGAAAAAGCAAGAGGACACACTTCTGGCGTGGAAGCGGGTCCTCAGCTAGGAAGTTCGGGGCGTAGACATGCCGTCACGGTAACGCGGGCGTCCGCGTCGGCGCATGCCATTTTCTTGCGGGGGGGGTGAGAGCGGACCGCTCACGGCACGCCGACCAGCCCGCAGTTGCCGGTGGCCGGCCGGAAGGCTGGACGGCATCGCTCCGGTCGGCGACGCCCGCCCGCTCCGGGCCACTCCCCGCCGACTAGGCCGCCAGCTGCGGATACAGCGCCGCCAGGTCTCCGGAGAGCCCCGCCTTGACCTGCCGGCTGAGGTCGTCCGCCAGGACCTCGTACGCCCCGGCCTCGACGCCGTCGAGCGCGAGCGCGGCGACGCCCCGGGGAGTGGACTTGGGGGCGTCCACGTGCGCGGCCATGTCCGTGTCGATGTAGCCGACGTGCAGTCCGGTCACCCCGATGCCCCGCGGGTTCAGCTCCAGGCGCAGTGAGTTGGTCTGGGACCACAGGGCCGCCTTGGTGGCGCTGTAGGAGCCGGCGACACCGAGCCAGGAGAGCACGGAGTGCACGTTGAGGAGATGTCCGCCGCCGTTGCGCTCGATGACCGGCACGAAGGCCCGGGTGACGAGCAGCGGCCCGTAGAAGTTGGTCTCGAACTCCTGGCGTACGTCGTCCACCGCCGCGTCCAGGAAGGAGTGCGCGCCGAGTGAGATGCCGGCGTTGTTGACCAGCACGGTGACGTCGTGGGCCTGTGCCGCCGCGGCCTCGACGGCCCGGGGGTCGGTGACCTCCAGCGCGAGGGGTACGGCGTCGGGGTGCGTGACGGTGCGCGGGTCGCGGGCCGTGGCGTACACCTTGGCGGCGCCGCGCGCGTACAGCTCTTCCACCAGCGCCTTGCCCAGGCCGCGGCTGCCACCGGTGACCAGGGCGACTGAGTTCTTGATCGACGTCATGTGCATCTCCAGAGGGAAACCGATCGGTTTCCACCACCGTAAACCGATCGGTTTCCGCCGGCAAGCCCAGCCGCCTCACCGATCAAGCACCCTTGCCCGATCCGTCGACCATCCTCCATAGTGAGTTTGACATTCCAACTCAGCAGCACAGGGCCGACAGGAAGGGCCAGGATGAGCGAGCAGGACACCACCGAGCGGGCGGAGCCCCGGAAGCTGCCCGCCAAACTCGCCGCCCACCCGTCCGTGCGGGCCGTACTGGCGGAACGGGCCGGCCGGCGGACGGACCCGGCTCCGGCTCCGCCCCCGGTGATCGACGCCGACTGGCTGCGCGCCCTGTGCCGGGAGGCCGGCGCGGACGACGCCGCCGCCGTGAGCCTGGACCACCCCGACCTCGCCGGGGAACGCGAGCACGTCCTCGCCGCGCTGCCCGGGACCCGCACCCTGATCTCCCTGATGGTCCGGATGAACCGGGACAACACCCGCTCGCCCGCCCGCAGCGTGGCGAACCAGGAGTTCCACCAGACCGACGAACAGGTCAACGCGGCCGCCCGCGCCGTGACCCGGGCCCTCCAGGACGCCGGCCATCGCGCGCTCAACCCCTCGGCGGGCTTCCCCCAGGAGATGGAGCGCTTCCCGGGCCGGATCTGGGTGGTGGCCCACAAGACCGTGGCCGTGGCCGCCGGGCTGGGCGTGATGGGCCTGCACCGCAACGTCATCCACCCGCGGTTCGGCAGCTTCGTCCTGCTGGCCACGGTCCTGGTGGACGCCCCGGTGAGCGCGTACGGGCGGCCGCTGGACTACAACCCGTGCGTGGACTGCAAGTTGTGCGTCGCCGCCTGCCCGGTGGGCGCGATCAGCAAGGACGGCGCGTTCGACCCCCTGGCCTGTACGACCCACAACTACCGGGAGTTCATGAGCGGGTTCACCGACTGGGTGCAGACGGTGGCCGACAGCGAGGACGCCGCCGACTTCCGGGACCGGGTGACCGACCCGGAGAACGCCTCGATGTGGCAGAGCCTCGCTTTCAAGCCCAGCTACAAGTCCGGGTACTGCCTGGCCGTCTGCCCCGCCGGCGAGGACGTGCTCGGGCCGTACCTCGACGACCGCAAGCAGTACCTGGACACGGTTCTGCGCCCCTTGCAGGACAAGACGGAGACCCTCTACGTCCTGCCGGGCTCCGCGGCACAGCGGTACGCCGAGCGCCGCTTCCCGCACAAGCCGACCAAGGAGGTCAGCGGCGGCTGGCGCCCGCCCGTTCGGCACCGGCCGGACCCCGGTCCCGACGACGCCGAACGGGACGACGGAGAAGCCGCCTCTCCCGGCACGGCATGACCGACCGGTACCCGACGGATCGGTGACCCGGTACGGCCTGAGCGGCCCATGCCCGACGGATCGGTGACCCGGTACGGCCTGAGCGGCCCATGCCCGACGGATCGGTGACCCGGTACGGCCTGACCGGTCCGTGCCCGACGGCGCGGGCCCCCGGGACAGCCCGACGGCCGGTACCGACCGGGCAGGGCCCCGGTACGGCCTGACTGCCAGTGCCCGACGGCTTGCCCCGGTACGGCATTGGCCGGCACATGCCCGACGGCGCGGGCCCCCCGGGACAGCCCGACGACCGGTACCTGACGGGACAAGGCCCCGGTACGGCATGACCGCCAGTACCCGACGGAACAAGGCCCCGATCCGGCAGGACGGCCAGCGCCCGACGGGATAGGGCCCCAGTACGGCCCAACGGCCAGTACCCGACGGCATAAGGCCCCGATGCGGCAGGACGGCCGGTACCCGATGGGGAAGGGCCCCGATGCGGCATGACGGCCGGTGCCCGACGCCGCTGGGCCCCAGTATGGCCCGACGGGCCGTGTCCGACGGGGCGGGGAGCGGCCCGAGCGCGTGGATTCACCGTTCCCCGCCCCTGTCGGTCGGCCCACCGCCGCTGGTGCGGCCCAGGCGGCGTGCCGGTCCGTGGGGTCGGGCCTCGGCGGTCGTAGACCGAACCACCGACCCTGTTCGGAGACGCGCCGACGATCCTGTTCCGACCCTCCGGCGCCGCGCCCGCGCGCGCCAGCCGGAGACGTCCGGGCGGGTGAGGCGGCGGGAGCGCCCCGCCCGGGGCGCCGCCGTCCCGCCCGCCGCACCCGGCGCGGGCCGGCGGCGACCTGCGGGAACTCCCGACGTCCAGAAGGAAGTTGAACGGTCGTGTGGGAAGCTGTGCCCGGCCGTGTACGGACCGAGGCCGTGCCGGCCGTGGAGAGGAGCTACGCGTGACACAGGACGGCTTCGAGGCCGTGACCATCGACACCAGCAGACCGCATCCCGCGCGGATCTACGACTACCTCCTGGGCGGCAAGGACAACTACGAGGTGGACCAGCGGGCGGGCGAGGAACTCGCCGCCGCGGCGCCCGAGGCGCGGATCGGCGTACGGGCGAACCGCGCTTTCCTGCAGCGCGCCGTCCGGTACGCCGTCGGCAGCGGGGTCCGCCAGATCCTGGACATCGGCACCGGCCTGCCCACGTCGCCGAACGTGCACGAGGTCGCCCAGTCGGTGGCGCCGGACGTCCGCGTGGCGTACGTCGACAACGACCCGATCGTGGCCGCGCACGGCAACGCCCTGCTCAGCCGGTCCGGTACGACCCGCATCGTCCTCGGCGACCTGCGGGACCCGCGGTCCGTCCTGGACCACCCCGACGTCCGCCGGCTGATCGATTTCGACCGGCCGGTCGCCCTGCTCCTCGTCGCCGTCCTGCACTTCCTCGCCGACGCGGACCGGCCCGGGGAGATCGTCGCCACGCTGCGCGACGCGCTCCCGGCCGGCAGCTTCCTGGTGCTCTCGCACGCCACGGGCGACTTCGCCGACCGCAGCGCGGCCCAGGCCGTCTACACCAAGGCGACCGCCTCCCTGAACCTGCGCACGCGCGCCGAGGTGGAGCGGTTCTTCGAGGGCTTCGAACTGGTCGAGCCGGGCCTGGCCCAGGTGCCGTTCTGGCGCCCGGACACCCCGCCGCCGCCCCGCTCCGAGGAGATCGGCTTCTACGGCGGCGTGGCCCGCAAGGCCTCCTGACCGGCCGGCGGGGTCCGCCCGCGGACAGCCGTCGGCTTGGTGCCCGTCGCGGGCTGGTGCGACGCTGGAGGGAGAGGTGTCCGACAGGGGACCTGGAGGGCCGATGGGGCGTGACGTCCCGGCGCTCGTCTTCACCCGCGAGGACCGCCGCCGGTACCGGATCAAGATGCAGGAGTGCCTGGAGGCGTTCGCGCAGATGCTGCGCGAGGCGCGGTTCGAGTCGGAGCGGCCCCAGGTCGGCCTGGAGATAGAGCTGAACCTGGTGGACGACGCGGCCGAACCGGCGATGCGCAACAGCGATGTGCTGGAGGCGATCTCGGACCCCGCCTGGTCCACCGAGCTGGGCCGGTTCAACCTGGAGATCAACGTCCCGCCCCGGCGGCTGACGGCGGGGGGTCCGGACTCCTGGGAGTCGGAGATCCGGGCCGCGCTGAACCACGCCGAGGAGCGGGCCCGGTCGGTCGGCGCCCGCCTGCTGATGATCGGGATCCTGCCCACGCTGCGGCAGGAGCAGATCGACGAGGGGGCGCTGTCGGAGAACCCCCGCTACCGGCTGCTCAACGACCAGATCTTCGCGGCTCGCGGCGAGGACCTGCGCATCGAGATCGACGGCACCGACCGGCTGCGGACCTACGCGGACACGATCACCCCGGAGGCAGCGTGCACCAGCACGCAGTTCCATCTGCAGGTGTCCCCGGAGGAGTTCGCCGGCTACTGGAACGCGGCGCAGGCGATCGCGGGGGTGCAGGTGGCGCTCGCGGCCAACTCGGCGTTTCTGTTCGGCAAGGAGCTGTGGCACGAGACCCGGATCCCGCTGTTCGAGCAGGCCACCGACACCCGCCCGGAGGAGATCAAGGTGCAGGGGGTGCGGCCCCGGGTGTGGTTCGGGGAGCGGTGGATCACCAGTGTCTTCGACCTGTTCGAGGAGAATCTGCGCTACTTCCCGGCCCTCCTCCCGCTGTGCGACGAGCAGGATCCGGCGGAGACCCTGGACCGCGGCGACATCCCCGAGCTGTCCGAGCTGACCCTGCACAACGGCACGATCTACCGCTGGAACCGGCCGGTCTACGCCGTGGCCCACGACCGCCCGCACATCCGGGTGGAGAACCGGGTGCTGCCCGCCGGACCGACCGTGGCCGACACCCTCGCCAACGGCGCCTTCTACTACGGGCTCACCCGGGCCCTGGTGGAGGAGGACCGGCCGGTGTGGTCGCGGATGTCCTTCGCGGCCGCGGAGGACAACCTGCACGCCGCCGCCCGGCACGGCATCGACGCGATGCTGTACTGGCCCGGGATGGGCGAGGTGCCGGTGCCGGAGCTGGTGCTGCGCCGGCTGCTGCCGCTCGCGCACCGCGGGCTGGAGCACTCCGGCATGGACGCGGCTTGGCGGGAGCCGCTGCTCGGGGTCATCGAGCAGCGCTGTGTGACGGCGCGCAACGGAGCGGTGTGGCAGAAGGAGATGTTCCATCACGTCGCCGGCACCACGCACGCCGGCCGGCACGAGGCGCTGCGCCGGATGACGCAGGTGTACATCGACTACATGCACCTCAACGCCCCGGTGCACACCTGGCCGGTGGACTGACCGGGATCAGCGGCGCCGGCGCGGGACGGTCACCGCGCGGCCGGACGCCGAGTCCCGGTGCTGCGCGGACTCCGCGTCGGTGAAGACGGTTCGGTCGGCTGCGGCGGGATGCCGGTGTCGCCGTCCTGGTCTTCTGAAGACCCGCGGGCTTCGGCACTCGGGCCTCGTGGGCCGGCGGACAGGCGAGTGGACTGCGCGGAGCGCGGCGGCCGCTGACGCCGGTCCGAGCCGAATCTTCTAGGCCCGGGCTGCGCTCGGCCGTTCCAGGCTGGTCTCGGGCCATGCCGATGCCTCCGGCAGGTGAACCTTCGCCCACTGCGCCAGCTCGCGCAGGGCGGGCTCCAGGGCGGCGCCGGCCTCGGTCAGGCGGTAGGACACGCGCAGCGGGGGGCCCTCGTCGACCTCACGCAGGACGAGGCCTGCGGCGCCGAGTTCGGCGAGGCGGTCGGACAGCATGCGCTCGCTGATGCCGGGGATGGCCCGCCGGAGATCGGCGAAGTACGCGGGCTGCTCCACCAGGACGGCCACGATGGGGCCGCTCCAGCGCTTGCCGAGCAGCTGGAAGACGCGGGTGATGCCCTGGTCCACCCGCTTGCACGCCGCGCTGTCGTGGTTTTGCTCCGCCGCCATGCCTCCAGCGTACTACCCCACCGTAGGGGGCTGAGAAAAAGTAAGTCGATGTGTTAAACATAGTCCAGTACGAAACGTGAGCCGACGCGCTGCGGCGTGCGGCTGCCCAGCCCTTTCTGGAGACATCCATGGCCACCCTGCTGCACATCGATTCGTCCGTGTTCCCGACCGAGGGGTCGGCTTCCCGCGCCGTGACGGAGGCCTTCCGCAAGCACTGGGAGGAGCAGCACCCCGAGGGCACGGTGATCTACCGCGACCTGGCGGCCGAGCCGGTGCCGCACATCACCGCCGACGCGCACCTCGCCGGCTTCGTCCCCGAGTCCGCCCACACGCCCGAGCAGGCCGCCGTCTTCGCCGAGCGCGTGAAGCTGATCGAGGAGCTGGAGCAGGCCGACGCGATCCTGATCGGCGCTCCGATGTACAACTACACGATCCCGTCGACCCTCAAGGCCTGGCTGGACAACGTGATCCTGATGGGCCGCACCGCGGGCGAGACCCCGTCCGCCAAGGGCACCCCGGTCACCGTCGTCGCCAGCCGCGGCGGCTCCTACGCGCCGGGCACCCCGCGCGAGGGCTACGAATACGTGCAGACCTACCTCAAGGCCGTCCTGGCCGACGCCCTCGGCCTGGACCTGGAGTTCATCGTCCCGGAGCTGACCATGGCGTCGAAGAACCCGGCGATGGCCGAGCTGGTCCCGCTGTACGAGGCCTCCCGCGACCGCGCCTTCGAGGCCGCCAAGACCCGGGCGCGGCAGCTGGCGGAGCGCCTCGCCGCCTGAGGCACCCCGAGTGCCGCACCCCAGACCCCGGGCCGCCTCACGGCTGGCCCGGGGTCCTTCCCATGCCCGGTGCCGCGGCCGTGCTCAGGCCAGGACGAGGACCAGGGGGACCCCCCGGCAGGGCACCAGCCGCAGTCCGTCGTACGCGCCGGGCCGTGCGGAGGTGAGGAGTGCGCCGAAGTCCGGGCCCTTGGTGAGGGAGCCGGCCAGGTGGGCGGGGTCGGCCGAGGCGGCGACCCGGCCGCGGGCGTTCACCAGACGGGCCGGCCGGGACAGGCCCCGCAGCAGCGGCAGCACGGCCGCCTCGAAGTGCCGCAGATACACGTCGGCCGCGGCCACTCCGGCGAACCGCCCCTCGATCCGCACCGGTTCGGACAGGGTGAGGCTGTATTCGTCGGAGCAGAGGTAGTCCACGTACGGCCCGGCCACGGCCCGGCGCCCGGTGTCGCGGGGCAGCGCGAACCAGTCCCAGTGCGTGTAGTCGGAGTAGGCCGACCGGCCGGGGTCGAGATCGAGCAGGAGCGGGCGTACGTCACCCCCGGCACCCGCCTGCCACCACTCCAGCCAGGCCGGCACGTCGGCCAGCAGCCCGGGGGCCGCGACGAAGCCGGCGCCGGAGACGAGTTCCTCGCGGCGCAGTCGCAGATGCAGTCCGGGGCGCAGGGCGGCGAGGTCGCGGCTGACGGGCCGGCGCCCCTCGGCGGCCACCCGGTGCAGCAGGGCGGCGGTGTCGGCACGGGTGGCGGCGACCGCCTCGAAGACCGCCTCCAGCGCGCCGCACACCTGCGCGGCCACCCATGCCTCCGGCTCCGTGGCGTTGGTGGCGGCGGTGGCGAGCCCCGTGCTGACGCCCATGCTGTCCTCCAGCGGACGGGAACCGGACGCGGCGCGGTCAGAGGGTGAGGCGTACGGCGACGAGCCGCGCCGTCGACTCCCTGACGCACCGCTCGGCCAGCGTGCCGGCCGTTTCGTGGGCCCCATCCTGCACGGCGGAGATGACGGAGCGGTGACGGTCCGCAACTTCTTCACGATATGTGTCGTCGGACAGGACGAGACAGAGCAGGGCGCCCACCTCGCTCTGCAGGACGACCTGTTCACGGGTGAGCCGGGCGGACTGGGCGGCGGCGGCGAGTTCGACGTGGAAGCGGCCGTAGAGCCGGCTGCGCGCGGCCGTGTCCTCGGCGTCCGCCAGCTCCTCGGCCGTGCGGCGCAGCGGCTGGAGGTCGGCCGGTTCGGTGCGCTGGGCGGCGAGCCGGGCGGCGGCTCCCGACAGGGCGGCCCAGTGGTCGCCGAGGTCGCGCAGTTCCTCGGTGCTCCAGCCGCGCAGCCGTGCCCTGAGCCGGTCGGCGGCGGGGACTTCGGGCAGCGAGACGAAGCTGCCGCCACCGCGGCCCCGGCGGGTGGTGACCAGACCCTGCTGCCGCAGCGCCATGAGCGCCTCGCGCAGGGTGACCGTGGAGACGCCGAGCTGTCCGGCCAGTTCGCTCTCGCCGGGGAGCTGCTCGCCCTCGGCGAGAAGCCCCAGCTCGATGGCGTCGCCGATGCGGCGGACGACCGCGTCCACGCGGGCCCGGTTGTCCACCGGGCTGAAGACGGCCTTGCGGGCGCCTGCGTCGGTCTCGTGCTGCCTCACGGTCACCACCTCGTGCGTTGACTCAAGCTTTACCCTAAAGGGACCTTGAGCTATGACCTATGACTTCATATGTTTACGGTCAACGTTCAGCGCGCCAGAAAGGTTCCCCCATGGAGGGAATTGCGATCCGGCTGCAGGGCCTGCGGAAGGCGTTCGGCGAGACCACCGCCGTGGCCGGAGTCGACCTGGAGATCCGGGACGGCGAGTTCTTCTCGATGCTCGGCCCGTCCGGCTCCGGGAAGACGACGGTCCTGCGGCTCGTCGCCGGCTTCGAGACACCGGACCAGGGCCGGATCGAACTCGCCGGACAGGAGGTCACCGGCCTCGCCCCGTTCGAGCGGGACGTCCACACCGTCTTCCAGGACTACGCCCTGTTCCCGCACATGACGGTCGAGCAGAACGTCGCCTACGGCCTCAGGATCCGCAAGGTACCGAAGGCCGAACGCCTGGTCCGCGCCCGCAAGGCCCTTGCGGAGGTCCGCCTCGACGGCTACGGCCAGCGGCGGCCCGCCCAGCTGTCCGGCGGACAGCGCCAGCGCGTCGCCCTCGCCCGCGCGCTCGTCGGCCGGCCCCGGGTACTGCTGCTGGACGAACCGCTCGGCGCCCTCGACCTCAAGCTGCGCGAGCAGATGCAGGTCGAACTCAAGGCGCTCCAGCGGGAGGTGGGCATCACCTTCGTCTTCGTCACCCACGACCAGGAGGAGGCCCTGACGATGAGCGACCGGATCGCCGTCTTCGACCAGGGCCGGATCGCCCAGGTCGGCACCCCCGCGGAGATCTACGAGCGCCCCGCGACGCCCTTCGTCGCCTCCTTCGTCGGCATCTCCAACCTCCTCGAAGGCGAGGCGGCCCACCGGATCACCGGCTCGCCGGGCACCTACAACATCCGCCCGGAGAAGATCCGCGTCCTGAAGGAGTCCGCCGAGGCCGACGTGCCCGAGCACAGCGGTGCCACCGGCACCGTCGCCGAGGTCGTCTACCTCGGCGACGCAACCCGCTTCCTGGTCGACCTGGACGGCGGCGGCCGGCTCACCGCGCTCCAGCAGAACCTGGAGACCTCCTCAGCGGACGCCGCCGCCTACCGCGGCACCCGGGTCCGCCTCCAGTGGCACCGCCGGCACGCCGTCCGGCTCCCCTCCTGACACCGTCCCCCTCACCTGGAGAACGCCGTGCGTCTCACCCGTACCCCGCGCACCACAGCCGTCTGCGCCGCCGTACTGCTGCTCGCCGCCGCCTGCGACTCCTCCGGCTCCGGCGGCACGTCCCCCACCGGCCTCAACCCGCCCGATCTGAAGGCTCCGACGAAGCTCGGCAAGACCGAGGGGCAGGTCAACCTGATCGCCTGGGCCGGCTATGTCGAGGACGGCTCCGACGACCCCGAGGTGGACTGGGTCTCCGGCTTCGAGAAGCAGACGGGCTGCCAGGTCCACTCCAAGGTCGCGGCCAGCTCGGACGAGATGGTCAAGCTGATGAAGACCGGCGAGTACGATGCCGTCTCCGCCTCCGGCGACGCCTCCCTGCGCCTCATCGCCTCCGGTGACGCCGCCCCCGTCAACACCGGCCTGGTCCCGAACTACAAGGACGTCTTCGACGGGTTGAAGAACGGCGCCTGGAACTCCGTGAAGGGGAAGATGTACGGCATCCCCCACGGCCGGGGCGCCAACCTGCTGATGTACAACACCGCGAAGGTGTCGCCCGCGCCCACCTCCTGGTCCGCCGTCTTCGACGACGCCTCCCGGTACAAGGGGCACGTCACCGCGTACGACTCGCCCATCTACATCGCCGACGCGGCCCTGTACCTCAAGGCCGCCCGGCCCGAGTTGAAGATCAAGGACCCGTACGCCCTCGACCAGAAGCAGTTCGACGCGGCCGTGGCCCTGCTGAAGCGGCAGAACGGATACGTCGGCGAGTACTGGAGCGACTACCTGAAGGAGGTCTCCGCCTTCAAGAGCGGTGACTCGGTGGTGGGTACGACCTGGCAGGTCATCGCCAACCTCGCCGCCTCCGAGGGCGCCAAGGTCAAGGCGCTGGTGCCCGAGGAGGGTTCGACCGGCTGGTCCGACACCTGGATGGTCTCCGCCAAGGCCAAGCACCCCAACTGCGCCTACAAGTGGCTGGACTGGATCGTCTCCCCCACGGTCAACGCGCAGGTCGCCGAGTACTTCGGCGAGGCCCCGGCCAACTCCGAGGCGTGTGCCGAGACCAGCGACAAGAACTTCTGCACGGTCTACCACGCGGCCGACGAGAACTACTGGAAGAAGATCGCCTTCTGGAACACGCCCATCGAGCAGTGCCTCGACGGCCGCAAGGACGTGAAGTGCGTGCCGTACGCCAAGTGGGTGCAGGCCTGGACCGAGATCAAGGGCTGAGCCGTGACCACCGATGAGCCGACCGCCGCCGGCCGGGGCACCGTCCGGCGGCTCGCCGGAACCCTGCACCGCAGGCCCCGGCTGCGCCTGACCCTCCTGCTCACCGCCCCGCTGCTGTGGCTCGCCGTCCTCTACCTCGGCTCGCTGGCGGTCCTGTTCGTTTCCGCTTTCTGGACCACGGACTCCTTCACCTCCCAGGTGGTGAAGGTCTGGTCGACGGACAACTTCCACGCGCTGTTCACGACACCGGTCTTCCGCCAGGTGATCCTGCGCAGCGTCGGCGTCGCCCTCGCCGTGACCGTGCTGAGCGCGGTGATCGCCTTCCCGGTCGCCTTCTACACCGCCCGCGTGGCCCGGCCCAGGTGGCGTCCGCTGCTCGTCGTGGCCATCCTCACCCCGCTGTGGGCGAGTTACCTGGTCAAGGTGTACGCCTGGCGGCTGATCCTCTCCGAGGGCGGCCTCGCCGACTGGATGCTCGCGCCGCTCGGGCTGAGCGGCCCCGGCTACGGCCTGTCCGCCACCGTCCTCACCCTGACGTACCTCTGGCTGCCGTACATGATCCTGCCGATCCACACGGCGCTGGAACAGCTCCCGGCGAACCTGCTGGACGCCTCCGCCGACCTCGGGGCACGGGCGGGGCGGACCTTCCGCTCGATCGTCCTGCCCATGGTGCTGCCCTCCGTCGCCGCCGGCTCCGTCTTCACCTTCTCGCTCAGCCTCGGCGACTACATCACCGTGCAGATCGTCGGCGGCAAGACCCAGCTGATCGGCAACCTGGTGTACGCCAACATCGAACTCAACCTGCCCATGGCCGCCGCGCTCGGCACCGTACCCGTGGCCGTGATCATCCTGTACCTGCTGGCGATCCGCCGCACGGGCGCCCTGAACAGCCTGTAGGAGACAAGCGTGCATCTCAGCCGCACCGCGCGCACCGCCCTGCGCATCGGCGCCGGGCTCGGTTTCGCGGTGATCTACGTCCCGTTGCTGCTGGTCCTGGCCAACTCCCTGAACCCGGACCGCAGCGCGAGCTGGCCGCCACCGGGGCTCACCGTCCACTGGTGGTCGGTCGCCGTGCACAACTCCGGTGCCCGCGACGCCCTGTGGGTCTCGGTGAAGGCGGGGCTGGGGGCCACCGCCATCGCGCTGGTCCTCGGCACGCTCATCGCCTTCGCCGTGGCCCGGCACCGCTTCTTCGGCCGCGACACCGTCTCGTTCGTCGTCGTCCTGCCGATCGCGCTGCCCGGCATCGTCACCGGCATCGCCCTCAACTCGGCGTTCAGCACGGTCCTGGAGCCGCTCGGCGTGGGCCTCGGGCTGTTCACCGTGATCGTCGGGCACGCCACCTTCTGCATCGTCGTCGTCTTCAACAACGTCGTGGCCCGGCTGCGCCGTACATCCGGCTCGTACGAGGAGGCGGCCATGGACCTCGGCGCGACCACCTTCCGCGCCTTCGCGGACGTCACCTTCCCCCTCGTCCGCTCGGCGCTGCTGGCGGGCGCTCTGCTCGCCTTCGCACTGTCCTTCGACGAGATCGTGGTCACCACGTTCACCGCGGGGCCGGGCACCGAGACCCTGCCCATCTGGATCTTCGGCAACATGACCCGGCCGCAGCAGGCACCGGTGGTGAACGTCGTGGCCGCCGTACTGGTCCTGCTGTCGGTGATCCCGATCTACGTCGCCCAGCGGCTGTCCGCGGACACGGCGACATCCAGCCGGGTGTGACGGTACACGGCTTGCGCGTTCGGCCTGAAAGACCTTTCCGCCCTTGCCAGAATGGGACCGCTGGGCCGACGCTGACGTGCGTGCCGCAGCTGACCGGGGGGAGCGGGTGGAACAGTCGGCGAACGAGCCTTCTCAGGTGGCGGACGGGTCTTCTGCCCTGTCTCCGGACGACGTGGACGTGGCCGCGCTGGTGCACGCCCTGCCGCCGCTGCGCGAGCGGGAGCGCACCACCCGTGCCCTGCTGTCGCCCCGGCAGCCGGTCTTCGCCCACCTCCAGAACCTCGTGGCCGCGGAGGACGCCGACGCACTGCGCACACTGCGGGACGCGCACACTCCCCTGCACCGGCTGCTGATGCCCCGCGCCGCGGCGGCCTCGTGCGTGCGCGCCCTCGTGGGCAAGGCGCCCTTCCTGGAGGACGAGCCCGCCGCGGTCCAGGCGCTCCGGGCGTCCGCCGCCATGGGACTCGCCCTGGTGGGCGACGCCGGCCGCGCCACCGACGAGCTGACGACCGGCCTGCTCTGGTTACGCCACCACCACGCCCTCCCCGACCACGCAGCCGCCGCCGCGCTGCCCCTCCTGGACGGCAGCGAGGCCGGACACGCCACCCGGCTCCACCGTCTGCTGGACACCGTCCCCACGGCGGACCGGGACCTGGCCCTGCCGGCCCTGACCTGGCTGCTGGCCCTCGACGGCGCACTGCCACGGACCCGGCCGGCGGCCGAGCTGACCGTCCTGTTCGACGACGGCCGGGGCGGCGTACGCGGCACGCTCACCGCGGCCGTACTGCCGCAGGGACCGCCGGCGCTGCTGCCCGACCCGCGCGCCTTGTGGGGATTCCGCGGCGACGAACGCTTCCGGCAGTCGCTGAGCGACGCCTGGGCCGCCAGAGGCACGGACGTCACCACCACGGTGCTGTGGTCGCTGACCCACGCGGACGGCGTGGTCGGCATGGTGGAGGACAACTCCCTCGGCTGTGCCTTCGCGATCCTGCTGGGAGAGGCCGCACGGACCACGCGCCGATCACGGCCCCCGGCCCTGCGGCGGATCAACCCGCGCACCGCGCTGGTCGGCGGCCTCGACCCGGCCCGGCCCGGCACCCTGGTCTCCGTCGGCGGCTACCCGGCCAAGCTCCAGGCCGTGGCCGACGGCGCCAACGTGGTCGTCCCCGCGGCGGACCGGGAGGCCGCCCTGCGCGCCCAGCCCAAGGGCACCGCGGACCGCCTCCTCTTCGCGGCCACCGTCGCGGAGGCGGCGAGCAAGGCACGCGTCTGGGACTTTCCCGTCGTCAAGCGATGGGGTCTCGCGGCCCTGTCCCTCCTCTGCGTGGTCGTCGTGCTCGCGGTGGTCATGGTCCAGCAGATCAGCGCGGACAGCGAGAAGGAGAGCCGCAAGGCACTCGCCGCCGACCTCGCGGCCCGGGCGATGCTGCTGAGGCAGACCGACCCGCGGCTCGCCGGTCTGCTCGCCCTGGCCGGGTACACCATCGAGCCGGACACCCCCGGCGCCGTCCAGGCGATGCGCGACGTACTGGAGGCCAACTCGGGGGTCGGGCTGTCCTGGCGGGCCAGCCCGGCGGAGGTGACGAGCATCGCCGTGGACGACCGGCACGGCCGGGTGTACACCACCGGCGACGATCCCTACCTGAAGTCCTGGGACCTGCTGACCGGCAAACCGCTCGGGAAGGCCGCCGGGGCGGTCACCGACCTCGTCCTGGACGACCACAGCGGACTGCTCGCGGCCCGGGACGAGCAGGGGGTGAGCGTGTACTCGGTGCTGCGACCCGTCCCCCGGCGCATGGGCAGGCTCCCGGCGCCCACCTGTGCCGGAACCGACAGCCGACCCGTCGCCACGGGCTTCGCCAACAGCGGCGTACGGCTGGTCGAGGCGCGGGACGACGGCACCATCGCCCAGTACGACACCACGACCCTGCGGGAGACCTCCTGCCGGCGCCTCGGTGACATCGTGCCGGACGGCCTGACCGCCCTGGTGGGCCCCGGCAGCGTGGTCGACGCCACGGCCGCGCCGAGCCCGCCGCCGCAGCGCTCCGGTCAGCCCCCAGGAGAGGACCGGGCACTGCTTCTGCTCGACTCCGGGCCCGTCGTCGCCGTCGGCCTGGACAGCCGCAAGGTCACCACCGAGATCCCCTTCACCGACGTCCAGGTCGGTGCGGCACAGATCACCGCCAGCGACACGACGGTGTTCCTCGCGACACCACGCGGGGTGCAGTCCTGGGACAGGCGCCGCCACCGGCAACTGGCCTTCCCGGTGGGAGGCCTGGACTACGCGCCGCGCGCCATGGCCGGGCAGTCCGGCAGCGTGGCGATCGCCGGTGACGACGGCACCGCGCTCGTGCCGGTCGGCACCGGCGACGACCCCATCGCCGACGGGGACATGGAGACGCCGCGCGGCGGCCTCGCCGTCACCGTGGCGGTCGGAAACCTCTCCACCGTGGTGTCCGGCGGGCGCGGCGGCCGGGTGAACGTCCTCGACCGCCGGCCCGGGCCGCTGAGCCTCACCCCCGCCGACCAGTCGACCACGGTGTCCTTCGGCCCCGACGGGCTGCTGCTCCTCGCCGCCGGCGGCGATCGCGGTTCCAAAGGCCTGTTCACGATCGACCCGGCGGTCAGGCCCAAGATCGAACGCGATCCGGTCCAGCAGCCCTACGCCCACGTCGAGGACTACGGCTCGGGGACCTTCGAAATCCTCGACGCCGCCCGGAACCGTGCCTACGCCGTGGCCGCGGGCCAGTACCAAGGCCAGTCCGTCGTCAGCGTCTGGGGCAAGAACGACAAGACTCCGCGCCGGGCCCTCCAGGCACCGCAGCTGGACCGGGGCACCGCCGGCCCGGGCCGGCGCGGGTTCACAGCGACCGACTTCGTGCCGGGCGCGGACCTGCTCGTCGCCCGGCACGCCACCGGACCGCTCGCCCTCTGGTCCACCAGCACCTTCAAACTCGTGGCGACCGTGGACCTCCACGCGGGCACGGGCCTGGCCGTGAGCGGCACACGGGCGCTCGCACTGGAGGACGGCGGGAAGGACGGGCCCCGCATCGCCCTCACGGACCTGACCACCCGGACGACCCGCCGCGTCGACGCCCCCGGCGCCGCACAGCTGGCCTGGAGCCGCGACGGCTCCCGGATCGCCGTGCTCGGCGCGGAGGGCACCGTACGGTTCCGCGACGCGAACCTGAAGGAGACCGGCGACTCCCTCACCCTGCCGGCCACCACCGCGACCCCGAAGGCCATGGCCCTGTCACCCGACGGCGGTCATCTAGCGGTCGCGGTGGAGGACCAGGTGCTCGTCTACGACACCACCACCGGCCAACAGGCCCTGCCCACCCTGCGCAGTTCGGGCGGCACGGACATCACCCGCCTGGACTGGTCGCCGAACGGCGACTTCCTCGCCGGGGCGACCCGCCCGGTCACGGACAGCGACGTCGCCGGGCCCGTGAACCTGTGGCAGGTGGCCGACATCGACTGGAGGCGCCAGATCTGCCGCTGGACCGGCGACTCCGGTCTCACCGCCCGGGAATGGCGCACCCAGGTCGGTGACCGCCACGCCTACATCGACCTGTGCACCGGAAGGAAATGAGCCGCCATGCCCCTCATCGGACGCCGCCGCACCCGGTACCCCGGCCTCGCGCTCGCCCTGGCCCTGATCCTGGCCGCGAGCGCCTGCACCTCCGACGGCGACGGCACCTCCCGGGCCCCGCGGGCCGGCGCCTCCGCCGCCCCCACCGGGCAACCCGACCGGCGGCACCCTGTCGTCGCCTTCCTCCGGCCGGCCCAGCGCGCGGTCTTCGCCGCCGACGCCGCCGGCCGCACCTGGAAGGCGGGCGAGGTGCAGCCCGGCGAGGACTCCTTCAGCGGACTCGACACGTGGCCGTCGCAGTTCGCCTGGTCACCCGACGGGCGGTCACTGGCCTGGCTCGATGCCGACGGCGGCTCCGGGACCGGGCAGATCCACCTCCTGGACGTGGACACCGGACGGCAGACCTCACGGCCCTGCCCGTGCAGCGGCATCGGCTTCCTCGGCGACGACGCGGTCAGTCTCAGCACCGACGGCAGCTCCCTGCTGCTCTTCCCGGCCACGGGCGGCCCGCGGCGCATCGCCCTCGCCACACGTCAGCGGCAGTACGCCCGACTGGCCGCCGGCGGGGCAGCTGACGTGATCCTGTTCTCGCCGCTTGTCGATGGTCCCGGCGTCGCCCGCGGCGAGGGCACCCTCGTCGTGGCCGACCGCGAGGGGCGCGTCCGCCGGCTCCTCACGGCCAAGGGGCGCACCACGTTGTCGCACGCGCAGCGACAGCCCGACGGCCAGGGACTGACGTGGTCCAGCCACGACTCGGGCGGTGCCTGCTGGTCCCTGGAAAGCGTCCTCACCCACCAGGGCACCGGGAGCGGCGAGCCCGGCCGCCCGATGCCGCACGACAGCGCGTTCCGGCACGCGCTGGTGACCGAGGCACGGCTCGTGACGTCCGTCGCCTGGGCGGGCGACGGCATCACCGCCACCTTCAGCCCCATGCCCAACTGCCAGGTCATCTCCCCGGAGCGGACTGTCTCCTACTATCTGCACGACGGCCGGTGGACCTACCTCGGCAGCGGCATGCTGGGCATCGCCCTGGGCGGTGACGGCAGGGTCGTACGCCTTGAAGACCCGGTGTACCCGCGCGCCCGCTACGCGACAGCGAGCGACAGCCCCACCGGCACCCTCACCCTGACCGGCGGAGGCCGAAAGCGCGTGCTCGCCCAGGGTGTCTCGCTGTTCGCGCTCACTCCCGCCGAGAGCGCCGCCGCACGACCGCCCGCCGCGGCCCGGCAGCCGTCGGAGGGCGTGACGGCCGTGGACGACCACGGCGCCCGGCTACCCGCCGCGGTGCGGAAGCTGGCCGGGGACATCGAGGACGCGGCGGTCCGCGGGGACACGAAGCGGCTCGTGACGCTGTGCGACCCGTGTTCCGCGACGGAGCGCCGCTGGATCCGCACCGCCGATGGGCCCCGCGCCGTCCTGCGGGCGATCCGCACCCACCCCCGGCGAGCGTCGGCCGGGGAACTGGTCTACCCGAACGCGTCGACGTGCGTGGACGAGCCGGACACGGACATCAGCTGTACGCCGCAACGGCTGCGGGACGCCGCCGTCCTGGGCCTGAAACCGGGCCTCGCACCGGGTCTCGACTACAACGGGTCCGCCTACACCGCCGGGGACGCCGTGACCGTGCCGCTCACCGTTCGCGTCGAAGGAGGAACCGCGCGATGGACCGGACTTGCCGCCGGGTGAAGGACGTCACCGGCGCGCCGTCCCTGCCCCGACAGCAGCAGGGCGACGGCAGGACGGCACCGATCCTCACCGGTGACACCGTCGAGGGCCGGCCGGTCGTGGGCTTCGCCTGCACCGCCACGGCCCTGCCGACCGCCCGCGACGACCAACTCGTCCTCGGCGGCGAGGAGGACGCCGGGCGCCCGCCGCGGCGCAGCACGGACCCCGCCGACCAGCCGAGCCTGACACGGACCGGCCGGCACCCCTGCGAGCAGCTCGAACCGGCCCGTACCCGCCGGCCCGACGACATCCGTCCCGGTCTCACCGACCGGTTCCAGGAGCTGCTGCACGGGCCCCGTTCCCTGCCCTTCACAGCCCCGCTGGTCGAGCGTCTGGCGGCGTCGGGCCATCACAGCTGGCTGAGCGGCGGCGCACCCCGCGACATGGTGACCGGTGCAGGCCCCGGCGGCGTCAACGACCTGGACCTCACCGGGACCGCGCCCGCCGGAGCGTTCACCGACGCGGCCCGCGCCGTGCTGGACCTCGACGGCCTCAGCGCCGAGCACGTCCAGCGGTTCAACCCGACCACGCTCACCTGCGCCATCCTCGACCCGGTCGCCCGCACGCACGGGCCCACGCTCGACTACCGCGGTCTCGGTCTGCTCCGCGAGGCCACCCGCTTCCCGGCGACGGGCAGCGACCTGCTCCAGGACAGCCGGCAGCGGGACCTGACCGTCAACACCCTGCTCTACGACCCGGTGCGCAACCTCGTGGTCGACCCGCTGGGACAGGCCCTGGACGACCTGGGGGACGAGCCCCGGCAGGCCCCACGCCGTCTCGTCCCCGCCCTCGCCTCCACCGACCCGCTGGCGCGCGCCGAAGTGCTGCTGCGCGGGCTGAAGTTCCTGCTGCGCTGGAACCGGCGTCCCGGCGAACCGGACGACGAGCCGCTGCGCGCCTGGGCCCGGGCGCTGCCCACCGACCTGCTCGACCGGCTCGACGCGCGGGGTCCCGAGACCTGGCACCACCTGGCGACCCTGTGGGAGCAGTGCGTGCCCGATCCCACGGCTCCCGCCGTCACCGAGACCGTCCAGCGACTCGGCACCGTCGCGATCCGCCTGCACGCCCGGTTCCTCGCGGGGGCGGCATGAACGAGACCGGTCCCCCTTCGCACGCCGTGCCCGCCCACCGGCCGCTCAGCGACTGGATCGCCCGGGTCCGGACCACTGACCCGGGACTCGGTGCCGTCAACGACGGCAGCGAACGCACCGACGCCCGTACGATGCGACGCTTCCGCGAGCAGGCGTGGACGCGCACCAGTGCCGTCGTCATGTGGCAGGGCGAACCGTGCCGGGCGCTGGCCCTGCGCGCCGCCGACGGCACCACGGTCGTGGAACTGGACGACTTCGGCGGTCCCGTCCCGGTGTCGGAGGCGGGCGCCGCGCTCGTCGCCCGCCTGGAGAGCACATGGGACGCACTCCCCGCCGACCCGGCGACGGTGGCGGCCCTGCGCGCCGAGAGTCCGGCCCTGCGCTACTTCCTCCTGCACCGCGTCGCCCGGGAGACCCACGCGCCGCCGGAACTGTTCCACTGCCTGCCGTGGGAGCGGGTGACGGCCACGGCGGACTCGGCCGCCGCCCTGCTGCGCGCCGGGACGGGAGGCGCCGGCACCGTCGCCGCAGCGCCGCCGGCCGGCGAACTGCGCCACTGGTTCGCTCCGGCCGCCGCGCCGCTGGCCGGGCCCCTCCAGGTCCTGGAGGCCGGTCTGCGCAACGGCCGCCCGGGGCCCTGGTTCGGCCGGGAGGCCGCACATCTGCTGGGCGGCATCCTGGCCGCCGAGACCGCCCGCCTGCCCCGGACGGCCCGGCACGCCCTGGCCGGCCTCGCCGACGCGCTCGCGGCGGCGGACCGCGCCCTGCACCACAGCGCGGGCCTGGCCGCGACGCGCCTGCGGGGCACCGGCCCGGTGGCGCCGGTCGCCTTCAGGAGGCGCCTCGACCCCGACTTCGCGCTGCGGGCGTCGTCCGGTGAGCCGGCCGCCCACCGCACCGAGATCATCGAGCACTGGCCGGTCACCACCGGCCTCACCGTCACCGCGGGCGGCCTGCTGGAGATCGAGACGGAGATCGAGGACGATCCCTCCCCGCCCGCCCGTCGGCTCGCCGACGGACCGCTCTTCCACCCGGTGACACTGCGCCCGGCCACCGGCACGGACGCCTCCGACACCGGGGGCACGCGTCACTGGATGGCGCTGAGCGCGTTCCCGGGATCCCTGTACGGCTTCCTGGCCGTCCCGGTGCCGGGCACCACCTTCGAAGTCGACCTGGACGGACCGCCCGTACCGCTGCGTTTCCTGGACCGCGTGCCCCCGGCCGAGCTGGAGGTGTCGCTCCCCGCCAACGAGCGGGTCACCCTGTCCCAGTGGCACCACATGATCGACGGTCTGCCCCCGCACCATCCGGCCCACGCCGCCCTGGCCGCGTACGAGTCGGGGCGGATGTGAGGGCAACTGGCGTGCTGGGGGAGGCAATTCGGTCCCGTCCGGCCGGTGCCGCCGTTTATCGTGAACGCGTGGACAGCGACGACCCGGCCGGGACCGACGGCGACACCCGCCGCCGAGCCATCGAGACCGAACTGCGGCGTATCGAGGAGAGCGCCATGTACAGCGCGCAGTGCCAGTTCGAGGAGACCAAGCGCTGGCGTGCCGTGCATCTGCTGCTCGGTGTCCCGACCACCCTGCTGGCCGCCGTCGCGGGTACCACCGCCCTCGTGGAGTCCACCGGCCGGACAGCGGCCGGCATCCTCGCCCTGCTCGCCTCGGGCCTCGGTGCCGTCCTGACCACCGTCAACGCGCCGCAGCGCACCGCGCAGGCGGCCGCGTCCGCCAACGCCTATCTGGAGATCCAGACCGCCGCGCGGCAGCACCGGGAGATCGACCTCGCGCACTGGACACCGGACGAGGCCCGCCGGGCCCTGGCCGAGCTGACCGCCCGCCGCGACGAGCAGAACGCCAAGGCGGAGGTCCCCAGCCGGCGGGCGTACCGCAGGGCCCAGGCGAACCTGCGGGCGGGGACGCAGAGGTACGCGGTCGACGGCGAGGGCTGAGACCGGCCCACCGAGGTCGGGCGTTCCGTCCGGCCCCCCCGTCCACGATCATGTGACCGGCCACCGCACACGTCCGGGGAGACCGTATGAGCACAGTGAACTCCACGACTCCGGCGCGGACCCTGCGCGCCGCCTACGAGGCCGCCTCGGCCGTCGTCGCCGGGCTGGGGGACGAGGAGTCCTGGTTGCCGACCGGCTGCACGGGCTGGGCGGTCCGCGACCTCGTCTTCCACTGTCTGCAGGACGCCCAGCGCGGACTGGTGGCCCTGCACACACCGGTGGACGGGCCCGCCGACCGGGACGCGGTGACGTACTGGCAGGACTGGCGGCCCGACACCGCCGGGGCGGCGAACGGCCGGCGCTGGGTGCGGGTGAACGGGAGCATGTTCCTGGTCTTCGGCCAGATGCGGGAGCTGTACCTGGAGACACTGGCGGCGGCCGTGCACGCGGCGGACACGGCCGATCCCGGCCGGCGGGTGGCCACCCAGGGGCACGTGCTGACGGCCGGCGACCTGATCACCACGCTCGCGGTGGAGGCGACCGTCCACCATCTCGACCTGATCGTCCACCTCCCGCACGCCCCCGGACCCTCGCCCGAGGGCCTGACGGCGGTGCGCGCCACGCTGGACGGGCTCCTCGGCCGGCCCGCCCCGGCGGAGTGGGGCGACGAGCGGTACGCGCGCGTGGGCACCGGGCGGGCCGCGCTCACCGACACCGAACGTGCCGCCCTCGGCACTGCGGCGGACCGGCTCCCGCTGTTCGGCTGAGCACCGGCCGGTGCCCCGGCGGCACGCCCAACGCGGCGACAGCCGCGCGCGCCGCCTGCGCGGTGCGGGGCATCCCGGTCGGGTTGATGGAAACCTGCGCCCCATGAACAACCCTCCCAGCATCAACAGTTACGTCGACCGGGTCACGGCCGGTCCCGGCGGTGCGATGACCGACGAGGTCGGGGTCATCACCGGCGATCTCACCGTCGCGACGATCCTCCTGCCCGACGGCCGCAGCGTGCGGGTCGCCATCCAGTACTCCGGCAGCGACACCTGGTACACCCTGGCCGGGAGCCCCGCCCCGGTGCCGGCCGGCCAACTCGCGGCCTACCACCGGGACCTGCTGGGGCGCATCCGCCGGGGCGGTGGAACGCGCGCCACCTGAGCCGGCACCCGGAGCGGGGGGACGGGCCGGTCCGACGCGGCGCGCCGGGTTTCGGCGCCCCGCTGCGGGGGAGTCGGTGCGGGTGGTGTCGTATGGACCCCAGCAGCGTGTGTACGTCCCGGCGCTGCGGGCCGACTGGCTGACCCAGACGTTCGTGCACTGGGCCTGCCCGCCCGCACAGGTCCAGCCCCTGCTGCCGCGCGGGCTCGCCGTGGACACGTACGACGGTTCGGCCTGGGTGAGTCTCACGCCGTTCCTGATGTCCGGTGTGCGCCCGCCCGGGTCGCCGGTGGCCCTGCCCCCTTTCGCGGAGACCAATCTGCGCACCTATGTGCGGGGCCCGGACGGCCGGGAAGGGCTGTGGTTCCTGTCCATCGAGGTGGGCTGCCCGGTGATGCTGGCCGCCCGCGCGGTGGGGGTGCCGTACCACGTCGGCCGCCTGGAGCTGGCGCGGCGGGAGGACGCGGTGCACTACACCGGCGCCCGGCGGGGCGGCGGTCCCGGGTACCGCCTGTCGGTCCGACCGGGCGGGCCGGTCCGGCCCAGCCGGCTGGACGTGTGGCTGACCTCGCGCTGGCGGGCCTTCACCCTGCGCTGCGGCGTGCTCTGGGAGACGCCGGTCGAGCATGCCCCCTGGCCGCTGCGCGAGGCGCGTCTCGTGGCGCTGGAGGAGACGTTCACCCGGCCGGCGGGGCTGCCCCCGCCCGGGACGGAGCCGATCGTGCACTTCTCGGACGGGGTGCGGAACGTACGCCTGGGCGTCTCGCACCCGGTGGGGCGCAGCGGCCGGGCCCGCGACCGTGCCGCCCCGGACGGATGAACGCGTCCGCGCCGGGCCCGGCCCGGGCCGTCCGGCTCCGCTTCGACGGCTGGATCGCCGGCATCGGGACGGCGTCCGGGACCCGCGTGGTGCTCGGGCACTGGCCCCGCTCGCCCTTCGGCCCGTTCAGCGACGTGATGCTGGAGCGGGAGGACGGTCACCGTCTGCTGCTGGCCCCGACCCGGCGCACGGCGGACTTCATCGCCGGCACCTACACCTTCGACGAGGTGCGGGTCGTACCGGTACGGGTCCGCGTCACCGGGGACCGGTGGACGGTCACCGCCGGTTCGCTGCTCGACCTGCGCCTGACCGTCGGCCGCAGGAGTCTGCCGGGGGTCCTGCTGCGGGCCGTCCCGGGTGCGCTGGCCGCCCGGACCCGCTGGACGGTGCTGACCGATCCGCCCGCCCGCGTGCTGCTCGGGGCGCGGACCCGAGGCAGCTCCGGCGGTGGCCGGCGCGAGTGGTACGGCGCGCGCGACCTGCACCGGATCACCGCGGCGAGCGCCGTGCACGAAGGGCGCGACCTCGGCCCCCTCGCCCCGGTCGAGCCCGCCGTCCGCTTCGGTTTCGGCTCGGCGCCGCGCACGCCCAGCCTGGTACGCGTCACGACGACGGTCGGCGCACCCCGCGCGGCCGGACGCCGTGGGCGCCCCCGTCCCTTGCCGAGGAAGCCACGAAGGAGGCCTGCCATGAACGGACCGGTACGCTCCGGTGCGCCCGGGCGCGAGTCCACCGGCGGCACAGACATGAAGCTGCTCGGTGTCTATCTCAACGACCACCTGGCCGGCGCCACCGCGGGCGCCCAGCGGGTCGGCCATCTGGCCCGCGCCTGTCGCGGTTCCGCGCTCGGCCGGGCCCTCGATGCCGTCGCCGTCGAGATCAACGAGGACCGGGCGACGCTGCTGGACATCATGCGGGACCTGGACGTCCCCGTGCGCCACTACAAGGTCTGGGCGGGCTGGACGGCCGAGAAGGCGGCCCGCCTGAAGGGCAACGGCCGCCTCGTGCGGCGCTCTCCGCTCAGCGCCGTACTGGAACTGGAGGCGCTGCGGCTCGGTGTGGAGGGCAAGGCGGCCGCCTGGACCACCCTGCGCCGGCTCGCCGCGACCGACGAACGCCTGGACACCGCACTGCTCGACACGCTCCTCGACCGGGCCGAACATCAGCAGGAGACGGTGGAGGAGTGGCGCGTGCACCAGGCGGAGGCGGCCCTTCACCCGGCCGGCCGGAACGCCGCGTGACCCCCTGTCCGGGCCCGGCGGCCGGAGCGGAGCGGCGCGGCGGGGCCTTTCGTAGGCTGAAGTGACCCGATCCTCCTCCCGGAGGTCCGCCGGCGGACGGGAGATGGTGGTGATCGAACTGGCCGCGGCGTTCGCCGTCGCGGGAGCGGCGAGCAACGCCGTGGGCACCGCGTTCCAGCGCAAGGCGGCCTCGGTCAGCAGCAGCGGCGGGCTCCGGCTCCTCGCGGAGCTGGTGCGCCGGCCGTTCTGGATGATCGGCATGGCCGGCGTGGTCTGCGCCGCGCTGTTCCAGAGCCTGGCCCTGGTCAACGGCCCGCTCGCGCTGGTCCAGCCGCTGTTCATCCTGGAGCTGCCGTTCGCGCTGCTCGTCGCCGCACCGCTGATGCACCGGCGGCTGCCCCGCTCGGGCTGGTGGGGTGTCGGCGGCTGTGTGGCGGGCCTCGCCGTGCTGCTCGTCGCGGCGGCCCCGCACGGCGCGACCGATCAGGCGCCGCTCGACCGGTGGGTCCCGGCCGTGTGCCTGTGTGCCGGCGTGATGGCCGCGGCCGTTCTCCTGGCGGGCCGGGGACGTCCCCCCGCCCGGCGTGCCGCGCTCCTGGCCGCCGCCTCCGCGACGGGCAACGCCCTGACCGCCGCCCTGCTGAAGTCGGCCAGCGGCACGTTCTCCGGCGAGGGCTTCACGGCGTTCCTGCGGTCCTGGCAGACGTACGGCTTCGCGCTCGCCGGCGTCTGTGCCGTGCTCCTGCTGGAGAACGCCCTCCAGGCCGGTCCGCTGGCCGCGGCGCAGCCCGCGCTGACCATCGGCGACGCGGTGGTGAGCCTGGCCCTGGGGATCACCCTCTTCGACGAGCGGATCCGCACCGGCTGGTGGCTCGTGCCGGAGGCCTGCGGTGCCCTGCTGATCATCGGGGGCGTGCTGGTCCTGAGCCGGGCCGTCCAGCGCATCGTCGTACTGCCCGTTCCGGCGGAGGAGCGGCAGCACGCGACGTGAGGCCTCTCATGGAGCGGCGACGAGCGGCGGCGCTCCCCAGTCGGAGGTCAGCGCGTCCCGCAGGGCGCGAGCCGGGCCCGGCCCGATGCGCTCCACCAGGACCGACTCGATCACCTTGATCGTGGCCTGCGCCCGCTCGTGCACCCGCTGCCCCTCTGCGGTGGTACGGATCAGGCGCCGACGGGCGGACTCCGGGTCGGGCACCTGCTCCAGCAGCCCCATGCCGATCAGTCCGTGCACCGCCTGATGGGCGGTCTGCCGGGTGACGCCGGACCGCCGGGCCAGTTCGGAGACGGTGGTGCCCTCGGCGTCGAGCATCGCGAAGACGGAGGCCTGCGCCGTCGTCACGGGCTGCTCGCCCGCCGCCTCCATGCTGGCGAACAGGGCGTCCTCGAACCAGCGGCGGGCCTCGGACAGCAGCTGGGGCAGGTTGGCGGCGCGATGACTCATGGCTCCTCGGGAGATCGGGGACCCGGTGATTATCCTCCGGCGCAGTGACGGGCGATGAACGCGGCCGTCCTGGCGAAGCACCGCTCGACCTCGTCCTCCGCGAGCCCCACCCACAGGTGGTTCGCGCCGGGCACCGGCACATGGTCGACCGGGACCCGCGCCGCACGCAGGGCCGCCGCGAGCCGTTCGCTCTGTGCGCAGGGCACCAGCTCGTCCCGGGTGCCGTGCAGCACCAGGAACGGCGGTGCCTGCGGGGTCACCCGCAGGGCGGGGCTGGCGTCGCGGGCCGGGCCGGGGGCGGCGGCGGGGGCCGCGCCGAGCAGCAGCGCCTCGAAGGTGGCGGGGTCGTCCGGGTCGAAACGGCCCGGTGGCTGGTCCTCGGCGAGGCGGGTGAGATCGGTGGGCGCGTACCAGGTGACACAGCCGCGTACAGTCGCCGTCCCCGCGGGGCCGTGCGGCACGGTGAGTGCGGTGAGCGCGGCGAGGTGGCCGCCGGCGGACTCGCCCCAGAGGACCACCCGGTCCGGGTCGACGCCGAGGTCACCGGCCCGGTCGCGCAGCCAGACCAGCAGCGCGCGCAGGTCGTCGAGCTGGGCCGGGTGGCGGGCTTCGCCGCTGAGCCGGTAGTCGGGGCAGACCACGGCCACTCCGGAGAGCGCCAGCCGGGCGAACGGTCCGGGCCGCCAGTGCCGGAACCGTGGCCCGAGGTCGTCGCGGAGTCCGGCGCGCCAGGCGCCGCCGTGCACGAAGACGGCGACCGGCACCGGTCCCCGCGCCGGCTCGGGCAGCCACAGGTCGGTCTCCAGGGGCCGGGCTCCGTCGGGCACGGCGTAGACGGCGCCGCGCAGCAGCCGCACGCCGGGGACGGGATGAGCGGGCGACGGCAGCGGCAGCCGCCCCGGGTCCGGCGGTGCGAGCAGGTCCCGGGGGAAGCCCGGGTCACGGACGGGACTCACCGGTACGTCGTCTGCGGGCATGGGTCCTTCAGCGGGCATGGGTCCTTCAGCGGGCGAGGCGGGGGAACAGGGTCCGGGCGTTGGCGGTGGTCAGGGAGCGCCAGCTGGTGCCCGGCACGGGGGCGGGCGCGGTGTCGAAGGACGCGGCGTGTGCCTCGGCCGCCTCCGCCGGTGTCCAGCAGTAGTCGCTGCCGTACAGCAGCCGTGCCGGGTCGGCCAGGCCGAGCAGCGCGGGCACCTGGCGCGGGAAGGCCGGGCCTGCCGTGTCGTAGTAGAGCCTGCGCAGTTGGGCGACGGCGTCCGGGGCCGCGGCCTGCCCGGGCAGGAAGAGCCGCATGAACCCGTTGATCCGGTCGGCGAGCACGGGCAGCGCCCCGCCGCAGTGCGGCACGACGATCTTGAGGTCCGGATGGCGTTCGAGGGTCCCGGCGAACAGCAGGTCGGTGACGGAGCGCGCGGTGTCGAAGACGAACTCCACCATGGGGCGGGGCCGGCCGAGCGCCGAGTGCTCCCAGCACACCGGTGAGGTGGGGTGGACGAAGACCACGGCCCGGCGCCGGTTCAGCTCGGCGAAGACGGGTTCCAGGCGCGGGTCGCCGAGGTAGACGCCGTGGCTGTGGGTCTCCAGCACGACACCGTCGGCGTGGAGCCGGTCGAAGGCGTACGCGATCTCGTCGAGGGCGCCGTCGATGTCGGGGAGCGGCAGCGAGGCGAACAGGCCGAACCGTCCGGGGTGGTCCCGTACGATCCCGGCGCCGTCCTCGTTGACCTCGCGCGCCAGCGTCCGGGCGGCGGCCGGATCCCCGAAGGACACGCCCGGGGACGACACCGACAGCACGGCGGTGTCGATACCGCTGCGGTCCATCAGCTCCAGATGGGCCCGGGCGGACCACACCGGCCAGGCGGGCACCCCGTCGGGCCGCTCGTGCCCGGCCGCCCGGGCCTGGCGGACGTAGGACTCGGTGACGAAGTGGGCGTGGACGTCGACCAGTCCGGGACGGTCAGCGGGTGCGGTCATCGGTGGGGTCCTCGGGGAGTGGGGCGGGAGGGGGCTCTGGAGACAGGGGATCACCAGGGGGGCGGGATCCGGGAAGCTCGGACCGGTGGAAGCGGAACCGGTGGCGTCGTCGCACCGCCGACACCGCGCGTTCGCCGAGGACGATGCCCAGCAGGCCGGTCAGGCCCGGCAGGGGCGGAGCGGGTGAGCGCAGGCCGAGTGCCCCGTAGACGGCACCCATCAGAGCGCCCGCGGCGAAGGCGAGACCGGCGGCGCGGAGGAACCGGGCGGCAGCGGCTCGCCGCCCGGTGCCCGCCCGCGAACTCACCGCGTCCCCAGCAGCGTCTGCCCGAGCAGCATGCCGAGCAGGCCGAACAGCGCGACGGGCGGCGGCGCGGGCGACCCGACCCGCAGCAGCGCGTACAGGACGCCGACCAGGACACCCGCCGACAGCGCCTCGGCGTACGGCACGGCCGTCAGCTTCCGGTGTGCCACTGGTGGCCGGGCAGGAAACGGACGTCGTACCGTCCGGGCACGGTCACGAACCTGTCCGGGTCGGGGACGAAGGGCTGGGCCGGCAGGCCGAGTTCCTCGGCCGGTGTGCCGAGGGTCTCGAAGAACCGCTCGAAGGTGCCGCCGGGTCCGGCGGCGACGCCGACGACCTGTGAGTGATGGCGTTCCATGCGGTAGGCGTGCGGGCAGTTCTTCGGGACGAAGCCGAAGTCCCCGGGGGTGAGCAGCTTCTCGTACTGCTCCCCCGCCAGGTCCTCCACGAACAGCCGTACGGCGCCCTGGGTGATGTAGAAGACCTCGTAGGTGTCCGCGTGGGAGTGGGTGGGGATCAGCTCCCCCTTCGGGCCCTCGCAGGTGAAGAAGTTGAAGGTGTTCTCGGTCTGTTCGCCGCCCGCGTAGATCGTGACGAGGTCACCGAACAGGTGCGCGCGGTCGCCCAGCCCCTTCTCGATGAAGTACGGCTTGCCCGGCTCCGGCGGGATGAAGGAGCGGGCACGGTGGCGGGTGGCGTACTCGATGGTCATACGGGGCCTCCGGTTTCCGACGCAGTAATGTCAGGTTACCTGACATTGAGGTCGTGGCCAACGCCGAGGAGGTGAGTGACTCGCCGCCGAGCCCGCGGCTCAGCCCCCGGCGGGACGGCGGGCGTAGACCTCGATCTCGATCTTCATCCGGGGGTCGGCGAGGCCGCACTCCATCATGGTGGCGGCCGGCCGGACCTCGCCGAAACAGCGGCGCAGTACCGGCCAGCAGGGTTCGAAGTCCGCGCGGTCCGGCAGCAGGTAGCGCACCCGGACCACGTCGGCGAAGCCGCACCCCGCCTCGGCCAGCGCGGCCCCGATGTTGCGCAGGCACTGCTCGGCCTGCTCCACCACGTCGTCGGAGATGGTCATGGCGGTGTAGTCGAACCCGGTGGTACCGGAGACATGCACCCAGTCCCCGTCGACCACGGCGCGGGCGTAACCGATCTGCTCCTCGAAGGTGGAGCCCCTGAGTATCGCGCGTCGTTCCGTCATGCGCCGCACGCTAGGTGATCGGCATGGCCACGTCCAACAGCCGCTGCGTTGGGCTCCGCCTACCTGATCGCAGGTGGACGCGGGAGTCTCCGATGGGGACGAGGGCCAGGGGCGAGCCGGTCCGGAGCATCGCGGTGAGTGCCGGACCGACCGCTTCGGGTGAGGCGCCGGTTCCGGCGAGGTCGTCCTCGACCCGGGCCCAGAACGCGCGGACCCGCTCGGCCGCAGCGGCCGGCTCCGGCGCGCGGACGTGCCGCATCCGGGCCAGGGGCATCCCCAGGCGCCGCAGCACGCCCCGATGGCCAGGAATCCCATGCCCACCAGGCGCCCGGTCGGCGGGAGCGTGGACGGGCGGCTCGGTGACACCCTGCATAGCATCCAGGTATGGCAGACATTCCGGACGAACTGGTCAAGCTGGAGCGTTCCGCTGAAGCGGAGCGCGCCAAGCTGGCCGGCCTGTGCGGTGACGAGTACGACGCCCAGTGGCAGGCCTGGCGGCGGGCGACCGAGGCGTTCCAGGTCGCGGTGACCGAGCACGCGGCGCGCGCGGGCATGTCGCGGCACGATCTGGAGCAGGCCGTGAAGAAGGCGGTCCGGCGGACGGAGGAGGATCCGGCGCGTTGACCGGACACGACCGTGCGGACCTCACGGCAGGGTGTCCGGCGGTGCCCCGGGGACGGGGGGTTCGGTGTCGCCGACGAGGTGGCGGAGCCAGATGTGGGCCGGATCGTCGGTCACGCCGGCGTGCCAGATCGCGCTGACGGTGTACCGGGGCATGGGCAGGGGCGGCTCGGTGGCCGTCAGGCCGAGGGCGGTGGCGTAGACGGTGGCCGCGTGGGTGGGGAGGGTGGCCAGGGCGGGCACGGTGGTGAGGTGGAGGGCGGCGCCGGCGAAGTGGGTGGTGGAGGCGATCACCCTGCGGGTCAGACCGCGCGGGTCCAGGAGGTCGTCCACGATGCCGCGCCGGCCGTCGTAGGAGATCAGCAGGTGGGGGTGGGCGAGGTAGTCGTCCAGGCTCAGCGGGGTGGCCAGCGGCAGCAGGCGGGGGTGGAACAGGCAGGTGTAGCCCGAGGTGAAGAGGTCGCGGGTGCGGTGGTCGGGTCCGTGCGCGGGCGCGGCGGCGATGCCGAGGTCGATCTCGCCCTGGTCGAGCAGGTCGGCGACGGTGTTGCGGTTGGCCTGCCGGACAGCGATCCGGATGCCGGGCAGCCCGGCCGTGGCGGCCAGGAGCCGGGGCAGCAGCGCGGCCTCCAGGTCGTCGGACATGCCCAGGGTGAACGTGTGCCGTGCGGTGGCCGGATCGAAGTGGTCCCGGCCGGTGACGGCCCCCTGGATGAGCGACAGGGCCGGTTCGATGCGGCGGGCCAGCTGCACCGCGCGCGGTGTGGGCTCGACACCGGTGCGGGTCCGGGTGAACAGCTCGTCGCCGAAGAGCCTGCGCAGCCGGCCGAGAGCGGCACTCACCGCGCCCTGGCTCAGGTGCAGCGCGGCGGCGGCCCGGGTGACGCTGCCCTCACGCATCAGGGCGGCGAAGACCACGAGCAGGTTCAGGTCGGCCTTCCTGAATTCGGTTTCGTAGATGTCGATCATCACGGGCATCAGCTTGCTCGATGACCGACGGGATTCCTAGCCTCGGTGCCATGACCTCCCCGAGCCCCGCCGCGACCGCGGCCCCCGCGTCCCGCCGTACCCTGACCGCCGCCGTCGTCCAGGCCTCCGCCCCGCTGTTCGACACGCGGGCCGCCCTGGTCCGCGCCGGGGAACTCCTCCGGGAGGCCGCCGGCGACCGGGGTGCCGAGGTCGTCGTCCTCCCCGAGGCGTTCCTCGGCGGCTACCCCAAGGGCCTGGACTTCGGCATCACCGTCGGCAGCCGGACCCCGGCCGGCCGCGAGCTGTTCCGCCGCTACCACGCCGCCGCCATCGACGTCCCCGGCCCCGAGGTCCACACCCTGGCCGCCGTCACGCGGGAACTCGGCTGTCACGCCGTCGTCGGCGCCGTCGAACGGCAGGGCGGCACCCTCTACTGCGTGGCGCTCTTCTTCGGCCCCGACGGCTACCTGGGCCTGCACCGCAAGCTCATGCCGACCGCCGCCGAACGCTACCTGTGGGGCCAGGGCGACGGCTCCACCCTCCCGGTCGTGGACACCGGCACCGCCCGCCTCGGCGCCGGTATCTGCTGGGAGAACTACATGCCGTTGTTCCGTACGGCGATGTACGCCAAGGGCGTCGACCTGTGGTGCGCCCCGACGGTGGACGACCGCGACACCTGGCAGGCCAGCATGCGGCACATCGCCCTGGAGGGCCGCTGCTTCGTCCTCAGCGCCAACCAGTACCTGCGCCGCGACGCCCTGCCCGCCGACGTCCACCCCGTCCAGGGCGACGCACCCGACACCGTTCTGATCGGCGGCGGCTCGGTCATCGTCTCCCCGCTCGGCGAGGTGCTCGCGGGTCCGCTGCGGGACGGGGAGGGCATCCTGACCGCCGAACTCGACCTGGACGACCTCGCCCGCGCCCGCTTCGACTTCGACCCCACCGGCCACTACGCGCGCCCCGACGTCTTCACCCTCCACGTCGACGCGTCGGCCCGCACCGCCGTCCACGGCAGCTGACCGGCACGGGACCGGGTCAGGACCGGCACGGGGCCGGGTCAGGAGGCGCAGACGCGCTGGGCCCGGGTGGCCGTCCTGTCGCGTTCGGCCTCGGCGTCCGCGAGGGCCTGCAGCTCGGAGCGGTCCGGATGCCCTCCGTCCGCGATCCTGTCCTGGAGTTCCTTCTTGTAGGCCTCGTAGTCGCGCTCGGCCTTCTCGGCGACGGCCACGGCCCTCCGGCACCCGTCGTCGGTACTCACGGCGGGTGCGGCGTGGGCCGGTGGGGCGAGGGCGAGGAACAGTGCGGCACCGACCGCGATCGCCGGCAGGCGCGGGTGCACCATGTTCGACCTCCGTGGGAGAGAAAGCGCCAGGTCAGGACGTGAGGATGACCCGACGGCGGCTGGCGCCCGTGTCGACGCACTCCTGGTAGGGGTTCGGGTCGCCCTGACGCTCCTGACACGTCCATGTGCCGCCGCCGGCACGGACCGTGACGGGCGCGCGTGCCATGTCGGACGCGGCCTTGGCGTAGGCACTCGCGACCTGCAGGGCGGTGGCACAGGAGTCCGCCGGGTCGGCCCAGACCGCCAGCCCGGTGGCCTTGTCCGGTCCGCAGAAGGTGGCCGAGGGCCGGGCGGCGTCCGGGCCGGCGACGGCCTGGGCCGGGGCCCAGAGGCAGAGTGCCGCGGCCCCTGCCAGACCTGCGGCCATGCCTCTCTTGGTCCAACGCGTCGAGCGCATCGCGTGTGCCTCCCTGGTGGCGATGACGGGTGGTGGTCTACCCATCCGCTCCCCGGCTGGGGAACAGGCCCGGGTATGCCGTGTACCCAGCCTGGCCCGGTGGTCGACAGGCCGCTCCCCCGCCGCGCCCAAGCGGAGTCAGCGGTCGACGAAGGCGAGGCTGTTCGCGTCGTACCGGCTGCCGGCGATCTGCTCCGGCGGGGCGGCGGCCTCGATGGCGGCGAGGTCCTCGGCGGTCAGCTCGACGGCCAGTGCCCTGAGGTTCTCCTCCAGGTACCGCTGCCGCCGGGTGCCGGGGATCGGCACCACGTCGTCGCCCCGGTGCTGCACCCAGGCCAGGGCGAGCTGGCCGGCGGTGACGGACTTGGCGGCGGCCAGCTCGTTCAGCTTCGCGACGACCGCCAGGTTCCGTTCCAGGTTGCCGTCGGCGAACCTCGGCTGGCTGCGCCGCACGTCGGTCTCCGCCATCGCGTCGAGGGACGGGTAACGGCCCGTCAGGAAGCCGCGTCCGAGCGGGGAGAACGGGACCAGGCCGATGCCCAGCTCACGGCAGACCGGAACGATCTCCGCCTCCAGGTCCCGGGTCCACAACGACCACTCGCTCTGCAGCGCGGAGATCGGGTGCACCGCGTGCGCCCGCCGGATGGTCTGCGCGCCGGCCTCGGACAGCCCCAGGTGACGTACCTTGCCGGCCCGCACCAGCTCGGCCATGGCGCCGACGGTCTCCTCGATCGGGACCTGTGGATCGACCCGGTGCTGGTAGTAGAGGTCGATGTGGTCGACGCCGAGCCGGCGCAGTGAGGCGTCACAGGCCTGGCGGACGTAGGCGGCGTCGCCGCGGATCAGGGTGGGCTCGCCCAGACGGTTGGCGAAGCCGAACTTCGTGGCCAGCACCACCTCGTCGCGCCGCCCGGCGATGGCCCGTCCGATCAGTTCCTCGTTGTGCCCCGCGCCGTAGAAGTCGGAGGTGTCGAGCAGGGTCACGCCGAGGTCGAGGGCGCGGTTCAGCGTGGCGATGGACTGCGCGTCGTCCGCGGCACCGTAGCCGTGGCTCATGCCCATGCAGCCGAGTCCCTGTGCGAAGACCGCGAGTTCGCCCAGATACCGGGTGGGGACGTCGGTCATGTTGCTGCCTCCTGAGCTGGTCGGTCCGTTTCCCAGGACGCTAGGTCTTGGAGTGCGCTCCATGTCAAAAGACCACCGGGCGGAGCCGGGCGAGCGTGGCGGCGCGCGGTCCGCCGGTGCCCTGCCCCGCCCGGGACGGGGATCAGCGGGCCGCGAGGGACTCTTCGCCGCCGGGGACGGGGGCCGCCGCCGGTGTGGGAGCCGGCTGCCGCTTCAGCAGGAGTATGACGAGCAGACCGACGATCATGCCCGCCGCGGTGAGCAGCACCACCACGAACTCGCCGTGCGCCGTGTTGAGGGCGGTGGAGGCGAAGAGGGTGTTGATCAATGCGAGGGTGGACGGCAGCAGCAGGGCACCGGCGACGCCCTGGACGGCGCGGGCCCCGATGATGATCTCGCGGCTGGGGGCGAGGCCGTCGGCCGGTGACGACGTAGGCGCTGACCCTCAGTTGCTGGGTCTGGCCGGGGAAGCCCAGGTCCCTGCCGATCTCGGGCAGTGCCACACTGCGGCAGCGTGCTCCAACTCCTGGGCCCCGCCGCCACGTCGACGATGACGCACCACTGGCGCGTACTGCGCGGGAGCGGCGTCATCGGGCAGCACCCCTCGGCCGGGAGAACCTGCTGTCCCTGCGGCGCGCCGACCTCGACGCGCGCTACCCGGGACCGCTGGACGCCATCCTGGCGGGCGCCGCCGACGACGAAGCCCTGGAGAAGGGCTGGGCCAGGACGACCAGGTGACCGACTCGCCCGGGGCCTGCTCCGGACGTGTGAGGGGGAGAAAGCCCCGTTCGTACAGGGGGCATATCGGGGTTGTCATCCCTCGTACGAGAGGAAGGGTCCCCGATGAAGAAGTTCGTGCTCCCCGCCCTGGTCACCGCCGCGGTGCTCGTCTCTGGTGGAACGGCCTCCGCCCAGGGCGCAGCCGATCAGCCGGGCGGGCAGAGGACAGCCCCACGGGCCGAGGACTACACGTGGGCCGACGGCAGACATGTCGTGATCCCACCCGGGCAGACCGGCAGCTCCGAAGCCTTCTGCCCGCCCGGACAGGTGCCCACGGGCGGCGGCTACAACGCCTTCGACGGAGGCATCATCAACCTCATGGTGCGAACGAACTCGCCCACCACGGACGGGTGGCACGCGGTGGCCCGGAACACCAGCTCCACGAACACCATCGAGTTCTGGGCCGTGGCCATCTGCGCCCCCGGCACCCAGACCCAGGCCCCCCGCCCCGCACCGCTCACCCCGTAGTTCTTCGCCAGGTTCGCCGGAGCGGGCCGCGAGGCCGCGGCCTGTGGTGACCGGGGGCACGATTCCCGAGGAGGAGGGGGGTGGGAGCAGGCGGTCGTCAGTGGTCCGCGGGCAGGACCTGGACGGTGTCTCCGACCGCGCGTTCGCCGGCGGCGTCGGACGGGTGGTTGACGAGTGTGCCGTTGACGGCCATCGCGGTGGAGCCGCCGCCGTCGAGGTTCATCGCCTGGACGGCACCGAGCGACCTCATGAACGCGGCGGCCTCGTGGAGGGTGAAGCCCTCGCTGCCGTTCTTCAGCCGGCCGTCCACCGTCGCGAGGATCAGCCGGCCCCGCTTGTCGACGCCCGCCAGGGTGCGCGGCTGACGGACGTTGGCCCAGGCGTATCCGAAGGAGGTGTATTCGGGGTCGACCACGCCTTCGGCGGCGGCGTCGATGTCGATACGGCCGTCCTCGACCAGCGTCGGGGCCGCGCTGACGAGCGAGTCGTCGGCGTCGAGGACGACGCGCCGGCCCTCGGTGGTGCGGACGACCTCACTGACCTTGATACGGCCGTACGGCTCGGCGTGCGCCGTCAGCCAGTCGGCCGCCCGGCCGATGCCCTGCAGCACGTACCCGCCCTCGGGTACGCGACCGCCGCGCGCGCCGACGGAGACGACCCGGCCGGAGGCGTCCAGCACGACCTGGACTCCGGGGCCGGTCGGCAGGTCGGCCTGGAAGGCGTCGGTGAACCGGACCAGGTCGTCGGCCAGCCGGCAGGTCACGTCCTGCCAGGGCAGTTCGCTGGGCGTGCTGCCGGGACGGCCGCAGTCCCGGACGGTGCCGGGCACCCGGTTGATGCCCTGGACGTCGTACGCCGCCTTGCCCGCGCGGACGGTGACGGTGCTGGTCAGGTCGGCGATCCGGAGGCGGTGGCCGCCGTCCTCGATGAGCAGGGCGGAGCGGGAGCCGACCGCCATCGACTCCAGCTCGCCCTGGTAGGCGCCTATCCCGGACATGGTGCCCTGCACGCCGTCGCCCGGTGACAGCACGAAGAAGCCGCCGTTGACGCCGACCAGCGCGTTCAGCTTCCGCGCCACCGCGGAGGTGGTCTCCCGCTGTGCCACGTTGCCGTCGTGGGTGGCCTCGACCCGTCCGTCGAAGGTCTTCGGGTCGATCACCGCCACATGGACGTTCTCCTGGTCGGCCGGTTCCTGGATGTCGTATCCGGTCCAGGAGACGGTGGGGTGCAGACCGGCCGCGGTGACCGCCGACGCCGTGGTCCTCGCCTCCTGCTGGGTGGCGAACCGGCCGACACGCACCCGGTAGCCCATCAACCCGTGCGGTGTGTCGGCGTAGTCCGGCCACCGCACGCTCTCCACGCGGGGCTCCAGACCCGCCTGGGTCAGCTTGCGTGCCGTGTCGTCGGCCCAGGCCCGGGTGGAGACCTCCGCCCAGGTGACGGGCGCGTCGGGATCGTTCGTGGTCCACCGGGTGGCGGCCGGGGCCTGCACGGTGACCGTCCAGGCATGCTGCACGCCGGGGTGCTGGATGACACCGATGCGGAGGGTGACTCCGGGGGCGAGGGTCTGCGTCGTCCACCGCTCGGTCACCGTCGTCCGCTGCCCGGTCGCCGTGGTGGGGACGGGGTCCGCCTCCGCCGGACCGGGCAGCAGGGCCGGGGCCGTCAGGGCGAGCACGACGGTCGTCGCGAGCCTCGTGCTGACGCGGGCGGAGCGCCGTTCGGCGACCCGGACGAGGGTACGACGCATCTCCATGCACCTCACGAATGGTCGGGGGGCGACCGGCCCGGCACACCGTTCAGCCGCCCGAAACACACTTTGGCACCGGTGGCCCACTTCACCGGCCGTAGGTGACGGCCACCGCTGCGCGAACCAAAGTAATCACAACGGCCATGTGAACTCGACAGCGCCTCCCCCGACGGCTTCCGTTCCTGATCGCCGGGGTGCCGTTCGGCACGCTGGTCGGTGAGCGGTGGGGCCGGCGAGCGGTCTTCCGGGCCCTCACCGACGTCGCGCACGGGGCGGCCCTGGTCGCCGGTGCCAACGTGTGCGCCGTCCCACCTCGGCAACGCCCTCGGCGCCTGGCGCACCCTGGCCTCCGTCGCCGTCATGGCCGTCGCCGCGTGCGGCACAGGGCCGCCGGAGCGCCGGCTCCGGGCGTGGCAGCACGTCGTACGGGACCGCGCCCGACACGGCCGGCGTCCGAGCCGGCCCGGACGGTCCGTCAACCGGCGTGCGGCGTGCCGAGGTAGGGGAAACCGGGGAGCAGGTCGGTGTGGGGACCGATGTGGTCGGTGTCCACCTTGCCCGCGGTCAGCATGGCCAGCCGGGCGGACGTGACGTCGTCGGTGAGGGTACGGCCGTTGGGGTAGGCGGCGGGCCTGCTGCGGTCGAAGCGCAGGATGTCCGGCAGCACCGTGCGCAGCGCCTGCTCGGCGGACTGCCGGTCGTAGCCGCCGAAGTGCTGGAGCACCGCGGTCCAGGGTTCGCGGTAGGTGTCCCAGTCGTCGGCGGGCTCGCCGGCGTTGTAGGCCTCCTTGACGTCCTCGGCGTTGAAGTACGCGGTCAGGGAGGGGTGGGCGCCACGGTCGACGGACTTCAGCCGTCCGTCCTGGCGCAGGCTCACCCGTGCCCACACTCCGATCTCGCGCTCCGTGCCGAGTTCGGCGTCGGGCATCTCCAGCACGATCCCGAAGACGTTCTTGTCGGCTCCCCAGTCCACGCCGGTCCACTGGAACTTGTTGACGATGCCGTCCAGATCGGCGAAGAACGGGTCGCTGCGGAGCCCGGCGAAGAACCGGTACGGCCCGGACTCCGCCGGCGCGGGTTCGGTACCGAGGCTGACCGGGACGTCGGTGAAAATCGTCTCGCCGGCGGCCTCGTGGGCCCTCGCCTGCTCGCCGGTGGCCCGGTGGACGGTGGCGGTCTGCCGTCCGTCGGCGGGCGGGGAGAACACGCAGCTGAACGCCACGTCGGCCTGATGGTCCCCGTCTGTGTCCACGTTGATGCGGTACACCGCGTCCGGGTGGAAGGCCTCTCCGCCGGTCGGGGCGACCGGGTTCACGTTCATGATCAGCACGGTCCGCTCGCCGGGCACGGTGAAGGCGAACAGATCCGTGAGGTCGAGCCGGGCGTCGTCCATCGGGGACCGCAGGTGGGGGCCGCTGAGGTGGTGAGACATGCGCTCAGCATCGAGGCGGCGACGTTCCCTGGCCCGGCGGCGCGTCTGCCGCCGGGCCCGGAATCACACCCCTGCCTCAACGCCGGTGCACACGGCGTGGCGGGGGTCGGTCCCCCTCGGGCACGTACGGCCGGGCTTAGAGAGTGAGCGTGATCGCGGCCCCGATGCCGCCCAGGCCGACGGCCACGGCAGCCGGTCCCCAGCCGCCCCTGCCCCACGGGAAGAAGCGGTCGACGGCCAGCCGGCCCGGGCCGATGGCGGCGACGGCCAGTGCTGCGGCCGCGATGCACAGGTTGTACTCCACGCCGCCGTCCGCGTCCCACAGACCGTGGGCGGCGGTGACCGTGGCCATCGCGTTGATCATGACGCCGATCAGGGCGGCGGCCGCCAGCGGGGTCAGCAGCCCGAGGGCCAGGCCGAGGCCACCGAGCAGCTCGGCGAGGCCTCCGATCACGGCGAAGAGCTTTCCCGGGCGGAAACCCACGGACTCGAAGGCCTTGCCGGTCGCCGTCAGGCCATCACCTCCGAAGAGGCCGAACACCTTCTGGGCCCCGTGCGCGGCCATGATCAGACCGAAGGTCAGCCGGAGGAGCAGCAGACCGCAGTCGGCGGCGGTCACGAGGGGTTCGGCGGCGCCGGGTTGCGCTGACGGTTGTGCCGGACGGGCGGAACGGTTCTGGATGCGCTTCATCATCATGGTCTTGCTCCGGTCGGAACGCCGGAACGGGCGCTTCCCCCAGCTCGGGCAGGTGCCGAGCAACCGGTGACGGCGGGCCCCGCAGCGTCGTAGGGCGCCCTCCGTCCGATCCTTCCGTCGCGGGCGGGGTCCTGCATCCGGGCGGCGGAAACCCAAGGCGTACGCCACACGCCACACGCCGGACGCCACACGCCGGACGCACGGCCGGGCGAATCTTCCCGTTCCGCGGACATCCGGGCGTCGTCCTGTGTCAGGCTGCCGCAGGAGCGCCCCGCTTCCCGCGTCCGCGCCCGGTTTCAGTGCAGGAGGCAGCGACCTTGATCGCCGACGGAGACGCCCTCGGCTGGGACACCACCGCCGCGGCCGACGCCTACCGGGACCGCGACATGAGGCTGGCCGAGACGTTGATCTTCCCGGCCGTGCTGGAACGGCTCGCCGGCAGCTCGGGGCCCGGCCGGCTGGCCCTGGACATCGGCTGCGGCACCGGCGCGGTCGCGGCGCGGCTCGCGGCGACGGGCGCGTGGACCGTCCAGGGCCTCGATCCCTCGGCGGACATGCTGGACATCGCCCGGGCCGACCGGCCGCACCCCCGCGTCTCGTACCGGCTCTTCGACGGCCGAACCCTCGACTGGCTCGCCGACGCCGGCGTCGATGCCGCCGTGTGCTGCCTGGTGTACTGCACGGACCCGGACGACGACCGGCTGGCCGGCCTCACCGCCGAGATCCGCCGGGTGCTGCGCCCCGGTGCCCCGTACGTCCTGGCGGACCTCAACCCGGCGGCGACCGGCGTGGCCTTCTCCACCCTGCGCCACGGCGAGCCGGACACCGTGTACGGCGACGGCGACACCGTGGCCACGCGGCTGCGGCTGCGCGACGGCTCCACGATGACCACCACCACGTACTACCGCTCCCTCGACCGGTACCGGTCCCTGCTCACCGGGGCCGGCTTCCCCTCCCCCCGCGTGGACCTGCCCACCCTCCCGGCCGCCGGCCCCGCTCACGAGGCGCCGGCGGAGACCCGGACCGCGCCGTACATGATCCTCACGACGCACGCCTGACCCGGCGGACGACGCTGCGCACCTGGCGACGGCGGACCGAGGCACGTCTCGGACAGGTGCGACGGACGGCGTCCGGTGCCGTGGGACGTGCACTCGCGGAACACCGGGACAGACGCGACGACGTCCCATTAGGCTGGTCGCCTCCACGGCAGACGGCAGGCGCACTGAGGGAAGCGACGGGGCGGCGCACTCATGGCGACAAGGGAGTTCCGGGCGAGCGACGGTTCGGTACTGCGCGTGGAGGTCGACGGTCCCGCACCGCCGGCCGGCGACGCGTACGAGCCCGTGCGCAGGCGGCGCGGCGATACCGCGGGCGCCGCGGCGGACACCCTCCGGCAGGCCGTCGACCGCGTCCGGCCCGCCGTACAGGACGTTGTGGCCTCGCTGCGGTCCATGCCGCAGGCTCCCGACCGGGTCTGCCTGGAGTTCGGGGTGAAGCTCAGCGCGGACGCCGGCGTGGTCCTGGCCCGCGCCGCCACCGAGGCCCACTTCAAGGTGGCCCTGGAGTGGGAGCGGCAGCCCGGCGGCACCGGCCGGGCGGACGCGGACGACGCGGACGACTCCGACGTGGACGGCCCGGACGGTGAACCGGCCCCGGACGCGGAGCCCGCCGTTGGCGGCGACTGAGGCGCAGCCTCCCGCCGCCCCGTCGGGAGGCACCGAGTTCGAGCAGGGGCTCGCCCGGCTCTTCGACCGGCGCGGGGAGCTGCTGGGCGCCGGGTTTCTGCTCGCCCGCGACCTGGTGTGCACGTGCGCGCACGTGATCGCCGACGAGGAGGACGGTCGGCGCCGCCCCGGAGAACGGCTCCTGGTGGACTTTCCGCTGGTGTCCGCGCGGTCCCAGGAGCGCGTGGCCGCGGATGTCGTCGCCTGGCATCCCGACGACGACATCGCGGTCCTCCGGCTCGCCCTCCCGGTCGCCGGGACCGGGCCGCTCCCCCTGGCCGGCCCCGACGCCCCGCTCTACGGCCGTGCGGCCCGCCTGTACGGCTTCCCCGAGTCCACCGACACGGGGGTGAACGCGCACGGCGTGCTGCGCGGCGGCCAGGGCGCGGGGCTCATCCAGCTGGACGCCGGCCACGGCAGCGTGGCCATCGAGCCGGGATTCAGCGGCAGCCCGGTCTGGGACGTCGAGGCCCGCCATGTCGTCGGCATGCTCGCCACCCGGGGCTGTGACGGCCTCGACGGCACCGCCTACCTGATCCCCGCCCCACGGCTGGCCGCCCGCGCGCCGGACGCCCCCGACGACCCCGGCCCGTTCAAGGGACTCCTGCGCTTCGAGGAGAAGGACGCGCATCTGTTCCTGGGGCGCGCCGCGGAGACGGAGGCACTCGCCCGGGCGGTCCACGATCAGCCGCTGACCCTGCTCACCGGGCAGTCGGGCACGGGCAAGTCGTCGCTGCTGCACGCCGGGCTGCTGCCGCGGCTGGGGGCGGCCGAGGCCATCACCGTGGTACGCACCCCGTACGAGGCGGAAGGCCCGGCCGCGACCCTCGGCGAGGCACTGCTGGCCCTGTGGCGGGAGGCCGTCCCGGAGAGGGAGGGCGGGATTCGGCTGAAGGCCGTGCAGGAGGCGCTGAGCGGGGACGAGATCGCGTTCGCCGCGCTTCGGGAGGAGCTGCGGACCGTCTTCCGGGACCGGATGGGTGTGCTGGTCCTCGACCAGTTCGAGGAGTACGCCGCCGCCGCGCCGTCCGCCGCCCGGCAGGTGGTGACGTGGTGGCGCGAGCTGACCGGCGGCACCCAGCCCGGCCGGGGGCTCCGGGCGGTGGTGTCCGCCCGGCACGCGACGCTGGACGTGCTGTCCGCCGTGCTGCCGGCCGCCGAGCGGGCCCGGGCCGTCGTCCCCCTGGACCCGCTCACCCACGAGGCGTTGAGCGAGGTGATCTCGGCCCGGCTCGCCCCGATCCCCGGGGCCGGACTCCAGGACGGGCTGAAGGAACTGCTGCTGCGCGACGCCCGGGACGCCCAGGACATCCGCGGTGAGAGCAACACCCTGCCGTTGCTGGAGTTCACGCTGGCCGAGCTGTGGCGGCGGCGCTCCGGGGGACGACTCACCCTGGCCGCCTACCAGGAACTGGGCGGCCTGTCCGGGGCGTTGGCGCGGCACGCGAAGCGCACCCTCGACGCGGCCCTCACGGAGGGAGTCGCCGACGAGCAGACCGCGCGGCGTCTCTTCCAGCGCCTGGCCCGCCCGGACGGACTCGGCCGGTTCCTGCCGGACACCGTGCCGGTGGCCGAACTCGACGAGGCACAGCGGCGGTTGGCCCGGCACCTGGCACGGCACAAGCTGCTCGTCTTCACTCCGCCGCCGGGCGACGCGCTGGGCGAGTCCCTGCGCATGGCCCATGAGGCTCTGCTGCGCGAGTGGGAGTGGCTGCGCACCTGTCTGCGCGAGGGCGAGGAGTTCCGCGCCTGGCAGTCCCAGGTCGCCGAGCAGGCCGAGGCCTGGGACGCGGAGGGCCGCCGTCCGTTCGTACCGGTCCCCGGGAAACTGCTCACCGCCGCGGACCGGTGGGAGCCGGAACGCGACCGGGACATCACCGACCTCCAGCGGGCCTACCTGACCGCGGGCCGGCGCCACGCCCGACGCGGCGCGTACGTGCTGCGCGGGTTCGCGGCCGCCGTCACCGTCCTCACGCTGATGGCGGGCTGGCTGGCCTGGGACGCGAGCCGCAGCCGCGACCGGATAGCCACGCAGCTGCGCACGGCGGCCTCCGAGCAGCTGGCCGACCTCGCGCAGGCGCGGTCGGCGACCGACTTCGGGATGTCCGTCCAGATGGCGATGGGCGCGTGGGCGACGGCCCGCACGGACAAGGCCCACGCCCAGCTGTTCCGGCAGTACCTGCGGATGCGGGACGCGGAGCGGGTGCACGCGGGGCTGTGGCCGGGGAGCATCAACCGCGTGACCGCCGCGTCGCGGACCGATGTGCTCGCGGTGACCTCCGCGCCGGAGAGCAGGACGGTCACCGTCGTCGTGGACGCCGCTTCGGACCACCCCCGGATGCACCGCCTCCAGGGGGTGCCCGGGCAGGACACGCGGGACACGGTCAGCGACGACGGGCGCTGGTACGCCGTCGCGTCGGCGGACGGTTCGGTCCGGCTCTGGGAGGTCGGAAAGGATCCCGAGCCACGGCTGCTCACCGGGGCGCGACCGGGGCCGGAGGACGCCTACGCGCCCTCGCTGGACTTCTCCGACGACTCCTCCCGCCTGCTGCGCCTGCACTCCTACGGCAAGCGGCGCGCCGGCGGCGGCACCGACCAGCGGGCCGCTCTCGATGTCTGGACGGTGCGCTCGGCGGCCCCGGTCCGGGGAGCCGGGCGGGTGACCGCGGGCCGGGTGGTGGACGGAGCCGCGTTCGCGGACGGGACCGACCGCGTGACCCTTCAGTGGGTCCGTGGTCCGACCGCCGGCCGCTACCTGTCGTCGGCGGGTGTCTTCTCCCTGGCGCAGGGGAAGGAACTGCGGCGGCTGGCCACGGATGTCGATGCCACCAACGGTTTCATGGCCCGGGGCAAGGTTCTCTCCCTGGCCGAGACCCGGCTCGGCTCGGACACGAGGTTCCTGCGCGTGGACGGTGGCAAGGCGGCCCGGGTGACGCCGAGCCGTTTCTCCGGTCTCGACGCGACGACTCGCTACCGCACGTACTTCCGATCGGCGGAACCCAGCGACGACGGACCGGAGTACGGCATCGTCTCCGCTGTGGATGTCCTCGGAGGCGACACGTGGACGGCGGTGGTGCCCACCGACGGCACCTCGGACGAGGACGTGCGGCTGGCGATCTGGCCCCGCGCATCGGCCGGCCGCCCCTGGGCGGTGGCGGCGGTCGGTGACCGGCTGGTACGGCTGCGTCTGCACCAGGACGTCGAGCCGCTGCCGTTCGACCCCTCCGGCGAACAGTCCATGGCGCTCGATCCGCACCACGACCGGTTCGCGACCGTGGAGGAGGGCCGGCTGTACCTGAGCAGCGCGGGGTTCCCGACCCGCAGCGTGGCGCTGCCGGGTATCGCGGCCAACCGCGTATGGGTGCCGCTCTGGGTGAGTTCGGAGGGCCGGGACTCGGTGGCCGTCTGGGACGCCCACACGCTCACGCTGTCGCTGTACGCGGCCGACGACCTCGCCAGCCGCCGTGAGGTCGATCTCGCCCGGCACCTTCGCGGAACGGCCCGGGAGTCCAGCATCGAGTCCGTGGCCCAGTTGGGCGACGGAGCACTGGCCGTACTGCTGACCACCAACGACGTACTCCGGGTCGACCCGGTGACCGGACAGGTCGTCTCCGCTCCGCTGCGGGTGGCACCGCCCGAGCCCAGCCCGCCCCCGGCCTTCGCCCCGCCCGGCCTGCTCCTCCCCCGCCCCGGCCACCCCGACCAGGCCCTCATCGTCACCAGATCCGGCCACGCCGTGGGACAACTGACGATCTGGGACCTGGTGAAGAACAACCGGGTCTCCACCTGGACGTCGCCGACCGGCGTGGCCGGAGTCCTGGACCCGGGGCAGCCCAGAGTGCTCTTCAGTCCGGACGGCAGCCTGGTGGCCGTGGGCCACAGCGACAGCAAGCTGCGTTTCTGGGACGCGGCGACCGGCCGCCGGACCGGTGGCGTGGTGCCCTACCCCACCGGGTCGCACACACTCGCCTTCGTCGGCGACCACACCTTCGTCTCGATGACCTACGACCGGGGCGTACGGCTGCACCGTGTCTCGGACGGCGGCGCGCTCGGGGAGGGCCCGATCACCGTGGGCGCGTACCGGTTCGCCGCGGTCGCCTCCGGCAGCCGCCTCCGGCTGACCACCGGCGGTCAGCTCCAGAGCCTGGACATCGACCCCGACACCTGGTGGCGCGACCTCTGCCAGGGGGCCGACCGCCCCTACACGACGGCCGAACGCGAACGGCTGCCGGCCGGCGCGCACACCGGCCGCCCCTGCCGGACGTGACGGAGGACGACCGCGTCCCCGGTACTCCCGGCGGTCAGCCCTGGGCACACTCCCGCGCCTGCACATCGTCCTCCGCCGTCGGCAGCGGCTTGTGCCCCTCCGTCCACGGGTTGACCCACCCGCAGTTCCCGCAGGCGTAGCGGCCGTTGACGCCGGCGATCTCCGAATAGCACTGCACGCACTGTGTCCGCGTGATCTCCTGGCCTTCCAGGAACGCCGCGGCGGCGGTCGCCGTCTCCGCGTCCGCCACCCGCCGCGCGCGCCTTCGTTTCCCGCTCACGACGCCGACCTTATCCCCGCGGCGGGCGGGCTGCCGGTGCCCGGCCCGAAGGAGCGCTTCACGGATCACCCGCCATGCCGACACCTTTCACCCATGGTAAGTTCACAGAAAACTCGAAACCGTCCCGGGACCGCCCGGTAATGGGAGTGCACATTCATGCCCGGTGCCACCGTCTCGGTCGTCATAGCCGCGTACAACGCGATGCCGTACCTGACCCAGTGCATCACCTCCGTCGCCGAGCAGAGCATCGGCCGTGACCGCCTCGAGGTCATCGTCGTGGACGACGGTTCGACGGACGGTACGGCCGCCGAGCTGGACCGTCTCAAGGACCTCTACCCCGGTATGCTGCGCGTCTTCCGGCAGGAGAACTCGGGCGGCCCGTCGGCCCCGCGCAACGCCGGACTCGACCACGCCACCGGCACGTTCGTGTTCTTCCTGGACGCCGACGACAGCCTCGGCCCCGAGGCGCTGGAACGCATGGTGGGGATGGCCGAGGAGAACGGCACCGACGTCGTGCTCGGCAAGATGGTCGGGGTCGGCGGCCGTGGCGCGCCGACGTCGATGTTCCAGCGCAACCAGCCGCGCACGGACGTGTTCTCGTCCCGTGTGTACTGGACGCTCAACCCGATGAAGCTGTTCCGCCGGGAGCTGCTGGAGCGGCACGGGCTGCGTTTCCCCACCGACCTGGCCATCGGCGAGGACCAGTTGTTCGTCGGCGCCGCCTATCTGCACGCCTCGGGCATCTCCGTGGTCGCCGACTACGACTGCCTGTACTGGGTGCAGCGCGAGGACGAGGGCAACATCACCCGCCGGCTCAAGGGCTCCGAGCGGCGGCTGCGCTTCCTGCCCCGCATGGTCGAGCTGATCCTGGAGAACGTGCCGCCCGGCCCGGGCCGCGACCACCTGGCGCACCGGCATCTGACCGTGGAAGTCCAGCAGTTGCTGGCGTACCACCTGGTCCACGAGCCCCGCGAGAGTCAGCACAAGACGCTGGACCGGCTGGCGGAGATCATCGAGCCGCTGTGGCACGAGGGGATGAACGAGCGGCTCTCGGCCATGGCCCGGCTGCGGCTGCACCTCGTACGCCACCGCATGCTGGACGAACTGCTGGAACTCGTGGAGTTCGAGGAGCAGTTGGCCCGGACGAAGGTCGCCACCCCCGTCCTCGTGGACGGCGGCCGTGCCCTCGCCCGCTACCCGTTCCTGCGTGACCCCGAGCGCGCGGTCCCCGACGTCTGTTACGACGTCACCGCCCAGCTCGGCATCCGCCACCACGTCAGCCGCGCCGAGATGGCAGGCGGGGTGCTCCGCCTGGCCGGGCACGGGTACCTGCACCGCGTGGAGACCCGCGACGTCACCACCGAACTGGTCCTGCGGGAACGCGACAGCAGGACCGAGTACCGGCTGCCCGTCACGCACACCGCGACACCGGACCTCGGTGCGGACCAGGACGAGGGCCGGTACGTGTACGACCTCGCCGGGTTCGAGGCGGCCGTCGACATCACGACCGCCGCCGACGGCGAGCCGCTCGCCGACGGGCTGTGGGACATCTCCCTGGCGGTCGGCGCCCAGGGGCTCACCAAGGAGGTGCGGATCGGCAGCAAGCGCGCCGACGGCGTCTCCGGTGCCGCCGACACGCGGATCGTCGCCGCCGGCGAAGACCTGCGCGCCGTCACCCTGTACACCACCAAGCCGTACGGGAATTTCACGCTCGACGTCGGCGAGAACAAGCACAAGGTGCTGCGGCTGCTGCATGTCGACGAGGACATCCGCTGGGCCGACGACGCCCCCACGCAGCTGCTCGTCAGCGGCCGGTTCGGCGCGGCCGAGCACCCCGAGGGCGCCCTCGTCCTCGCCCTGGAGGACGGCGCGGGCGGCACCGTCGCCTTCCCGGCCCACCGCACCTCCTCCAGCGGCGCCTTCCGCGTCGCCGTGCCGGTCGAGGCCCTCCCGGCCGGGGTGTGGACGGGAGAGCTGCGGCTCGGACCGTGGACCCTGCCCCTGCCCGCCCTCCCCGCGGACCTGGCCCCCGCCAAGTGGCGGCGCCGGGCGCTGCCCTGGTACGCCCGGCCCCTCCCCGGCTCCTCCGACGGTTTCGCCCTCAAGGTCGCGAGGACGGATCTCGTGAAGGCGCTCGTCCAGCGCCTCAAGTAGCCGTCGGACCGACGGCCCGGGCCCCGGCCGTGTCGGGGCGGGTGCAGGTCACGTCCCGGGCCGGCAGGCGGCCGGTCGCGAGGTAGGTGTTGACGGTGGTGTCCACGCACGCGCTGCCGTACACGCCGTAGACCCCGTGCTGGTCCGCTCCGCGCAGGGTGACCAGGCGGGAGCCGGGCCAGTCGCGGCGTACCGTCTGCGCGCTGCGGTAGGTGGTGCGGGGGTCGCCGGTGGCGTTGACGAGGAGGGCCGGCAGGTCGTCGCGGATCGTCGTCGGGCGTTCGCGCGGCGGGTTCCAGAAGGCGCACGGGTTGATGTCGTTCGTGACGGGCGCGAACAGCGGGTCACCGGTTCCGGCGCGCCGCAGGTCGCGCCAGTACGTCTCCGGGTCGCGGGGCGCGGCCACGTCCCCGCACAGGATGGAGGTCTGCGCGCTGCCGTAGGCGGATTCCTGGCCGGTCAGCAGGAAGTCCAGTGCCGAGGCCAGCCACGGGGACGGGGTGACCTCGCGGCCCTCGGCGGCGCGCCGCAGGTCCCGCACGCCCTGGGCGAAGTCGCCGTAGGCCGTGGGGTTGTCCTGGGAGAGTCCGTTGAAGACGAGGACGGGCAGGACGTGGTCGTCCACCCGGTGGCCGCCGAGGCGGAGCGGGGTGCGGGCGGCGGCCGCGCGGACCGCGTCGACCGTTTTCAGCACCGCGCCGCGGGTGTGTCCCAGCCCGTACGTCTCGTCGTGCGCGGCGGTCCAGTCGGCCCAGCCGCGCAGGGCGTGCCGGTTGGCCTCCTCGGTGCCGCGCAGCAGCCGGGGTTGGTAGCGGGCGGGGGCCAGTACGCCGTCCAGGACGACCCGGTCGGTGTGCCGCGGGAACATCGTCGCGTAGACCTGGCCGAGGTAACTGCCGTAGGAGTAGCCGAGGTAGGAGATCCGGCGCTCGCCCAGCGCCGCGCGGATCACGTCCATGTCGCGGGCGGTGTTCCGGGTGCCGGCGTACGGCAGCAGGTCACCGGCGTGTTTCCGGCAGCGCTCGGCGAGGTCCGCGGAGAAGGCGGTCATGCGGTCGAAGCCGGCGCGGCCGGTGCCGGCTCCGCGGATCATGCTGCCGGTGGGCCAGTGGCAGTCCAGCGGGGTGCTGCGGCCGACGAAGCGGGGGTCCACGCCCACCACGTCGTAGCGTGCGCCGACGTCCTTCATGGCCTTGCGCACCCACGGCGGATCGCCGATCGTCTGTCCGCCGGGGCCGCCGCTGTTGAGCAGCAGCACACCGGCGCGGTGGGCGGTGTCGGTGGCCCGGATCCGGGACAGGGCGACGGTGAGGGTACGGCCCTCGGGGCGGGTGTAGTCCAAGGGCACGGTGACGTCGGCGCATTGGGCGCCGGCCTGTTGGAGTTCCTTGCCGGTGGTGTCGTCGGGGCCGAGCAGACAGCTCTTCCAGCGGAGGTGCTGCTGGTGGTAGCGGGCGAGGGGGTCGGCGGCGGTCCGGGCCGCGGCCGGCGAGGCGGGGGCGGCGCCCAGGGCCAGCACGCTCGCCAGGGACAGGGCGACGGCTGCCGCGGCCCGGGAGGCGAAGCGGCGGCGGGCGCCGGCCGGTGAGGTGGGGCGGGTCATGCGGGTGTCCTTTCGGCGGACGTGCCCTCGCAGAGGGCCTGGTCCACGACGTCGAGGAAGTCCAGTTCGGCCTGGAGGGTGGCGGGCACCTCGGTCAGGGCGACGGCGGCGGTACGGCCGTCGGGTCCGGTGGCGACCAGCGCGCGGTGGCCGCCGGGCACGGTCCCGGCGTGGCCCCACCAGCTGCCGCCGCAGGACAGGGGTGAGGAGATCAGGCCGAGCCCGTAGCGGGCGCCGGGCCAGAGCCGGTCGGGGTCGGCGGTCACGGTGCGCCGCATCTCGGCGAGTTGGGGTGCCGGCAGCAGCCGGCCGGTGAACAGCGCGGTGGCGAACCGGGTCAGGTCGGCGGGCGTGGACACCAGGGCGCCGCCGACACCGCCGAAGGTGGTGTTCCAGGCGGTGCCGTCCGTCCGGCGGCCGTCCTCCGCGGTGAAGTAGCTGTGCGAGTGCGGGCCCCGGATGCGGGTCTCGTCGCCCGGCCAGTACGTGTCGTGCAGGCCCAGCGGCGCAATGACGCGGCGGGTGATCTCGGTCTGCGGGCTGTGGCCGGTGACCGCGCGCACGATCAGCCCGGCGACGAGGTAGTTCGTCGTCGCGTAGTGCCAGGTGTGCTGCGGGCGTGGCAGCCGCAGGGCGCGGGCGATGAGCCGGCGCGGCTCGAAGTGGCGGTACCGCACGCGTTCGGGGTGCTCCCATTCGGGGGCGTCGAGGTAGTCGGGCAGCCCGCTGGTGTGCTGGAGGAGCTGCCGTACGGTGATCCGGCGGCCGTCGTGACCGCCCGCGCGGATCAGGCCCGGCAGGTAGCGCTCGACGGGCGCGTCCAGGGACAGTCGCCGCTCGGCGGCGAGCTGGAGGACGACCGTCGCGGTGAACGTCTTGGTGACGCTGCCGACGCGCAGCCGGTCGGTGCTGTTCATGGGCCGGCCGGTGCGCAGATCGGCCACGCCGTCGGTCACGGTCCGGCGGGCGCAGGGGGCGTCCGGGCCGGCGCCGGTGACCAGGACCGCGGCGCCGGCGATCCGGTCCTTCGTCACCAGGTGGTGCACGGACCGGCTCAGCGCCGTGCCGGGGCCGCATGCGCGGGGCGCGGCCGGGGGCGGCTGCGCGGCGGCGGCCGGGGCGGCGGTCAGCAGGCAGGCCAGGGCGACGGCGGTGAGGCCGGTACGCCGGCGGAATGCGGAGATCGGTAACGGGATTGCCATGCGACAGCACGCTAGGCACCGCCGGGGCCGCGCTCACTCCGGCAGGCAGGCGGATCGGTGCGGGGGACAGCCCCAGCGCGCGCCCGGAGGCGAGCCCCCCGGGGTCCGCGTCCGCCGCGCTCGCCCGGCGTGTGGCCGCACGGTCGGACAGCAGTACCAAGGGTGAACCTCGGACGCTCCCGCCGGTTCCGGATCAAGGAACTGCCACTCTGTGCGGGACGAAGTGTTCCGCTCGGTGCCGCTGGGGGGCAGGCGTGACGGTCGAGGAGTCCACCCGCGGTTCCGTCCGGAGGGTGCCGCGGCATGTGGCCTGCGTGATGGACGGGAACGGCCGCTGGGCGGCGCGGCGGTCGTTGCCGCGTACGTCGGGTCACCGCGCGGCGGAGACGACGGTGATCGACGTGATCGAGGCGGCGCGGACGGCCGGCGTGGAGTGGCTGAGCCTGTACGCGTTCTCCACCGAGAACTGGCAGCGCCCGAGCACCGAGGTCGACTTCCTGATGCGGCTGGTCCGCCGGGTGGTACGCAAACACGCCGCGCTGCTGCACGCGCGCGGGATCCGCTGCCGGTTCCTCGGCGTGGCGGATCCGCGCATCCCCCCGGCTCTGGCCCGGGACTTCGCCGATCTGATGACGCTGACCGGCGAGAACCGGGGCATGACGCTGACCGTCGCGTTCGACCACGGCGGGCGCCGGGACATCGTGGCGGCGGCCCGGTCCCTGATCCGCAGCGGAGTGCCGGCCGAGGCCGTGGACGAACGGAGCTTCGCCGCTCATCTGCCGTTTCCCGACACACCCGATGTGGACCTCGTCATCCGCACCTCCGGGGAACAGCGCATCTCCAACTTCATGCTCTGGCAGGTCGCCTACGCGGAGTGGATGTTCCCGCCGGTCCTCTGGCCGGACTTCCGCGCGACGCACTTCCTGGAGTGCCTGCACACCTATCAGCAGCGCGACCGCCGCTTCGGTGGCGTCTCGCCGTACACGAACGGAGAACGACGCCCGTGACGGACACGGCCCGCAACGAGCCCAGGGACACCGGTGGCACCTCCGGTGCCGGGGGCGATCAGCTCTTCGGTCCGGGCAGCCGGTTCCAGGCGTTCTTCAACGATCCGCGCTGGGCGCTGGCGGTCGTCCGGGCGACGGTGCTGGAGGCCGCGCACCCGCAGGTCGGCGGGGCCCTGATCGACAACTCGACGTTCGTGGCCCACCCGTGGCGGCGGCTGCGGAACACGGTCGTGAGCCTGCAGCGCATGTTCGGGGCCGACGACGAGGTACGGCGCAGGGAGGCGGCGCGGCTGAACCGGCTGCACGCCCGGCTCAGAGGCACGGACGCGCGCGAGCGGCCCTACGACGCGATGGATCCGGCGGTGCGGGCGTGGGTGGTGGCGACGCTCTTCGAGAGCAGCGTCACGATGTGCCGTCTCAGCGGACAGCCACTGGAGCAGCCGGACATGGAGCGGCTGTACGCCGAATTCCGGGCGTATCTCGCCGCCTTGGACGGGGATGCCCGTCATCTGCCGTCGACCGTGCAGGAGTTCTGGCCGTACTACGACCGTGTGGTGGAGGAGGAGCTGGAGAACACGGAGGCGATGCGGGTCATCCTCTACCGGCTCTTCGACCATCTGCCCGCGCCACCGCTGCTGCAGGGTCTGCCCACGCTGTGGGCGGCCGGCCGGGCGCTCGCCGGACCCCTCGTCGGTGTGATCACCGTGGCCTCCCTTCCGGAGCCCTTCCGCCGCCGGGCGGGGCTGCCCGAGCTGCCCGGCGCCCAGACGCTGATGCAGGGCGCCTATCTGGGTGTCGGTCTGGCCCGGTTCCTGCCGAGCGGCTGGCTCCGGACCGAGGCCCTCGCCGACCTGCTCGCCCTCTCCCCCGACAGCGACGACCCCCGGGCCCGGACGATCGGCGCGCTGCGGGACCGGATGAAGCGGGCCGGGGCCCTCGTACGGCTGATCACCCCCCTTCCGCCGGAGCCGGACCCCGACGCGGGAGGCGCCGCGCGGCGCGGTGCGGAGGAGTTCTTCGCGGCGGTGCTGGACCAGACCGGGGACGGCTACCTGGACTGGCCCGACCTCGCCGCCATGGCCCGGGAGATCGCGGGACGGCTCGACCTGGACGAGCCGGAGGAGACGCGGCTCTACGACGCGTTCGCCGGCTGGTGGCGGGAGCTGCAGACGGCCCTCGACACCGACGGCGACGGCCGCGTCAGCGCCCCGGAGTACGCGGCGGCCGTGCCGTCGCTCGCCGGTCCCGCCCTGATCAGGGTGGCCGAGGTCCTCTTCGACGTCACCGACGCCAACGGCGACCAGCGCATCGACGCGGACGAGTACCGGGCCCTGTTCCGCAGAGGCTTCCGACGGGACAGGGCCGGCGCGGACGACACGTACGCGCGGGGCGCGTTCGTACGGGACTTCCTGGCCTTCATGGCGGGCCGGGAACGCTCGTCCCCCTACGACCCGCTGCTCTCCGACGCGTGACCGCGGGCCTCGGCGGGCCGCGCGGTCAGCCGAGGCCGAGGACGCTCAGGGTGCGTTCGGCCATGCGCTGCTCGCCGAGGGCGTTGGGGTGGACGGGGACGACGCTCTGCCCGAACAGGAGCGGTTCGATCCACCGGGTGCCGACGGGCCGGCAGGCGTCGTGCCCGGCGGAGGCCTCGGCGAAGTCCACGTACGTCGCCCCCGTCTCCTCGGCGGCCCGCCGGACCACCGCGTTGAGGTGCGCCTGCAGGGCGTGCAGGTACGGCACGTCGCCGGTGGCGACCGGGAGTCTGACGAAGCAGGACGGGTCGGCCGTGGCGGGCGTGATCCACGGGTACCCGAGCACCGCCACCCGGGCGTGCGGGGCCTTGGCGCGCACGCTGCGGAGCGCGGACTTCAGCGCGGGATAGGTGCCGGCGTCGATCTCGTCGTCGAAGGACGTGCCGTACCGGTCCTTGCAGGGACTGCCCTTGCCGCCGCTGAGGACGCCGGCGGCTCCGCAGGCGGTCACGGCGTTGATGAAGGTGCCGTTGTCGTTGCCGCCGATGGTGAGGGTCACCAGGTCGGTGTCCTCGGTGAGGGCGTCCGTCTGGGGGGCGACGCCGGGGTACTGGGCCTCGGTGAAGTCCTTGGTCTGGGCGGCCCCGCAGGTGACGTCCGTCAGCCGGGCGGCGGTCCGGGCGGCGATGACGTGGGGGTAGTTCGCCGTGGATCGCAGGCAGAGCGGGCTGGTGATGTCGACGGGAAGGACGCCCGAGGCGGCGCTGTAACTGTCGCCGAGGGCCGCGTAGTCGAGGGGGGCCGTGGCCTGGGCGGGGGCCGCGGTGAGGCCGAGGGCCAGTGCGCCGACGGCCGCGCAGGCGGCGGTGAGGGCTCGGCGCAGGGCGGGCATGGGCATGTGGTGCTCTCCCTTCTCGGGGTGGAACACGGACGTCTCGGGCCGGGACACGGACTTGTGGGGCCGGGACTCGAGACGGACGGGCATGACGGTGCCGTGCGCGGGCGTGCGGGATCGCCGGGACGGGGCGGCTCGATCGAGCAGAAGGGCGTGCGGGGCCGCGAGACGGCGGCCCGGGAACGGCGGGGTTACCGCGGGGTACTACCGCTAGGTAATGTGAGGCCGCCCCGACGCCGAGTCAACATTGTCGACAGAACTTCTTGAAACAGGGACCGCACTGATAGAGCGGCCGTTTCGGGGGCACCCGGAGGGCAGGACCACTGTCAGCAGCTGGAGGCACGTCATGATCGCCCTCGGCGTCATCCTTCTCATCGTCGGTTTCGTCACCGGCATCTCGATCCTGTGGACCATCGGCGTGATCCTGCTGGTGGTCGGAGCCATCCTGTGGATCATGGGATCCATGGGCCACGCGGTCGCCGGCCGCCGCCACTACTGGTGAACGGCGACATGTGATCCGTGTCCGGCGGGCGCGCCTCAGCGCTCGCCGGGCACCGGCTTCTCCCCGACGAAACGCCGGATCTCCCCGGTCAGCGCGACCGGGTTGTCCAGCTGGACCAGGGTCCGGGCGTCGGGGATCTCCACGTACCGTGAGTCCGGCAGCAGCTCGGCCAGCCGGCGCCCGGTCGCGAGCGGCATCATGCGGTCCTCGGCACCCCAGGCGACCAGGGCGGGCCGGGTGAACGAGGGGAGGTTCCGGGCCGCTTCCCGGTAGCAGTCCTTCCGTGTGGCGCGCAGGAACTTGGCCAGGTCGCGCCGGATATGGCGGTTCGTCAGCAGCGGGCCGTACCATCGGGCGATCAGCTCCTTCGGCAGCCGCCGTTTCGCCATGCCCCCGAGCGAGGTCTCCATGCGGGCGAGGAAGGGGAAACGGAAGGACTGGACGAGGAGGAAGAGCCCGCCGGGGATCCTGGACGCCACCTGGAGCAGCCGGCCCTGGACTCCGGGCGGGTAGTTGTCCAGCGCCTCGCAGGAGGTCAGGACGAGCCGGGCGATGCGCTCGTCCCGGACGCCGACCAGGAGTTGGGCGGTACCGGTGTCGTTCTGGACGAGGGTGACGTCCCGCAGGTCCAGGCGGTCCATGAACTCCGCCAGGAGACGGGCGACGCCGTGCGCGGAGAGGTCGGCGTCGGGCCGCATCGGGCGCCGGTGGCTGCCGATCGGCAGGACGGGGACCACCACGCGGAAGTCCGGCCGCAGCCCGGCGACGACCTCGGCCCACACCGACTCGTCGAAGCCGAGGCCGTGCACGAGGACCACCACGGGCCCGTCGCCTCCGGTGTCGTCGTAGTCGATGGTGCCCGCGCTCAGCTCGATCTCCGGCATGCCCTGCCTCCGCCCGTTCGTTCCAGCGATCACCGGACCGTCACTAGATAGATCGTTCTAGTGACAGAATAGGCCCCGACCGGCCGACGGCGACAGCGGCTTCCCGGAGGTTTCAGCCGTGAGTGAGGGCAGGGCCACGAGCACCCATGACACCCGGCGGCGCATCCTGGCCGCCGGCACCGAGCTGTTCCGGCGCAGGGGCTACACCGGCACCGGCATGAAACAGATCGCCGAGAGCGCCGGAGCGCCCTTCGGCTCGATCTACCACTTCTTCCCCGGCGGGAAGGCGCAGCTGGGCGAGGAGGTGATCCGCAGCTCGGGCGCCGGGTACCTGGAACTCATCACCACGCTGATGACGCCGTACGAGGACCGGGTCGCGGCCACCGCCGACGCCTTCACCGCGGCGGCGGGCACCCTCGCCGAACTCGACTTCGCCGACCCCTGCCCCATCGCGACCGTCGCCCTGGAGGTGGCGAGCACCGACGAGACGCTGCGGCAGGCCACCGCGGAGGTGTTCGACAGCTGGACCGACCGTCTCGCCGCCTACTACGCCGAGGGCGGCATCCCCGCGCCGGCCGACCGGGAGACGGCGACCTCCGTCATCGCCCTGCTGGAGGGCGCGTTCATGCTCGGCCGGGCGGCGCGCAGCACCGCGCCGGTCCTGGCGGCGGGCACGGCGGCAGCGGCGATCGTACGGTCGGCGCTGGCCACGGGGTGAGGCGGCCGGCGCCGTCAGGCCGGCCGGACCGCCCGGCGGAGATCGCGGAGGAGGGCGATCTCGGCTCCGTGGTGCAGCACCTCCTGGTTGACCCACCACACGATGTCCCGGAAGGGCTCCTCCGCGTCGCTGCCGTAGGGGTAGGCGCAGTACCCGACCGCGTCCAGCGCGGCGTCGTCCGCGCCCAGCAGGACGGCCCGCCAGGCGGCGGCCCCGGAGGCGAAGGCCTCGACGGCTCCGGCGGCGTCCCCGCTGACGGGGTGGTCCTCCCGGGTCGCCGCGCGGCTGCCGGTGGTGTGGTCGGCACGCAGGACCAGCATCTCGGTGAGGTGGCTCAGGCGCCAGGCGATCGTGGTGACCGGCGGTGGCCAGGGATGCGGATACGCGGCTGCGTCGCGGCCCCAGTCGCCGGCGCCGGCCAGGAAGGCCGCCCGTGGGCCCGGGCCGGCCGTCCGCGGTCGGACCGACCAGCAGCCGGGCACCGGCTCCCAGAGGTACTCCTCGTCGGTCAGGGGATCGACCCTGGTGTCCGCGCCGTCACCGCTGTCCATGACGGGTCCGCGCAGGCGGCCGAGGAGCCGCTCGCACGCGAAGTCGAACTGGTCCAGCAGCGGACGCAGGCGGGGCGGTGTCGTCATCGGCTGCCCTCCGGGAGGCGTGGCGGTCACCGGCCGGCCCGCCCCGCGTACTTGTCCGTGGCCGCCACCAGCGCCTCGGGCATGCCGGGCGCCCCGGCGTTGTGACCGGCGTCGTCCACGATCACCAGCTCGCTGTCCGGCCAGGCGTGATGGAGCCGCCAGACGACGCCGAGGAGGTTGCCCAGGTCGAGGCTGCCCTGGACGAGGGTGCCGGGGATCCCCTTCAACAGGTGTGCGTCACGGAGCACCACGCCGTCGCCGCCGTTCTCGCCTTCGCCGCCGTTCTGGGCGTCGCCGTCGCCGTCGCCCAGGAAGTGGCCGTTGCCCCAGTAGTGGGTGACGGTGCGGGCGAAGCCCTGGCGGAAGACCGGGTCCTCGAAGCGCTCGACGGAGCGTGGGGGTGCGGGGATGGTGGCCGTCTCCCAGTCGGTCCAGGCCCGCGCGGCCCGCTCCCGCACCTCGGGATCGGGGGATTCGAGCAGCCGGTTGTAGGCCGCGGCGAGGTTGCCGTCCCGGTCGTCGGCGGGCAGCCCGGACAGGAACGCCTCGAAGGCCGCCGGGAACAGCCTGCCCAGCCCCCGGGTCAGCAGCTCGACCTCGGCGTCCGAGCCGGTGGCGACCCCGGTGAGGACCAGTTCGGTGACGACGCCGGGACGGGTCTGGGCGTAGCGCAGCGCGAGCGCGGAGCCCCAGGACACGCCCCACACCAGCCAGCGCCCGATATCCAGGTGGCGGCGCAGCAGCTCCAGGTCGGCCAGGAGACGGTCCGTCGTGTTGACGCTCATGTCGGTGTCGTGGCGGCTCGCGTGCGGGGTGGACCGGCCGCTGCCGCGCTGGTCGAGCAGGACGATCCGGTAGGCGGCCGGGTCGAACAGGCGGCGGAGGTACGGGGAGCTGCCGGAGCCCGGTCCGCCGTGCAGGACGAGGGCGGGCTTGCCGTCCGGGTTGCCGCACGTCTCCCAGTACACGTGGTTGCCGTCGCCGACGTCGAGCATGCCGTGCGCGTACGGTTCGATCTCCGGATAGAGAGGCATCCGGGCACCGTAGCGCGCACCGCGCCGCGCTGTCCGCCGGATTGCGGCCGTGGTCGGCGGTCCGGGGCCCCGTGCGGCCCCGGACCGCGGTCGACTGTCGCGGAAGCGCCGCGGAATTGTCCGTGATCCGTAACAGAGGGATCCCCTGTCCGGTCCTCACCGTCCTGCCAGGTGCGAACGCATCGGCACGGACAACTGACGCAGGGGGCGGGACGGATATGGCGCGGCATGGCGGGCGGGGATGGTACGGCCGGGTGGTCGCGGCGGCGGTCGGGGTCACGGCGGTGGCCGCCGCCACCTCGGTATGGACCGCACAGGCCGGCCAGAGCGGCGGCTCGGCTGCTCCGGCCAAGCCCGCCAAGCCGAAGACGGCGGCCGTGTCCGCGGCCATCGCCCACGCCTCCGACCGGGGTGAGCACGCGGTCAACATCACCATCGACGACGGCCCGGACCCGGTCTGGACCCCGCAGGTGCTCCAAGTGCTGCGGGACAACGGCGTGAAGGCGACGTTCTGCATGGTCGGCACCCAGGCCCAGGCGCACCCGGACCTGGTCAAGCAGGTCGTGGCCGCCGGGCACCGGCTGTGCGACCACACCGTGTCGCACGACACCACCATGGACACCAAGTCGCAGGCCTATCAGGCGCAGCAGATCGTGGACGCGGAACGGCAGATCACCAAGGCGTCGGGGGGCGTCCGTCCGATGTACTACCGGGCGCCGGGCGGCGCCTTCACGCCGTACAGCCGGAAGCTGGCGGCCTCGCACGGGATGCGGCCCCTGGGCTGGAACGTCGACTCGAAGGACTTCGAGCGGCCGGGCAGCGACGCGATCATCTCCACCGTGAAGAGCGAGGTGGCCAACGGGCCCACGATCCTCTTCCACGACGCGGGCGGCGACCGTTCGCAGACGGTGGCGGCACTGCGCACTCTGCTGCCCTGGCTGAAGCAGCAGGGGTACGACTTCGGCTTCCCCTTGCGCTGAGAATCCGGCGTCGCGTTCGGTCCGCCCCTCTTGTGGGCGTGTTCATGCAGCCTCTAGCCTCCGAGGCGTTGTGCACAGCGAAATAGTCATTGCGCATGCTGCAACGCCTCATCGGAGGAGCACTCCATGAACCTGTCCGTCCGTCTCGCGGGGTTCACGGCGCTCGCCGCCGCCCTGGCCACCGCCTGCGCGCCCCAGACCTCCGGCACCTCCTCCCCCGGCACGGACGAGAAGAGCGGCACCCTGCGGGTGTGGCTCTTCCAGGAGGTCGACAACCAGCCCAAGCAGCACGTGGTCGACGCCGTCCTCGCCCGCTTCGAGAAGGCGCACGGGGACACCGAGGTCAGCGTCGAGTACATCCCGGTGGAGACCCGCGCCCAGCGCATCAAGGCCGCCTTCAACGACCCGGAGTCCGCGCCGGACGTCATCGAGTACGGCAACACCGACACCGCCGGCTATGTGCGCGACGGCGGGCTCCTGGACGTCACCCGGGAGTTCGACGCCTGGAGCGAGGCCGGGGACACCGACCCGACCGCCCGGCAGTCGGTCACCGTGGGCGGCAGGGTCTACGGGGCGCCCTACTTCGTCGGCGTCCGCGCGCTGTACTACCGGACCGACATCTTCCGCGAACTCGGCCTCGCCGTACCGAGGTCGCAGGCCGAGCTGGTCTCGACGGCCGAGCGGATCCGCGCCGAGAAGCCCGGCCTGTACGGCCTCGCCGTCGGCGGCGCCTACACCTACGGCGCGCTGCCCTTCATCTGGGCCAACGGCGGTGACCTGGCCACCGGCGAGGAGGGGTCGTACGCCTCCGCCCTCGACAGCCCCGCCGCCCGGAAGGGCATCAAGGCCTACACCTCGCTCTTCGGCGACGACAACTGTCCCGCCGCCAGGTGCGCGGGCATGACCGGCAACGACACGGTGACCGCGTTCGCCTCCGGCAAGGCGGCCATGGCGATCGGCGGCGACTTCAGCCACGCCGCCGTGGAGGCGGGGAAGGTCAGGGGGAAGTACGCGGTGGTGCCGCTGCCGGGGGTGAAGCCCGGCTCGATCGCCCCGGCCTTCGCGGGCGGCAACAACATCGGCGTCCTGAAGAGCACCGCGCACCGCACGCTCGCCGTGGACCTGATGAAACGGCTCGCCTCGAAGAAGACGCAGCGTGACCTCTTCGACGCCATGGGCTTTCTGCCGACCTTCACGGACGTACGGCGGCAGGCCGCGGCGAAGGAGCCGTTCGTGAAGCCGTTCGTCCAGACCCTCGCCGCGGGCACCGAGTTCGTGCCGGCCTCGCCCGCCTGGGCGCAGATCGACTCCTCGCTGGTGCTGCCGACCATGTTCCAGGAGATCATCAGCGGCAGGAAGGACGTGGCGGCCGCGTCCGAGGACGCGGCGCGGAAGATGAACGACGCGTTCGGCTCGGCCGGATGAGCCGCCGCACACCGGACACGGCCCGGCGCTTCCAGGGCGGGTGGACGCCCTGGTTCTGTCTGGCTCCCGCTCTGCTCGTGCTCGGCGGGCTGCTGGTCTACCCCGTCTACCAGCTGGGGCTGATGTCCGTTCTGGAGTACACCCAGGCCCAGGTCAGCGGCGGGGAACCGACCCGCTTCCGGGGCCTGGCCAACTACACCGAGCTGTTCGCCGACGACCAGTTCTGGCAGGTGCTGCTGGCCACGGTGGGTTTCGCGGCGGCCTGTGTGGTCTCCACACTGGCGGTCGGCTGCGCGCTCGCCGTCCTGCTCACCCGCGTCCGCGCCCTGCCCCGGCTCGCGCTGCTGCTGGCCGCGCTGGGCGCGTGGGCGACACCGACGATCACCGGCTCGACGGTCTGGCTGTTCCTCTTCGACCCCGACTTCGGTCCGGTGAACCGTCTGCTGGGGATCGGCGACTTCTCGTGGACCTACGGCCGGTACAGCGCCTTCCTCCTGGTCCTGCTGGAGGTGGTGTGGTGCTCGTTCCCGTTCGTGATGGTCACCGTCTACGCCGGCATCCGTGCCGTGCCGGCAGAGGTACTGGAGGCCGCCGCGCTGGACGGCGCCTCGCAGTGGCGGATCTGGCATTCGGTGCTGGCGCCGATGCTCCGGCCCGTCCTGGTCATCGTCACCGTCCAGTCGGTGATCTGGGACTTCAAGGTCTTCACCCAGATCTACGTCATGACGGGCGGCGGCGGCATCGCCGGCCAGAACCTGGTCCTGAACGTCTACGCCTACCAAAAGGCCTTCGCGTCCTCGCAGTACAGCCTCGGCTCGGCGATCGGCGTCGTGATGCTGCTGATCCTGCTCGCCGTCACGCTCGGGTACCTGCGGCTGCTGCGCCGCCAGGGGGAGGAACTGTGAGCCTCGTACGACGTCCCGTCCCCCGTCTTCCGGTACGGCGCCCCTGGCGGTCGGCGGCCGAGGCGAGCGCGCTGCTGGTCGCCGCGGTCGTCGCCTTCCCCCTGTACTGGATGCTGCTGAGCGCCCTGAAACCGGCCGGGGAGATCGAGTCCACCGAGCCGAGGCCCTGGACGTCCTCGCCCTCCCTGGACTCCTTCCGGCGCGTGTTCGGGCAGCACGACTTCGGCCGGTACTTCGTCAACAGCCTCGTCGTCGCGGTGAGTGTGGTGATCGCCTCCGCCTTGATCGCCTTCCTCGCCGCGACCGCGGTGACCCGCTTCCGGTTCCGTTTCCGGACCACCCTGCTGATCATGTTCCTGGTGGCCCAGATGGTGCCGGTGGAGGCGCTCACCATCCCGCTGTTCTTCCTCATGCGCGACCTCGGCCGGCTGAACACGCTTGGTTCGCTGATCCTGCCGCACCTGGCCTTCTCGCTGCCGTTCGCGATCTGGATGCTGCGGGGGTTCGTGAGCGCCGTTCCGGAGTCCCTGGAGGAGGCCGCGTACCTCGACGGGGCGAGCCGGGCGCGCTTCCTGTGGCGGATCCTCCTCCCGCTCGTCCTGCCGGGCCTGGTCGCCACCAGCGTGTTCTCCTTCATCTCCGCCTGGAACGACTTCCTGTTCGCCAAGTCGTTCATCATCAGCGACACCTCGCAGTCGACGCTGCCGATGGCCCTGCTGGTCTTCTACAAGCCGGACGAGCCGGACTGGGGCGGGGTCATGGCGGCGTCCTCGGTGATGACGGTTCCGGTCCTGGTGTTCTTCGTCCTCGTCCAGCGGCGGCTGGTCTCCGGGCTGGGCGGAGCGGTGAAGGACTGATCCCGGCTGGCCCGAACCCGGCCGCTGCCGTGTCCTGGAGAGGTGCGCATCGGCGCACCGGTCCGGCGGCGGGAGCCGGTATCCGTGTGGCCGCGGATCAGCGGACGGAGACAGTGATGAAGATCGTGGTCGTCGGAGGCACGGGGCTCATCGGCTCACAGGTGGTGGCGCTGGTGCGCGGGAACGGGCACGAGGCCGTGCCCGCCTCTCCCTCCACGGGTGTGAACGCCCTCACCGGCGAGGGGCTGGCCCCGGCGCTCGAGGACGCGGACGTGGTCGTGGACGTGTCGAACTCCCCGTCCTTCGACGCGGAGCCGGCGCTGGAGTTCTTCACCCGTTCGGCGCAGCACCTGTGCGCCGCCGAGAAGGAGGCCGGCGTTCGCCACCATGTCGCGCTGTCCATCGTCGGCGTCGACCAGGTGCCCGACTACGGCTACTACCGGGCCAAGGTCGCCCAGGAGCAGGCCGTGCGCGCCGGCGGAGTGCCCTACACCATCGTGCGCGCCACCCAGTTCTTCGAGTTCATCGGTCCGGTGATGGACATGTCCACCGAGGACGGGGAGGTACGGCTGCCGTCCACGCGGCTGCGTCCGATCGCCTCCGCCGATGTCGCCGCCGCCGTCGCCGAGGCGGCCCAGGGCGAACCGGCGAACGGCATCCGCGAGATCGCGGGCCCCGAGGTGCACGGACTCGACCGGCTCGGTGAGATCACCCTGGCCGTGAGGCCGGACGGCCGCAGCGTCGTCACGGACGAGACCGCCGGGCCGTTCGCGGGCATGCCGGACGTGCTCACCGGCGACGACACCGCGCACCTGGCGTCCACGCGGTACGAGGACTGGCTCAGGCTGCACTGACCTTGTACCCGGCGCGGAACGGGCCGTCTGAGGTGGGGGTTCGGGGACCGGTCTGGGAGCATGGCCGTGTGGACGGGTATCCGGCTTCCGGCGGGGCCGAGCCGGTGGACGCGCTCGATGTGGCGCCGACGCCCCGGACGGCGGTGGCGTGGCTGCCGCCGCCGGAGCTGTGGGCACCGATCCAGGACATCCGCTGGGAGCACGATCCGCAGGTACGGCGGTGGCCGCCGCATGTGAACCTGCTGTTCGGCTTCGTACCGGAGGAGGAGTTCGAGCGGGCCCTGCCGCTGCTCTCCGCCGGGGCGGCACGCAGTACGGCGTTCACGGCGCGCCTGGCCGGAGTGCGCAGCTTCCGGCACCGGCACTACGCGACGGTGTGGCTGGACCCGGCCGCGGCCGACCCGGCGCCATGGGACCGGCTCCAGCGGGAGCTGAGCGTGCGGTTCCCGCTCTGTCACGGCCGCAGGGGGCGCTTCACCCCGCATCTCTCCCTCGGCCGGACCCGGGACCCGAAGCCCCTGGCAGCCGAGTGCGCCGCCCGGCTCGGCACGCTGACGGCGGAGGTCGAGGAGGTGGTCGTGCTCTCCCGGCGCGACGAGGAGCCGATGCGGCCCCGGGCCGTGATCACCCTGGGCACGGGCGAGGTCCGCCGCACGCGGGAGTACTGACCCGGCCCCGGCAGGCGGAAGGCGCCCCCGGCCGGGGGCGCCTTCCGGGACGTCGGCGGCAACCGGGCCCGCCGGCCGCTAGAAGAGGGCCTTGTAGCCGTCCCAGCCGGTGCCGGTCTTCGTACGGGCGCCGAACGAGCCCGTACCGTCGCCGTTGCTGCGCCACAGCGTGCCGGAGGTGTCGCGGGCGACGAGGTCGGCCTTGCCGTCGCCGGTGAGGTCGCCCGCGCCGACGACGGCGTTGTAGGAGGACCCCCAGTCGGCGGCGACCTTGGCGCGGGCGCTGAAGGTGCCCGACGCGGTGCCGTTGTACCGCCACAGGGTGTTGGACCGGTCCTGCACCAGCAGGTCACCGCGGCCGTCGCCGTTGAGGTCACCGGCGCCGACGACCTTCTTGTAGCCCCGCCAGTCCGCGTACAGCTTCACCCGCGCGGACAGTTTGCCCGTGCTGGTCGCCTTGTACAGGTACACCGTGCCGGTCCCGGCGCTGCGCGCGAGCAGGTCGGCGCGTCCGTCGCCGGTGACGTCGCCCGGCGAGGTCAGCACGTCGTACTGGTCGAAGCCGCTGCCCAGCGAGGTGTACGGCGTCGACGTCGTGAGGGCCTTGCCGCAGCCGGGCCGGTACCCGCGCAGGGTGCCGTCGGAGCGGCGGACCAGGACGTCGTTGCAGCGGTCCCCGTCGAGGTCGCCGACCGGGACGGCCTTGATCGTGGCCGGCCAGCCGGAGGCGGAGACCTTGCCGGCGAAGCCGCCCTTGCCGTCGCCCTTCTGGATGCTCAGCGAGCCGGAGGAGGTGAGGGTGAAGAGGTCGCCGATGCCGTCGGAGCCGGCGTGGTCACGCGGTACCGCCGCCGCGCCGGTGACGTGGACGGTACCGGTGGCGGACAGGGCGGAACCGGTGCCGTCGGCGGGGGTGGCGGACAGGGTCCAGGTGTAGGCGCCGTTGGGCACGAGGGCACCGGACTGGTTCCTGCCGTCCCAGACGGCCTTGACCGAGCTGCGGGTGGCGCCGCCCTGCCAGGTGCGCTGCACGGCCCCGGTGGTGGCGCTCCTGAGGGTCAGCTTCCAGGAGGACGCCGGCTTGGACAGCCACCAGCGGCCGTTCCACCGCGCGCTGCCGCCGGCCGCCGCGAAGGAGGTGGGGGCGAGGGCGTCGGGCACGCTGAGCCGGGCCGGCAGCCAGGTGTCGTCGTAGGCGCCGACGACGTGGACGGTGCTGTCCGCGTCCACGTAGGCGACCTTGTTGGAGCGGCGGTCGACGGTCCAGGTGACACCGCGGGTGTCGGGCGCCGTCGTGGGGGCCACGCCGCGGACGGGGTCGAGGGTGTCGGCGACGTCGTTGTAGAACCGCGTCATCCGGATCAGCTTCGCGGCGGGGTCGTAGACGCCGAGGAAACCGTCGCCGAGGAGGGCGTCGCCGACCGGGGCCTGGTAGCCGTAGCCCGGCTGCGCGGGCCGGAGGATCCCGGCCCGGTTCTCGGCGGCGCAACTCCAGTACAGCAGGGTGCCGTTGGTGCGCAGATCGCCCGGTACGCAGGCGGTGTCCAGGGTGAGGGTGCGGACGGTCTTCCCGGTGCGCAGGCTGGTTCCGGTGATCTGGCCGGCCGTGGCGGACGGCGTCCACAGCGTGCTGTAGTCGAGCGCCGCGGCCTGCGCCTTCTGCTCGCGGACGACCTTGCCGGCGGCGATGTCCACGACGTACTGCCTGCCGCCGCCCTGGTAGAGCACGTACTGCGGGGAGACGTCCAGGATCCGGCCGCCCGCGGCGGGCAGCGGGATGTTCCCGTGCGGGTCGTCGGCGGTGGTGAGGACGTCGTTGCCGGTGGCCGGGTCGGTGGTGAGCTGGGCGAGGCCCTCGTCGCCGCCGTCGGCGAAGCGGCCGGGGCCGGCGCTGCCGGAGGTGGCGGCCGGCGTCAGCGGTGCCCCGCCGGCCGGCGCGAGGGCGGTGCCGATGTCCTGGCCGTGCAGAGTCGCCTTGCCGCGCAGGGAGTTGAGGAGGCGGACGGTGCCGCGGTCCAGGCCGAGCGCACCCACCGTGCCGTCGTGGTGGACGGGCGTCACCGTGTGCCTGGCTGTGGCCTGGACGCCGCCCTGGCCGTCTCCGGAGACGAAGTACAGGGTGCGCGGCCCGTCGGCGGTGGCCCGGCCGAGCACGGTCAGCTCGTTGCCGAACTGCCAGGCGCCTTCGACGTCGGCCAGCACCGGGGCCGCGTCCGGGGCGAGGGACTGGTTGTGCAGCGGTCCGCCCGGACCCTCGTACCAGAGGAGGGTGTTGTCCACCACGAAGGAGGTGACCTCGCTGTCCGGGGACGAGGTGGGCACGGTCCGGACGCCGGGGGTTCCGTCCGCGCTGCCGCGCGCCCTGAGCCGGATGCCGGGCCCGCCCTCCCGGGTGTACCACGACACCCAGGAGCGGGTGAGCCGGAAGCTGCTCGCCGGTCCGGTCACCTGGAGCGGTGTGACCGTGCCGGAGATCCCGTTGACGATGCCGTAGGCGGCACGGCCGTCCTTCTGGTAGCGGACGATGAAGTCGGTGCCCTCGCCGGCGAGGATCTCGGGTTCGGCCTCGGCCGTGGCGCCCTCGGGCAGGTGCACCGGGACGTCGTAGACGGTGCCGCCGTCGGCGCCCCGGAGGACCCGGTACTCGTGGGAACCGTCGGCCAGGTGGCGCGAGGCCAGCACGAACCCGTCGCTGACCTGCGGGTGCTGGTAGCCGTCGGGCAGTGTCAGCGCCGACGAGGTGCCGTCGTCGAGCCTGAGCCGCACGATGCGGGTGCGGCCGTCGCCGGCGGTGGCGGAGTAGAAGACCCGGTTGTCGTAGTCGCTCGTGAAGAAGAAGGACCGTGCGGGCACGTCCTTCAGCCCCGGGACCGGCTTGCCGTTGCCGACCCAGACGTAGCCGTCGGTGCCCTCCTCCTGGTACACCGCGCCGAGGCGGGTGCTGGTGACGACCGTGAGCTGCCGGTCGACGTCGGCGTCGGGCGCGGCGATGGTGACCTCGCCGGTGACGGCGTACGCGGGCGCGAGCGAGGGCAGCGCGAGGCCCGCCGTGACGACGAGCGCGGTGGTGACGGCGGCGGCTCTCCCCAGGCGCGCCGGCCGATGGTGCCGTTCGGGCACGGTTCCCCCCTGTATGTGGCTGTGACAGTGCGGGGGGCGTCGCCGTACGACGCCCCCGCACACGTGTTCGCGAGCATACAGCCGCCCCAGAAGGCGAGTTGGGCGACGGCCGTCACCGCCCCGGTGGCACCGCACGCGTGGACCGACGACGGCTTCCCCCCTGCTTCAGGGGTGGAAAACCGCTGGCCGGGCCGTCGGTCGTGCTGCTGGGATGGGGTGATGCGAGTTGATGTCAGCACCGTCGTGGACCGGGGCCGGTACCCGGACGCGGCGACCCCGTGGGAGGGGGAGTCCTGGCGTGCCGAGGCGCTCGGCTGGGTCGCCGGCCGTCTCACCGCGCACGGCCTCCGCGCGGACGGCGCCCTGGAGGTACGGCTGCGACCGTGGTCGGTGCTGGTCCGGATACCGGTGACGGAGCGGGCGGCCGGCGCGGGACAGGCTGTCGTCTGGTTCAAGGCGAATCCGCCGGCCAGCGCGTTCGAGGGGCCGCTGACCGCCGCGCTGGCCCGCTGGGTGCCGGCGCACGTGCTGCGGCCGCTGGCCGTCGAGGCCGCGCGCGGCTGGACGCTGCTGCCCGACGGGGGCGATCTGTTCCGGGCCGTGCTCGGCCGGGAGCCGGTCGAGCCGCGGGACTGGGAGGCGCTGCTGCGCCAGTACGCGAGCATGCAGTACGCCCTGGTTCCGCACGCCGACGAGATCGAGCGGCTGGGCGTGCCCGCCGCCCGGACCCGCGACCTGCCCGAGGTGTTCGACAAGCTGCTCGCCGGGAACTCCGCGCTGACCCCGGACGAGCGCACCCGGCTGGAGGGTCTGCGGCCCCGGCTCGCGGACTGGTGCGCCGAACTCGCCTCCGCCGGCGTCCCGGACACGCTCGACCACGCCGATCTGCACGACGGCCAGCTGTTCCGGCCGGCACCGGGCCGGTTCACCTTCTTCGACTGGGGCGACGCCACCGTCTCCCACCCGTTCTGCAGCCTGCGCGTCCCTGTCGAACGGGCCTGCGACCGCTACGGCCCGCAGGTGGTGCCCCGGCTGCTCGACGCCTATCTGGAGCCATGGACGGGCGACGGCCGCACGGCCGCGGAACTGCGGCGCGCGGCGGAACTCGCCTGGCGGCTGAGCGCCCTCGGCCGGGCCGCCTCCTGGGGCCGGATGTTCCCCGACGCCTCCGGCGCCGAGCCGGGTGCCGCGGAGGGCGCCGCCTGGCTGCTGGAACTCCTGGGCGAGCCGCCGTTCCGGGCCGGGTGACCGCTCCCCGCGGCAGCGCGGGTCAGGGCAGCGGGGTGCCGCCGGTCGCGTTGAGGATCTCCGCGGTGATGAAGCTCGCCTGGGGTGAGGCGAGATACACGTAGGCGGGGGCCAGCTCGGCGGGCTGGGCCGGGCGGCCGAGCGGGCTCTGCTTACCGAACTCCGCCGTGTCGGGCATGGTCGAGGGGATGAGCGGGGTCCACACCGGCCCCGGCGCCACCGCGTTGACCCGGATGCCGCGCTCGGCGACCATCTGGGCCAGCCCCTGGGTGAAGGTGACGATCGCGCCCTTGGTCATCGCGTAGTCCAGCAGGTGCGGGCTGGGCTGGTACGCCTGCACCGACGTGGAGTTGATGACGCAGCCCCCGGCCGGGATGTGCGGCAGGGCGAACTTGGTCAGCCAGAACATCCCGTACAGGTTCGTCCGCATCACCCGGTCGAACTGTTCGGTGCTGATCGCCTCGATGCCGTCCGGCTGGGACATCTGGTAGGCGGCGTTGTTCACGAGGACGTCGATCCGGCCGAACTCGGCGACCGCCCGCTCGATCAGCGACCGGCAGTTGTCCTCGTCGCGGATGTCGCAGGACACGGCGACCGCCTTGCGTCCGGCGTCCTCCACCAGCCGGGCCGTCTCGCGGGCGTCGTCCTCCTCCTCGTCGAGGTGGGTGAAGAGCACGTCGGCGCCCTCGCGGGCGAAGGCGAGCGCCACGGCCCGTCCGATGCCGGAGTCCCCTCCCGTGATCACGGTCTTGCGGCCGTCGAGACGGCCGGCGCCGCGGTAGGACTCCTCGCCGTGGTCGGGCGGCGGGTCCATCGGGCCGGTCCAGCCCGGGTGCGGCTGGTCCTGGGAGGGGAAGTCGGGGCGGGCGTGCTGTGTGACCGGGTTCGGCCGGTCACCCTGCTGGTCCGTCACGGTTGCCTCCTGCGTCTCGGTAGGACAGGTCAGGCGATCGGGTTCCCTTCTCGTGACGGGCGAAAAGCGCCAGGCGCAGGTCAGGCGGGCCGCATGTCCTGGCCGCCGGTGGCACGCAGCTGGTCCCTGCGGGCGAGGTTGTAGATCCGCAGAAGGTGCTTCGCCACGGCACAGTGCGCGGCGTCGGCATGGCACTGGCGGCAGGTCCGCATGTGCTGCTCGTAGGTGAAGCGCGCGTTTTCCAACGCGTCATTGACAGAAGACATGGACTTCTCCGGGCAGGGCGCGTCCGGGGACGGCGCCGAGTTGACTGACTGGTACACCCGGAACAAGGTCATCATGTTACTGCCGGTACTGGGAAACTCGTACTGTCGGCGCCTCCGCTCCTCACCGCTGCGCGGTGGCCTTCGCCCCGTCCGGCGCCTCCAGGAGGTCTTTCACCCGCCAGGGGCGAAGCCGGAACTTCCGGTTCCTCGTTGTCCCGGGTGATCCGGCACCGCAGGGCCGGCGACCAGGCGAAGGACGAAGCAGCATGGCCTCGACTCCCTTGTGCATCGGCGTTGTCGCGCCCCGGACGGGCCGGCTGGCCCCGCTCGGGGCGCCGCTCGGCTACGTACTGCGCGCGCTGGCGCCGCACCTCACCCACGTCCGCAACAGCGGCCGGCGGTACGAGGTGACCGTCGCCGTACGGGACAGCCGTTCCGAGCCGGAGGCCGCCCGGCGGGCGGTGCGCGCGCTGGCGGACGAGGACGGCGCCCGCATCGTGCTGACCATGGCCGGCACCCGGGTGCTGCCCGCCGTCACCGAGGTCTGCGAGGAGGCGGCGGTGCCCTGTGTGTCCACGGCGTTCCCCTGGCAGGCGTACGTGCACGCCCGGGGCGTCGGTCCGGAGCACCGCTTCCGCTGGACGTACCACTTCGCCTGGGGTCTGGACGACATCGCCCGGGTCTTCGCCGGGCTGTGGGAGGGGATCTCGGCGCGGGGGGCCGTCGGCTGTCTGTGGAACGACGATCTGCAGGGCCGGCTGCTGCGGCACGAACGGTACGGGTTCCCGCCGGCGCTGTCCGGCCGCGGCCACACACTGGTCGACCTCGGGGCGTATCCGGAGCCGGCCGGTGACTTCGGGGAGCAGGTCGGCCGGCTGCGGGAGCACGGCGCCGGCATCGTCACCAGCGCGGCCACCGCGACCGACCTGGCCCTCTTCCACCGCCAGGCCCGGCAGGCGGGACTGCGGCCCCGGCTGATCACCTGCTCGCGCTGGCTGACCTACCCGCACACCCACACCAGCCCCGCCCCCGACGTGCACGCCGAACTCGGCGACGCGCGGGTGGCCACGCTCGTCTACTGGAGCCCCGGTCACCCCTACCGCTCCAGCCTGGACGGCACCACGTGCGCCCGGCTGGCCCGCGCCTACCAGGAGGCCACCGGGTCGTCCTGGCTCCAGCCGCTGGGGCTCGCGCACGCCCTGCTGGAGACCGCGCACCACGCCCTGGCCACGGCCGCCGATCCGGCCGACCGCGCCTCGGTCGCCGACGCCGTCGCCCGCACCCGGCTGGACACCGTCGCCGGCACGCTCGACTGGACCAGCGGCCCGACACCGAACATCGCCCTCCTGCCCCTGGTCGGCGGCCAGTGGCAGCCGGGCCCGGACGGCCCCCGCCTGGCCGTGGTCCGCAACGCGGGCCACCCCCAGGTCCCCCTGACGGGCGACCTGACCCCGGCCCACTGAGCATCCCGCGGGGGCACGGCACCGGTCAGGAAACCGACGCGTTCCGGCCGGACCCGCACGCCCACGCTCTGGGTCCCGGCGGGCACGGCGCGTACCGGATCGAGCACCTCGGGACGGCACCCGACGAACTCCTGCGCACCGGGTGGCGAACTCCCCCACGTCCCACGGGTGTTGACGGTCATCGGCGGGCACGTGGCACACCGGGACCGAGGTCCGGTTTGGTAAGATCGTCCTACGGCATCGCGTGTCGGTCACCGGCCGGGTGAGGCATGGAGGTGCCCGTGAGTTTGCCCTCGGAGGCATTCCACTCATGTCAGTCGAGTTGAACCACACCATCGTCCACGCCCGGGACAATCGGGAGTCCGCCGAGTTCCTGGCCCACATCCTGGGCCTGGAGGTCGGGTCCGAGTGGGGCCCGTTCGTCCCCGTCGACACCAGCAACGGGGTGACCCTGGACTTCGCCACGATCCCGGCGGAGTCGATCGTCATGCAGCACTACGCCTTCCTCATCTCCGAGGAGGAGTTCGACGCGGCCTTCGCCCGCATACGCGAGGCCGGGATCACGTACTACGCCGATCCGCACGGAAAGCAGCCGGGCGAGATCAACCGTCACTTCGGCGGCCGGGGCCTGTACTTCATGGATCCCGCCGGACACGCGATGGAGATCATCACCCGCCCCTACGGCAGCCCCGAGCAGCCGGCGGAGTCCTGAAGTGCCGGGGGGGGGGGGGGGGGGGCCCCCCCCCCCCCCCCCCCCCCCCGGCCCCGCCGGCACCGCATCACCCCCTGCGGGGGGGGAACCTTCCCCCTCTCCCCCCGGGCAAACCCCCCACCGGGGGCGAAACATTCCGGGG
>NZ_JBVHVI010000001.1:694140-738912 GCF_055564915.1 Streptomyces sp. NPDC028928
GCTGGTCTTCCATGCCTCCCACGGAACACACGAGGGGGCCCACCCCCCCCCCCCATGACAACCCAAAACACCCCACAGCTCCCGGAGGGGCGGGGGGGGCGGGGCCCCCCCCCCCCCCCCCCCCGGTCGGCGGCCCCCGGCCGGCACACGGCACACTGTGCGGGTGAGCGACTTCCACCTGGTCCAGCGTGAGCCCGCCCCCGAGTGGTACGGACGCCTGCGGGCGCAGGCCGGCGACCTCTCCCCCGCCGACTGGCTCACCCCGCACGGCCCGGGTCAGGGCGCCTTCGGCACCGTGGCGGCCATCGCCGCGCCGGGCTTCCCCGCCTACGCCCGGATCCTGCACCCCGCCCAGCTCGACGAGCGGCCGGTGCGCTGGTCCGCGGTGGCCGCCGCCCACGGGACCCGGATGACGCCGACGATCCGCTGGCACGAAGTCATCGGGACGGACCAGGAGTACGTCGACCGCTGCGACCACGGTCTGCCCGGCGTGTGGGACGAACACCCTGCCGAGGGGCCGACGCCGCCGGATGTCGCGCGGGCCCTGCTGCCCGTCCTGGCCCGGCACACCGCGACCGAGGACCCGTGCTGGTTCGGGCTGTGGTCCGGCTACGGCCGCTGGGACTGGGGCCGGTTCCCGACCTTCGAGACCCCGGGCCGGGACGAGGTCCTGCTGGCCGGCCGGCTGGCCGACGCCGCCTCCCCGGTGGACCTGGACGAGTTCGCGGAGCTTCCCGACCTGTGGTGGCCGCGGGACCGCGCCTGGTGCCTGGGCGGGGACGTGGATCTGGTCAGCACCTACGTGGGCGGCTCCCCGGCCCTGATCGCCGACCTGCTGGCCGCGGCGGACCTGGAGGCCCACCCGGTGCGGCCGGACGACCTGGTCGGCTGACCTCTACCGCCCTGCTCACCCGGACCGACTCCCCCTGCCGGGACGCACGGAAGCGGGACGCCGCCCGAAGCGGCGTCCCGCGTGCTCAGAACCTGTTCCCGGTCAGGGGTTCACGACGCTGCCGCCGAAGGTCACCGCGAGGCGGCCGTCGGAGGCGAAGGACCAGCCGAGGGCGCCCGCGTACGAGGAGCAGCGGGAGCCGTTGGTGCCGGTCCAGAACTGGTTGGAGCTGTCGGCGTTCCCGACGGTCTTGTCGTTCGAGCCGCTGACGGCGAACCGGCAGGAGGTGTCGTTGCGGAACACCGAGGTGCCCGCGTCGAACGAGAAGTTGCGCTGGGCGTTGTCGACGCCGACGTTGTTGGAGATCGTCATCGTGCCGGGGTTGCTGTTGTAGGTGAACCCGTGGTGGCCGTTCTTGTAGGCGATGCTGTGCTGGACCACGTGGTTCACCGCGATGTCGTCGCCGCCGAGCTTGTAGCCGTTGCGGTCGCCGTTGGAGTTGACGGTGCCGTCGCTCAGGGTGCCGTTGTTGTAGGACAGGGAGTACTCGATGGTCACCGGGCCGATCGCGCCGGTGTCCGTCTTGGTGTACAGGTCCCAGCCGTCGTCGATGTTGTTGTGGGAGACGTCGTAGCGGAAGACGTTCCCGGTGCCGGTGGTGAGCTTCGCGGCGAAGCCGTCGGCGTCCTCGCCGTCGGAGTCGGCGTTGTCGTGCGACTCGGAGCTGACGATCAGGTTGTTCGACGGCCACTGGGAGCTGGGGGTGGTGGAGGCGATCCGGCCCAGCTGCAGCCCGGTGTCCCGGTTGTAGGCCGTCACCGCCCGCTCGACAATGTTGTTGCTGCCGCCGACGTAGATCCCGTTGTCCCCGGCGTGCTCGACCGTGAGGCCGTACAGCCTCCAGTAGTTGGCGAACAGCTGGACGCCCCGATTGGAGGGACTCTCGCTCTGCGCGGAGAAGTCGAGCACCGGCTTCTCGCCCGGGTAGGCGGAGAGGGTGGTGCGGGCGCTGGAGGTGCCGTCCTTGCCGGCCGGGATGGTGACCGTGGAGGAGTAGGCGTACGTCCCGCCGCGCATGTAGATCGTGCCGCCGGGGGTGATCCGGCTGATGGCCGAGGTGAGCGTGGTCGGGGCCGACTCCGTGCCGGCCGCGCCGTCGGTGCCGGTCGGTGACACGTAGAGCACGGCGCCGGTGGCCGCCGTCGCCACGTCGGCGTCGAGATAGTCGAGGTTGGGCAGGCCGTCGGCGGTGGTCGGGGTGAGGCGGATGGTGTTGCTGCCGGCCTTCACCGGCACGGTGAGCGTCCTGGTCGCCCAGGTGCTCCAGGCGCCCGTCGCCTCGAACGACAGCGTGGTGGCCGTCGTACCGTTGACCGCGAGGGTGGCGGGCCGGGCGGTGGTCGTACCGTTGGCGAAGCGGATGCCCAGGGTCGCGGTGCCGGCGCCGGCGGCGTTCACGGTGAACTGGGCGTATCCGCTCGTGGCGTTGGTGCCGTTGCAGAAGCCGCTGCCGGAGTAGCCGGACCAGTCGGAGTCGATGGTCCCGGTGCAGACCGTGGTGGAACTCTCCGCCTCGTAGCGGGTGGTGGCGGCCTGGGCCGTGGTGCCGGACAGCGCGACGAGCGCGCCGGCGAGCAGACCGGCGCACGCGATGGCTGGTCTCAGTTGCATCGGCTTGTCTCCCTGCGGGTTGGCTCGGCTGTGCGGATGCGAGTGGTCCAGGGGGGTGAACCCGACGACCGGTCGTGGCATGGTGAAGAGGGACCGGAAAGCGCTTTCCCCTGGACCTTCCCGACGGTAGAGAGACGACATGCACACGTCAACAGTCGTGTACATGATTCATATTCAGATGAGTGAATCCGTAGGGAACTTGGGCGGTCGGGTTGCGGGCTACTCGCCGGGGGCGAGGGTGCGGGCCACGACGGCCGCCGCGTCGGCGATCAGCGCCTGGTCCACCGGGGCGTCCGGGGTGCTCTTGCTCGACAGGACGGCCAGCACGACGGGGGTCCCCCGGGTCGTCCAGGCCACGCCGATGTCGTGGGCGGAGGCGTAGTCACCGGTGCCGGTCTTGTCCGCCACGACCCAGTCCTGGGGCAGCCCCTTGCGGAACCGCTCGGCGCTGGTCTTGTTGCCCTTCAGCCAAGTGACGAAGCGCTCTCGGTCGGCGGGGGCCAGCGCCCGGCCCAGCGTGAGGCGCTCCAGGCTCGCGGCGACCGCCTCCGGGGTCGTCGTGTCGCGGGCGTCCCCCGGGACCGCGGCGTTCAGCTCCGGCTCCCACCGGTCGAGCCGGCTCACCTCGTCGCCGAGCGACCGGTAGAAGCGGGTGAGACCGGCCGGGCCGCCCAGTTCCCGGAGCAGCAGGTTGCCGGCCGCGTTGTCGCTGTACTGGATCGCCGCCGCGCACAGGTCGGCCACGGTCATGCCGGTCGCCAGGTTCTCCTGCGTGCGCGGTGAGTTGGGCAGCAGGGTGTCGTGCGGCGGGTAGTGCACCACCCGGTCCAGCGGCGCGCAGTCGGCCTGGTCGCGCAGGACCGCCGCCGCGGCGAACGCCTTGAACGTCGAGCACATCGCGAACCGCTCCCCCGCCCGGTGGGCCACCGTCCGCCCGGTGCGCACGTTGCGCGCGTACACACCGAGCCGGGCGCGGTGACGCCGCTCCATCTCGGCCAACTCGGCCTGGCCGGCACGGGCGCGGGCGTCCGGGGCCGCGGACGCGGCCGAGGCGGAGAACGCGGTGACGGTCACGGCGGCGCCGGTGACCGCGAGGCCGGCCTGGAGCAGGCGGCGGCGCGGCAGCGGGGCGGGACGGTCGGTACGGGCACCGGCACTGGCACTGGCACTGGCACTGGCACTGGCACTGGCACTGGCACTGCTACTGGTCATGGGCGTGGTCCTCCCAGGTCGTCCGTCATCGGCGTCGATCTCTCGACGGGGACAGGGAAACAGGCGGTACGCGTCCATGTCCAAGAGGGAACTTTGAAGCTCCCATGCCTTATTGATATGAGTGCTGGGTGGATCTCCTGGCACACCTAGAGGCCTATGTGGCGACGGCCGACGAGGCGAGCTTCTCCCGGGCGGCCGACCGGCTCGGCATCGCCCAGCCGCTGCTCAGCCGCCGTATCAAGACGCTGGAGGAGCACTTCGGCGGCTCGCTGTTCGACCGGTCCCGGCGGCAGACCACGACCACCGAACTGGGCCTGCTGCTGCTCCCGTACGCCCGGGACGTGCTGGACCGGACCCAGCGGCTGCGGCAGGTCGCCCGGTCGGCCCGCCGCTCGCGGGTGCGCGCCGTCGGAGTCCCCGCGGACTGCGCCCCGGCCGCGCTGGCCCGCGCCCTCCGCGCCGGCGCCGACCACGGCATCACCCTCGGCATGCGGGAACTGCCGCCAGGGGAGCGGGTGTCCGGGCTGGCCGACGGTTCGCTGCAGTACGCGCTGGTGCGGACCGCTCCCGAACAGGCCGCGCTCCGTGTCCCGTTGGGGCTGGCATCGGCGCCGGGACCGGACGGCAGCGACAGCGGAGGCTCGGGGCGTACGGTCCACCTCGAAGAGCTACGACCGCGCCGCGCACGCGGCACGACGCCCGCCTCCCCACCACCACCGCTGCTGCTCCTGACGGAGGACGAATTGCCGTATTTCGAGGACCGGTTGGTGCGATCCGCCGCACGTGCCGGGCTGCCCGAGGGACGGATACGACCGGCCGGTCCGGCGGCCACCGCGCTCGCCGAGACACTGGCCGGGAGCGCCCTGCTGCTGTGCGCCGAACCGTTCGCCCGCCGGCACGGCGCCCACTGGCGGCCCCTCGCCGACCGCGCACTGCACCGGGGGTACGACGTGAGCGCCGCCCCGGGCGCGAACGGCGCGGGCGACGTGCCGGGCTGGCTCGCCGCACTGCTCGCGTCGGCCGTGGGCGCCGTACCCGACCGGCGCGGCGGGCCGGAACCCGGGGCCGCAGGCGAGGACGCCCCCGCACGCCTGGCGGCACGCGGATGAGCGGGGCCGCGGTGCACCACCCGGTGTACACCGGCGACGGCGGCGCCCTCCTGGACGTCGCCGAGACCATCGCCACGGAGTGGGCGGCCCTCGGCGTGCGCGGCTCCTTCCTCGCCCGTAACCTCGACACCGGCGAGCAACTGGGCTTCGACACCGAGCGGTTGACCCCCCTGGCGTCGGTGGTGAAGGTACCGCTCGCCCTGGTCGTCCTGGGCCTGATCGCGGCCGGGGAGCTGGACCCCGCGCTCCCGGTCACGGTGGACCCGGGCACGAGCAGCGTCGGTCCCACGGGACTCGCCGCCTTCCGGTACCCGGCCACCGTGGCCGTCGCCGACCTGCTCCAGCTGATGCTGTCGGTGAGCGACAACGCCGCCGCGGACGCGCTGCTCGACCTGGTACCGGTGGCGGACGTCGACGCGCGGCTGCGGGCGTGGGGATGCGACGGGATCCGGATGCGGCACCGGATGAACCACCTGTACGAGTGCGCCGCCGGTGCCGCCGGCAACGACTTCTCCCTCGCGCTGGAGCTGGCCGTCCGGGACGAACGGGCGGGCCGCCACACCATCGAGACACTGGACCCCGCACATGCCAACACCGGCACGGCCGCATCGCTCGTCGGCCTGCTGCACCGCGTGTGGTGCGACGAGATCGCCAGTCCCCCGGCGACGGCGGAGCTGCGGCGGCTGATGGGACTCCAGGTCTTCACACAGCGGCTGGCGAGCGAACTGCGGGCGGATGCGCTCCGCTGGTTCGGAAAGACGGGCACCTTCCTGCATCTCCGGCACGAGATCGGGGTGCTGGAGGCGGATTCCGGGGACCGGGTGGCGATGGCGGCACTGACCCGCGCGGACCGCTTCGCGGGGGTGGCCGCGGATATCGACCTGGCGATCGGGGTGGCGGGGCGGGAGGCGTTCGAGGCGTTGCGCTGCCGCTGAGTCCGCCGGCCGGGAACCGGCGTCGAAGGCGGTTCGAACTCGTCCGGCCGGGATCGTGAGCGTGGGCCGTACGATCACCTCATCGGCGTACGCCCGGCTCGCCGACGTGCTCGAACCGGAGCCCGAACATACCCGCGTACAGCTCCAGGCGCCGCCGTACCCACTCCGGCGTCTCCGCGAAGCCGCTGAGTTCGCCGGGGCCGCAGCTCGTCATCATGGCGAAGCCACTGTGCGGGGGTCCCTTGACGACGTTGCTGCCGAATACAGGGCCTGACGCGTCCCCGGCCGAGCGACAGGCGTCGATCAGCCACAGCACGGTGCCTGCCGCGCAGCCGGCCAGATACCGGCTGATATCGGCTTCCAGCAGCGACTCGCGTACGTGCGGCTGCTCCCACCCGGACGCGTGGCCGCCGTCGCCGGCAGGGGCTCGGGCGTCGGAGGGCACCAAGTAGTCGGTGACGCCGATCCGGACGCCGTGCCCGGTGAAGTAGAGGAGCAACGTGCTGCCAGGCGGCGCGCTCGCGGAGATCTCCGTGATGCCCTCGGTGATCTCGTTGCGGGTGGGATTCGACAGGGTGCCGATGAGCAGGGCTACGCGCTTGTCGTCTTCCACCTGGCTCTTCCCCCTCGAACTCGTCCATATTTTCTCCCGGCCCGGCCAGGGCAGGGGGCGGATCGGTCGATTGGCAGGCCGGACCATAATGGGCGGGTGACGAGAATCGGACGCGGGCCCTCAGCCGGGGGAGCGGCGTTCGCGCTGCCGCGAGGCGCCACGGGCTTCTTCCGGCCGGAGGACGGGCCGCTGCCGGAAACCGATCAGCGGGCGTTCCGGACAGCCCTGTATGCGGCCGCGCGGGCGGCCCACGGCCATGTGGGCGAGGTCGAGGAACAGGCGTACCCCCGTACGTTCCACACCGCGTCGGTCGTCGAGGGCACGGGCGAGTGCGTCATCCTGTGCCATGCCCACCACCCGTGGGTCGCGTTCGCCCAGGAACGCCGGGACTGGTACACGGAGGAGTTCCTCGAACCTCCGCCGTGGGCCCGCGCCTTCGCCGACCAGGGGTTGGCCGTGCTCGGCCGCGCGCAGCTCACCCTGCCCCTCTCGGACGTCGACACCTCGGTCCTGACCGGGGCAGAGTGGCGCCAAGTCCGCTTGTACGGCATCACCACTCTGGGCGGAATCCTCTTCAACGCGTGGGACTGACAAGCCTGGTGGGGCGCTCGGACGCCCTCTCAGGGCAGCAGTCGCTGTTCCTTCGCCACCGCCACCGCTCCTGCCCTCGTGTCCACGCCGAGTTTGTCGTAGATGCGGCGGAGGTGGGTCTTGACGGTGGCCTCGCTGATGTAGAGGGCGCGGGCGATGGCGTGGTTGGGGAGGCCCTGGGAGAGGTGGGCGAGGATGTCGCGTTCGCGGGGGGTGAGGGAGGGACGCGGGTTGCGCAGGCGGGACATGACCCGGTCGGCGACCGGGGGTGAGAGGGCCGGGCGGCCCTGGGCGGCGGCGTGGATCGCCGTGAAGAGGTCCTCGGCGCGCTCGGCCTTCAGCAGATAACCGGTGGCGCCCGCCTCGATGGCACGGGTGACGTCGGCGTCGGTGTCGTACGTGGTCAGGACCAGGACGTGCGGGGCGGGCGGCGTGGCGCGCAGTCGGCGGGTGGTCTCCACGCCGTCGATGCCCTCGCCGAGTTGCAGGTCCATCAGGACGACGTCCGGGGCGGTCTTGCGGGCGAGGGCCAGCGCCTCCTCACCGCTGCCGGCCTCGCCGACGACCTCGATGTCCGGTGCGCTGTGCAGGAGCGCCAGCAGTCCGGCGCGTACGACGGCGTGGTCGTCGCAGACGAGGATGCGCACCGGTGTCCGCGGTGGGCGGGCGGCCGTCTCGGGGGTGTGGGTCATCTCGGCTCCAACGGGATCGCGGCCGACAGGGCCGTGCCCTCGCCCGGTGCCGACTCGATGGTGAGGGTGCCGCCCAGCTGGCGCAGTCGGGCGCGGATGGCGGGCAGGCCGTGGCCGCGGGACTCCCCCGCGGCGGCCGCGGGGGCGAGCGGGGTCCGCGGGTCGAAGCCGCGGCCGTCGTCCGTGACGTCCAGGACGATCTGGTCGTCCAGGCAGGTCAGGGTGAGGGTGGCGGTCGTGGCCGCCGCGTGCTCGCGGACGTTGGCGAGGGCGCCCTGGGCGATGCGCAGCAGGGCCGACTCCACGGGTGCGGGCAGCGGGTCGGGCGGGCTGCCCTCGGTGTGGACGCGGACGGTGAGCGTGGGTGTCGTCTCGCGCTCGGCGACGGCGCGCAGGGCCCGGAGCAGGCCGCCGCCCCCGGCCAGGTCGGCCGGGGTCAGGTCGTGGACGAAGCGACGGGCCTCGGCGAGGCTACGCTCGGCGATCGCCGCCGCCGTACGGACGTGGTCCCGGGCGGTACCGGGCGCGGTGTCCCACAACCGGTCGGCCGCCTGGAGCAGCATGCGCTGGCTGGACAGCCCCTGGGCGAGGGTGTCGTGGATCTCCCGGGCCAGCCGCTCGCGTTCGGCGAGGGTGCCCTCGCGGCGCTCGGTGGCGGCCAGCTCGCGCCGGGTGCGCACCAGGTCGTCGATCAGGGCGTCGCGGCGGGCCGCCTGGCGTTGCATGACGACGAACACGGTGGTGGCCACGGCGGCCACCGCGGGTGGGGCCAGCAGCACGTTGGGGTCCGCCCAGCCGGCCAGGGTGAGCTGGGCGGCGACCGCGAGCGCCGTCAGCAGCGCGACGAGCGGGATCGCGGCGCGGGGCGGGAGCGTGCGCAGGCCGGTGTAGAAGAGCGGGACGGCGCACCAGGCGAAGCTGGGGGCCAGGACGACGAGCAGCGCCCAGGCCGCCACGACCAGGCCGAGCCAGATCAGGCGGCGCGGGCTCGGCCGGGTGCCGAGGGCGGGCCCGAGGACGTAGAGCGCGGCCAGCAGTACGGAGAGGGCGATCACCCAGGGGGTGTGCGGTCCGTCGGCGTGCCGGGCGAGATAGCGGGCGACGGACGCGGACAGCAGCACGAAGAACGCCGTGTGCATGACGACGGTGAGGGCGCGGGTGTCGTCGCGTTCGGGTACGGCCACCGTCGGCACCTCCCTCGGCTCCGCGCTGAACTGGGCAAACACCCTCCATTGTGCCCAGGCCGGGGGCACACGGGGTCATCCGATCGGATGACCCCCCAGGCATCCGGTCCGGCGACGGGACGCGGCCCGTTCCGGGCCGAGGATCGGTTCCGGGAGCGAGTGACGTTCCCAGCCCCGGCTCTACTGGAAGGTCCCCAGCATGCCCAGCCGCAAGAAGCCGTCCCGCCGTACCCGCGTCCTCGTGGGCGGCGCCGCCCTGGCCGTCGTCGCTGCCGGTGTCGTCGGCACGGTCGCCGCCAACGCCGCCGACTCCACGGACACCACGCCCGCCGCCCCCGTCGCGGCCCGCGGCGGTGAACTGACCCAGAGCACGCACCTGACGCTCGACGCCGCCACGAAGGCGGCGCGCGCCGCGGTGGAGGCGGCCGAGAAGGACGGCCGGCATGTGTCGGTGGCCGTCGTCGACCGCAACGGCAACACCCTGGTCACCCTGCGCGGCGACGGCGCGGGCCCGCAGTCGTACGAGTCCGCGGAGCGCAAGGCGTACACCGCGGTGTCCTGGAACGCACCCACCTCCGAGCTGGCCGGGCGGCTGGCGCAGGCGCCGACCCTGAAGGACATCCCGGGCACGCTGTTCCTCGCGGGCGGCACGCCGGTGACCGCCAAGGGCGCTCCGGTCGCGGGCATCGGCGTGGCCGGTGCTCCGTCCGGCGACCTGGACGAGCGGTACGCGCAGGCGGGTGCGGCGGTGCTGGGCCGCTGACGCGCCCGGTCCTCCGCCGGAGAAGCAGGACGTCCGGGTCCGCCCGACTGGCGGACCCGGACGTCCTGTTCAACGGGTCAGGTGAGGCCGTACCGGTCGGTCAGGCGAGGTCGAACCGGTCCGCGTCCATGACCTTGGTCCACGCGGCGACGAAGTCCTTGACGAACTTCTCCTTCGCGTCGTCGCTGGCGTAGACCTCGGCGAGCGCGCGCAGCTCGGAGTTGGAGCCGAAGACCAGGTCGGCACGGCTGCCGGCCCACTTCACCTCACCGGTGGCGGCGTCGCGGCCCTCGAACGTGGTCTGGTCCTCGGAGGTCGCCTTCCACGTCGTCCCCATGTCGAGCAGGTTGACGAAGAAGTCGTTGGTGAGGACGCCGGGCGTCGTGGTGAGGACGCCGAGCTGCGACTGCTGGTGGTTGGCGCCGAGGACGCGCAGACCGCCGACGAGCACCGTCATCTCGGGGGCGCTCAGGTTCAGCAGGTTCGCCTTGTCGAGCAGCAGGTACTCGGCCGGCAGGCGGTTGCCCTTGCCGAGGTAGTTGCGGAAGCCGTCCGCGGTCGGCTCCAGCGCCTCGAAGGACTCGACGTCGGTGTGCTCCTCGGTCGCGTCGACACGGCCCGCCGTGAAGGGCACCTGGATCTCGAAGCCGGCTTCCTTGGCGGCCTTCTCCACGGCGGCGGCACCGCCGAGGACGATGAGGTCGGCCAGGGAGACCTTCTTCGCGCCGGAGGAGGCGTTGAACTCCTGCTGGACGTTCTCCAGGGTGCGCAGCACCTGGGCCAGCCGGTCGGGGTCGTTGACCTCCCAGCCGCGCTGCGGGGCGAGGCGGATGCGGGCGCCGTTGGCACCGCCGCGCTTGTCGCTGGCGCGGAACGTGGACGCGGACGCCCACGCGGTGGTGACCAGCTCGGACACGGACAGGCCCGATTCGAGCAGCTTGGTCTTCAGGGTGGCGATGTCGGCGTCGTCGATCAGCTCGCCCTCGCGCTCCGGCAGCGGGTCCTGCCACAGCAGCGTCTCCTCCGGGACCTCCGGGCCGAGGTACAGCGACTTCGGGCCCATGTCACGGTGGGTGAGCTTGAACCAGGCGCGGGCGAAGGCGTCCGCGAATTCCTCCGGGTTCTCGTAGAACCGGCGGGAGATCGGCTCGTAGATCGGGTCGAAGCGCAGCGACAGGTCGGTGGTCAGCATGCGCGGGCGGTGCTTCTTCGACGGGTCGTGCGCGTCCGGGATGATCTCCGGGGCGTTCTTCGCGACCCACTGGTGGGCGCCGGCCGGGCTCTGCTCCAGCTCGTACTCGTACTCGAAGAGGTTCTTGAAGAACCCGTTGCTCCACTGGGTCGGCGTGGCGGTCCAGGTGACCTCCAGGCCGGACGTGATGGCGTCCCCGCCCTTGCCGGTGCCGTAGGTGCTCTTCCAGCCCAGGCCCTGCTCCTCCAGGGAGGCGGCCTCGGGGTCGGCGCCGACGTGGTCCGCCGGGCCCGCGCCATGGGTCTTGCCGAAGGTGTGGCCACCGGCGATCAGGGCGACGGTCTCCTCGTCGTTCATCGCCATGCGGCGGAACGTCTCCCGGATGTCGCGGGCGGCGGCGATCGGGTCCGGGTTGCCGTTGGGGCCCTCCGGGTTGACGTAGATCAGGCCCATCTGGACCGCGCCGAGCGGGTTCTCCAGCTCGCGGTTGCCGGTGTAGCGCTGGTCGTCCAGCCAGGTGGTCTCGGGACCCCAGTAGACGTCCTCCTCGGCCTCCCAGACGTCCGCGCGGCCGCCACCGAAGCCGAAGGTCTTGAAGCCCATCGTCTCCAGGGCGACGTTGCCGGTGAGGATCAGCAGGTCGGCCCAGGAGATGCTCTGGCCGTACTTCTTCTTGACCGGCCACAGCAGACGGCGGGCCTTGTCGAGGTTGCCGTTGTCCGGCCAGCTGTTGAGCGGGGCGAAGCGCTGCTGACCGGCGCCGGCGCCGCCGCGGCCGTCGCTGATGCGGTAGGTGCCCGCGCTGTGCCAGGCCATACGGATCATCAGGGGGCCGTAGTTGCCGAAGTCGGCGGGCCACCAGTCCTGCGACGTGGTCAGCACCTCGGCGATGTCCCGCTTCACGGCCGCGAGGTCGAGGGCCTTGAAGGCCTCCGCGTAGTCGAAGTCCTCATCGAGGGGGTTGGCCACGGCCGGGTTCTTGGCGAGGATCTTCAGGTTGAGCCGCTCCGGCCACCACTGGCGGTTGCCGCCACCCTGCGTCGGGTGCAGGGCCCGGTCGTGCGCGACGGGGCAGCCGCCGCTCCCCTCCTCCGACTTCGCGTCTGTGACGATCGCGTCGTGGTTCTCAGTCATGGCAATCCTTCCGAACTGTGCGGAACTCGGTGCTCAGGAACTGCGGCCGGTGGAACAGTCGGGGCACAGGCCCCAGTAGACGACCTCGGCCTCGTCGATGGCGAAGCCGTGGTCGTCGGCGGCGGTCAGGCAGGGCGCGTCGCCGACGGCACAGTCGACGTCGGCGACGGCACCGCAGGACCGGCACACGATGTGGTGGTGGTTGTCCCCCACGCGTCCCTCGTACCGGGCCGGGTGGCCGGCCGGCTCGATACGGCGCACGAGACCCGCCGCGGTCAGCGCGTGAAGGGCCTCATAGACGGCTTGCAGGGAGATATGGCCTACGCGATCGCGGACTCCGGAGGCGATCGCCTCGACGCCGAGGTGGTCGCCGTCCCGGACGGTCTCCAGCAGCGCGACGCGGGCCGCCGTCACGCGCAGGCCGGCACCGCGGAGCTCCTCGGCGGTGGTCGGTGTCGGGGAGGCGGTCATGCGGCCGAACCTACCCTCATAAACACGAGAGGTTCAAGAAAACGAACGGTGCAATTTTGGCCGCGTCGCGTCATCCGCCGTCCACCTCCGGGCCCGCTACGACATCCGCCCGGAAGTTTGCTGTCACATTTGCCTCCGCACACATCCGGCCGGCTTGCCGAGCGCGGCCGGTCCGGCCGACGGCCGGAGGCCGAGCCCTGCCCATGCCCGCATCATGTGGCCCCGGACAGACACCGGCCGCGCGGCGAGCCGAACGGTCCTCCGAACAGGCGATCCGACGCACTGGCGGTCGGCCGCCCGACCGCGCACGCCAGGGGCGGGCCGTACGCACGGCACCGGCCCCTGCACGTTCGCCGACGGTGCGGGGAACTGGGCGAAGGGCGGCGATCCGGTGCCGAAAGCCGCGGCGCGTCCGCGCCGCGAGGGTGAGAAACTCGGACTCTGTCATCACAGTGGTCGCCGAGAGGGACGCCGGTGGATCTGGACGCCGTCGCCGACGAGCTGTACGGGCTGCGGCCGGAGGAGTTCGTGGCCGCCCGTGACCGCCGTGCCCTGGACGCCCGCAAGGCCGGTGACGAGGGCCTCGCCAAGCAGATCGGCGCGTTGCGGCGGCCGAGCCTGGCCGCCTGGGTCAGCAATCTGCTGGTGCGCCGGCAGCGGGCGGAGGTCGAGCCGCTGCTGGAACTCGGCGAGGAACTGCGCCGGGCGCACCGCGAGTTGGACGGTGCCCAGCTGCGCCGGCTGGCCCGCCGGCAGAGCGAGGTGATCGGCGCACTCGGGCGGCAGGCGCGGCGGCTGGCCGCGGAGGCCGGACGTCCGGTGGGCGAAGGGGTCCAGCGGGAGGTCGAGGAGACGCTGCACGCCGTGCTCGCCGACCCGGAGGCCGGCCGTACGTGGGCAAAGGGGCGGTTGGTCAGGCCGCTCAGCTCCACGTTCGGTTTCCCGGAGGCCGACGACCGCTTCCTCGCGCGCCGCCCCGCTCCCCCGGCGGTGACCGGAACGGCACGGCGTGGCGAGGACGGGAAGAGCGGCGCGCGCGAGGCGGGGCGACCGCGCGGCCGGGCCGAGGCCGCCGGGGACGCCGAGGACGAACTCGCGCGGCGCCGCCGCCTCGACGAGGCCCGCAGGGCCGCCCGCGACGCCGAACGGGACCTCCGCGCCCGCGAGGCGCAGGCCGAGGCCGCCGAGCGGGCGGTGCAGAAGGCCTGCGCCCGGGTGGCCGATGCGGAGCAGCGGATCCAGGAGCTGCGGGAGCGGCTGCGGCACGCCGAGGACGAACAGCGGCAGGCCCGTGAGGAGGAACGGGGTGCGCGGGAGCGGGCGCGCGAGGCCTCCCGCGCCGCCGGAGAGGCCCGCCGCCGGGCCGAAGCGGCCACCGCCGAGGCGGAGCGGCTGGCCGCCCGTGCGGGATCCCGTTCCCGGTGACATACGCCCGGCCCCGATGACGTACGCCCGGCCTCGATGACGTACGCCCGAAGTGCCGGCGTACCGCCGGGAGTCGGTCAGGCCCGGATGACCGGTGCCTGGAGTTCCGTCACCCAGTCGTCACGGTTCTCGGGGCACTCCAGGTTGATCTCGCGGGGGTATCCGGTCGACCGGTAGCCGTTGGCGTCGATCCAGTGGGCCAGGCTCTGGGCGGTGGGCAGGACGGTGTCCATCGAGCCGCGGTGGACGATGGTCGCCGCCTGGTCGAGGGCCGGCAGGTCGAGGACGCGGAAGGCGCCGTCCTGGAGCGGAGCGGAGACCTGGACGGCGGCGTGGACGCTGATCCTGCCGCCGCCCTCCGGGGCGTCCTCGTAGTAGGCGACGCCGGGACCCGTGGGCGCGATGCCCGCCGCGTCCAGGTGGCGGAAGAGCCGGTCGTAGAGCGGCCCGATGACCGGGCCGATGTCCTCGGGGTCGAAACTGGCGGCGGTCGCGGTCAGTTCGGCGACCCGCAGGGTGCGGACGTTCTTGATGACGACGTCGTTCGTGGGCATGTGCCCCTCGCTCTCGATCGCTCGGAGCCTCGCCTCGACCTGGACCAGCCGTGCCTCCGCTGCGGCCACGGCCGTCTCCAGCTCGGCCCGCCGCAGCCGCAGCATGCCGCGCAGTTCCTCGGCGCCGACCTTCTCGTCCACGATGTCGCCCACCTGTTGGAGGGTGAAACCGAGGTCTTTCAGCGCGATGATCCGGTTGAGGCGCGCGAGCTGGGCGGCGGTGTAGTAGCGATAGCCGCTGGCGGGGTCGACGTGGGCCGGGCGCAGCAGTCCGGTGGCGTCGTAGTGACGCAGCATCCGGACCGAGACGCGGCCGTGCCGGGCGAAGTCTCCGATGGTGAACATGATGTCTCCGAGTGGACCGCCTGACACGGTGTGAGGGTCAAGAAACTACGCGACGGCGACGGACCGCGACAGGGTCGGCCGGTACCCCGGCCTGGTCACCGGGCACGCACCTGATCCATCCCGGCCCCTGCCCGCCTCGCCGGTCTTCCGCAGGAGTGCCCGGGCCCGAGGGGCCGCCGGTGGGACATCGGCCGTGGGAGGGGGACACGGGAGGGAGGATCCCTCCCACAGGAAGCGCGGCTCGGCACCGACCGGATCGGCAAGGGCTACGAGATCGACGAGGGCGCGCGTCGAGCAGAACCGCTCCCGGGGCCGCGAGGGCGGCGGCACCAAACGGGCCGCAGAGCGGAAGCAGCAGACCGAGAACCTGACCGCCCTGTCGAAGGCGGAGCTGTACGAGCGGGCGAGCGCCGCCGGCGTGCCGGGCCGCTCGAAGATGACCCGGGAGCAGTTGGTCGCGGCCCCGGACCGGCAGGGTGCCGCGGCCTGACGGGCTCAGGCTGAACCTCCGGAAGGAACTGGCCGGCCGGCCCGCCGGGGCCGCGTGGGGTGTACCCGTCACCGAGGCGGGCGTCCATCACACGTGTGGGTGCACCCCGTCCCGCCGTCCGTGGCAATCACGGCCGCCCGTCGTTCGGCAGCAGTGTGACATTCCCCATGCGACGTGATGGACCCGGGGTGAGCGGGCAACGTTCCCCTTCATGCCCCACGCGAACCCCCTGCGGCAGGTGATGTGATGACCACGGCGACGACCCCGGCGCTCCGGACGCCACCCGCCCGGACCGACGCGGCGACCGCCGGGTCCCCCGCACCGGCCGCCCCGCCCTCCCTGCCCTCGCTCACCGGGCTGCGCTGGATGGCGGCGCTGCTGGTCTTCGGACTGCACGTGCACAACTTCGGCTGGTTCGGCGGCACGGGTGGCCGCCTCGTGTCCTGGGCCTTCGGCGCCGGCGCCACCGGAGTGTCGTTCTTCTTCGTCCTGTCCGGGTTCGTCCTGACCTGGTCGGCGCGGCCCGGTGACCGCGCGCCGGCCTTCTGGCGGCGGCGCGTCGCCCGGATCTACCCGGTCCACCTGGCCACCCTCGCCGTCGCCCTCGTCATGGCGTACACGCTGACGCACCAGCCACGGCCGACGGCGAAGCAGGCGCTGGCGAACGCGCTGCTGCTGCACTCCTGGTGGCAGCCGTGGTGGCAGACGCTGAACCCGGTGAGCTGGTCCCTGGCCTGCGAGGCCTTCTTCTACGCCGCCTTCCCGCTGATCTTCCTGCTGCTGCGCCGGCTCGGCGCGCGCGGCTCGGCCGCACTGGGCGGCCTCTCGGTGGCCGCGGTCCTGATGCTGGCCTGGGCGGACGCCCACCACTGGTGGACCCACTCGATCTACTCGTTCCCGGCCGCGCGGCTGCCCGAGTTCGTGCTCGGCGCGGTCACCGCGCGGCTGGTGCTGCTCGGCCGCTGGCGCGGGCCCGGACTGGAGGCCTCGCTCGCCCTGGCCGTCATCGGCTACTTCCTGGTCCCGCAGGTCAGGCCCGGCTACTCCGCCACGGTGTGCACCCTCGCCGGCTTCGCCCTGCTCATCCCCGCCGCGGCCGTCGCCGACCTGCACGGCCTGCCCTCCCTGTGGCGGCGCCGGCGGATGGTACGGCTCGGGGAGCTGTCGTTCGCCTTCTACATGATCCACCTGCTGGTGCTGCGCGCCGCGACCGAGCTGCTGGGCAAGAAGCCGCACTTCGGCCCCCTGGCGGGACTGACCGTCACCACGGCCGCGTTCGCCGTCTCCCTCGGCCTGGCCTGGGTGCTGTACGAGGCGGTGGAGGGCCCGGCACGGCGCCTGCTGCTGCGCCGCCGCCGGTCCAGGCGACGGCCGGACCCGGTACCGGCGCGGCGGGAGGCCCCGGCCGCGGCACGCGACTGATCCCGTCACCCGCGCGGGGCGAGCCGCCACCGGTCGCACGCACGGGTGACGTCGGCAACAGCGAGGAGAGTCCCGCGGCTTTCGGGGTAGACGGCTCCCCGACACCGGCCCGGCGGCGCACACCGCCCGCCGTCCGGTACAAAAGTGCTTCTGGCCTGGGGGAAGTTGACGTGAACGCGGTGCCGGGAGCGGGGTTTGGACGGCTGGGGCGTGCCAGCTACGGTGGACGGTCGGCAGTGATCGGCTTCGGGGAGCCGGCCGACCGGCGGACCCGGCTGTGCGAGAGGAGAGGATGAGAGTGCCCGAGCAGGAGGCGGCCGGATCGGCACCGCAGGTCGTCAGTTCCTTCCTGGAGCAACGCAGGGAGCAGATCGCCCAGCGCTGGGCCGACGCCCCGTTGTTCCGCTCGGTCTTCACCGTTTCCCGTGACGAGGCCGTGGAGGCGTGCAAGGCGGTGGTCGACGCGCTGTCCGAAGTGGCGGTCAGCGGACGGCTGGAGGACATCGAGGCGCCCGGTTTCGGCACCGTGCGCGAGCAGCTGGGGCGGATGTCCGCGACCCGGGCCCGCACCGGATCCACCCCGGCGCAGATCGCCGAGGAGGTGGCCGGGCTGCGCGCCTCCGCGGTCGAGCTGCTGCGCGAGGAGTTCGCCGATCCCGCCGCCCCGCAGGCCCACGAGAGTGTGCTGGCACTGTCCCTGCTGCTGTGCACGCTGCGCCTGGTGGTGATGGAGACGGCGCTGGACGCGAACGCCGAGCTGATCGAGCGGCAGCGCCAGCAGCTGCTCGAGGTGGCCACCCCGGTGATCAAGCTGTGGGAGGGCACGGTCGCCGTCCCGCTGATCGGGACGCTGGACAGCGCGCGCAGCCAGGTGGTCATGGAGTCGCTGCTGGAGGCCATCGTCGACCAGCGGGCCCGGTACGCCATCCTGGACATCACCGGGGTGCCGACGGTGGACTCGCTCGTCGCGCAGCACCTGATGAAGACGGTGGCCGCGGCACGTCTGATGGGTGCCGAGTGCATCGTGTCCGGGATCCGCCCGGCCATCGCGCAGACCATCGTGCAGCTCGGCATCGACCTGGGCTCGGTGCTCACCCGTGCCTCGCTGTCCGACGCGCTGGCCTACGCGCTGGGCAAACAGGGCATCGAGGTCTCCCGTGCGGACGCGGGTGCGAGCGCCCGGTGAACCAGCCCATTCCCGTTCAGTCGTCCCAGGTCCCGGTGCTCGCCCTGGGCGACGTCCTGCTGGTCTCCCTGCAGGGCGAGCTGCACGACGGCATGGCCGAGCAGCTCCAGCACGACATCACCAGCCGTATCGCCACCAGCCGGGTGACCGGTGTGGTGCTCGACATCTCCGGGGTGGAGATCGTCGACTCGTTCCTCGGCCGGGTCCTCGCGGAGATCGCCTCCACGGCCCGGCTGCTGGCGGCCCGTACGGTCCTGGCCGGGATGCGGCCGGCCGTGGCGATCACCCTGGTCGAGCTGGGGCTCACCCTGCCCGGCCTGGTCACCGCCCTGGACGTGGACCGTGCCATGGAACTGCTGTCCCGGGGAGGGAGCTGATGCAGCAGTCCGGCCAGGCGTCCGCGACGAGTCTGCCCATCGGCTCGGACGCGGATCTGGCCTGGGTCCGGCAGGAGGTGCGGCAGTGCGCGGCTCGGCTCGGTTTCGGTCTGGTGCAGCAGACCAAGCTGGTCACGGCGGCGAGCGAGCTGGCCCGCAACACGCTGGTGCACGGCGGCGGCGGACGGGCGGAGATCACGCCGCTGGACAACGGACGTACCCGGGGGCTGCGGATGTGCTTCATCGACAGCGGTCCGGGCATCCGTGACCTGGAACTGGCCATGACCGACGGGTACACCACCGGCGGCGGCCTCGGTCTCGGGCTGAGCGGAGCGAAGCGGCTGGTGCACGAGTTCAGCGTCGACACCGAGCCGGGCAGGGGTACGACCGTCACGGCCGTCGCCTGGGTGGCCCAGGTGCCCTCGTCGCGTCCGGGGGTGTGATGAGCCGGGTGTGGGAGGTCCCGGTGCACGACTCCACGCGGGTCCGGGACGCCCGGATCGCGGCGCGCGAGGCGTGCGGAGAGGCGGGGCTCGTCCCCGCGCGCACGGCGGCCGCCGAGCTGGTCGCCACGGAGCTGGCCACCAACCTGCTCCGGCACGCGGGCGGGGGCCGCATGGTGGTGAACCTCGTGGATCCGCCGGCCGACGGGGCGGGCGCCTCGGTGCAGTTGTTCTCGCTCGACCACGGGCCGGGCATCGCCGACGTCGGCGCCGCGCTGCGGGACGGCTGGTCCACCGCCGAGGGCTCGCTCGGCGCGGGCCTGGGCAGCTGCCGGCGCAGCGCCAACGCCTTCCACCTGTACAGCCTGCCGGGCCGCGGGACGGTGGCGGCGGCCCGGATCGACCCGGAGCCCGGCAGGCGCGGGAGTCCCGCGGCACCGGTGCCCGCGGGCGGGATCACGGTCTCCCTCGGGCAGGCCGAACACTGCGGTGACGCCTGGAGCTGGGTGCGCTCCGGGAGGCTGCTGACGCTGCTGCTCGCGGACGGTCTCGGACACGGCCCGAAGGCCGCGCACGCCTCCTCCGCGGCGGTGGCCGAGCTGCGCCACTGCGCGCATCTGCCGCCGCCGGACATCCTGCGCCGGCTGCACGCGGCGCTGCGGCCGACCCGGGGCGCGGCGGTCACGGTGGCCCAGGTGGACACCGAGCGCGCGGAACTCGGCTTCGCCGGGGTCGGCAACGTCGGCGCCCGGGTGCGCACCGGGGACTCCTGGACGTCCCTGATCTCGCATCCGGGGATCGTCGGGGCGTACTTCCCGGCGCAGGTTCCGCTGCGCCGGGTGCCGTGGCGCGGGGACAGTCTGCTCGTTGTGCACAGCGACGGACTGCCCAGCCGCTGGAGGCCGCCGGAGGACCCCCGGCTGCTCGGCCAGGACCCGTCGGTGGTGGCCGCGGCGATCCTGCGCGACGCCGGCAGCCCCGCCCGCCCCGTACGCGACGACACCAGCGTGGCCGTACTGGCCCCCGACCGCCGGACCAGCGCCCATGACAGCCGCCTCTGAGAAATGGACCATCGCCTCCGCCGCCGACGCGGCCCGCGCCCGTGCCCTGCTGGCGCGGCTCCTCGCGGACGCCGGGGTGCCGGTGCTCGACCGTGCCCGCTTCCTGGCCGCGCTCGGTACCCGGCTGCGCCGCGGCCTCGGCACGGACGGCGCCGACCTGGCGGTGACCGCCGGCCCGGGCGGGCGGCTGCGGGTCGCCCTGGGCGGGCCGGAGCCCTGGCAGCACACGCTCGTCTGCCCCTCCCCCGTGACCGTGCCGCTGCCCGGCCCGGGCGGCGTCCCGCTCGCCGAGGCGCTGCTGGACGCCGACGCGGACACCGACGCCGTGCTGGCCCGCCTGACGGAGACGGAGGAGCTTCTCGACTTCCACCGGGAGGAGCTGCACCAGACGAACCAGGGTGTGCTGGCGCTGCACGCCGAGCTGGAGGCGGCGGCGCTGGCGCAGCGTGAACTCCTCGACGCCGAGCGGGCGGCACGCGCGGAGGCGGAGAACGCCCGCCGTCTGCTGACCTTCCTGGCCAACGCGAGCGCGGTGCTGAACGCCTCCCTCGACCACGAGGACATCCTGCGCCGGCTGCCCGAGCTGCTGGTTCCGGAGTACGCGCGGCACGTCGACGTCTGGCTGGTGGACGACGAGCGGACCCCGCCGGGCGAGCGGGCGGCGGCCACGGTGACGGCGGCGCGCACCGGCCGCCCCCAGCACGCGGCGCCGCATCCCGGTGAACTCCCGGGCGTGGACGACCTGCCGGCCTCCGCGCTCTCCCCGGACCGGCCGCTGCTGTGCCTGCCGCTCGGCGCGCGCACCGTGCAGGGCGTGCTCACCCTGGCGGCGCCCGGCGACCGCTTCGACCCGGACACCACCGTGATGCTGCTGGAGCTGGCCCGGCGGGCGGGCATCGCCCTGGACAACGCCCGCCAGTACGAGCAGCACCGGGACGTCGCCGAGGCCCTGCAGCGGGCCCAGCTCACCGAGCTGCCCGCCACCCGGGGCCTGGACCTGGCCGCCCGCTATCTGCCGGCGACGCACGGGCTGAACATCGGCGGCGACTGGTACGACGCCTTTCCGCAGCCGGACGGCAGTGTGCTGGCGGTGATAGGGGACGTCACGGGGCACGGGCTGCGCGCGGCGGTCATCATGGGCCAGCTGCGCACCGCGCTGCGCGCCTACGCCGTCGAGGGCAACGGCCCGGCGCGGATCCTCACCCTGCTGCACCGGATGCTCCGCCACCAGCAGCCGGAGCTGTACGCGACCTGTGCGATCGCCCGGTTCACGCCCGGTGAGCCGGAGGTGGTGTGGGCGGCCGCCGGGCATCCGCCGGCCATCGCGCGCGGTCCCGGGGGCGAGGTGCGGGTGCTGGAGGCGAAACCCGGGATCATGCTGGGGGTCCCGGTGCCGTTCACCTACGAGGAGTACACCCTGGAGCTGCCGGCGGGCTCCACGCTCGCGCTGTACACGGACGGTCTGGTGGAGCGGCGGACCGCGGGGATCGACGCGGGCATCGACCGGCTGGCGCAGGCCATGGAGGCGCTCGGTTCGGCGGATCTGGCGGATCTGGACGCGGCGGCCGACGCGCTGCTCAAGCCGATGCTGCACGACTCGGAACACGACGACGACATCTGCCTGTTGCTGTGCCGCACCACGCGGGAGTGAAGGGCCGTGCGCCGGCCCCCCGGTCATGGGGGCCGGCGTTGCCGCGAGAGGCGGGTGCCGTCAGGCGGCGGACGGGAAGCGTTCCCAGACCCGGTGGGCGCCGAGCAGCCGGGTGAGCTGTTGCAGGACGGCGGTGGCGGAGTCGTCGGCGATCACGCCGGGGGCGTCGAGCGGGATGCCGGCCGCCTCCAGCGCGCTCTCGCCGCCCTTGGCGGCGCCGATGGCCTTGCCGTGCCGGTACGCCTCCGCCAGCAGCAGGCCGACCCGCGGGTCGGGGGTGGCCTGGTGGAGGCCGGGGTGGCTGGCCTTGGCGTCCCGGGCGCCGTAGGCGTCGCTTCCCACGCCGGGGGTGCCGGCCACCAGGAGGGCGTCGAACTCCACGGAGCGTGCGGTGGCGTAGGTGCGCTGGACGGTCAGGGCGTCCGCGCCGTCCCCGACGGTGCCGCCCGCCGGGGCGACGATCAGCGGGACCATGCCGCCGTCCAGCACCTCCTGGCGTACGGCCCGTACGCCGTCGAGGTCGCCGTCGGGGCCGGTGACGATGCCGATGATCCTGCCGTCGGTGGGCCAGGTGTGGCCGACCTGGGAGAGGGCGGGGCTGGGCTCGACGTCGGCCAGCGGCACCGTGGGCTGGGGTGCGGGCAGGCCTAGGCCGGCGGCGACGCCCTCGCACAGCTCCGGGTCGATGTTGGCCAGGACCTGCAGGGCCCGCTCGCGGATGGCCTGTTCGTAACACTTGCCGAGTTCGAAGGTGTAGGCGCCGATGATGTGCTCGCGTTCCGGGGCGCTCATGCTGAGCCAGAACCGGCGCGGCTGGCTGAAGTGGTCGTCGAACGACTCGGGTGCCTCGCGCACCTTGGTCGCCTCGGGGATCCGTACGGGTGTCTCCACGTACGCGCCGTCGAGGTGCGCGCCGGGGGTGAACGGGCAGCCTCCGTCGAGGGAGTTGGGGCGGTAGGGGGCCGCGCCCCGGTGCACGGCGGTCTGGTGCATGCCGTCGCGCAGCATGTCGTTGACGGGGGCGTGCGGCCGGTTGATGGGCAGCTGCGGGAAGTTGGGTCCGCCGAGCCGGGTGATCTGGGTGTCCAGGTAGGAGAAAAGCCGGCCGGCGAGCAGCGGGTCGTCGGTGATGTCGATGCCGGGGACGAGGTGGCCGACGTGGAAGGCGACCTGCTCGGTCTCGGCGAAGAAGTTGAACGGGTTGCGGTCCAGGGTGAGCAGCCCGATCGGCTGCACGGGGGCCAGCTCCTCGGGGACGATGTTCGTCGGGTCCAGCAGGTCGATGCCCTCGAAGGTCTGGTCGGGGGTGTCGGGGAAGGTCTGGATGCCGAACTCCCACTGCGGGTGGGCGCCCGCCTCGATGGCGTCGGCGAGGTCCCGGCGGTGGAAGTCCGGGTCGACGCCGTTGATGATCTGCGCCTCCTCCCACACCAGCGAGTGCACGCCCAGCTTCGGCTTCCAGTGGAACTTCACCAGGGTCGTCTCGCCGGCCTCGTTGACCAGCCGGAAGGTGTGGACGCCGAAGCCCTCCATCGTGCGGTAGGAGCGCGGGATGCCCCGGTCGGACATGTTCCACAGGGTGTGGTGGGTGGCCTCGGTGTGCAGGGTGACGAAGTCCCAGAAGGTGTCGTGGGCGCTCTGTGCCTGGGGGATCTCCCGGTCCGGGTGCGGCTTGCCGGCGTGGATGATGTCCGGGAACTTGATGGCGTCCTGGATGAAGAAGACCGGGATGTTGTTGCCGACCAGGTCGAAGACGCCCTCGCTGGTGTAGAACTTCGTCGCGAAGCCCCGGGTGTCACGGACGGTGTCGGAGGAGCCCCGGGAGCCGAGCACGGTGGAGAAGCGGACGAACACCGGTGTCTCGACGTCCTCGGCGAGGAACGCCGCCTTGGTGACGTTGGCGGCGGTGCCGTAGCTGCGGAACACGCCGTGCGCGCCGGCGCCGCGGGCGTGGACCACGCGCTCCGGGATGCGCTCGTGGTCGAAGTGCATGACCTTCTCGCGCAGGTGGTGGTCCTGCAGGAGCACCGGTCCGCGGGGTCCCGCCTTGAGGGAGTGGTCGGTGTCGTACAGCCGGGTGCCCTGGGCGTTGGTGAGGTAGCCGCCGCTCTGCGCCATCCGGGCCTGGTCGGCGCCGGTCGGCTGCCCGGTGGGCGAGACGGTGTCCGGGCCGGTCTGGTCGGGCTTGGGGGGCAGCGGCTCGCGGGGTCCGGTCGGTTCGGCGACGGGCGGCGACTCGGCTCCCGGCTTGCCGGGGATGCCGTCCTCGGGGCCCGCGGGCCCGCCCTGGAGGGCGTCCGCCACCTTGTCCGCCGCTCGCTTCAGGGGGTTCGTCTCGCTCATCAGTACCTGTTCCTTCGCTGGTCACGCCGGGGCATGCGGCCGGCACCCAGGGATATACCGGGAGATATTCGAACGAAAGGGGTGGCGGCGCACTCGTACCGAGGTCCCCGGGCCGGGGCGTCCGAAACCGGGAATCTCGGCGATTTCCGGTCGGGGTGAAGTCGGGCCGTCTCCTATCGAATTGCCGGGGCGGGAGGCCCGCCGGACGCGCTGGTCCGGGCCCGGGGACCACCGGCAGGGCCAAGTGACCCCTGCCGAGGACGTGTTCAGCAGCAGGGCCGGCTTCTTGACCCGGGGCAGGCATGCACCCGGCCGCCGCCCGCACAGGCCACCCTAGGCGCTGCCCCCGCCCGGCGCAGGTCGGGAGGGGCCGGTCAGGGGCGTGCCATGACCCTCAGCGTCTCCAGGGAGGAGTCCGCGGCGTCGGGGACGAGGAAGCCGTGGGCGACACCGCTGCGCAGGTAGTCGAGAACCTCGGCGGTGATCACCTCGCCCGGCGCCACGACCGGCACGCCCGGCGGGTACGGGCTGATCATCTCGGCGGCGATCCGGCCCACGGCCCGCTCGGCAGGCACCACCTCGGCGGCGGCGAAGAAGGCCTCGCGGGGCAGCACCGCCTGCTCCAGTTCCAGGGCGCGGGGCTCGGGCAGGTGCACGGCGGGTCGCCGCTCGATCGAGTCCGCGCGCTCCACCAGCGAACCGACGGATTCCACCAGCAGTTTCTCGGTCTCCTCGTCGTCGGAGTGGGTGATGGAGGCAGTGATCCGGCAGGTGTCCGAGCCGCCCATGTCGATGTGGCAGTTGGCGCGCAGCCACTCGGTCGCCTGCATGCCGCTGATCCCGAGGTCCCGTACGTCGATGACGATCTTCAGCGGGTCGAACTCTGCGGCCAGGCCCTCCTCGATGACCTCGCCGCCCATCACCCGCAGCCCCGGCAGTTCCCGCAGCCGGGCCCGGACGCGCTCGGCGCGGTGCACAGCCGCGTCCAGGAGAGCGTGCCCCTGCTCGACCATCTGCCGCCGCCAGCCGTCGAGCGCCGCGTAGACCAGGCAGGAGGCGCTGGTGGTGCCGAGCAGGTCCTCGCGCTGTTTGAGCACGGTGGGCGAGACCCGGTCGTGCTGGAGGTGGAACACCGAACTCTGCTCGATGGCGCCGCCCATCTTGTGCACGCTGGTGACGACCAGGTCGGCGTCCGCGTCCATGCCCCAGGCGGGCAGGCCCGGATGGAAGGGCAGGTGGGCGCCCCACGCCTCGTCCACGATGAGCGGTACGTCGAAGGCGTGGCAGGCGTCGGCCACTGCGCGCACGTCGGCGCAGGTGCCCCAGTCGGTGGGCGTGATGAGCAGCATGCCCTTGGCGTCGGGGTGTTCGCGCAGCCGGTCGCGTACGTCGTCGGGCTCGGGCGGATGGGCCATGTGCCGTTCGGCGTCGAACTTCGGGTGGACCCAGATCGGCTCGACGCCGTTGATGATCACGGCGGCGATGACCGACTTGTGCGCGTTGCGGGACAGCAGCAGCTTCTCCCCCGGGCCGGCCACCGAGCACATCGCGGTCTTCACGGACAGGGAGCTGCCGCAGGTGGAGAAGAAGGCGTGTTCGGCGCCGACCGCGTCCGCCATCAGCTCCTGCGCCTGCTCCAGCACGCCCTGGGACTCGCGGCGGTCGTCCAGTCCGTTCAGCGTGAGCACGTCCGAGCGGAAGACGTCGAGGCCGAGGACCTCGGCCACGCGGGGGTCGGTGCCGCGGCCCTGCTTGTGCCCGGGTGGCCCGTACACCACGTCTCCTCGCCGCCGGAACTCCTGCAACGCTTCCAGGACGGGTACGCGCGAGTGGTCCATGGCTGTCCTCCTGAGGTGGTCGGTGCCGCATCCACCGTGTTGCACCGGCCGGGCGGCCCAAACCCGCGAGGCCGGTGTCGAAGGGCCGTCCGGGTGGAACCCGGGCCGGCACGCACCACCACGCCCGCCACACCCCAGGAGGTCTCGTGTCGCTGTACCAGCGGATCCGGGAGGAGGCCGCGCGCCGCGCCGACGCGCTGTGGGCGGTCGCCTCGGCCCTGCACGCGGACCCGGAGACCGCCTTCGCCGAGCACCGGGCGGCGGCGCTGCTCACCGGGGAACTGGAGCGGGCGGGCTTCGCGGTGCGGCGGGAGACCGCGGGCCTGCCGACCGCGTTCACGGCCCACTCGGGCACGGGACGGCCGGTGGTGGCGTTCCCCCTGGAGTACGACGCCCTGCCCGGGCTCGGGCACGCCTGCGGGCACAACCTGATCGCGGCGGCCGGCCTCGGCGCGGCCCTGGTCACGGACGCGGTGCGGGACGGCACCGGGGGCACGGTCCTCGCGGTGGGCACGCCGGCCGAGGAGGGCGGAGGCGGCAAGGCCCTGGAGGTGGAGGCCGGGGTCTTCGACGGGGTCGACGCCGCCCTGATGTTCCACCCGGGGGTGTACGACTGGGTACGGGCGCCGCTGACCGCGCAGGAGCAGTACCGGGTCGGCTTCCGGGGGCGGGCCGCGCATCCCACGGGCAATCCGACGGAGGGCATCGACGCGCTCGCGGCGCTGGTCGAGCTGTTCAACGTGCTGTCGGCGCTGGGCCGGCGGCTGCCGGACGGGTCCCATGTCCAGGGGATCGTCACGCAGGGCGGTACGGCCACGAACATCGTCCCGGAGTACGCCGAGGGCCGCTTCGGACTGCGCGCCCTCACCACCGCCGCCCTGGACGAACTGGCGGGGCAGCTGCGCACCGCCGCCGAGGGCGTCGCGCTGGCGACCGGGACGGCCCTGACGGTGGAACGGGCGAGCGTGCGGTACGAACACTTCCGCGACAGCGCGGTGCTGTCCGAGCGCTTCGCCGGGCACCTGGACCGCGCCGGCATCACCCTCACCCCGCCCGTTCCCGGCGTCTACCTGGGCTCCTCCGACATCGGCAACGTCAGCGGCCGGGTGCCCGCCATCCACCCGTTCGTCGCGATCACGGGCGCCGGCGGCTCCGACCACACACCGGAGTTCGCCGAGGCCGCGCTCTCGGAACGGGCCCGGCGGGTGCTCACGGCGGTGGTGGAGGCGCTGGCCTGCACGGCCGCGGACGTCCTGCGGGAGCCGGAACTGCGCGACCGCGCATGGGAGGACCTGCGCCGCGCCCCCGCCTGACCGCGGACGGCCGCCGCCCGGAGCCCTACGGGAAGGACGTCACCTTGGACGGGACCGTGTCGGTGCCCGAGGTGGGTGCGCCGGTGGTGTTGACGACGTGCGCGTACTGGCCCTTGCCGCCGAGGGAGATCACCAGCAGGTCGTGCATCCTGATCCCCGGCGTCACGGGCGTCTGGAAGCCGTGCGCCTGGACGATCGACGGATCGGCCGTGTAGTTGCAGTAGCTGCCCAGCCCCCACGCCTCGTGGGTGGTGACGGAGTCGGCGACCTTGTAGGCCGCGTAGCCGGTGATGCCGTCGTGGGTGATGGCGGCGGCGTTCGGGGCGTCGTACGCCTTCTCGTTCTGGAAGAAGATCGTCCGGCCGCGTTCTCCGCTCCAGAGGACGTCGTACTTGTTGAAGTGCTCCACGAACAGGCCGGTGGCGAGGACGTCGTCGCCGTTCACGCGCAGGCCGTAGTCGGCGCGGTTGGTGTCCCAGCCGACGCCGCTGCCGTGGTCGGCGCGCCAGATCCAGGTGTGGTCGACGATGACGTCGTCGCTGTTCACCACCACGGAGTTGGTGGCGAGTCCGGGTCCGGCGCCGCCGATGCGGATGAACACGTCCTGCATGGTGGTGGGGTTGGCGGAGTGGTCGGCGGTGGCGCCCGGGGTGCCGATGCGCAGCAGCGTGTCGGAGTTGACGGGGCCGGCGTCGATGAGGAATCCGGCGAGCCGCACGCCGTCGACGTCGGCGACGTGCATCGCGTCGACGCCGCCCTCCGGGACCAGGGTGGCGAGGCCGAGGCCGAGGACGACGGTGTTCGCGCGGGTGACGTCGAGGGTCTGGTCGAGGTGGTAGACGCCGGGGGTGAAGAGGAGGTTGAGGCCTTGGGCGAGGGCCGCGTTGATGGTGGCGGCCGTGGCGCCCGGCTTGACGACGTAGAACTGGTCGAGCGGGACGGACGTACCGGCGTTCGCGGGCCAGGAGACGCCCCGGGCGTTGGTGCGCTTGGCCGGGACGAACACCTTGTACGTCGAGCCGTCCAGGTACAGGAACGGCTTCTCGCGGGAGACGGGGGTGGTGTCCAGGGTGGTGTACGGGCCGTTGTCGAAGTTGGTGGCGGGGGCGCCCTGGACGCCGGAGAAGGTCATGTTCCACACGCCGTTGGTCCAGCCGCCGACCGAGCTGTCCCGGGTGTACCACTGCTGCTGGGAGTACGGGCCCACCGTACCGTCGATCTTCGAGTCCGCGATGTAGCCGCCCGACGCCCAGCCGTAGCCGTTGGGAGCGAGGTTGAGGCCGCCCTGGACGTGGATCCGGCGGAAGGGCGCGGCCTGGGCGACGGCCCAGCGGTCGGTGCCGCTGACCGGCTTGAGGGCGAGGTTCTCCGCCGAACGCCAGAAGTTCTGCGTGGCGTTGCCGTTGAACCAGCCGGCGTCGACGGTGATGTCACCGTTGATCCGGGTGTCGTCGGGGTTCAGGCCGAGGCCGGATACCGAGGTGTAGAAGCCGAGTTGGGCGTTGAGGTTGTCGTAGGTGCCGGGCTTGAGCAGGAACTGGTAGCGGCCGGCGCCGAACTGGGCGGACTCCTGCCGGGCGAAGACGTCGTCGAACTTCTGCTGGAGACCCGGGGTGGAGGGGTCGACGACGATGACGTTCGGGCCGAGGTCGCCGCCGCCCTGGACGGGCGGGACGCCGGTGGTGCCGGTGTGCACGGCGACCTCCCAGAGGGAGTAGCCGTAGCCAGTGCCGCGGGCGGTGCCGAGGATGCGGACGTACCGTCCGGAGCCGCTGACGTCGTACGACGCCGTGCCGCCACTGGCCCCGGTGACGCTCTTGAGGGTGCTCCAGCTCTGTCCGTCGGTGGAGGCCTGGATCTGGAAGTCCTTGCCGTAGGCGGCCTCCCAGTTCAGGTCGACCTGACAGAGGTCCTTGACGGAGCCGAGTTCCACCTGGAGCCACTGCGGGTCGGCGGCCTGGCTGGACCAGCGGGTCGCGGTGCTGCCGTCGAAGGCGGCGGAGGCCGGCGTGCCGGCGTTCTCCGTGGAGGAGGCCGTGGCGGGCCTGCCCCGGGCGGCGTCGGCGGTGCCGCAGCCCGCCTGGCCGCCGTCCGTGCTGCCGTACACCTGGAACTCCCAGAGGGAGTAGCCCCATGGGGTGGCCCGGTGCACGCCGAGCATCCGTACGTAGCGGCCCCGGCCGGACACGTCGAGCGTGTCGGTGCCGCCGTCGGAGCCGGTGACGGACTTCAGGTCGGTCCAGGTGGTGCCGTCCGCGGAGATCTGGACCTTGTAGTCCTTGCCGTAGGCGGCCTCCCAGTCGAGGACCACCCGGCTGACGGTGGCGGTGGCTCCGAGGTCGACGCGGACCCACTGGTCGTCGCCCGCGGCCGAGGACCAGCGGGTCCCGGGGTCGCCGTCGACGGCGTGGGCGGCGGCGGTGCCGGTGTTCTCCTCGGAGGACGCGGTGGCCGTCTTCCCCTGGGACAAGGGGGTTTCGGCCGCGTCGGCCGACGGGTGTGCGGTGGGCAGGGCGATCAGCGCGGCCGTGGCGGCCAGCGCGATGCCCAGGGATCTCAGTCTCATTGCGGCGGCTCCAGACATGGGCGGGGCCGAGGAGCTGACCCCTCGGCTTAGTTCATGTTTTGATTTAAGTGATGAACCAAGCGGGCCACAAGCCTTCCGACACCACATCCTTCGAGCGAAGGCTCAACTCACGTGACCGGCCTGCTTCTTGACCAGGTCCAGCAGGGCGGCGTGCGTCTCGGCCTCGGCCGCCGCGAGCAGCCCGTCGGCGCCGGTGTGCAGGGGCTCGCCGTACAGGCCGGTCACCGTGCAGCCGGCCGCCCGGCACAGGGCGATGCCCGCGGCGAAGTGCACGCTGTCGGCGGGCCGGCCGTCGGTGACGTAGGCGGCCCGGCGCCCGGCGGCGACCCAGGCCACCGCGAGGGTGCTGGAGATCACCCGGGGCCGGAACCGCGCGGCGAAGCCCGGGTCGGCGAGCAGACGGGCCGGCTGGAAGCCGGGCGCGTTGGGGAACGGCGGGTCGAGGTTGACGTCCACCAGCGCGGACCCGGCGGCGGGCGTCAGCTCCGTGTCACCGCCGTCGCGGCGGACCACGGCCCGCGCGCCGTCGGTCCAGAACACCTCCCCGCTGAACGGATCGGCCGTCGCCGCGGCGGTGACCTCCGAGCCGACCCGCAGAGCGACGTTCACGCCGACGAGTGTGGTCTGCACGGCGTAGTTGAGGGTGCCGCACAGCGGGTCGACCAGCCAGCGGCGCCGGGCTCCGGCGGCACCGGTGTCCCCGCTCTCCTCGGCCGTCACCGCGTCCCCGGGCCGGGCGGCCCGCAGCACCTCCAGAACGGCCCGCTCGGCGGCGAGGTCGGCCGCCGTGGCGAAGTCACCGGCGGCCTTCTCACGGCGGTCCAGCCGCCGGCCGTACATCTCCCGCACCACCGCCGCACCGGCCTGCGCCGCCGTCACGGCCAGCCGGGCGTCGGACTCCCCGTTGATGATCGACATGGGGGCAGCATAGGAGAGCCGCGGTCACCGCGGGCCTTCTCCGGCTCAGTGCGCCCGGACGCCGGCCGGGGTGAGGGACAGGGTCTGTTCGGCCGCGGTGCGTCCGTCGCCGACGGTGGTGCCGGTGGTGTCCGTCCAGGTGCGCAGCGCAGTGGTCTCGGCGAGCCGGCCCGGGTTCGCGGAGAGGCCGAGGACGAGGCCGCTGTAGCGGTTGACCAGGCGGTAGCCGCCGTCGGCGGAGTCGGGGATCACGAACCACTGCTGTCCGACGGACGGTCCGCCGGCCCGGACCGCGGTGACCGTGGGCCTGGCGCCCCAGGCACGGCCGGCCGTCCTGCCCGAGTCGACGCTCAGCAGCCGGCCGGTCGCGGCGTTGGCGAGGGTGAAGGCGCCGTCGCCGGTGGGCGTGAAGGACCACGACTCGCGGGCGGAGCCGGAGGGCCGTGCCACCGAGGTGACGGCGGAACCGCCGGACGCCTGGGCGAGGACGCGGCCCGTGCCGCCGGCGATGCGGTACGTGCGGCCGATGTCCACGGGCGGGGCGGCCGGCGTGGCGGAATCCACGGTGATGTCGACGTACTCGCCGGAGGCGTCGTGGGAGCAGCCGAAGGAGCAGTAGGCGCGGAAGGTCCTGCCGACGACGGCGGAGCCGGTGCGGTTGGCGCGGTCCAGGAACCAGCGGTACCAGGACGCGGTGGTGTAGTCGCCGGTGTCGCCGATGAGCCGCCACTTCTGCGTGTCCAGGTCGTCGGTGGCGTACAGGTACTGCGGTGCGTGGCCGCTCTGGTCGACGGCCTGCGGTGTGCCGATGTACAGGCCGAGGTGGGCGTCGTAGGCGATGTTCAGGACGAACAGCGGTGAGGTCGGGGGCATGGTGCCGGCCGCGATCTGCTGGGCGGCGGTGCCGGTGTTGGCCGGGTCGTACTCGGCGTCGGCGGGGGTGTGGCCGGTGGGGTGGCCGGCGTCGACGGGGACGAGGTTGCTCTCCCGGCCGCCGGTGCCGGGCTGGGACCAGGCCCCGTCGTACCACTTGCGCCAGGAGCCGGGGGCCATCTTCGCGGCGATCGGGGCACGGGCCACGTGCTCGTAGAAGGCCTTCCAGCCGCCGCTCTTGTCGACGATCCGCGAGCCGTAATAGACGTAGAAGTAGCCGGAGGCCGGGTCCACGAACAGGCGTTGGTCGCCGTCGCCGTAGGAGTACGTCTCGTGCGGGAAGGCCGTGGTGTCCCCGCGCCTGGTGCTGTACGGCGAGGTGATCACGTGGTCCTCGATGGTCCAGGTGCGGCCCTGGTCGGTGGAGACGGCGTAGTCGATGGCGTCGTAGTGGAGTCCGTCGCCGAAGGGCTGCGGGGTGAACTCGTTGTGCACCAGGCCGTACCAGTCACCGGTGTCGGGGTCGATCCACACCCCGGACAGGTCGCAGTAGTTCTTCTGCGCGTAGCGCGAGCCGGCCGGCGCGTACGTCGCCTCGCGCCCGGTGGGGCTGTTGTTGCACCGCCAGGTGGTGTCGTCGTTGCGGTCGGCGGGGTCGGCCGGGTTCACCGCCTCGCTGAGCGTGCGGTCGAAGGTGGCGCTGTCGAAGTCCTTGCCGGTGTAGAAGTCCCAGACCCGCGGGTCGTCGGCGCCGTAGAGCGCGGCGGACTGCTGGTAGTGGAAGGTGCCGTCCTTGTCGAGGTAGGGGGTGGCGGGGGTGTCCGTGGGGTGGGTGAACGGCACCGGGGTGCCCACGGTCACGGTGTAGCCGGCGGCGCCGGGGGACGCGGTCTGCGCGGGCGCCGCGGTGCCGCCGCCCAGGACCAGGGCGACGGCGGCGGCCACGGCGCCGCCTGCTCTGCTCAACGGTCGCACGGGTGCTCCTTGTTGCCGAAGGGCCGGTTGCACGGAACGATCCGGCTCCGGCGTCACCCCGGCAATGGACTCCCGTGCCCCGCCTCTTGCACTTTCGTGCGCGCGACGCGGCCGGTGCGACCACGTTCGCGCACGGGCTGGCGGTCAGTGCGGCTCGGGCGGCAGCGGGGTGTCCCAGGCCAGTTGGCGCAGCAGCCGCTCGTCCGGCTCGGCGGGACGGGCCATGACGGGGGCCGGACGGGACGGTGTGCGGGTGCCGCGGGAGAGGCCGCCGCTGACGGTGATGTTCTGCTCGGCCCGCGGCCGCCGGTGGCGCTCGTACGCGGTGAACGCGCTCCCGGGGTCCGGCAGGTCACGCAGCGCCTTGGCCAGGACGACGGCGTCCTCCAGGGCCATGGAGGCGCCCTGTCCGGTCGCCGGGGAGGCCGCGTGGGCCGCGTCGCCGACGAGCAGGACCCGTCCGGTGTGCCACGGGGCGCCGAGCGGCATCTCCGTCGCGTTGACGGCCATGATCTCCCCGTCGGCGGACGCGACCAGACCGGCGGCGGGCGTCTCGTCCTCGCGCAGCAGCGGCAGCAGGTGTGCGCGCAGCTCGGCGGAGGGCGCGGCGGTCGCTCCGGCGGGCAGCGGATCGCCGCCGGCGCGGGCGAACCAGTACGTCTGTCCCGCCGGGGAGACCGTGTATCCGAACGCGGTGGCGCTGCCCCGCACCATGGTGATGGCGGCCTGCGGGGCGGACACGGGTGCGGTGCCGGTGTAGCCGTAGTAGACCCGCTGGCCGGAGTACCCGGGCCGGGACTCGGGCAGCAGCAGCCGGCGGACGGTCGACTTCAGTCCGTCGGCGCCGACGAGCAGGTCTCCGGTGGCGGTGGTGCCGTCGGCGAAGCGGGCGGTGACCCCGTCCGGTCCGTCGGTGACGGCCACCAGGCGGACACCGTGGCGCAGCCGGACGCCGCGCCGGACCGCCTCGCCCTGGAGGGCCGCGTTCAGCTCGCCGCGGCGCAGACAGCGGTAGCGCAGGGCGGGATCGCCGGCCTCGCCGAGCGGCGCGTGCGTGATCTCGGTGCCCGCGCTGTCGAGCAGCCGCAGGGAAGTCAGCGGAAAACCGACGGCGGTGACGGCGGCCGTGGCGCCCAGTTCGGCCAGCGCGCGCATGCCGTTGCTCGCCAGGGTGAGGAAGGCGCCGATGTCCTCGGCCGTGTCCGGGTGCGCCTCGAACACGGTGACGTCGAGACCGGCCTTGTGCAGGCCCAGGGCGGTCGCGGTGCCCGCGATGCCACCGCCGATCACCAGTACCCTCATCGCATCCGCTCCGGTCACCCGCCGCTCCGCCCGCCGACAGTGGTCGGGGCCATCCAAGGGCAGTGGCGGGGCCGTCGGGGGCCGGGTGGGCGGGATCCGGACAGGGCCGGCGAAGAGACAGCCGGCGAGGGGTTCGGGACGGGCCGGCGAGGACGCGGGCGAGAGGGAGGGGCCGTCGGGTGGAGGAGCCGGCTTTCCGTGTGCTGCTCACCGGTGCGGGGGATCGCCGGCGGGACGTCGTGCAGGCCCTGCGTGCCGTCACCGGCTTGAGCGCCTGGCGGAGCGCGCGGTTGATGGCCGCCGTTCCGGTACCGGTGGTCGAGGACATCTGGTTCGAGGCGGCCGTCCAGGCCGCGACGCGGCTGCGTGCGGCGGGAGCCGGGGCGGACATGGTGTGCGGGTGGTGCGCACGGACGCTGCCGCCCAGCGGGCGCCCACTGGCTCCCGGCCCGTGCGCCTCGCGCTACCGGTCCGCGTCGGACTGCCGCGCGAGCGGGACCTGAGGCGCGCGGCGGGAGCGGCGTGCATCGGCACGCCCCCCGTGTCACGGGTCGTCGCCGGTGAAGTGGGTACTCCCCGGCCATGCGGGTGAGCGTGGTGGATGCGGGGTCGAACACAGTCCGATTGGTGATCGCAGATGTGGAGGGTGGTGTTCCGCTGCCGGTGCACACCGTCAAGTGGAAGCTGCGCCTGTCCGAACAGGTCGGCCCCGACGGCGCCCTCGGCGGCGAGGCGGTGGAGGGGCTGGTGAAGGCGGTGGCCGCGGCGGGTGCCACAGCCCGGCGCTGGCACGCGGCGGGCCCGCTGGCCTTCGCGACCGCGGTGGTCCGCAACGCCCCGAACCGTCACGAGGTGCTCCAGCGGGTGGCGTCCGGCACCGGGATCCGCATGTGCACCCTGCCCGGTGAGACCGAGGCCGAGCTGACCTTCCTGGCGGCCCGCCGCTGGCTCGGCTGGAAGGCGGGCCCCCTCGCCCTGCTCGACATCGGCGGCGGCTCGCTGGAGGTGGCCTTCGGCCGGGGCCGGCTGCCCGACTTCGCCGCCTCCCTGCCGCTCGGCGCGAACCGGCTGACCCAGGAGCACCTGGGCGTCCAGGACCCGCCGGGGGCGGCCGAGCTGAAGGAGCTGCGCCGCCGTATCCGCCACGAACTGCGGGACGTGGCCGCGCGGATCCGCTGGGAGCGCCCGCGCACCGCCGCGGTCACCTCCCGTACGTTCCAGCAGCTGGCCCGGCTGTGCGGGGCCGCGCCGGGGCGGTACGGCCCCTTCATGGAGCGGGAACTGGCCTGCCAGGACCTGCGCGAGGCGGTGCGCGCCCTCTCCGCGCTGCCCGCCGCCGAACGCGCCCAGCTGCCCGGCATCTCCGCCCCGCGCGCCGCCCAGAGCCTGGCCGGAGCGGTCGTCGGGCACACCGCGCTGAAGCTGATGGGCCTGCCCCGGGCCGTCGTCTGCCCCTGGGCGATCCGCGAGGGTGTGCTGCTGCGCTACGTCGAGGACGGCTCCGACTGGTGGACGGACGCCACCGGCGAGACCGCCGGCCCCGCACCGGTCCCGGCGGCCACCCTGCGCATCGCCGGACCGCCCGCCTGACCGCGCCCTGCCCGCGGCCGACGGGGCCCGAACGGCTGCACCGGCCGGTTCGGGGCCGTACGGCCGACCGGACCAGGGGCAGCGGGCCGGGCGGGACCGCGCTCCACGGTTGCGAGATCGCTCCCCCAGGCTCCCACCCGTACCGCCGCAACCGCTGCGCCTCCCCCGTACGGCCCGCGGACTCCAGCAGGCCGACGTACTGGTACCAGGCGTAGGGGTCACCGGCCCCCGAGGCGCGGCGGAGCCAGTCGAGCGCCTCCGGGGTGCGTCCGGCGGCATGGAGCAGCCCGGCCACGGTGGCCCGTGGCTCGTCCCGGTCCGCCGCGGCGTGCCGGTCGGCGCACGCCATGAGCCAGGCGAAAGCGGCATCCTGGCCCACGGCCGGCGTCATCAGACGCGCGGTGTGCCGCAGGGCGTCCAGGTCTCCCTCCTCGGCCGCCCGCCGGTACCAGTCGGCCGCCTCCGAGGGCCGTCCCAACTGCTCGCAGAGCGCGGCGGCACGCGCTGCCGCACCCCGCACGCCGCCGGCGGTCTGCCGAGCGCCCGGCTGACCTCCCTGCGTGAGTATCGCCGGCCGGCCCGGCGCACTGCGTCCTGTGCGCGTTGTTCCAGGGCGCGCAACTGCTCGTAGAGCGCCTGGGCCTCCTCGGACCGCGATGTCACCCACGTCCCCCTTCTGCCCGCCGTCCGGTCCCGCCCGCGGCGGGCACGGCGGGCAACTCGCCGAACAGCCAGCGTAGGACGAGTCCGCCCGGTGTTCCCGCTGCTCCGGGTGGCTTCGGTGACACGGCAGCAGACTGCGGGGCGACGGACCGGCGCAGGGCCGGACCGACCGGAAGGGGTGGGCATGACCAAGTGGAAGGGGTTCTCGATGGACAGGGCGGCGCGACGGCCACGCCGGCACACCGTCCGCGGGCTGGGGCGGGCCGCACTGTTCGCTGTCGTACGCGGGGTCGCGGGCGCGGCGGGCTCGGCTCTCGTCGCGGGCGGTCTGCTGTGGTGGCAGAGCCGCTGAGGGGGGCGGGTGGCTACCGGCCGCGGGTCCGCAGGGTGCCCACCGTCCTCAGCAGCCGGTCGGCCGGCTCGCGCAGGCGCGGATGGGCCAGCACCGTGTTCCGCAGGCCGCGCACCGGCCGCCGCCACAGCCGGCGGGCCAGCGCCACCGGGTGCGGGCGGGCGGCGAACCCCTCGCCGACCCGCAGTTCCCGGGTCTTCAGCCAGTCCTTGTACTCCTTGTCGCCGCGCCCGAGGTCCACCAGGGTCACCCCGTGCCGGGCGGCGGCCTCTGCGGTCCGCAGGTGCATCATCAATCCGGGTGAGTAGGCGGGCAGTTGGGGGTCGTAGGCGGTGAACCAGGCCGCCAGGACCGTGCTCGACCGGGGGCCGAAGTGGGCGGCGACCGGCCGGTCGCCCGCGTACAGCACGGACAGCACCCCGGTGAAGTGCTCCTCGCGAACGCCGAACAGATCCTCGACCAGGCGGACGATCCATGGCCGGGAGAACCGGTCCATGCGGCCGGTTCTGCGGTACTGCGCGGACTTCCACCGCATGAGGGTGCGCAGCATCCGCGGGTCCCGCTCGTCGAACACGAACCGCACCTCGCCGACGTCCCGGCCGAGCCGGCGCTCCTTCTTCAGCGTGGTCTTGGCCAGCCCCGGGTAAGTGCCGCGCAGCCACTGGGCGTAGGTGCCGTCGCCGGGTTTCACATCGATCACCGGTGAGGCGAAGGTACCGGTGACATGGGGTTCGAACGGCCGCTGTTCCCGCAGCAGATGGTCGAACTCGAAGACGCTGAGCCCGCAGGCCCGCAGCAGTTCCCGCACGTCCCAGGTGATCCCGGGCCGGTGCACGAGGGCCTGGCAGTCGGACAGGCCGAGTCCGATGGCCCGGCCGGTGCCGAACGGACCGCGCTCGTACGGAAGGAAGCCGACCGGTTCCCCGCCCTCCCGCAGGACCGCCACCCGCGCCTCGCCCCGGAACCGGCCGACGCCGGCCGCGAACTCCGGGGCCAGGAAGGGGTTGGCGTACTCGGGCGACTCGTCCATCGCGCGGTGCCAGGCCTCGCGCAGCCCGGTCGTCAGCTCCCCGGGTCTGTGAACGGTGATCTCCACGTCAGCCTCCCCCATGACGCGCGGGGCGCGTCCCGAACCGTAGGACAAGGCTCAAACCTCGCGAAACCCCCGCACCCTGTCAAGGGTGCCTCAGGACGCCTCCGCGGTATTGACATGAACCTGCTTCAACCCTGAGGCTTCGTGCGTGAAGTTGCTCGATTGACGCTCATTTCAAGCGCTTTCAAGCAGCACCGCCGTAAGAACAGTCAGTCCGCGAAGGTGCGAGGGGAGCTGTTCCGCCGTGCGAAGACTCCGACACCGTGTGCCGTGGCCGGCCTGGATACCGCTGGGGCTGGCGAGCGTCCTGGCCGGGACCGCGCTCGCCGCCCCGGCCCCCGCCCAGGCCGCCGCACCGGCGGCCGGCGCCGTCCTTGACCCGGCCCACAGCAGCGTCAGCTGGCAGAGCCCGGTCTACGCCAAGGGCACCGGCGGCGGTCCCGAGAAGTGCCCAGACGCCGCCACCGACCCCGACGGCACCGTCTGCTCCCGCTTCGACCTGACGGTCTCGGTGCCGGACGGCTACTGGGACGACAACCCCGAGGGCGGCATCCCCCTGTCCGTCAAGTGGGAACGCCCCTCGGACGACTTCGACCTGTACGTCTACGACGACCACGGCAAGCAGGTGGCATCCAGCGCGGGCACCGCCGACCCCGAGGCCACGGTGATCCCGCGGGCCTCGGGCACCTACCACGTGCTCGTGGTGCCGTACGACGTGCACGACAACTCCTTCACCGGCACCGCCTATCTGCCCGCGACCACGGACGCCGGTGACCTCACGTCCTTCTCGGGCGGCGACGGCAGCTACACCATCGGCGCCGGGCGGCTCACCGCACGCGCCGACTTCCTGAAGGGAGGGCAACTCCGGCTCCAGGCCGACCCGTCCGGTTCGCTGAGCGATCCGGCCGGCACCGCCATCGTGCGCAGGCAGCCCGCGCTCCAACGGCACACCTCGTCGTTCGACGCGGGCGACTACTACGGCATCCGGTCCCCTCAGGCCGTGCTGCGCGTGTACAAGAAGCCGCTGCGGTTCGGGCTGTACGAGGCGGACAACCGCACCCGGATCTGGCAGGAGGACAAGCCGCTGCGCTGGTCCACCGGCGGGATGCGGCAGAGCCTCGCGCGGGGCGCCGACGAGCAGTTCTTCGGCGGCGGCGAGCAGAACGGCAGCTTCTCGCACCGCGGCCGGACGATGTACGTCGCGAACAGCTTCGACTGGAACGAGGGCGGCTACAACAACTCGCAGCCGTTCTACCTCTCCAGCGCGGGCTACGGCGTCTTCCGCAACACCTTCGCGCCGGGCGTGTACACCTTCGGCTCTCCGGTGACGACCGGCCAGCAGGAACGGCGCCTGGACGCCTACTACTTCCTCGGCGACGCCAAGCAGGTGATCGGCGAGTACACGGCGTTGGTGGGAAGGCCCTTCATGCCGCCCGTGTACGGCCTCGAACCGGGCGACTCCGACTGCTATCTGCACAACGCCAACCGGGGCGAGCGGCACACCCTCGACGCGCTGAAGATCGCCGACGGCTACACCGAGCACCGGATGCCGCTCGGCTGGATGCTGGTCAACGACGGGTACGGCTGCGGGTACGAGAACCTGGAGCAGACGGCCAAGGGCCTTGAGGACCACCACGCCCAGCTCGGCCTGTGGACCCAGGACGGCATCGACAAGCTCGCCGACCAGGTCAAGGCGGGCCAGCGGGTGGCCAAGCTGGACGTGGCCTGGGTCGGCAACGGCTACAAGTTCGCACTGGACGCCTGTGACGCGGCCAAGCAGGGGATCGAGGACAACAGCGACGCGCGCGGCTTCGTGTGGCTGCCGGTGTCCTGGGCGGGCGCCCAGCGCTGCGGGGTGCTGTGGAGCGGCGACCAGAAGCTGTCCTGGGACTACATCCGCTGGCAGATCCCGACGTACGCCGGGGCGACGATGTCCGGTATCGCCTACAACACCGGTGACGTGGGCAGCATCTACCGCCACGACGCCAAGATGTACACCCGCGACCTCCAGTGGAAGGCGTTCCTGCCGGCCATCATGACGATGGACGGCTGGGCCAGCGACCTCACCACCGGCAAGCCCGCCGACCAGCAGCCGTGGCGGGACGGCGAGCCGTACACCTCGATCAACCGCACGTACCTCCAGCTGAAGGAGCGGCTGCTGCCGTACATGTACACCCTGTCCGCGCAGGCGGCGAGGACGGGCGTGGGTGCGGTGCGTCCGCTCTGGCTGGAGTACCCGGACGACCCGAACACCCTGGGCGCGCAGGCGAAGTACGAGTTCCTGTCCGGCCCGGACTTCCTGGTCGCGCCGGTGTACGAGGACGCGGAGACCCGCGACGGCATCTATCTGCCCGAGGGCACCTGGACCGACTACTGGACCGGGCGCACCTACGAGGGCCCGACCACGCTCAACGGCTACCACGCCCCGCTGGACACCCTGCCGCTGTTCGTGCGCGAGGGCGCGATCGTCCCCATGTGGCCGAAGGGGACGACGAGTTGGCAGACCCGCGACCGGCACGAGCTGGACTGGGACCTGTACCCGGCCGCGCACGGCAGCAGCCACTACACGCTGTACGAGGACGACGGTGTGACCCGTGACTTCGCCAAGGGAGCCGCGGCCACTCAGCGGGTGTCGGTGCGCGGCGACGCCGGGGGGACGACCGTGACGGCCGGCGCGAGCCGGGGTGACTACGCGGGCAAGCCGGCCGCCCGGTCGTACCGGTTCACCGTGCACGGCGGCACGGCACCCGCGCGGGTCCTGCTCGACGGGCGTCCGCTGCCGGCCGACGCCTGGTCGTACGACGCCGGCACCCGGGTCACCACCCTCAGCACCCCGAGTCTGCCGCTCGACCGGGGGTTCACCGTGCGCCTGGTCGAGCCGAGGCAAAGGAGCTCTTGACGTGTCCCGTTCACCGTCGCCACACGGCTGACACGCGGCCCGACCTGCGCGACTGGTGCAATCGGCGGGACGGTCGTAGCGTCGGGTGCACGCGGTCGGACACAGCACGACGGGTGGGAGCGGCCATGCGCGGATCAGTGGTGGGAACGGCGGTCACTCTCGCGGCGGGAGCCCTGCTGACAGCGGCCATGACCACGGCCACGGCCAGTGCGCCGGCCACCACCTCACCACCGCCTCCCCGGGCCGGCGCGTCACAGCCCGTCCTGGTCGACTGCCTGTGGCACCGCACCGTCCGCCCCGGCGACTTCATCCTCGCCTGCGGCGACGGCAACAGCCGGCTCACCGGGCTCCACTGGTCGCAGTGGGGTCCGGACGGGGCGACCGCCGTGGGCGTGAACATGGTCAACGACTGCAAGCCGTACTGCGCGGCCGGCACCTTCCACGCGTACCCGGTGACCGTCCGGCTCGACCGCGCGAAGCCCTGGAAGAAGCACCCGGCGGTCCAGCGCTACGACCGGATGAGCCTCACCTATCCGGAGGGCCGTCCGGAGGGCTTCAAGCAGGTCATGACGTATCCGCTCTGGGACTGACGGACGGGCCCGGCGACCCGGGGCCCGCCCGCAGGGCCGGATCGTCACCCGGGCGCGCCCCGCGGGGCGCGTGACGGTGGTCCGCGCGGGCGATCCCGCGGCCCGGCTCCCGCCACCGGCGGCCCCTCCCCCGTCATGTTGGTGTGACCCGCACGCCGGCGCCCAGCGCGCCGACCGAAAAGAGGTCACATGTCCCGACTCCCCCGCCTGACCGGCGCCGCCACGGCCGTGCTCGCGCTCGGCCTCGTCGCCGCCACGCCCGCCCCGCCCGCCCCCGGCAGTGAGCGGCTCGTCACGGACGCGCGCGTCCTCACCCACTTCGACCTGGCCGCCGGACGGACGCCCGAGAACATCGCGCTCGACCGGGACGGCTCCGCCGACCTGACGTTCGCCTACGCCCGGCAGATCGCCCACGTCACCCCCGAGGGCCGGACCCGGGTCCGGGCGACCCTGCCCGCCGTGGCCCACCCGGCCACCCCGCTCGTGCACCGCGCCGTCGTCACCGGCATCGCCCGCGCCCACGACGGCACGCTGTACGTCAACTACGCCACCGGCACCAGCAAGACCGGCATCTGGCGCCTCTCCCCCGACGGCGGCGCGCCGGAGAAGATCGCCGCGCTGCCGGCCGACGGGCTGCCCAACGGGCTGGCCCTCGACGAGCACCAGGGCGTGCTCTACGCGGCCGACTCGGTGCGCGGCACCGTCTGGCGCGTCCCGCAGGCCGGAGGCAGGGCCACGAAGTGGGCGACGGGCCCCGCGCTCGCTCCGCTCCCGGCGCCGCCCGCCCGCGGCTTCGGCGCCAACGGCATCAAGGTCCGCAGGGACGCCGTGTGGGTGTCCAACACGGACCGGGGCACGCTGCTGCGCATCCCCGTAAGCCCCGACGGCAGCGCCGGCCCGGTCGAGACCCGGGCCGACGCGCTCACCGGCATCGACGACTTCACCTTCCCCGGGTACGGCAGGAGCGTGCTGGCCGCGCTCAACGCCGGCAGCAAGGTCGTCCTGATCCACAGGGACGGCACCGTCGTCCCCGTGCTCACCGCGCAGGACGGCCTGTCCAACCCGACCTCCGTGGCCGTCCGCGGCCGGACCGTGTACGTGCCGAGCGGTGCCTACACCACCCGGCGGGACCCCAACCTCCTGCTGGCCCGCCTGCGCCACCTCATCGGCCGGGGGTAGGGGTCGTAGGCACGTCGCCGTCGGCCGGTCGGTCCGGCCGGCGGCACGCGTCTGGTGACGCGGATCGGCAACCCATAAGCTGGGGCGCATGTACCGGGCCTTGATCGTGTGCAACTCACGGTTTCCGGGAGATCCGGGTGCCTTGCACGAACTCCAGGGCCCGAAGGCGGACGGGATCCTCCTGCGCGACGCGCTCACCGACCCATCGGCGGGTCTCTTCGAACGCAGCGAGGTGCGTCTGGTCGCCGAAGCCGACGCCGGCGAAATCGTCGGCGCGACAGACGACTTCTTCAGTAGCGCCGAGCCGGACGACACGCTGTTGTTCTACTACAGCGGGCACGGCCGCAACCGCAACCGGCAACTCTTCCTGTGCGCGAACAACACCAGGGTCGACAGGCTGCATTCGACCGCCGTCCCGGCGGCGACCTTGTCCGACGTCATCGCCACCAGCTTCGCCCAGGTGAAGATCGTCATACTCGACTGCTGCCACAGCGGGGGCTTCAAGGGCGACGACGCCCTCCTCGACGCGCTGTCCGGCGAGGGACGCTTCCTGATCGCCGCCACCTCGGCGACGGACCGGGCGGCCGACGCGGAGGTACGCGGCGAACCGAGCCCCTTCACCCGCGCACTGGTCGACGGCCTGCTCACCCGGGCCGTCGACCGGAACACCGATCACGTGGTCGACCTGGACGACCTGTTCACCTACCTGGCACAGGTCAAGTTCGACGGTCACGCACCGCACCGCAAGTTCGACGGAGCGGGAGCCGTTCCCATCGCCCGCCGCCCGGCACCCACGGCCGAGCAGCCGGCCGTCTCCCCGTCGCCTCCGGAGCAGCCCGAGTACCGGGTCGACGACCGCCGTGCCACGTCCCGTTCGGCTTCCATGGACGACGTCGCCCCAGGCGAGACGCTCAGCGAGAAGCTCATCGAGGCGTTCCGGCGCGACCTGCGGGACGACATGGCGGCCACCCTGCCCGAGCAGCTGACGTCCGGTGAATTCCTCCAGCGAGCCGGTCTTCTGAAGGAGGGTCATCCCACCCTCGCCGGGGTACTGCTGTTCGGGCAGAACCCGACGGCGCTCCTTCCGTCGGCGATGGTGCGCTGTGTCCGCTTCCGCGGCTCCCACAAGACCGACCCCGTGGAGAGCGTCGACCTCCACGGCACGGTCCCCGAACTCATCGTCAAAGCCCGCGACTTCGTGGCGAAGTCGGCCGCGCTCGGCGAGTCGCCCAGCGCCGCGAGCGCGTACAGCGAGACCACCTACCGCTATCCGATGATCGCGGTACGGGAGATCATCGCCAACGCCGTCGTGCACCGCGACTACACCGACCAGGCGGCCTGCGTACAGGTCCATGTCTTCGACGACCGCATCGAGGTGATCAGCCCCGGCACCTGGGGAGGGCCGTCGGAGGTACCCGACGGGCAGGTACGGCTCAGCGCCCTGGAGGGCCAGTCACAGCCCCGCAACTTCCGCCTGGCGCGGCTGCTGACCTGGGTGAAGCTGGTCGAGTCCGTCGGCGCGGGGCTGCCCCGGTCGGTCGCGGACTGCCAGACCCTGGGCTCGCCGGAACCGGTGGTGGTGATCCGGCACGGGATGATCACGGTCACCCTCTTCCCGAGCGCGCCGTCGGAGATCCGGGAATCCGTTCCGCCGACGCGGGCGGAGGCCGGCGCCGGCTCCTCACGGCACCTGGATCCGGCGCGCATCGCCGAAGTCCTGACAGGGGGCTACCACGGCTCGGGCTACCGGGTGACGAACGACTGCGTGCTGACCGCGGCCCACGCGGTGCGGGGCCACGCCGAGATCCTCCTGCGGCTCACCTTCGGCCGCGAGGAATGGACCGGACCGGCGACCGTCGCGTGGGTGGACGACACCGCGGACGTCGCCGTCCTGCGGTTCGAGCCGCCCAGCCACGCCCCCGTCGTCCCTCCTGTGCGCTACGGCCGCATCACGAGCCGACCGGCGGTGGTCACCGTGGAAGCCGCGGGCTTCCCCGTCTACAAGGAGCGTCGGGACTGGCACAGTGGACGGACCATCACGGACCTGGCCCACCTCTTCGGTGCCACGTCCACCCTGTCCAACCTCCGGAGCGGCACACTCGAAATCACCGTGAACGGCGCTCCGCGCGAGCCGACCGACGGCGGCCCCTCCCCCTGGGGCGGAATGGGCGGCGCACCGGTGTGGGCCGCAGGGCGCATCGTCGGCGTCATCAACGCGCTCAACCCCTTCGACGGCCCCGATCACCTCGAAGCCGTCCGGATCGAGCGCCTCCTGACCGGTTCACCCGAGCACCAGGAGCGACTGACCGCACTGCTGGGGCTGGGACCGCTCGACAAGCTGCCCGAGATCCCCGGCCCGGAACCTGAGCGGGTGGCCCCTTACATCGACCAGATCCGCGCCCTGGCCCCGGCACTGCTGCACGACCGGGAGACGGAGCTGGAGGCGTTGGCGGCCTTCTGCCACGGGGGCAAGCCGTACGCCCTCGTGCAGGGTGCCCCCTGGTCGGGCAAGACGGCGCTGCTCTCCACCTTCGCGCTGCGTCCCCCTCCCGACGTCGACGTCGTGGCGTTCTTCGCCTCGCACCGCCTCGCGGGCCAGGCCGACAGCATGGCCTTCACCGACTCGCTCATCGAACAACTGGCCTGGCTGCTCGATGAACCCGTGCCCCCGGCCACGATGCAGTCCGGCGCACGGGAACAGCTGCGCCGCCGCCTGCTCGGGCGTGCCGCGGGGGGGGGGGGGGGGGGAGAACACCAGCTCCTCCCCCCGTCTTCCAGGCCCGAAAAAGAACACGGCCCGCCGACCGAGGTGCCCCCCACCACCCCCCCGCTCCCCCCCCCCCC
>NZ_JBVHVI010000001.1:738922-788298 GCF_055564915.1 Streptomyces sp. NPDC028928
TCCCCGAGCACGTCTGGGGGCAGGCCGGGCTAGTCATCACTCTCCCCCGGGACACCGCCGAGACCCCCCCGAAAACTGTCCGGGGCGTTTGTGCGGGGGGGCCCCCCCCCCACGACCGCCGGCTCCTCCTCCTGGTCGACGGCCTCGACGAGGACCGCGGCCCGCAGACGGGGCTGCCCAGCATCGCCTCGCTGCTGCCGCAGCTACCGGTCCCGGGCCTGCGCGTGCTCGCCGCCGGCCGTCGCACGCCGTTGCCCGACGACGTTCCCGCCGGGCACCCGTTGCGCTCCTGCTCGGTCGACGTACTGAAGCCGTCCTCCGTGGCCCGGGACGTCTCCAGGCAGGCCTTCAACGAGCTGTATGCCGTACTGACGGCGAACCCGGACAACCAGGACGTCATCGGCCTGATCGCGGCCAACCCGGCGGGGATCACCAGAGCGGACCTGGCCCGGCGGACGGGCCAGCCCCCCTACCGGCTGGAGACGATCCTCAGGGGCGGCCTCGGGCGCCTCCTCACCGGGGACGAGGACGTGGATCCGGCCGAGCCGTACCTCCGTTTCGCGCACGAGGAGTTCCGGACGACAGCGGTGAAGCACCTCGGCCCGCGTCTCATGGCGATGTACGAGCAGGGCCTGGAAAACCGGTCACGCGAGTTCCGCCAGTAGGTCCCCGCCCTCCACCTGCTGGATCCGGGTGATGGCCAGCCGGGAGACGCGGCCCGCCTTGGGGGCGGTGATCGTGGCCTCCATCTTCATCGCCTCGATGGTGGCGATGGTGGCGCCGGCCGCCACCTCGTCGCCCTCGGCGACGGCCAGGGTCACCACACCGGCGAAGGGTGCCGCGACATGTCCGGGGTTGGACCGGTCGGCCTTCTCCGTCACCGGGATGTCGGAGGCGGCCGCGCGGTCGCGGACCTGGATCGGGCGGAGCTGGCCGTTGAGCGTGGACATCACGGTGCGCATGCCGCGCTCGTCGGCCTCGCCGATCGCCTGCAGCTCGATCAGCAGCCGGACGCCGGGCTCCAGGTCGACGGCGTACTCCTTGCCCGGGCGCAGTCCGTAGAAGAAGGCCTTGCTGTCCAGGACGCTGGTGTCGCCGAAGGACTGGCGGTGCGTCTCGAACTCGCGGGTCGGGCCGGGGAACAGCAGCCGGTTGAGGGTGGCCCGGCGGTCCTTGGCCAGCCCCTCGCGGTCCTCGGCGGACAGCTCGGGCGCGGGCTTGGGCGCGGCGCGGCCCTTCAGGGCCTTGGTGCGGAACGGCTCGGGCCAGCCGCCGGGCGGGGTGCCCAGCTCGCCGCGCAGGAAGCCGATCACCGAGTCCGGGATGTCGAACTTGTCGGGGGTGGCCTCGAAGGCGTCCGGGGAGACGCCGGCGCCCACCAGGTGCAGGGCCAGGTCGCCGACCACCTTCGAGGACGGGGTGACCTTGACCAGGCGGCCGAGGATACGGTCGGCGGCGGCGTACATCGCCTCGATGTCCTCGAAGCGGTCGCCGAGGCCGAGGGCGACGGCCTGGGTGCGCAGGTTGGACAGCTGACCGCCGGGGATCTCGTGGTGGTAGACCCGGCCGGTCGGCGAGGCGAGGCCCGCCTCGAACGGGGCGTAGATCTTGCGGACGCCCTCCCAGTAGGGCTCCAGGTCGCCGACCGCCTGGAGGTCCAGGCCGGTGGGGCGGTCGGAGTGGTCGGTGGCGGCGACGAGCGCGGACAGCGACGGCTGGGAGGTCGTACCGGCCATGGAGGCCACCGCGCCGTCGACGGCGTCGGCGCCGGCCTGGATCGCGGCGAGGTAGGTGGCGAGCTGGCCGCCCGCGGTGTCGTGCGTGTGCAGGTGCACGGGCAGGTCGAACTCGCGGCGCAGCGCCGAGACGAGCTTGGCGGCGGCCGGGGCGCGCAGCAGGCCCGCCATGTCCTTGATGGCGAGGACGTGCGCGCCGGCCTCCACGATCTGCTCGGCCAGGCGCAGGTAGTAGTCGAGGGTGTAGAGCCGCTCGTTCGGGTCGTTGAGGTCGGCGGTGTAGCAGAGGGCGACCTCGGCGATGGCGGTGCCGGTCTCCCGTACGGCGTCGATGGCGGGGCGCATCTGGCCGACGTCGTTGAGGGCGTCGAAGATGCGGAAGATGTCGATGCCGGTGGCGGCGGCCTCCTGCACGAAGGAGTCGGTGACCTCGGTCGGGTACGGGGTGTAGCCGACGGTGTTGCGGCCGCGCAGCAGCATCTGGAGGCAGATGTTGGGGACGGCCTCGCGCAGGGCGGCCAGCCGCTCCCAGGGGTCCTCGGCGAGGAAGCGCAGCGCGACGTCGTAGGTGGCGCCGCCCCAGCACTCCAGGGAGAGCAGCTGCGGGAGGGTGCGGGCGACGACGGGGGCGACGGCGAGGAGGTCCTTGGTGCGCACCCGGGTGGCGAGCAGGGACTGGTGGGCGTCGCGGAAGGTGGTGTCGGTGACGCCGATGGTCGGCGACTCGCGCAGGTGCCGGGCGAAGTCCTCGGGGCCGAGGTCCACGAGGAGCTGGCGGGATCCGGCGGGCGGCTCACCGGCGGGCAGCGGCGGCAGCTTGGTCAGCGGGTCGAGCAGGTCGGGCCGTCGGCCGTGCGGCTTGTTGACGGTGACGTCGGCGAGGTAGGTGAGCAGCTTGGTGCCGCGGTCGGCGGAGGAGCGGGCGGTGAGCAGGTGCGGGCGCTGCTCGATGAAGGAGGTGGTGACCCGGCCCGCCTGGAAGTCGGGGTCGTCCAGGACCGCCTGCAGGAACGGGATGTTGGTGGCCACACCGCGGATGCGGAACTCGGCGACCGCGCGCCGGGCCCGGCCGATCGCGGCCTGGAAGTCGCGGCCCCGGCAGGTGAGCTTGACCAGCATCGAGTCGAAGTGCGCGCTGATCTCCGTACCGGCGTGGGTGGTGCCGCCGTCGAGCCGGATGCCGGAGCCGCCCGGGGAGCGGTAGGCGCTGATCCGGCCGGTGTCGGGGCGGAAGCCGTTGGCGGGGTCCTCGGTGGTGATCCGGCACTGGAGGGCGGCGCCGCGCAGGGTGACCGTGTCCTGGGAGAGGCCGAGGTCGGCGAGGGTCTCGCCGGAGGCGATGCGGAGCTGGGCCTGGACCAGGTCGACGTCGGTGACCTCCTCGGTCACGGTGTGCTCGACCTGGATGCGCGGGTTCATCTCGATGAACACGTGGTTGCCGTCGCGGTCGAGGAGGAACTCCACCGTGCCGGCGTTGCGGTAGCCGATCTCGCGGGCGAAGCGGACGGCGTCATTGCAGATCCGGTCGCGCAGCACCGGGTCCAGGTTGGGCGCGGGAGCCAGTTCGATGACCTTCTGGTGGCGGCGCTGGAGCGAGCAGTCGCGCTCGAAGAGGTGGATGACGTTGCCCTCGCCGTCGGCGAGGATCTGCACCTCGATGTGGCGGGGCTCCACGACGGCCTTCTCCAGGAAGACGGTCGGGTCGCCGAACGCGGAGGCGGCCTCGCGGGAGGCGGCCTCGATGGACTCGCGCAGCTGGGCCGGGTCCTCCACGCGGCGCATGCCGCGCCCGCCGCCGCCCGCGACCGCCTTGACGAAGACCGGGAAGCCGATCTCCTCGGCGGCGCGGGCCAGTTCGTCCACGTCGGTGGAGGGCTGGGAGGAGCCGAGGACGGGCACACCGGCCGCGCGGGCGGCGGCGACCGCGCGGGCCTTGTTGCCGGTCAGCTCCAGGGTGGCGGCGCTGGGGCCGACGAAGGTGATGCCCGCCTCCTCGCAGGCGCGGGCCAGTTCCGGGTTCTCGGACAGGAAGCCGTAGCCCGGGTAGACGGCGTCGGCGCCGGCCCGGCGGGCGGCGCCCACGATCTCCTCGACGGAGAGGTAGGCCCGCACCGGGTGCCCCGGCTCCCCGATCTCGTACGCCTCGTCGGCCTTCAGCCGGTGCAGCGAGTTGCGGTCCTCGTGCGGGAACACGGCGACGGTGCGCGCCCCGAGTTCGTAGCCCGCCCGGAACGCGCGGATCGCGATCTCTCCACGGTTGGCGACCAGCACCTTGCGGAACATCCTGGATTCCCTTCAGCTGCCTGCCGGCGACGAACACCCTGGTGTCAGCCACGCCCTGCCGTACTCGCGGCCACCTTAGGGGGTGCCCGCACGGGGCGAGGTGCGAAAACCATCACATCGACGGGGTGGGCGGCGCCACAGGGGCGCGCCGGGCCGGCCCGGTCAGAAGCGGCAGCGCAGCCCGTCGGGGAAGGCCGGCGGGGGTGCGGCGAGGGCCGCGCGGATCGATTCCTCCAGGACGGAACGGGACGCGTGGTCGCCGCCGTGGAGGCGCAGGGGTGCGGTGAGGCCGGCCTCGGTGTTGCTGATGAAGCGGGGCGGTCCGGTGTGTTTGTGGCCGCGGGTGTGGAAGAGGAAGGGGTGGGCGAGGACGACGTCCCCCGCGCTGCCGGTGATCTCGGTGATGTTTCCCAGGGGTTCGGCCAGGACGAGGTCGAACAGCTCGCGGTGGCCGAGCCCTTCGGGATGGCGGGCGAGGACGTGGGCGGTACGGCGGTGGCTGCCCGCGGCGACCAGGGTGCCGCCGCCGGTGGGTGCGATGTCGGAGAACAGGCCGATCAGGAGCAGGCCCTGGTGGGGTGCGTCCAGGGTGTGCCGGAACCAGTTGCCGTCGACGTGCCAGCCCTCCACGGGCACGGCCCCGGCCGGCCGGTCGGCGCCGTGGGCGAAGTTCACCGGCCAGAAGCCCCAGTTCCGCTCGCCGCGCCAGCGCCCCGGGCCGACCAGTTCCTCCACCGCCCGCGCGAGCACGTCGGGGAAGCAGGCGCGGACCTCGGGGAGGTCGAGCCGCTCCTCGATGTCGTACGCGGCGGGCCAGGTGCGCGGGTCGGCGCGGTCGATGCCGGCCTTGTCCCGCATGCGCCGCCACACGGCGTCCCGGACCGGGGCTGCGCGGCGCTCGTCGAACGCGCCGCGCAGCACGCAGTAGCCCCGCTCGGTGAAGTCGTCCAGGTCGGCGGCGGTGAGCACGGTCATGGCGTCACCAGTAGAGCTGCCAGTGGTCGGCGCACCAGACGCCGTGGCCCTGGAGGGTGAGGCGTTCGTCGCCGGCGCGCACGCTGCCGCTGGGGGCGACCTGGTGCAGGACGTGCCCGGAGTGGACGTAGAGCCTGCCCGGTGTGTAGGGGACGTACCGCTTGGTGTGGAAGCGTTGCAGGTCGGCCGCGCTCTCCACCCAGCCGCGGGCCAGCGCGCGGCGGAAGTCCTGGTACGTCGCCTCCCACAGGTTCAGTCCGCCGCCGGCCGCGGGCACCCTCAGGGGCAGGGTGAAGGAGAGCAGGCGGTCGGTGTCGGTGCCCGGCGGCCAGTCGAAGGCCTGGTACTGCAGGTCGAAGTGGACGGGTGCCTGGGGGCGGGTGAAGATGGCGGCCTCCAGCCAGATGTGGAAACCGGGCAGCGCCAGGTGGTCCGGGTAGCGGACGGGTGCGTCCAGGTGCTCGGTGAGGGTCTTGCCGATCAGGTCGTACAGGTCCTGGAAGTGCTCCAGGAGCAGGGGGCGGGCGGCCACGCCGTGGCGCTGGTAGTGGCCGCTCTCCGGCCGCTCGGCGACGTCCAGGTAGCTCGGGGTGCCGAGGGTGAGGAAGGCGGGCGGGTCGCCGCCGCGGGCGATCCAGTGCTCGCGCAGGGCGTGGACGCGCGCGCGTACGTCGTCGGTGTCGTCGGCGGTGAGCAGCGGCAGGTCGGTGATCATGCCGGGTCTCCCGTCAGCAGGTCCGTCAGCGAGGCGGTGATGGCGCCGTCGGCCCGGCGGTCGTACCAGTCGTAACCGGGCATCGGGTTGGCCTCCAGGCACCAGTACGTGCCGTCCGCGTCGCGTTTGAAGTCCCAGCCGGCGAAGGCGAGCCCGAGGTCCCGGGTGCGGGCGGTGAGCTGGGCGGCGAGGGCCGCGGGCAGCTCGTGGGGCCGGAAGGCGACGTCCTGCGGGGGCGCCGTGCGGTAGTCGACCGCGCCGGACACGGCCTCCTCGGCGTGCACGGCGTCACCGCAGACGTGCACGCGCACGTCGCTGCCGGCGATGTACCGCTGGAGGTGCACGGGGCCCTGGTGCGGTACGAAGGTGTCGAACTCCTCGGGGCCGACGAGTCTGCTGTCGGCCCGCACGCCGGACAGCGCCTTGACGATGGCGGGTCCGGCGGCGGCGAACGCGCGCAGCCGGCCGGGGTCGGAGCTGGTCAGGCTCTCGGGGACGGTGAAGCCGCAGCGGGCCAGGGTGACTTCGTGCAGCGGCTTGGAGCCGTTGTCGCCGGCCGTGCCGGGGCGGTTGACGACGGGGCCCGGCACGGTGTCGAGCCAGGCGGTGAGCGCGGCCATGAGACCGTGCCACCGGACGCGGAGCCGGAGGTCGTCCTCCAGGGCGGACAGGTCGGCGAGCCGGCAGTAGTAGCCGTCGCCGGGGCGGAGGTCGTGGCGCTGGTCGCGGGCGAGCAGCCAGCTGTCGCCGTCGTCGGGCAGGGCGAGGCGCCAGGCGCCGTCGGCCGCCAGCTCGCCGAGGTCGACGAGCGTGACGTCCGCGGTGGCCCGTGCGGTGAAGTGGGCGAGGGTGCCGTCCGCGGCGAGTCCGAGGGCGTAGATCACGGGAACAGCACCTCCATCAGCCGGGGGCCGAGGCCGAGCCAGACCATGCGCAGTTGCTCCAGAGCGGGGAACGGCTCGACGTGCACCAGGCGTGCCGTGGCGGTGCCGTCGGTGACCCGCCAGACCAGGGCGGCCAGGTCCAGGCCGAGGGCGTCGGCGGCGGCCACGCTGCGGGACTCCAGGCCGAGGTGGTCGAGGTCGGCGGTGGTGCAGCGCCAGCCGCGGTCGCCGAGGACGACGACCGTCTCGGTCGCGGGGTCGGTGTCCGTCCAGCGCGCGCGGTAGGGGCCGGTGCCGGGTGGCCGTTCGGGCCAGCGGCGGGCGCGTGCGGTGCCGAGGTCCTCGACCCAGAAGGCCTCGCCCTCCGCGGTGCCCGGCCGGGGGTAGCCGCAGGAGAAGAGTTCGCCGTTGCCGTGTTCGCCGGCGCGCCGGGCGGTCACCGCGGCGGAGCGGGCGGTGCGGCCCGCCACGAGGGTGCCGGCCGGGCGGTTGACGACGGGGGCGGGGGTGAGCGCGGCCACCGCCCACAACTGGGCGAAGCACTCGCCGAGGTGGAACTCCGCGTCCCAGTCGGTACGGCGGTCGGGCGGGGCGGGCAGCAGGAGGACCAGCGGGACCACCGGGTCGACGGTGGCCGTGCCCGCGCGGGCGGTGACGGTGAACAGCTGGGCCGCGTCGAAGACGTCGAGGACGGCGACGGAGCGGCCCTGCTCGGTGACGTAGGCGGCGAGTTCCAGGGCGGTGGGGTCCTCGGGGTCGGCGACCACGACCAGGTCGGCGGGGGCCTCGGCCGGCGCCTCGGGTGCCCGCGCGCGGTCAGATGACAAGGCCGCGCTCCCGGAGGAACCGGCTCGCCCGGGAGGCGCGCAGGACGGCCAGGACGTCGCCGGCTCCGGCGGCGGGCCCGTCCGCCATGGTCTGCGTCCGCTCCGCGGGGCGGGCGGCGGGCGCTGCGGCGGACTGCACGGGTGTCCAGGCGCCGTCGGTGACGTCCTTGGAGTCCTTGAAGTCCTTCCCGTCCTTGGTGTCCTTGCGGTCCTTGCCGTCCTTGCCGTCTTTCAGGTCCTTCAGGTCCTTGTGGTCCTTGAAGTCCTTGCGGTCCTTGTAGTCCTTGAACTCCTTGCCGTCCTTGAAGTCCTTGAAGCTCTTGGCGGCCGGTCCCGGTGTGCCGTCCTCCGCCGTGGGTGCGGGGTCCGTCACGGGCGCGGGTGCCGTCGCGGGCGCGGGCCGGCGCAGGGCCGCGAACAGGTCCCGGCGGTGGGCCGCCCTGAGGAAGGGCATCACCCTCGCCTCGTCGATCGTCCAGGTCATCGAACGGGTCCCTCCTCGGTCGGGTCCGGCCGGCTCCGGTGACGCTCGCTCCGGTGGCACTCGCTCCGGTGGCACCGGAGGGCTTCGGCCAGGGCGCGCTGTGCCGCCGCGTGATGGGGGTTGAGATTGCAGACGAGGTGGTCGACGCCGAGGTCGCGGTAGCCGGCGAAGCCGGCGGCAAGGTCGGCGGGGCTGCCGCTGAGGACGGGCCGCAGCGGGTCCGGCGGGTCCGCACGGACGCCGGGTACGACGTTCACCCCGGCGGTGATGCGCAGGGTCGACGGGTCGCGTCCGGCGGCGGCGCAGGCCTCGCGCACGGTGTGCAGCGCGGGGGCGAAGCCGGCCGGGTCCCCGAACCAGCAGCCGTTCCACAGGTCGGCGTGGCGGGCGGTGGCCCGCAGCATGCGGGGGCCAGATCCGCCGATCAGCAGGGGCGGGCCCGCGGGGCGTACTCCGCGCGGCCGGAGTTCACCGCCGTGGACCCAGGAGTGACGGCCGTCGAATTCCGCCTTTCCGGTGCGCAGCAGTGACGCGATGATGTGTACGGCTTCCTCGAAGCGGGCCACCCGGTGATCGAAATCGATGCCGAACGCCTCGAATTCCGGCCGGTGCCAGCCGGCGCCCAGTCCGAGAATGAGCCGCCCATTGCTGATCGAGTCGAGCGTGACCGCCATTTTCGCGAGGACTGCGGGATTCCGGAAAGCGGTGCACAGGACGAGGGTCCCGAGCTGAATACGGGAGGTGGCCTCGGCGAGCGCGCTGAGGGTGGTCCAGCATTCCCAGATGCCTTCGGCGGGCTCGCCGTCCTCACGGAAAAGAAGGTGGTCGAAGCACCACAGGGAGTCGAAACCGGCGGCTTCCGCCTGTCGGGCGAGGGCTCTTATCTCTTCGTACGAGGGCTGCTTTCCGGGGTATTCCGCCAAGGGCAGAGTAATACCGACCTTCACGGCGCGAAGCGTAGCAGCGGGGGTTGCGAGATCGCCATGCCCGGACGGCGGGGTATTTCCCGGGACGGGTTTCTGCTGATTCTTGGGAAAGGTGATTCTGTGGAGCCGGACTAGCGTTCGAGGAAAGGCGCGGTGACGAGGCCGAGGACGATCGCCGTGGCCACCGCGACCAGGTGTTCACGGCCGGCCAGGTTGGGGACGGCGAGGGACTCCCACACCATCGAGCCGCCGGTCAGCGTGAACACCACGGGGGCGCGCCGGATCACCGAGAGGTAGGTGAACAGGCCCACCACGGCGGCGGAGGGCCCGGTGTCGAGCACCTGTCCGGCCTCCGGCGGCAGCCCGAACCCCCACCAGCCGGGACCCAGCGCGACCATCAGACGGGCGACGAGGGTGCCGGCCAGGGTGGTGGCGTAGGCGATGGCCAGGGTCCGGGCCCGGCCCAGGGTGAGTTCGGCGAGGGCGAACGCGAGGAAGAGGCTGGTGATGCCCGCCCACACCGGCAGGTCGAGTGCCGGGACGTACAGCGACACGGGGGTGCGCAGCAGGGCCAGCCACAGCGGCAGGTCGGCCCGGACACCGCCGAGCCGCTTCACCCACAGCTCTCCGGCGGGGTGCTGGGCGATGTCGTGGCAGAAGACGACGCCGAACGCGGCGACGAACGCCAGCAGCAGCCCGGACAGTCCGCGCCGGGCGAGCCGTCGCACCGGGTCGACGACGATGGCGTACCACTCGGCCCGCAGCGTGCGCCCGCTGAACCGGGCGAGCCGCGCGAGCAGCGGGCGGAGCCGCCCGGCGTGCGCTTCAGCGGTCATGGGACACGGCGGCCCGCCGCCCTCGGTTCCCCGGCACCCGCATCGCTCCCCTCGTCCGGCCGGTGACAGTCCAGCGACCGGGGAACACGGGCGTCAAGATCTTTTGAGGGTGGCGAGACCCACGGCGGGATTCGGGCGCCGAGAGGCAACCTTCGCCCCGTTTGATCCGTCCTCCGACACAGGCTTTTCCGGTGCGGCGCTACGGATGTGAGCGTCCAATTACTGGTACGCGCACGGAACCTTTCTGTTTCGATCACGAACTCTCGTATAGTGACCGCCAGTTCACCACCGGTGTCACCTCTCACCGCCCGAGCGTTCCAGCCCGCCCCACCCAGCCCTCTCTGCCGCGAGGACCAGACCGGACCGATGACCGCGCCCACGCATCCCGGCGACCGACCTTCCCTCCGTACGTTCGTCTCCGCCCTCGCCGTGACCGGTGCGCTGTCGGCGCTCGCGGTCTGCGCGGCCGTGGCGGTGGCCCCGGGCTCGGTGCGCACCCCGCTCGCCTGGGGCGCGGGCGCGGCAGCCGTCGTGCTCAGCGCGGCGGTGGCCACGGCCGCGCACGCCCTGCGGGCCGAACGCACCGCCGGGCGCAGGTTGCGGAGCGTCACCCAGGACATCGGACGGCTGCTCCAGCAGCAGGCCCGTACGACCGAGGAGGCGCGCCTGGAGCAGCAGCGGCTCATCGACGAACTCGCCCAGCAGCGAGTGGAGTTGACGGAGTCGTTCGCGGCCGAACGGGCCCGCCTGGAGGAGGAGGGCACGCGGGAGCTGGACCGGCTCCGCCAGGAGAACGCCCGGCTCTCCGGCGAGTTGGAGCGGGCCCGGCGGGAGCGGGCCACCGCGCTCTCCGCGACCGCCAACGCCGCCGCCCGGATGCAGGCCCTCGCCACGGCCACCCTCGCCGACCTGCGGGCGATGGAGGACCGGCACACCGACGAGGACGTGCTGGCCGACCTGCTCCACCTCGACCACCGCACCGCCCAGGCCGGCCGGCTCGCGGACTCCGTCGCCGTACTGACCGGGGCGCGTTCGGGCCGCCGGTGGGCGCGGCCGATCGGGATGGAGTCGATCCTGCGCGGCGCGATGGGCCGGATCGCCGGCTACCGACGGGTCCGGGTGCACTCGGTCAGCGAGGCCGCCGTCACCGGGCACGCCGCCGAGGGCGTGATGCACGCACTCGCCGAACTCCTCGACAACGCCGCGAACTTCTCACCGCCGACCGCAGAAGTCCACGTCTACGTGGAGGAGGTGCCGGCCGGGGTGATCGTGTCCGTGGAGGACAGCGGGCTGGTGATGGGCGAGGTGCAGCTGCGCCGCGCCGAGCGCGCGGTCTCCGGTGACATCACCGGGCTGGGCGGCCTGACCGGCACCCGGCTCGGGCTCGCCGTGGTCGGCCGGCTGGCCCGCAAGCACGGGCTGAAGGTGTCGTTCCGGCCGTCGGCGCGCGGCGGCACCGGCGTGCTGATGCTCATCCCGCAGTCCCTCCTGACCAGTCCCGCCCCGGCCGAGCCCGCCACCGCGGCCCCGCGTGCGGGGACCGGCCCGTCCGCTGCGGCGCCGGCCGGCGTCGACACCGCCGCCACGCCGGCCGGCGTCGACACCGCCGCCGGCCACGAGTCCGCCGCGCCGCCGGAGCCGGGCCCGGCCGGGCTGCCCAGGCGGCGCCGGGGCCGTACGCTCGCCGCGGCCGAACGCGCCCGGTCCGCGCCGGACCCCGCCGCGTCCCGCACCGCACCGGCCGCCGACGAGGCAAGGCCTTCTTCTGACGAGGCCAGGACCCGCGCCGCCCGCTTCAGCAGCTTCCGCCAGGCGGTCCGCCCGTCGGCACCGGCCACGTCCCCGCCGGGCACGGACGACGGCCCCGCGCCCCGCGCCCCGCAGGCCGACCCGGCGCACGCCACGGCGCCGGACGAGCAGGGCACCATACCCGTACGGGACAGCCGTACGGCCGACGCCCCGCACCGGCCCGAGCCGGACGGGCAGGCCGCCCAAGTCCCCTCGGGCACGGCACCGGACCGCTCGTCGGCCGACGACTCCCCCCACAACGCCGACGGCTCCTCCCACGGCGCCGGCGACCCGTCGTACGGCGCTGTCGAGCACAGCTCCCCCGCCCCCTCTCACCCGCACGCGCACCCGGAAGGCGACACCACTTCATGACCGGCCCGACCACCGCCGACGACAAGCTCACCTGGCTCCTGGAGGGGCTGCTGGAGAGGACCCCGGGTGCCCGGCACGCGCTCGTGCTGTCCCGGGACGGGCTGAAGCTGTGCCGTACGCCGGAGCTGACCGTCGACCAGGCCGACCAGCTCGCCGCGATCGCCGCCGGAATCCAGTCGCTCTCGCACGGGGCGTCCGTGGAGTTCGGCGACGGAAGCGGCGGGGTGCGCTCGGCGATGACGGAGTTCTACGGCGGTGTGCTGTTCATCGTGGAGGCGGGCGCCGGCGCCCATCTGGCCGTGATCACCACGGAGGAGGCGGACGCCGGTGTCGTCGGCCACAACATGAGCGAACTGGTGGAGCAGCTCGGCGAGCATCTGACCGCTCTCCCCCGCAGCTCATGAGCCGACCGGGCATGAACCGTCCGGGCCGGGACGACGCCCCGGACCGGCTGTACACCCTCACCCAGGGACGCACCCGGACCGGCCCCGACAGCCCCTTCGACCTGGTCACCCTCGTGGTCGCCGAGTCGGAACCGGTGACCGGCATGCAGTCGGAGCACGTGGCGATCCTGAACCTGACCCGGTCCCCCACCTCGGTGGTGGAGATCGCCGCCGAGCTGCGGCTGCCCGTGGGCATCACCAAGGTGCTGTTGTCCGACCTGCTGGCGGCGGGCCGTGTCAGCGCCCGCCATCCGCACCGGCCGGCCATTACCGATCCCGACATCCTGGAGCAGGTGCTCGTTGGACTCCGCAACCTCTGAGGCGCGCGCCCCGTTGGGCGCCTCCGCCGACCAAGGTTTCAAGATCGTGGTCGTGGGCGGCTTCGGCGTCGGCAAGACCACGCTGGTCCGCTCGGTCAGCGAGATCCGTCCCCTCAACACCGAGGAGACGATGACGCAGGCCGGTGCCAGGGTGGACGACATCCGCCAGGTGCGGGGCAAGTCGGCCACCACGGTCGCCTTCGACTTCGGCCGGATCACCCTGGACGCCCGCAAGGTGCTGTACCTGTTCGGGGCACCGGGCCAGGAGCGGTTCTGGTTCCTGTGGGACCGGCTGTTCTCCGGCACGCTCGGCGCGGTCGTGCTGGTGGACACCCGGCGCATCGACGACTCCTGGTACGCCATCGACCGGCTGGAGCACCACGGCACGCCGTTCATCGTGGCCTGCAACGACTTCGGCGGCCCGGTCCGCGCCGGCGCGGAGGTCCGCGAGGCCCTGGACCTGGATCCGCGGGTGCCGCTGGTCGACTGCGACGCCCGTTCCCGGGAGTCGGGCAAGCAGGTGCTGATCACGCTGGTGCAGCACGTGAAGAACCGGTACGCCGACCCGTCCGCGCGGGCGGGCCTGCCCCGACAGGAGTTCGTGTGACCACCCCCGACGCCGTCCCGCTCAGCGGACCCCGGTTCCAGACCGAACCCGCCCGGCTGTACCGGGAGATGCGGCGCGACCACGGCGCCGTCGTCCCGGTGCTGCTCGACGGTGACGTCCCCGCCTGGCTGGTGCTGGGCTACCGCGAGCTGCACCAGGTCACCGGCGACCCGGTGCTGTTCAGCCGGGACTCGGACCTGTGGAACCAGTGGGAGAACATCCCCGCGGACTGGCCGCTGCTGCCGATGATCGGCCACAAGCAGCCGTCGATCCTCTACACGGTCGGCGAACGCCACCGGCAGCGCGCCGCCATGATCAGCAACGCGCTGGAGGAGGTGGACCCGTTCGAACTGCGCGGGCACGCCGAGCGGTTCGCGGACGAGCTGATCGACGCGCTGTGCGCCGCGGGCGAGGCGGATCTGATCGCGCAGTACGCGATGCTGCTGCCGGTGCGGGTCCTGGCCCGGCTGTACGGCTTCCCGGACGAGGACGGTCCCGGGCTGGTCACCGCCCTGAACGACATGATCGACGGGCGGGAGCGGGCGCTGGCCGGGCAGGCCCATCTGGCCGCGTCCATGGGCCAGTTGCTGGCCGACCGGAGGAAGGAGCCCGCGGACGACGTGGTCTCCCGGATGCTCGCCGACGACAGCGGGTTCACCGACGAGGAGATCGCGCAGGACCTGATGGTGATGATGGCGGCCGGACACCAGCCGACCGCCGACTGGATCGGCAACTCCCTGCGGCTGATGCTGACCGACGACCGGTTCGCCGCCTCCCTGTTCGGCGGGCGCAACAGCGTCGCCGAGGCGATGAACGAGGTGCTGTGGGAGGACACCCCGACGCAGAACGTGGCCGGCCGCTGGGCCGCCCGCGACACCCGTCTCGGCGGCCGGGCCGTCAAGGCCGGCGACCTGCTGCTGCTCGGACTCCAGGGGGCCAACTCCGACCCGCAGGTGCGCACCGACGCCTCCGCGCTGACCGGGGGCAACAACGCGCACTTCTCCTTCGGCCACGGCGAGCACCGCTGCCCGTTCCCCGCGCAGGAGATCGCCGAGGTGATCGCGCGGACCGGCATCGAGGTGGTCCTGGACCGGCTCCCGGACATCGACCTCGCCGTCCCCGCCGAGTCCCTCACCCGCCGGCCCTCGCCCTGGCTGAGGGGACTGACCCGGCTGCCCGTCCGCTTCACCCCCGTACCCGCCCTTTGACGACGCCCCTGTTCCGCCGCCCGCCCGGGACCGCCCCCCGGACCGGCGCCGTGCTCGCCGTACTTCCGACCCCTGCCCTGGGAGGCACGTCACGATGACGACCGGTACCGAAGCACCCCGCATCGCCCTGGACCCCTTCGTCACCGATCTGGACGCCGAGAGCGCGGCGCTGCGCGCGGCCGGCCCGCTCGCCGCCGTCGAGCTGCCCGGCGGGGTCCCGGTGTGGGCCGTCACCCACCACGCCGAGGCCAAGGCGCTGCTCACCGACCCGCGGCTGGTGAAGGACATCGACGTGTGGGGGGCCTGGCAGCGCGGTGAGATACCCGCGGACTGGCCGCTGATCGGGCTGGCCAACCCGGGCCGCTCCATGCTCACGGTGGACGGCGCCGACCACCGCCGGCTGCGCACCCTGGTCGCGCAGGCGCTCACCCCGCGCCGGGTGGAGCGGATGCGGGAGCGGATCGAAAAGCTCACCCAGGACCTGCTGGACGCCCTGCCCACGGACGGCTCCGCCGTCGACCTGAAGGCGGCCTTCGCCTATCCGCTGCCCATGTACGTCATCGCCGACCTCATGGGGATCGAGGAGGCGCTGCTGCCCCGGCTGAAGGTGCTGTTCGAGAAGTTCTTCTCCACGCAGACCCCGCCCCAGGAGGTCGTCGCGACCCTCACGGAGCTGGCGCAGATCATGGCGGAGACGGTGGCGGCCAAGCGGGCCGAGCCCGGCGACGACCTGACCAGCGCGCTGATCCTCGCCTCGGAGGACGGCGACCGGCTCACCGACGAGGAGATCGTCTCCACCCTCCAGCTGATGGTGGCGGCGGGTCACGAGACGACGATCTCGCTGATCGTCAACGCCGTCGTCAACCTCTCCACCCACCCCGAGCAGCGCGCCCTGGTACTGGCCGGGCAGGCCGACTGGGCGGCGGTGATCGAGGAGACCCTGCGCTTCTCCACCCCCACCTCCCACGTCCTGATCCGGTTCGCGACCGAGGACGTGCCGGTCGGCGACAAGGTGATCCCGGCCGGGGACGCGCTGATCGTGTCGTACGGCGCGATCGGCCGCGACGAGAACGCGCACGGCCCGACCGCGGGGCGGTTCGACATCACCCGCGAGACGAAGAACCGCCACATCTCCTTCGGTCACGGCCCCCACGTCTGCCCCGGCGCCGCGCTCTCCCGGCTGGAGGCGGGCATCGCCCTGCCGGCGCTGTACGCCCGCTTCCCCCACCTGGACCTGGCCGTCCCGGCGACCGAACTCCGCAACAAGCCGGTGGTCACCCAGAACGACCTGTTCGAACTCCCGGTCCGGCTGCATCCGTGAGCCCGGGGACACCGCTTCGCCGGGGTCCAGGACCGACACGGATCCGGCCCGAGGCGGCCTCCGCGCTGCTGGTCAGCCCGGCGACCAGCAGGGCCGCGGTGCCGAGCGCGACGCCGACTTCGGCCGTGCGTGCGACTGAGATCATGAACGTTCCCCTCCGCCTTGACTTCGAGAGCACTCCAACTCGTAGCGTCGCCGACGGCGCGCGCAGGTGCCCGTGCCCGGCCTCCCCAGGGGATGCCGGGTGCCGGAATCCGTCGCTAGATGGAGACAGGCCGTGTGCCGTGCCGGAATGACGATCAAGGGTACGAGAAAGGGATTCTCATGCAGAAGCGCAGGCTGCGGGACCTCCAGGTATCGGCCATCGGGCTCGGATGCATGGGCATGTCCGCGTTCTACGGCTCCGCCGACCGGGAGGAGGGCATCGCGACCATCCGGCGCGCCCTCGACCTCGGCATCGACTTCCTCGACACGGCACAGGTCTACGGGCCGCTCACCAACGAGTCGCTGGTCGGCGAGGCGATCAAGGGGCACCGCGACGCGTATGTGATCGCGACGAAGTTCAACTACCGGATGGACGACGCCATACCGGGCGACATGAGCACGGTCGGCCGGCAGGACGGCTCGGCCGAGCACGTGCGCGCCTCGGTGCACGGCTCGCTCCAGCGGCTCGGCACCGACCACATCGACCTGTACTACCAGCACCGGGTCGACCCGAACGTCCCCATCGAGGAGACGGTCGGCGCGCTGGGCGAGCTGGTCGCCGAGGGCAAGGTGCGCTACATCGGGCTGAGCGAGGCGAGCGCGGAGACCATCCGGCGCGCCCACGCCGTCCACCCGGTCACCGCCGTGCAGAGCGAGTACTCGCTGTGGTCACGGGACGTGGAGGCCGAGGTGCTGCCGGCCTGCCGGGAGCTGGGCATCGGCTTCGTGCCGTACTCGCCGCTCGGCCGTGGCTTCCTGGCCGGCCGCTTCAGCTCCCCGGACGAGCTGGACGCGAACGACTGGCGTCGTGAGAACCCCCGCTTCACGGACGCCAACCTGCAGGCCAACCTGCGGCTGGCGGAGAAGGTGAAGGAGATCGCCGCCGAGAAGGAGGTGACCCCGGCCCAGCTGGCCATCGCCTGGGTGCTGGCGCAGGGCGAGGACCTGGTGCCGATCCCGGGCACCAAGCGCCGCACCTACCTGGAGCAGAACGCCGCCGCGACCGGCATCGAGCTGACCGCTCAGGACCTGGCCCGCATCGACGCCGAGCTGCCGCAGGCGGCGGGCGAGCGGTACGACGAGGCGGGGATGCGTACGGTCAACCGCTGACCGGGCGACCCGCTTCCCCACCCCTCTCTGTGAGGAACCCCACGCGGGGGTCAACTCGCTGGTGAAACCAGGAGTTTGAAGAAGGCCGGCCTGGAACGGCGGGCGGGACGGCGTCGACCGCGGTGTCCCGTCTGCCACCATGGTCGGCGCCCTGACCAGGCGGCCCGGCCGTGCAACGCCGCCGGACCGACGGGATCCGCCGGTCTGTTCCGATCGCCTGGTTGTCGAGTACCCCGCCGTGCCCTCTTCCTCTGCCCTGCCCCCGTCCGCGCCCTCCGCCGCCCCGGCCTCACGTTCGCCGTGGCGCTCCCTGCGGTACCGGAGCATGCGCTGGTGGTCGGCCGCCAACTTCGTCTCCAACGCCGGTACGTGGATGCAGCTCACGGTGCAGAACCTGCTCGTGCTGCACATCACGGGATCGGCCGCCGCGACCGGTCTGTCCATGTCCGTCCAGGCGGCGCCCGCGCTGTTCGTGAGTCTCCTCGGCGGCGCGGCCGTGGACCGCTGGCCCCGGAAGCTGACGGTCACCGTGAGCCAGGCCCTGCTCGGCGCGGTCGCCTTCACCACGGCGCTGCTCGTGGCGCTGGACCGGATCGACATGCCGGCCCTGCTGGTGCTGGCCGCCGTGACCGGCGTCATCGCCACCGTCGACGGTCCGGCCTGCGCGCTGCTCGGCAACGATCTCGTACCGGTGGCGGACGTGCCGTCCGCGATCGGCGTGGGCGCGCTGGTGCACAGCGCCGGCCGGCTGGCCGGTACCGCCCTGGCCGGCGTGACCGTCGGCTTCCTCGGCACCGGCGCCGCCTACGCGGCGAACGGGCTGTCCTTCCTCTTCGTGGCCGCGGTGGTGCCGTTCCTGCGGCCGGCGCCCGGCGCCGCCCAGGAGCCGGGACCGCGGGCCGTTCCGGTGCGCGGGGAGATGACCGTACGGGAGGGGCTGTCCTTCTTCGCGCGCCGGCCCCGCCTGGTCGCGCTCGCGGGCATCACCGGGCTCAGCTCCGTCTTCGGCCGGAACTACGGCCTGACGCTCGCCGTCCTCGTCACCGGACCGCTGGCCGGGGGCGCCGGGGCGTTCGGCACGGTCTCCACCGTGCTCGCCGTCGGCGGCATCCTCGGCGCGGTCCTCGGTGCCCGGCTGCGCAGGCCGTCCGTGCGGACCGTGGGTCTGCTCGCGGCGGCGGGCGCGCTGCTCCAGGTGGTGGCGGGTCTGTCGCCGTCGCTGGCCGTGCTGCTGGTCCTGGTCCTGCCGATGGCGGTCGTGGAGTCCGTCTCCGACACCGCCGGTACGGCCGTGCTGCAGACCGACCCGCCCCCGCATCTGCGGGGCCGGGTGCTCGGGGTGTGGAGCAGCATCGGCACGGTGTGGGGCCTCGGCGGGCCCCCGCTGCTGGGTCTGCTGATGGAGTGGGCCGGCGCGCGCGGCGCCCTGGTGGCCGGCGGGCTGCTCATCGCCGGGTCGGTCGGCGCGGGGCTGCTGGTACGCCGCCGCGGCGGACCGGTGCCACTGACGCTGCGCACGAAGGACGGCGACGTCTCCGGCCGCGAGGCGCTGGAGACGGCGGCCTGACGGCCGTACGCCCCCGGACGGCGGGCTGACGGTCCGGGCCGGGGTCAGCCGTGGCGGCCGGGCAGGTGGTACACGTGGAAGGCCTGCCCGATCACCGGCTGGGCGACATTGCGCACGCGCACGCCCCCGCTGGTCATTCCGTGCTCGGTGCCCGCGTGGGCGTGGCCGTGCACGGCGAGGTCGGCGCCGCCGGTGTCGATGGCCTCGGCGAGCAGATAGCTGCCGAGGAACGGATAGATCTCCAACGGCTCCCCGGCCAGGGTGTCCGGTACCGGCGAGAAGTGGGTCAGCGCGATCCGTACGTCGCAGTCCCGCTCGTCCAGGTTCTTCAGGGCGCTGTGCAGCCCGTCGGCGCACCGGCGGGTGTAGCGGACGAACTCCTTCATCAGCGGTTCACCGAACTCCCCGGCGCAGCGGCCGACGAAGCCGCCGCCGAAGCCCTTGGTCCCCGCGACCCCGATCCGCGCGCCGTCGGCGCTGACGACCGCGGCCTGCCCTTCGAGGACGTGCGCGCCCGCGTCCCGGAGGATCGCCGTGACCTCCTCGGGACGCTCGTCGTGGTGGTCGTGGTTGCCGAGTACGGCGACGACGGGCACCCCGAGATCCTTGATCTCCCGGGCGACGATCGCGGCCTCCTCCGGTGTGCCGTGCCGGGTGAGGTCGCCGGCGAGCAGCAGGACGTCGGCGCACCCGGGCAGGGTCTCGAAGGAGGGCCGCAGGGTGCCCTGGCTCTCGGGGCCCATGTGGATGTCGCCCACGGCCGCGACGCGGATCATGTCAGGTCCTCTCCGTGGTCGGGCGAGGACGTCCCGGCGATGAGCAGGTCGCTGTGGACCGGGTGCCCCGCCAGTTCCTCGCGGGCCATGCGCAGGATGTCGTCCCGGCACTGGGTGGACGGCACGGTGCCGGTGAGCAGGACGGCGTCGCCGCGCAGTTCGAGCCGTACGCCGAGTTCCGCGAGGTCTCCGGCGGCCAGGTGCTCGGCGAGGTGGGCGACGCGGTAGTCCAGGTTCCCCGCCGCCGGCGGGGGCGGCGGGCTCGTGTCGGTCATGGCTGCCCCTCCTGGGCGTCGATCACGTTCAGCCGTTCGAGGAGGAAGAGGAAGGCGGCGGGCATCGGCTGGTCGCCGCAGGCCGTGCGGACCGCGTCCCAGTCGACCTTCTCGCGGACGGCGCGGGCCACCGGCAGCACCGAACCGAAGTCGCAGTAGTGCTCGGAGAAGGCGCTGATCAAACTGTGGATCAGATCGGTCGGGCAGAGCACGGGCATGAGCACCGAGTCGACCGGCAGGATGTGCGCCCGGTCGAGCATCGCCCGGGTGACGGGCTGGTGTGCCAGCGCGAAGATGATGTCGACGTTCTGCCCGTGGCAGGTGGTCTTCAGCAGCCAGTCCTCGGGCGGGGTCCGCACGCCCAGGCCGGCCTCGCGCAGGGTGGCGGCGACCGCCTCGGCGTCCTCGGGCAGGATGGCGAAGTCGGCGTCGTGCTGGAGGTAGCGGCTGCCGCCGTGGGCGTAGACGGCCACGCTGCCGGCCAGCGCGAAGGGATGACCGGCGCGTTTGAGGAGCGCGCCGATCTGTTTGGCGGCCTCGAGGATCGCCTGGCTGCGGTCGTGCGGCAGCTCCGACGGGTCCGGCGTCAGCTCCGGGTCCGGCCCGTCCGAGGCAAGGCGAAGTTCGGTGACCTCCGGTCGCCGGAGGGGCGCGGTGTCCTCTCCGTTGTGCGTCATGACCTCTCCATTCGGCACCCTGGCACCCCCGGGTGGCCGGGTCGGCCCCCGGGGGAGGTACGGGTACCCTGCGCGACGTCGCCGACACGGCATCGCCGTGCGGGTTCACTCCTGGCGGCGAGTGGCCCGTCGACCGGCCCGGGAGCACGCTGGTAGGCATGGCACCCCGGATCCGGCGCGCGGGGCCGCGGCAGCCGTGGCAGTCGGCGCACGCGCTGCTGGTGCTCCCGGTCGCGCTCATCCTGGTGATCACGGTGGTGGACCTGCGGGCGCCGACCGACATCCACCTCGGACCGGCCCTGGTGATCGCCCCCGCGCTCACCCCCTCCTTCGCCGGCCCCCGGACCACGGCGGGCGTCGGGGCGCTGGCGGTCGCCGCCCAGATCTTCATCGGCATCCACCACGGGGGGATCGGCACGAGCAACCACATCGTGCAGATCATCACCCTCACGGTCCTCGTGGTGCTCACCGTCCTCTACAGCGCCCTGCGCGAGCGCCGGCAGGCCCAGCTGGCCCAGGTCCGCACGGTCGCCGAGGCCGCGCAGCACGTCCTGATGTGGCCGCTGCCCGAGCAGATCGGCCCGCTGCGGATCGCCTCGCTGTACCTGGCCGCGGAGGACGAGGCGCAGATCGGCGGCGACCTGTACGCGGCGACCCTCAGCGACGGCTCCGTACGCCTCCTCATCGGTGACGTCCGCGGCAAGGGGCTGCCCGCCATCGGCGAGGCGGCGCTGCTGCTCGGCTCCTTCCGGGAGAGCGCCCACCGGCACATCCCGCTGGCCGAGCTGGCGAACCGGCTGGACCAGAGCGTGACCCGCTACGCGGCCGACCTGGAGAGCCCGGAGGAGGCGGGCGAGCGGTTCGCCACCGCGCTGCTCGTGGAGATCCCGGACCGCGATCCGGTCACCCGGATGACCAGCTGCGGTCATCCCCCGCCGCTGCTGCTGAGCCCCGGCCACGCCGTCACGGTTCCGAGCCTGCACCCGTCGCCTCCGCTCGGGGTGCACGGCGGGGCCGAGCACACGCTGGACGTCTTCTCCTTCGAACCGGGTGACACGCTGCTGCTCTACACGGACGGCGTCGTGGAGGCCCGGGACGAACACGGCCGCTTCTACCCCCTCGCCGACCGGGCCGCCCGCTGGACCGACGACAGCCCCGAAGCCCTGATGCACCACCTACGCCGCGACCTCCTCACCCACGCCGGCGGCCGCCTCGGCGACGACGCCGCCCTCATCGCCATCCACCGCACCCGCCGCCACCACGGCCGGGAGGAGACGACGCGACACGGGTGACATCGGCCCCGGCGCCGGCGCCGGCGGAGGGGGGAATGGCCGGTGCCGGGGCCGGAAAGCTACGGACGGTGGAAGGCCCGAGGGCCGGGGCTGGGGGCCGAACCCCGGGAGCCGACACCGGGAGCCGACGCCGGGGGCAGCGGACCGTGGATGACCCGGGGCCAAGGCCAGAGAGCGACGGACGGTAGACAGCCTGAGGCCAGGCCACAGAACAGCGGACGGTGGATGACCCGGCGCCAAGGCCAGAGGCCGACGGACGGTACACCGACCGGGGCCAAGGCCAGAACACAGCGGACCGTGGAGGGCCCGCCCCAACGCCAGAGGGCGGCGAGCGACGGACGGGCCGGGACGAGGCCGGAGGGGTGCTGGATGGCCGGGGGCCGGAGCCAGGGAGCTGATGGACGGTGGACGACCGGTGGGCGGGAGCCTGGGCCAACGGACCGCGCTAGGCCGGGAACGGGAACGGCGGACCCCCGGGGCTGGGTCTCCGTCGGTCGGCCGACGCCCGGCAGACCTGAGCGCGGACAGCAGAGGCGGGACCGGCGCACGGCCCCGGGCTGCCGGGCCGCGGTTGGCGCGATGGCCGGGGAGCGGACGCTGCGGGCGGGCCGCGGGCGGCCCGTCGCGCGGCGGGGCGGGCAAGGCGGACGGGCGTCAGGTGGTCCGGGGTGGAGCAGGGCCGGCGTCGGTCTCACGCGGGTGCGTCACGTCGGTGCCCGCGTTCAACTGGGCGTGCGGCAAAGTTCAGGTCGGAGGGTGGCCCGGCCCACCCGCGCGTTGCGAGAATCTGCGGGGCCTCGACAACGGGGCGCCCCTGTGCGTGAGTTGACTGCCGTGCTCGCCGCCGGCCCCGGTGCGCTCGTGCTCGTTCTCATCCGCGCATGTGACCGGCGGCTGGTTCCGTGGCGGCGCCGTCCCGCCCCGCCTCGACCCGGGAGGTTTCCGTTGCCCGTGCGACACCCGACCGTACGCCACCTGCTCGCCGGCCTCGCCCTGCTGCCGGCGCTGCTGTCCCCCGCGGCCGCGCACGCGGTGCCCGGCGGCCCCGCGAAGGCCCGCTTCGACCTCCAGGCGCACCGCGGCGGTCTCGGTCTGACGACCGAGGAATCCCTGGAGGGCTTCGGCAAGGCGCTGCGGCTCGGGGTGTCCACGCTGGAACTGGACACCCAGGTCACCAAGGACCTCAGGGTGGTCGTCAACCACGACCGGCAGATCAGCGGCGTCAAGTGCAGGGACACCGGCCCGGTCACGCCCGGCGACCCGATCTACCCGTACGTCGGCAAGTACGTCAAGGACCTGACGCTCGCCCGGATCAGGACCCTGGACTGCGGCTACCGGCAACTGCCCGGCTTCCCCGAGCAGGAGGTCGTCAAGGGCTTCCGGATGGTGGAGCTGAAGGACGTACTGAACCTGGTCAAGAGCTACCGCGCCCGGGGGGTCAGGCTGAACATCGAGACCAAGGTGGAGGCGGGCGCGCCCGAACAGACCGCGCCGCGCGAGGTGTTCGTCCGCCGGGTGTACGAGGAGATCCACCGCTCGGGCATCGAGCGCCAGGTCACCATCCAGTCCTTCGACTGGGGCGCGCTCAGGGTGATGCACCGGCTGGCGCCGAAGTGGCCGCTGGTGGCGCTGACCAACTACGACTTCCTCCAGGTCGGCAAGCCCGGCGCGTCCCCGTGGCTGGGCGGGATCGACGCGGACGACTACGGCGGGGACTTCGTCCGGGCGGCCGCGACCCTGCCCGGGGTCACCACCCTCTCCCCCAACTACGGCTTCCCGCAGAGCGGCAAGGTCGGCGACCCCGGGTTCCGGTTCTACTCCGACGCGGCGATGGTCGCCGAGGCGCACGCGCGGGGGCTCAAGGTGGTGCCGTGGACCTGTGACGACCCGGCGACCGTCGGGGCTCTGATGGACCTGGGCGTCGACGGGATCATCACCGACTATCCCGACCGGGTACGGCGGATCATGGCGGACCGCGGGATGCCGCTGCCGCGGTCCTACCGCCCGCACGGCCGCGGCTGACCGGTGCGGCGGGCGTGGGCCCCGCCTCGAATGGGGCGGGGCGGGACCCACGTCCGGTGCCCCTGGGTCAGCCGGCCGGCTTGAGGCCGGTGATCTTCAGGGTCTTCAGGTCGGACTGGACGTCGATCCGGCTGACCTGCGCGTGCGGGCCGTCGCCCCAGGTGAGCGTGACCCGGCTGGTGGCGTGGCCCATGCCGGAGCCGGTGTAGGTCACCTTCCACTTCACCGGCACGTTCTGCGCGAACAGGATGCCGTCGGCGTGCTCCTTCTTCTCGTAGGCGGCGACCTGCTTCCGGGCGGCGGCGGAGAGGTAGAAACCGCGCAGCGCCTGGGCGGCGGGCGCGGCGGTGGCGTCGTCGGTGGCCCATACGGCGTCGATGTAGGCGCCGTAGAAGTCGGCCACGTGCTGGGTGACGTTGCGCGGGTCGCCCTGGGCGGACGAGACGGCGGCGGCGCGGGTGGTGTGGCTCGCGGAGGCGCCCGCCAGGGCGGGTGTGACGGCGGCCAGGGTGAGGCCCGCGGTGAGGGCGGCGGCGGTCAGGAGGGTCTTACGGTTGCGGACGGACATGTGCGTGATTCCCCCGGTTTCTTCCCGACCGGACCTATCCGGCCGTTCACGGACTCTAAGACCCCTTTCCCCCGGGGCTGGTTCCGCTCCCGACCCGCCTGTTCCGGTCATAACGCTTGGGGTGGCTGTCGTCGTCCGGCCGGGGCGGGGCCGAGGTCCGGGAGGTGGGTCGGACCCCGGCCCCGGGTCTGTCACGGCTTGCGGGCGACCGCGCCGTACATCGCGATGTCCTCGTCGCGGATGCCCTGCTCGCCGCTGCCGTCGGGGTGCCACTTGTGTACCTGGACGATGCCGGGCTCGACCAGGTCCAGGCCCGCGAAGAACTCGTGGGCCTCGTCCAGGGTGCGCAGCCGCATCGGCATGTTGCGGGCCTCGTACTCGCGGGCGACCCGGCCCACCTCCTCGGGCGCGAACTCGGCGGTGCCGATGGACATCGCCAGGTGGCTGCCGGAGGGCAGCGGCTCCAGCAGCCGGCGTACGACACCGACCGCGTCGTCCGCGTCCAGCATGAAGTGGACGATCGCGATGACGGTGAGCGCGACGGGCCGGTTCAGGTCCAGGGTCTCGCGCAGCTCGGGCGCGTCCAGGATGGCCGCCGGGTCACGGAAGTCGGCCTCGATGTACGCGGTCCGGCCCTCGGGGGCGCTGGTCAGCAGACCCTGGGAGAGGGTGAGCACGATCGGGTCGTTGTCGACGTAGACGACCCGGGACTCGGGGGCCACGGCCTGGGCGATCTCGTGCAGGTTGGGCGAGGTCGGGATGCCGGTGCCGATGTCCAGGAACTGGCGCATGCCCGCCTCCTCGGCGAGCCAGCGCACGGCACGGTTCATGAAGTCGCGGTTGGCGCGCATGTGCACCGGGAGCGCGGGCCACTCCCGGGACATCGCGTCGCCCGCCTCCTTGTCGGCGGGGTAGTAGTCCTTGCCGCCGAGTATGTAGTCGTAGATGCGGGCGGAGTGGGCGTTCTCGGTGTCGATGCGGTCGGCCGGCCATCCGTTGTCGGGCAACGCCGTGTCTCCCATTCGGTCGAGGGGTCGGGGGGCTTCGCGTCGGGCGTGCGGATGCAGGGGCGGGACGGGTTCGGATGCGGCTGCGGATGCGGAGGGGAGTGCGAGTGCGGGTCACCACTCCTTGCGCAGCGTGCCGAGCAGGGTCTCGGTCCTCGTGGCGGGCGCGGCCTGGGCGCTGAGCCGGTCCAGCGCCTCCCGGTAGACGACGACGTCCTCGGCCTTGTCGAGGTAGACGGCCCCGACGAGGCCGCTCAGGTAGGCGATGTCGGGCAGTTCGCGGGCCCGGAACCGGAAGAGGTGGAAGGCTCCGGCCCACAGGGCGGGATGCGGCCCGTTGGCGAACGGCATCAGCTGCACGGTGACGTGGGGCAGTCGGTTGACCTCGACGAGGTGGTCGATCTGCGCGCGCATCACCTCGGGGCCGCCGACCGGCCGGCGCAGCACGGTCTCGTCCATCACCACCCACAGCCGGGGCGGCGCAGGCCGGGCCAGCAGCTCCTGGCGGCGCAGGCGCAGGGCGACGCGGCGTTCGACGGTCTCGGCGGAGGCGTGCGGGCCGGCCGTGGTGAGCAGGGCGCGGGCGTAGTCCTCGGTCTGCAGCAGCCCGTGCACGAACTGGTTCTCGTAGGCGCGGATCTGCAGGGCCGCCTGCTCCAGGCTGAGGTAGGCGGCGAACCAGTCGGGCATGACATCGCGGTACGTGTGCCACCAGCCGCGTTTGTTGGCCTCGCGGACGGACTGCAGGAAGGTGTCGAGCTCCTGCTGGTCGGTGACGCCGTAGACCTGGAGGAGTTTCTCGGCGTCCGCGAGCCGCAGCCGGGCCACCTTGGCGGCCTCCATGCGGCGGATCGTGGAGTGGCTGACCCCGATGGCGGCACCCGCCTCGGCATAGCTGAGGCCGGCCCGGGTACGCAGTTCCTCCAGCTGTCTGCCGAGGATCATGCGCAGCACGGAAGGAGCGCCGCCCCAGTCGGTGTCCGCGGTCACGCCCACCCCCTCCTCAGATTCCGGTTCCGGAGTCACCGTCGCACGCGATCGGTTGCCCAGCCCCCATTCGATCACGTTCTGGCTGATGCAGCATGCACTTGTCCACTTGCAAATTTCAACTTGCCGGTTGCGGAGCGTCGTTGGCAGGTGCCAGAGTGGACTCACTGCTCCGGCCGACCCACGGAGCGGACGGAGCGGCCGGCTCGGGGAAGACCGGCCGCCTGCACGGCCTCCTGCCAGGCGGTGTGACGTCCGCTGCCCGAGCGGCCGGCCCGACGCCCGCACGCCCCCACCCGCGAGGCCGGACGAAAGGCGCACGGCGATGACTCCGCCCTCCCCCCTCCGACCGCCCCACCACCGCAGACCGAGCCGACACCCCTCCCCGCAGAGCGCGTTGTTCCTGGCGGCGGGGCCGTACCGGCTGCCGGTCCCGGCCGGTGTCCCCATACCACCCGGAGGCGAGCGTCCCGGTCGACTCCCTGGGCCTCACGGCTCCGACCGGCTCGCCTCCGGGGCCGACCGGCTCGCCTGCCCCGCCGCCCGCCGTGGCAGCGGTGGTCCCCCAGACGCCCGCTGACGAACACCGGCACGGGCGAGGCCTCTTCCGCAGCGACACGGAAGAGGCCTCGCCCGCTCCCCGCCTCCCCTCCCCCCACCACCAACCACACCGCCCCGGACCATCCCCCCACTCGTCCGAAGGACAGCCATGCACCACACCACCCCCACCTCCCCCCTCACCCACGTCTCGGCCGCCGACCCCTCCTGGACCCGCACCCGCCCCAAGCCCGGCTCGCAGCCCGTACACCCCGGCCCGCGCCCGGCCGGCGAAAGGCCGTTGCACTGATGGCCGTACCACTGAGGCAGTACCGCTACGGCATCCGGCCCGCGACCCGCTAGATTCACCGCCGGTGCGGAGCGTCCGCACCCGCAGGCGGCCGGGTTCCGTGCGGATCCCGCGCCCGCCCGCGCGTGCCGTAGCGCCGGGGGTCCCATGGTCTGGTCGCCGTTCCGCCGCAGCCGGACCGCACCCGGGCTCCCCGTGCCGGGGCGGTGCCCGCCCGGTCGGCACGTGCTCGCCACCGAGCGGCTGCTGCTGTTCACCCCGCGGACCCGTCTGGACGTGGTGGCGGCGCTCGCCGCGAGCGCGGACGCCGAGGCACAGCGGTGGCTCGGCACCCAGGCGGACGAGGTGCTGCCCGACCCCGGCACCCGTCGGGCCCTGCTGGCCTGGCGGCCCGCCGGTGACGACGGCCGCCGTATCCCGCGCGCCCTGGCCGAGCCGTACACACCCGCCCCGGACGACCCGCTCCTCCTGGTCTGTGTGCGCAGGTCCGACCTCAGCTACGCCGGCGCCCTCGAACTCCAGCCCCGCGCGGGCGACATGGGCGGCTGGCTGGCGCCGGGCTGCCGGGGCCAGGGCCTGGGCGCGGAGCTGTTCCGCGCGGGCCTGGAGCTGGCCCACACCCATCTGGGACTGGTCACGGTCCGGGCCGGAGCGGAGCCGGGGAACACCGCGAGCCGGCGGGCGCTGACCCGCGCGGGCTTCGCCCCCGACCAGGGCCCGCGCCGGCACACCCTGCCCGACGGCCGCGTGGTCGACGCCGTCTGGCACCGGCACGACACCGGGACGCCCCTGCGCTGCCGTTGACCGTCAGTGCGTGGCCCGTGATCGTCAGGTCGTGCCCCGGCGGCGCCCGGTCACCCGGCGCCGGTCCGGCCAGCGCACGTCGTAGGCCCAGCCGAGGCGTTCGAACCAGCGGATCAGCCGGGCGCCGGCGTCGAGCTGGCCGGTGAGCACGCCGTGCCGGGCGCTGCTGGGGTCGGCGTGGTGCAGGTTGTGCCAGGACTCGCCGAAGGAGAGCGGGGCCAGCCACCACACGTTGCCCGAGCGGTCCCGGCTGCGGAACGGACGGGAACCGGCCGCGTGGCAGATGGAGTTGATGGACCAGGTGACATGGTGGACCAGGCAGATCCGGACGAGCCCGGCCCAGAAGAACGCGGTGAGCGCACCCTGCCAGGACCGGGTCAGCGCCCCGCCCAGCAGCGCGGGCAGGGCGACGGAGGCGAGGACCAGGAAGCCGAAGCGCCGGGAGATCAGCATCAGGGTGCGGTCGCGGACGAGGTCGGGGGCGTACTGGCGGGCCGAGGCGTGCTCGGTCTCGAACAGCCAGCCGAGATGGGCGTAGAACAGGCCCTTGGCGAGGGCGCGGGGTGAGTGCCCGTACCGCCAGGGCGAGTGCGGGTCGCCGTCCCGGTCGGAGTACTGGTGGTGCTTGCGGTGGTCGGCCACCCAGGTGATCAGCGGGCCCTGCACGGCGAGACTGCCGGCCAGCGCGAGCGCGATCCGCAGCGGCCGTCTGGCCTTGAAGGAGCCGTGGGTGAAGTGCCGGTGGAAGCCGACGGTGATGCCGAGTCCGCTGACCAGGTAGAAGGCGACGGCCAGCGCGAGGTCCACGGGGCTGAGCCCGTGCCGCCAGGCCAGCGGCACGGCGGCGAGCAGGGCGAGGAACGGTACGGCGACGAAGACGCCGATCATCAGCTGCTCGCCGGTGGGCCAAAACCGGATGCCGGCCGCCGGCGGGCCGGTTCCGGAGCACTCCGAGGACATGGCGACCCTTTCTCGGCCGGGGCGGACTACCGGGGCGGACTAGTCGACGGCGGTGAAGGCGAGCACGGCGTTCTGGCCGCCGAAGCCGAAGGAGTTGCTGACGGCGGCTCGTATCCGGTGCGGGCGGGGCGCCTTGGTGACGACGTCCAGGTCCATCTCCGGGTCGAGGGTGTCCAGGTTGGCGGTGGGCGGGATCAGCTGGTGGCGCAGGGTGAGGACGGTGCAGGCCGCCTCGATGGCCCCGGCACCGCCGATGGCGTGCCCGATGGTGCCCTTGACCGCGGTGACGGGCGGGGGCCGGCGGAAGACCCGGCGCAGGGCCTTGTGCTCGGCTGCGTCGCCCTGCGGGGTGGCGGTGCCGTGCGCGTTGACGTGGTCGATGTCCTCGGGGGCGAGGCCCGCGTCGGCGAGGGCGCCGCTCAGGGCGCGGGCGGCGCCGTCGCCGTCGGGGTGCGGGGCGGTGAAGTGGTGGGCGTCGCAGGAGGCGCCGAACCCGGCGAGCAGCGCCTCGGTGCGGGCGCCGCGGGCGCGGGCGTCCTCGGTACGCTCCAGGACGAGGACGGCTGCGCCCTCGCCGAGGACGAAGCCGTCGCGGTCCCGGTCGAAGGGGCGGGAGGCCGCGTCCGGGGTGTCGGCGCGGCGGGACAGGGCGCGCATCTGGGCGAAGCAGGCGGCGGTCATCCGCAGTCGGGCGGACTCGCTGCCGCCGGCCAGGACCAGGTCGCAGTGGCCGGACAGCAGCCAGTCCCGGGCCAGGCCGAGCGCGCTGGTGCCGGAGGCGCAGGCGGTGCTGACCACCATGTTGGGGCCGCGCGCGCCGAGGTCCAGGGCGATCTCGGCGGCGGCCATGTTGGGCACGCTGCGCGGCAGCGCGAGCGGGGAGACGCGTTCGGGGGTGTGGCCGGCGAGCCGGTCGAACTCTGCCTGCCAGCCCTGCATGGACCCGGTGCCGACGCCCATCACCACGCCGACCCGGGCGCCGTCCCAGCCGTCGGTGTCGAGTCCGGCGTCGGCCGCTGCCTCGCGGGCGGCGAGCAGCGCGAAGGTCGTGAACCGGTCGAGCCTGCGGGCCAGCCGGTGCCCGAGCAGGCCGGCCGCGTCCAGGGCGGGCACCTGACACGAGAACGCCACGGGCAACCCGGCCAGGGCGGTATCGGCGGTGGCGGTGGACCGCCCGGCGCACAGCCCCTTCCAGGCCGCGTCCCGGCCGATGCCCGCGGGGGTCACCAGACCGAGTCCGGTGACGGCGACCGGGGCGCGGCGTACGCCTGCTCTCACCTGCTGCATGGGCCGTGATTATCCGGTCCGGCCGACACGCTTCCGCCCCGCCACAACTCGTTCGGTCAAGGTCGGGGGGTGCTACCACCCGGATGCGCGAACGGGTACCGGAGGGGGCGGACCGGAAGACGTCCGCACCGCCCGGCGGCAAACGCACCGGAACGCCTGGACACCGCCCGACAACACATGAACCCACAACACACGAACCCGGAGACACCCGAAGACAGCAGCGCCACCCCGCGGGCCGACAGGTCCGAAGACGTCAGCGCCGCCCAGCGGTCAGGCGGCCGTCGTCCCCGTCGGCGCCGTCGCCCAGGGCGTGGACCGCGCTCGACCAGGCCGCCGCCAGTGCGGTCTCCAGGTCGTCCAGTGGGTGGGCGGAGGTGTCCAGGTGGACGGCGGGGCCGATGTGGACGTGGACGCGGGGGCGGCGCACGGGGGCGGTGGCCCAGCCGGCGAGTTGTTTCGCGCGACTGCCGGAGGAGACGCGGCGGGCGCCCGCGTGCCCGAGGGGGATCACCGGGGCACCGGTCGACAGGGCGAGTCGGACCACTCCGGACTTCAGGCGTCCCGGCGGACGGTCGTGGGAGGCGTTGTAGCGGGGCAGGCCTCCCTCGGGGTAGATCAGCACGGCGCGCCCGGCGGCGAGGGCGTCGGCGGCGGCCCGGAGCGCGTCCGGGGCGCGGCGGCTGCCCCGGTGGACGGGCACATGGCCCTCCCGGGTGAGGGCCCGGCCGAGCAGGGGCACCCGCCACAGCCCGGCGGTGGCGAGCACGGCGGGGCGCAGGTCGAGCCGGTGCAGGGTGCCGACGAGCAGTACCGGGTCGAAGAACGAGGTGTGGTTGGCGGCGAGGACGTAGCCGCTGCCGGGTGGCTGCGCCAGGTGCCCGGTGCCGCTCACGCTCGTGTCGCTGAAGACGGGCACCAGGGCCCCGGCCCATGCGGACAGCATCACGCACTCCTCTCCGCCGCTTTCGCCCATACTGCCCCGAATGCCTGTTTGACGTGCGGTGTCCACGGGCCGGTGGCTGAATGGCCGTCATGGACTTTCTCGCCGCGTACGACGCGATCCCGGAGGACGACGTCCCGCAGCGGGTGGCCCTGCTGCGCACGACCATGACGACCGGCAGGGCGGCCCTCTTCGCCGAGCTGCGCGCCCGCCGGCCGGTGTTCGGCACGCCCCTCGGCGTGTTCGTCACCCGGCACCCCGACGTCCTGGAGGTGCTGTCGGCGCCCGGGACGTTCACCGTGGGGGTGTTCGGCCCGGCGCTGGAGGACGTGCTCGGGGCGCCGTTCATCCTGGCCCGGGACGGCGCCGACGTGCACTGGCGGGAGCGCGGGTACGGGCAGCTGATGCTCGCCGCCGAGGACGCGCCCCGGGTGCGGGAGCTGACCGCGCGGATCGCCGACGAGGTGCTGGACGAGGTGACCGGCCGGGGCGCGGACACCTTCGACCTGATCCAGGACTACGCCCGGGTGGCCGCCGCCCGGGTCGCCATCGCCTACCTGGGTTTCACCGGCGTCGAGGAGGAGACGCTGCACTCCTGCACCCGCCGGATGCAGTGGGCGTTCGCCGTCAATCCCGACCGCGACCCGGAGATCCACGCGGCGGGCGTGGCCGCGGGCCGTGAACTGCACGACGCGGTGGCCGAGTTGATCGCCCGCCGCCGGGACACGGCCCACGACGGCGGCCCCGACGACGTCCTCGGCCGGATGCTGCGCACCCGGCTGCCCGACGAGTACGGCTTCGACGACGAGCGGATCAACGCGAACCTGGTCGGCTATCTGACCGGATACCAGCAGAACGCGACCCAGTGCACCGCCACCGCGCTCAAGGAACTCGCCGTGCGCCCCGAGGCGCTGGCCGAGGCGGTGCGCGCGGCGGGTGAGGGTGACCCGGCCCGCTTCGACGCCTATGTGTGGGAGGCCCTGCGCTTCCACCCGTTCGTGCCCATCACGCCCCGGCTGTGCCTGCGCGACCACGTGCTGGCCGCGGGCACCCCGCGGCAGACGGTGATCCCGGCCAAGAGCGTGGTGCTGGCCTGCTTCGCGTCGGCGATGTTCGACGAGGAGGTGCTCGACGCCCCGGCCGAGTTCCGGCCCGGCCGCCCGCCCGCGCACAACCTCGTCCTCGGCTACGGCGCCCACGACTGCGTCGGCAGGTACGCGGCCCAGGTGATCGTGCCCGAGCTGGTCCGGCGTGTGCTGCTGCGCCCCGGCGTACGCCCGCTGCCCGGCGGCGAACGCGCCCTGGACTACGCGGGCACCCCGTTCCCGCAGCACTACCCGGTGCGCGCCGGCCGCCCCACCGTGACCACGGCCCGGCCATGACCCTCGGCTGACCACGGCCTGGCGCCGGGATCCACCCTGCGAACCGACCGGAGGACCCATGACCGTCACCTCTCGCCCGCCCCAGACCCGGACCGTGCCGTGGACCGGGGCCAGGGACCGGTCCCGGGACGGCTTGCGCAACCGCTTCGAGACGCATCTGCTGACCCATTACGGCCCGGCCTGGCAGGCGGCCCAGCGCAGCCGGTGGCTGCACCGCCGGCTCAACTCCAGGCTGACCGACCTGGCCGTGCTGAAGGCGCCGCCACGTCCCGATCCGCTGAGCACCAAGGCCCCTTACACCTCCTGGGACTCGCTGACCGACCGCTCCTGGGTGGGCCGGCACCTGCCGCCGGTGACCGAGCCGCCGAAGGGCCTGCCCGCGCCGGAGAAGGTGGCCGAACTGTTCCGCCGGGAGGGCGAGGGCCGCTGCTGCACCCGGTCCAGCGCGCTGCTGCCGGCGTTCGCGCAGTGGTTCACCGACGGCTTCCTGCGCGGTCACGCGGCCACCGGCGACCCGCGCCGCACCGACTCGCCGCACACCCTGGACATGTGCCAGCTGTACGGCGACCGCGAGGAGGTCACCGCCTGCCTGCGCACCTTCGAGGGCGGCCGGCTGAAGAGCCGGTTCATCGACGGTGCCGAGTTCCCGCCCGCCCTGTGCGAGGGCGGGCGGATCAGGAACGAGTTCCGGGCGATCAGACCGGTCCGGTTCGACGAGGTGCCCGCGGAGTTCGTGGACACGCTGTTCGCGTGCGGCGGGGAACGCGCCCACGCGCACATCGGGCCGATGGCGCTGACCGTGCTGTTCCTGCGCGAGCACAACCGGGTCGCCGGCGTCCTCGCCGCCGCCCACCCGGACTGGGACGACGAACGCGTCTTCCAGACCACCCGCAACACGCTGATCGTGACGATGATCCGGGTGATGCTGGAGGAGTACATCAACCACATCACGCCGTACCACTTCGGCTTCGTCCTCGACCCCGTCCGCACCGACCGCGGGGTGTGGCACCGGGAGAACTGGGCGACGATCGAGTTCAGTCTCGTCTACCGCTGGCACAGCCTGATCCCGTCCACGTACACCATCGCCGGCCGCCCGGTGCCGCTCGCGCGGACGATCGCCAACGGGCAGCTGGTCGTGGACCGGGGGCTCGGCCCGCTCTTCGAGGACCTGTCCCGCCAGCCCGCGGGTCTGTCCGGCCTGTTCAACACCGACGAGCTGCTGCTGCCGATCGAGGCGCGCAGCGTCGCCGTGGGCCGGGATCTGCGACTGGCCTCGTACAACGACTACCGCGCCTACTACGGCTTCCCCCGGGTCACCGACGCCCGGCAGATCTCCGGCGACCCGCGGGTCCAGGAGGCGCTGCTGGACCTGTACGGCGACGTCGACGCGATCGACCTGTACGTGGGGCTGTTCGCGGAGGAGCCGGAGCCCGGTGCGATCTTCGGGCGGCTGCTGGAACGCATCATCTCCGTCGACGCGTTCTCCGAGGCGCTGAACAACCCGCTGCTCGCGCCCCGCCTGTTCGGGCCCGCCACCTTCTCCGCCGAGGGCATGGAGATCGTCCGCCGGACGCGCAGCTTCTCCGACCTGGTGCACCGCAACCTGCCGGAGGACAAGAGCCGTTACGTCGTGACGCTGGGCCGGAGCGCGGCCGACGCCCGGGCCGCGACCCGCTGACCGGCGCCGGTTCAGTCCCCGGCTCGCGCGTGCGTGAGCAACGCCTCGGCGGCGGTACGCAGTTGCTCCGCCGCCGTGTCACAGGCAGCGGCCTGCCGCTCCAGCGTGGGGCCGCTCCACTCGGGGGCCGCGGGGCAGCCGCCCAGGGTGGCCGCGGAGGCGCGCAGCCGCCGCGCGTACTCCTCCATCAGGCCGGCGTCCGACCTCAATGCCTCGGCGTGGCCGAGGAGTTCGGTGTCGTACGACGTGACGTCGGGGGACTCGGTCACCATGGCGTGCTCCCGCGGGCGGTGGGGGTGGGGGGTGTCAGCGCGGCAGGACGGCGCCGGCGCTGCGGTGGAGCATGAACTGGGGGCAGGTGAGGACGAACCGGGGCCGGGCCGTGTCGATGCCGAGCCGGCGCAGCTGTCCGGCGAGGGGTTCGGCCGCCGCGGTGTCCAGTCGCAGCCGGACGCCGCCGCCGGTGTGCAGCCGCAGCCTGCCGTGGGCCCGGACCAGGGTGCGGATCGTGCTCTCGCCCCGGCGGCCGTAGAGGATCCAGTCGGCCTCGGGGCAGCGGACGCCGGGCCCGAGGCGGCCGTCGACGGCGAGGCCGAGGTCCGGGGAGCGGACGCCGATCTGCCGGCCCGTCAGATCGGCCTCGGCGGCCACCCGGTGCGCGGGCTGGCCCCAGATCTCCTGGCCGACGACCCGTGCCTCCTCGCTGGTGACGGCGAGGCAGAGCACATGGCGGCCGGTGCGCCTGAGGTCGACGCGGCGCAGCAGGTCCAGGGCCGCGTCGTAGGGGCGGGGCCGCCACAGGTCGTCCACCAGCACGGACAGGGCGATCTCGGTGTACGGGCCGATCGTGGTGCAGCGGTGCTCGTACAGCGACAGCACCGCCACGGCCCGGCGGCCGAGCCGGCTCGGCGTCATCCAGGTGACGTCGGGCAGCAGGCCCCGGGCGGTGTCCGCGTCGACGGGGTAGCACAGGTGGGCGGCGGAGGAGTCGTAGTAGCGCACCGGTACGTCGATGGGGCCGGCCGTGGTGGGCACCGAGGTGGTGGGGAGGGTGAGGAAGGGGTAGCCCTCGGGCGGGTTGGCTCGGTCCTTGAGCTGGTAGGCCTGGGTGCGTACGACGGGGCCCCGGTAGGGGGCGAGGGCCTCGTCGACGCGCTCACGGGCCTCCGGGATCACGCTCCTGAGGTGCTCGATGTACTCGCGGAGCATGTGGCACAGCGGGAACTCGTGGGAGGGCCCGGTGTAGTCGACCTCGTACCAGTGCGGGTGCGGGTCGAACGCGGAGCCCGCGCCGCGGCCGTCGAGGACGGGCACGATGTCGTGCTGGTTGGTGATGCTGGCGACCCAGGTGCGCGGGTCGGCGGGCTTCTTGTTGTCGACCGGGGAGCCGACGGCGACGACGTGGGTGACCCGGTAGGTGCGGCAGAACTCCTCGTCCTGGGCGAGGTTCATCACCGCGATACCGCCCTCGCTGTGCCCGATCAGCGCGAGGTCGGCGCCGCGCGGGATGCCGTAGTCCTCCAGGGCGAGCAGGATCGACCGGGTGTACGGCGAGTCGGTCATGAACAGGTTGCGCCAGGCGCCGACGAAGTCCTGCGGGGAGTCGTTGCGGGGGCGGCCGGGTGCCATGCCCGGCGCCTGGAGGACGTAGCGGACGACACCGTCCGGACCGCGCACGTTCTGCAGCAGGATCCGCCCGTCGGTGGAGAGCATCTCGATGTTCCGCAGGAAGCCGAGGAAAGACCCCTCCGGAGCGATGACCTGCCGCTCCTGGTCGGTCAGGTCGACGGCCTCGGCGGCGCCCTCGCCCTTGTCCATGCCGGCGAGATGGGCGGCGCTGATGCCGTGCAGCGGGTCGGCGGACAGTTCCCGGCCGGTGGCCAGCGCCCAGCCGGTCTCGTCGTTCTTCGGGTCCTCGTCCAGCAGGGCGCGGATCGCGAGGAGTTCGGCCATCAGCGGGGCCAGCCCGGACAGTGCGCGCTGGGCGCCCTGGTCGCGGAAGAGGGCACGCAGGGAGCGTACGGCCGCCAGGTCCTTGTCGGCGGTGACGGCCTCGGTCAGCCGGCGCATGCCGGGATCGCGCACGAACTCGGGGTGGTCGACCAGGACGGCGGCGATCCGGAGCCGCAGCGAGGTGACCGCCACCAGCGCGGCCAGGCTCTCCCGGCCCAGCACCTCCCCGGCGGCGCCGAGGACGTGCCCCATCCCCTTCGGGGCCGTCAGCGCCGCCCCGCCGAGGCCCTGCTTGTTCGTCAGGGCCCGCAGGAGCGCCCACTGGGCGGCGAGGCCGGTACGGGGGCGGCGGCGCGCGGAGGCGGTCAGGGCCGGGGCGAACAGCGCGGTGCTGGTGCGCCCGGACACCGCGCGGATGCCCTCGGCGACGTCGACCACGTCCCGCGCGCACCGGCGCAGCAGTTCCCTGGCGTCCTGGCCGTCCGGCGCGGGCCGTCCGGGTGCGGTGCCGTCCGCTCGCATCCGACGCTCCCTGGGTTCGACGACACGGGGCGGGGCCGCGTCCGAGGCAGCGACCCCGGTCCCATGGTCGGCCAGGGGGATCGCTCCCGCACCTTCATCCATCCAGGTAGAGGATGCCGCCGGGTGCCGCACGGCCCGCCGAGCCTGGGCTCCACGGGCATATGGCTGGCGCATAATCGCCGCACATGACCCCCTGTACTCCCCCGCCACCCCTCGTGGGAGGCGCGCCGTGACCCTGTCCCGCGAACACCCGGAGGGCGTCCGTCCCCCGCTGCCCGACACCGTTCCGGTGGGTCTCGGACTGCGCACCGGCTATCTGCTCACGCTCGTGGTGGGCCCGCTGGCGGTGCTGGCACTGGCCCTGCCCGTCGCCCTGGCCGGCGGCTGGGGGCCGCGCTGGTACGACGGGGTGCTCGGCGCCGGTATGTACGCGCTGTCCATCATGGGCATCACCGCCGGCTACCACCGTCACTTCACCCACCTGTCGTTCAAGGCGAAACGACCGCTGCGGGTCGCCCTCGGGGTCGCCGGCGGTCTCGCCATGGAGGGCCCGGTGACGATGTGGGTGGCCGAGCACCGGCGCCACCACCAGTACGCGGACCGGGAGGGCGACCCGCACTCGCCGTGGAAGTACGGCACCACCCGGCGGGCGCTGCTCAAGGGGCTGTGGCACGCCCAGGTCGGCTGGTTCTCCTCCTCGCCGGTCCGCTCCCACTACCCGCGCTACGCCCCCGATCTGCTCGCCGACCCGGACGTACGCCGCCTGGACCGCTGTTACCCGCTGGCCATCGTCGTCTCCCTGGGCCTGCCGCCCGCGCTGGTCCTGGCGGTCACGCAGGACACGCGTTCCGCGCTGGTGACGTTCTTCTGGGCGAGCCTGGTCCGGTACGCCGTCGTCCACCACGTCACCTGGTCGGTCAACTCCGTCGCCCACGCCTTCGGTCCGCGCCACTACACCACCCGGGAGCAGTCCCGTGACGTGCCCTGGGTGGCCCTGCTGACCTTCGGCGAGGGCTGGCACAACCTCCACCACGCCGACCCCGTCAGCGCCCGGCACGGCGGACTGCGCGGCCAGCCGGACCTCACGGCGTGGCTGATCGCCCGGTTCGAGCGGTGGGGCTGGGCCTACGACGTGCGGTGGCCGGACGAGCGGCGGATCACCGCACGGCTGCGCGCGGAGGCGGCCGGCCGACGGGTGCCGCACGGTCAACCGACCGGGAAGTAGCGGGTGAACGGGGAGGAGTCGACGGCGAACATGCCGTTGAAGGGTTCGTTCAGCTGGTAGACCAGCAGCACGGTGAAGGTGATGAGCGCGCTCAGGCCCATCACCATCACCATGTGGGTGAAGCTCCGGCGCACCCCGAACATGAACATGAAGGTCACTGTGAGCACCCCGCCGACGACGAGCCCGAACCACAGCACGGGTGACAGGGTGTCGGCCGCGTCCGCCTCCCGGCCGCGCCGGGCGTCGTCCAGCGCGCTGAGCTGGGCCAGGGTCTCCTGGAGCGTGGCCTGCTGGGCCGGGGTGGCGTCGGCGGGGAGCTGTCCGGCCGCCCGGAGGTCGTTCAGCAGATCCCAGCCGCGCCGGTCCGGTGGCTGCCCCGCCGCCATCGCGGGCCACTCGGCGGACACGACGTGGTGGACGTACGCGTCGACGGCACCCCGGGTTCGCTCCCCCTCCAACGCCGGCAACCCCGCGGACAACAGCCGGATCTGGTGCGCGGCGCTCGCCTCCGCCTGCACATGGCTCACCGCGCCGGACCGGGTCTCCCACACGGACACCATCGACAGACCGAGCACGAGCGCGTAGAGCACGCCGACCATCATCGAGATGTACTCGGCGACGTCCTCACGTGGTTCCTCGTCCGGGGCGGGCGGCCAGTAGTGGTGCCGGATCACCACGATGCCCGCGGTGACCACGGCGATCCCCAGAACGACGGCGAAGGTCTCGATCATCGGGTCTGTCTCCTGTCGTCTCGGTGTCTTGCCCGCCGCCTACTTGCCGATGCGCCGCGAGCCGAGGAGGGCGGCGGCGAGGGCGGCCGGGATCAGCATCAGGAACAGCACGACGAGCAGCCCGAGCCCTGTCGGACCACCGCCTGGGCGGATGAAGCGGGACATGATGGACGGTGTGCGGGGGCGTTGGGAGGAGGTGTGGGGGGACGGGGTGTGGAGGGAGGGGGCGCGGGAGGACGAGGTGCCGGGGGACGAGGTGCCGGGGGACGACGGGGCGGCGGACGAGGTGGTGGGGGGTGCGGTCGTGGGGCGGCCTGGCGTGGTGGATCGGCCTCCGGTGGACTGGCCTCCGGTGGACTGGCCTTGGGTGGTTCCGCCCTGGGTGGCTTCGCCTTCAGTGGACTGACCGCCCGTCGACTGACCTCCGGTTGCTGCACCACCGGTTGCTGCACCACCGGTTGCTGCACCACCAGTTGCTGCGCCACCGTTCGCTGTGCCACCGGTTGCCGCGCCTCCGGTTGTCCCGCCTTGGCCGGCTGCAGTGCCTGCGGCCGCACCGGCCGCCGCTGCTCCTCCGGCAGCTGCGGCTGCTCCTCCTCCTACGGCTGCTCCTCCTCCTGCGGCGGCCCCTCCCCCGGCCGCCGCTCCTCCGCCAGCGGCCGCTCCGGCACCTGCAGCCGCTCCTCCGGCTGCGGCTCCAGCCCCGGCTGCCGCTCCGGCGCCCGCTGCCGCTCCACCGGCCGCGGCACCCGCACCGGCTGCCGCCCCAGCACCGGCGGCAGCAGCGCCGGCACCCGCCGCGGCCCCTGCGCCTGCACCTGCACCTGCGGCCGCACCCACCGCTCCACCCGCGCCCGCTACCGCACCGGCGCCTGCTCCGGCACCTGCGGCCGCTGCCGCCCCCGCGGCCGCACCGCCACCGGCCCCCGCACCGGCAGCACCCGCACCACCGCCGACCCCGGCACCCGCGACTGCACCGGCACCGGCACCTGCTCCCGCTGCCGCACCGCCGCCGGCACCGGCACCGGCCCCGGCACCGGCACCGGCGCCCGCGCCCGCCCCCGCTCCAGCACCGGCCGCGGCGCCCGCCGCCGCGCCGGGAGCCGCCAGCCCCGGCGCAGGAGGCGCCACGCCGGGCGCAGGCACGACCAGCCCCGGTACCGGGGCACCCGTACCGGCCGGCGGCAGCGGCGGGGGCGGGGGGAAGACGGCTCCGGGCGGCACCGGCAGGACCGGTGGCGCGGGGGGAGGCGCGGGTACAGGGGGCGGCACCGGCGCGGGGACGGGAGGGAGCGCGGGGACGGGAGGGAGTGGGGGGACGGGAGGGAGTGGGGGTGGGGGCAGGACCGGCGGTGGGACGGGAGCCGGTGTGGGGGGCGGTGGTACAGGGACCGGAGGCGGGGGTGGGGGCGGCGGTGGTGTCGGCTCGTGCAGCGTGAACTCGCCGGTCGCCTTGGCCTTGAGCAGCGGCGGCGGTTCCAGGCAGCCGTCGGGCCGGATGGTGCTGATCCGGTCGCTTCCGGTCACGTGCCCCTCGCTGAGGTACCAGCCCGGGGGCCGCTCCACGGTCGCGACGCACCGCTCCGTAGCGCCCGGTTCCAGGCTCGGGACGATGTCACCGCCCGCCGGGCAGACGATCAGGGGCGGCTGGAGGACCGGGTCGGTGAGGTGGAGGTCGAACACCGTGCGGTTGCCGGTGTTGGTCACGTCGTAGAAGACGGTGGCGCGGCCGAGGGCCAGGGCCCGGCCCAGGGCTCCCGCGCCGGTCGTCACCGTCTCGGACAGGGCCAGTTCGCCGCCGACGCCGGCGTACCCGGAGCGGGCGACCGCCCGGGACTCCACGCCGAGGGACGGTACGCGGCCGACGGCGGTGACGTCGGCGATCCAGGTGCCCGGGCGGGCGGTGGCCCGGGCGGTGCAGGTCGCCGAGTCCAGGCCGCGGAGCATCGGAAGGTGATCGCCGCCGCCGGGGCAGCGGATGTAGGCGCCGCCCGGGAGGCCCGGGTCGCTCACCTCGACGTCGTACAGGTCGGCCCCGGTGCGGTTGATCAGGCGGTACGTCTTCACCAGCGGGCGGCCGACGCGGATGCCGGGGTGGGTCGCCCCGGTGCCCGGTCTGCTGTTGACGGCGACCTGGAGGGCGAGCCCGTTGCTTCCCGCGCCGTCGGCGACGGCACGCTGCGCCGGTGCGCCGCACACGGCCATGAGCAGCGGCAACACCGCGGGAAGTCGTGTCCCGAGGGCCCGCCAGCACCTCCCTAAAAGCCCTATTAACACATAAACGTAGTAACAGAGCGGTCTGTGGGCGGGCTTCGGCCCACGCCGGTCACCGGGCGTAACCGTACGAAGATCACTCCGGTGGACGCGCGACGGGCGCCGGCACCGCCCGGGGCCGTACCCCGGGGCGCCCGGGCCGGTCAGGTACCGGGCATCAGGCCCGCCGCGACCGTGGCCCCGAGTTCCCAGCAGGCCTGCGCGCCGGCCTTGCCCGGGTCACCGGTGACGGTCACCGGCTCGGCCGCCCGGCGCCAGCCGAGGCCGGTGGTGACGGTCTCGATGGCGCGCACGGCGCCGGTGACGTCGTTGCCGCCGTGGACCCAGAAGCCGAACGGGCGGCCCCGGGTCTCGTCCAGGCAGGGGTAGTAGATCTGGTCGAAGAAATGCTTGAGGGCACCCGACATGTAGCCGAGGTTGGCGGGGGTCCCGAGCAGGTAGCCGTCGGCTTCGAGCACGTCGGAGGCGGTGGCCGACAGGGCCGCCCGGCGTACGACGCGGACGCCCTCGATCTCCGGTGCCGTGGCACCGGAGACGACCGCTTCGAACAGCGCCTGGCAGTGGGGCGAGGGGGTGTGATGGACGATCAGCAGGGTAGGCACATCCGGCACCCTGCCGTGCGTCCGCCGCCCGTGGCAAACGTCGGCCGCCGCGCGGGTGGGCAACCGGAGAGGACGGGAGGAGTCGTCGTGAGGGACGAGGACCGCCGGGAACCTGCCGCCGTGCTGTTCGACGCGCTGGGCCTGGAGTACGAGCGGGCGTTCGCCGACTCCGCGTCGCGCCGGGCGTCGCTCCGCTGGCTGCTGGAGCGGTTGGCTCCGGGCAGCAGGGTGCTGGACGTGGGCAGCGGAACGGGACGCCCGGCCGCGCAGGCACTGACCGAGGCCGGTCACCGAGTGCTGGGCCTGGACATCTCGCCGGTCATGGTCGACTTGGCCGCCCGGCAGGTGCCCGGGGCCGAGTTCCGGATCGCCGACATCCGGGAGACGCCGTTGGCGGACGCTTCGTTCGACGCCGCGTGCGCCTACTTCTCGCTGCTGCAGATGTCCCGCGCCGAACAGTCCGCGGTCGTGGCGAAGCTGGCCCGGGCGGTGCGGCCCGGCGGCCTGGTCGCGCTGGCCACCGTGCCGCTGGACGTGGAGGACGCCGAGGGCGTCTTCATGGGGCAGCCGCTGCGGGCGACGAGCTTCACCGCCGAGGCGTTCACCGAGCTGGCGTCCGGGGCGGGCCTGACAGTCCTGGCCCGGGAACAGACCCTGTTCACCCCCGCCCTCCCCGGGGCGGAACCCGAGCCGCAGCTCTTCCTGCACTGCCTGCGCCCGGGTGAAGTCCCCCGCGGCCCGGTGGGCTGAATCCCGTTCGGCGTTGTCGGTGCCCTCGGTTACAGTGGCCGCTCTGAATCCAAGGGGAGGCAACGGTGCAGGTCAGGGTGGGGACCGTCGGAGGCCGCGTGATCGTCGCGGCGGCGCTCGCCGCGCTGCTCGGCGGCTGCGCGGAGTCGGCGGACGGCGACGGGAAGAAGTCCGCGAGCCCGTCGGCGAGCGCCAAGGGCACGGCGGCCGGGGGCACGGGGGCGAAGGGTACGGCGGCGGCCCGCGGCGGGACGATCGGCGCGGCCGGTTCGGCCTGCGAACTGCCCGTCAGCTTCGCCCTCGCCAAGGACTGGAAGGCCAAGTCGATCGACGCCGAGAAGGAGCTGGCCAAGGCCTCGAAGGGTGAGGACGGCGACCTGAGCGGGGCCCTCGCCGACGCCTTCCTCCGGCAGGGACCGGTCACCACGGCCTGCGAGATCGACGCCAAGCCGGCCGGCAACATCGGCTTCCTGCGCGTGTGGACCGGCAAGCCCGGCGACGCGGACGCGGGCGGCGTGCTGCGCGCGTTCGTCGCCGCCGAGGACAACGTCAGCAAGGAGAAGTACCACTCCTTCAAGACCGGCGGCGGTCTCGACGCCGTCGAGGTGGAGTACCTCTACACGAGCAAGCTCCTGGAGGAGACGAAGAAGGAGAGCGCCTTCGCGGTCAGCACGCCCGAGGGCCCCGTCGTCCTGCACCTCGGCGGCATGGACACCGAGGAGCACGAGGAGATGCGGCCCGCCTACGACCTCGCCAAGCAGACGCTGAAGCTCGCCTGACACCCGCCGCCGACCCGCTCAGTCCGGGGCGGTGGCCCGGCCCAGGTAGGTGAGCGGGCCGGCGTCCGCGACCGGGATCTGGTGGAAGCCGACCCGGTCGTAGAAGGCGCGGGCGGCGGTGTTGACGGTGACCATGCCGAGGTGGACCGCCTGGACGCCCTTGCCGTGCAGGGCGTCCAGGAAGGCGCGCAGCAGGCGGCGGCCGTGTCCCTGCCCCTGCCAGGGCGGCAGCAGGTCGATGCGCAGATGGGCGGGGTAGGCGGCCAGCTCGGGGACGAGCATCCGCTCCGGGTGGTGCAGGAGGCGGATCATCTCCTCGGTGGGCGAGCGCGGCGGCGCGACAGGTTCCGGATAGCGGCCGGCGAGCCGGGGGATCCAGTCCCGTCGGAAGTCCTCGACGAACCGCTCGGTGTCGGCGGTGCCGACGATGTACCCCACGGCCCGGCCCCCGCCGTCGTCCAGCACGAAGGCGAGGTCCGGGTCGAAGTGGCAGTACGGCTCGGCGAAGATCGACGGCATGAGGCGCTCGTCGGGGTAGACCGCCCGGGAGTCGCCCCCGTTGAGCGCGGTACGGACACAGACGTCGGCGAGGGCGTCGCGGTCGGTGGGGTGGTAGGGGCGTATCCCGGGGGTCTGCGGGTGGGTCGGCATGCCCGTATCGTCGTCCGGTGGGGAGCGCTCCCACAAGGGACTGGTCAGTAGCGCAGGCGCCTGGCCCTCAGGAACATGAACAGGCCCGAGAGGGCGAGCAGCGTGCCGAGCGCCGCGGGCCACAGGTGGGTGCCCGTCTCCGCGAGGCCACCCTGGACGGCCTGGGCGGCCTGGGGTTCGGGTTGGGTGGCCTGGGGTCCGGGTCGGGCGGCCGGCGGCGGGGCCGCGGCCGAACGCACGGGTGTGGAACGGGGTGCGACGGGTGCGGCCTTGTCGTCCGTGTCGTGCTTGGTGGTGCGGGCCGGTGAGGTCGTCACGTCGTCGCGCGGGGCATCGCCGGGCCGGGAGGCCGAGGGAGCCGGTGCGGAAGGCGTGGACGGCGTGGCCGGCGTGGACGTGCCGCCCTCGGCGGGATGGAGCGCGGTGGCTCCGTCGCCGGGGGCGGTGGTGGCCGTGGCACCTGAGCCCGGACCGGGCGTGGGCTTCGCCGCCGTACCGGAGTCGTCGCCCGAGACCCCGCAGGTGCGGCCGGAGTTGATGCAGTCGACCATCTCGCGCATCAGGTCCTCGTCGAAGACGTTGATGAAGTCGCCGTGGTCGGTGACGGGCTTGTGGAGTTGCTCCGGGAAGGAGTCCACCGCGAACAGCGGGACGGTGCGGCCGCCGTCCGCGAGGCTCGGCGCGTCCACGTCGTAGACGATGCGCTGGACCAGCTGCGGAATGGGCCGGAAGCCCGCCGGGCAGGAGCCGTCGGCGGCGGTGAAGGCCACGTGGGTGCGGTGGTTGGCGCTGTCGATGTTGCGGCCGTCCCAGCAGCTCTGGAACCGGAAGGTGCGCACGACGTCGCTGCCCGGCGGGCACAGCGGGTACTTGTCCTTCAACTGCCGGTCCTCGTGACCGGTGCAGCTCCAGGACGCGTTGGCGTTGCCGGGGCCGTTGACGAAGGCCTTGGCGTCACCGGTGATGATGCGGAGCAGGCGCGGCATGGCGGTGACCTCGCCGCGCGGGTTGCCGACGAAGGTCAGCGTCACCTGCTTGGGCGTCACGATCCGGCCCGCGTTTCCCTCCGTACCGCCGCCCGGGGCCCCGGCGTCCCGCTCCTGGGTGCCGTTCTGCAGGCGCAGCACCGGCCAGTAGTACGAGGACTTGTCGCCCTGGTCCGCGCAGCTCGTGCCGGCCCGCGCCAGGTCCTCGTCGCCGGCGAAGGCGTTGTTGGCCTGGTTGCCGACGTAGTCGTGGAAGTGGTGGGCGCCGTTGGAGACGCCGGGGGCGACGATGACGTTGTCGGAGTTGAACAGGCCGTTCGCGTTGACCCCGCAGTCGGAGGTGAAGGTGCCGCGTGAGGCGCCGTCCTGCGGCGCCGGGGCCGGCGCGTCGGGCGGTACGGCGGTGATGTCCGCGTAGTCGGAGACGACGGGTCCGTTGCCGGCCTGTCCTGCACCGCCCTGGCCCGTGCCGCCCTGACCCTGGTCGGCGCCGCCCTGCCCCTGGCCGCTCTGTTCCTGGCCGCCCTGTTCCTGGCCGGTGCCGTCCTGCCCGCCGCCGTTGCCCGGTGCGCCGGCGGCCTGGCCGGGCTCCGCGGGGCGCAGGGTGCAGGCGGCCAGGGATTCGAGGCCCTGCGGGCGCTCCCCCGCCCGGTCGATGGCGTCGGCGATCCGCCCGAGGGACGCCGACCGCTTCTCCTCCAGCGGGTTCATGACGGTGTCGTCGACCGAGTCAGAGGCCGAGTCCGAGTCCCCGTCCGCGCCGGCGGCCTGTGCCGCCTGCTGGAGTTGCCGGTAGGCCGCCGCGGTCTGCTGGTCGAGCTGGGCGAGTTCACGGTCGACGTCGGGGCGGGCCGCGTCCGGTACGTCCGTCAGCCGGCTGCCGACGTCGGGGCAGTAGAGGGTGGCCATGCCGGTGGACCGGACCTCCCCCGTGGTCTCCGTGCCGGATCCGTCGCCCCAGCCCTCGCTCGCCGACGCGTAGACGTTCGCCGCGACGAGTCCGGCGCCGCCCAGCATCAGGGCGACCGCTGCGAGGGTCGCGCGTCGTGCGCGCGTCGGGCGTCTGCGGCTGTTGCGTACCAAGGTCGTCCCCTGTGTGAGTTCGCCGGTCGGGCATGGAGTTCCCCGGCTTCATACGGAGGGCGGAGCCACCGTGTTCAACTGAATCGCGAATTCACCGGGATCTCACAGGAAACCATGGCCTCCACCTCTTCCCTGTCGAACTCCATCGCGAACATCACGAATATGTATCGGACATTTCACCCCTCAACCTTCACACGAGGTACACACGTTGGCTAGGTTGACGCGAGGCCGCCGCCCGGCTCTGCCCCGGCGAGCCGCTCAACTGCCCTGTGGGGCAAGGAAGGAGCACGTCTTCCATGGCGCCGGAGAGCCGCGACGAGGTTCGGCAGCGGATCGCATCCCTCTACGACCAGGCCGAGAACGCCACCGGTAATTTCAACGCGACCCGGGCCATGGCCGGCCGGAGCCGGAGCCGGTCCCGGGGCGTACCGCTGGCCAAAGGGGCGGGCCGGCGCCCGGATCCGGAACTCGACCAGGTCGCCCGGCAGTGGTTCGACGCGGCACGCGCCAAGCTGGGTCCGACCGTCGCCGCCGTACTGCCCGCCGACCGGCTCCCCGACGGACCTGCGGCATCCTCACGGCCGGGGGGAGAGTGGACGGGCGGCCCCTCCGGGGGTGAGCCGGAGCTGCGCGCTCTGCCGGCCGGTGAAGAGCCCCTCGCTCTTCCGGGCGGTGACAGGGAGGTCCGCGCTCTGCCCGGTGGAGAGCGGCAGGCCCTGGCGAACGGCGGCCCGTCCGAACGGCGGCCCGAGGCCCTCGAACTCGAACGGGGCGCACCCCGCGCGGTGGCCGAACTGACGGCCGGTTCACCGACGACCCTCACAAGCCTGCCCCCGCGGTCTCCGCAGACGGCACTCCCGGCCGTCCAGGGCCTGGAACTCACCAGCTCGGCAATGGCATCGACCGGCGGGGCTCCGGCCGAACCGGGCGGCGGCCGGACTGCGCCGGTTCCGGCGATCCCTGCCGCCGCACAGGGCGTCGCGGTTCAGGCGCCCAGGACGCTGCCCGGTGCCGCCGTACCCGGTCGCCCCTCCCCCGCCGCCTCCAAGGCCGGCATCCGGCACAAGCTCGACACCGCGCGCGACCTGCTGTCCCGGCACACCAGCCGACTCGCCCTGCCCGGCACGACCGCTCAGCCCGCCTGGGCCGCCGCGCCCCGGCAACTGCCGTACCCCGCCCCGGCCGAGCCGGCGGGACAGTGGCAGGAGCCGCAGTGGGCGACACCCGGTCAGCCGGCGACGCCCGCGCCGGCCATCGGCACCGGCTCCCTCACCACGCCCATGGACACCGGCTCCCTGACCACACTCACCGACACCGGCGCCCTCCCCCCACTCACCGACACCGGGTCCTTCACCTCGCTCACCGACACGGGACCCATCACCCCGGTCACCGGCACCGGCCCCCTCCCCCCGCTCACCGACACCGGTTCCCTCTCCCCGCTCACCGACACGGGATCCATCACCCCCGTCGCCGGAGCCGGCCCCCTCCCCCCGCTCACCGACACCGGCGCCTTCGCCGCGCCCGTCGCCACCGCCGACTCCCTCCCCCTCCCCCCGCCCGCCCCCGCGTCACCCGGCGCCCTGCGTGCCGCCAAGGCCATCGCGTTCGCCCGGGCGCAGATCGGGAAGCCGTGCGTCTGGGGGGCGACCGGGCCGGACTCGTACGACTGCTCCAGCCTCACCCAGGCCGCGTGGCGGGCGGCCGGTGTCACGCTGCCGCGTGCGGCGTACGAGCAGGCGCTGGCCGGCACCCCGGTGACGCTCGCCGGCATGGAACCCGGTGACCTCGTCCTGTTCTTCGACGACGACCGGCATGTGGGTCTGCACGTCGGCGACGGCATGATGGTCCATGCCCCGGGCCCGGGATCGTCCATCCGTGAGGAGTCGGTGTACGGCGCCGGCGAGGCGGCGATCCACCGGATCGTCCGTCCGGCCTGACCGGGGTCGGCATCGGCGTCGGTGGGCGCGCCGGCTCTCGTAGTGGTCGAGGACCCAGGGTGACGCGTGCGGACGATGCGGGACAGGAACGACGTCATGGTCTCGGACGTCCGGAGCCGGAGGCAGGGGCGAAGAAACCGCATAAGCAAGACCTGGGCAAGCCATAACATCGGCTTATGAGGTCATAGACCAGACCCCCGTACCAACTTAGGTCTGCCTTAGTTTAGGCTTCGTGATCAAGTCGCCCATTCACGCTCGAAGGGAACCTGATCATGCCGCGCCCCCTGCGGGTAGCCATCGTCGGAGCCGGCCCCGCCGGGATCTACGCCGCCGACGCCCTGCTCAAGTCCGAGGTGGCCGCCGACCCCGGCGTGTCCATCGACCTCTTCGAGCGGATGCCCGCCCCGTTCGGCCTGATCCGGTACGGCGTCGCGCCCGACCACCCGCGCATCAAGGGCATCATCACCGCCCTGCACCAGGTGCTGGACAAGCCGCAGATCCGCCTGTTCGGCAACGTCGACTACCCGACCGACATCAGCCTGGACGACCTGCGCGCCTTCTACGACGCGGTGATCTTCTCCACCGGCGCGACGGCCGACCGTGAACTGCCCATACCCGGCATCGAGCTGGACGGCTCCTACGGCGCCGCCGACTTCGTCTCCTGGTACGACGGCCACCCGGACGTCCCGCGCACCTGGCCGCTGGAGGCCGAGAAGGTCGCCGTGCTCGGCGTCGGCAACGTCGCCCTGGACGTCGCCCGCATCCTCGCCAAGACCGCCGACGAACTGCTGCCGACCGAGATCCCGCCGAACGTCTACGACGGCCTGAAGGCCAACAAGGCCGTGGAGATCCACGTCTTCGGCCGCCGGGGCCCGGCGCAGGCGAAGTTCAGCCCGATGGAACTGCGCGAGCTGGACCACTCCCCGAACATCGAGGTCATCGTCGACCCCGAGGACATCGACTACGACGAGGGCTCGATCGAGACCCGGCGCGGCAACAAGCAGGCCGACATGGTCGCCAAGACGCTGGAGAACTGGGCGATCCGGGACGTCGGCGACCGCCCGCACAAGCTGTTCCTCCACTTCTTCGAGTCGCCGACGGAGATCCTCGGCGAGGACGGCAAGGTCGTCGGCCTGCGCACCGAGCGCACCGCCCTGGACGGCACCGGCAACGTCAAGGGCACCGGCGAGTTCAAGGACTGGGACGTCACGGCCGTCTACCGAGCGGTCGGCTACCTCTCCGAGAAGCTGCCCAAGCTTCCCTGGGACATCGACTCCGGCACCGTCCCGGACCAGGGCGGCCGGGTGATCGAGGAGGGCGGCACCCCTCTGCAGTCCACCTACGTCACCGGCTGGATCCGGCGCGGCCCCGTCGGTCTCATCGGCCACACCAAGGGCGACGCCAACGAGACCGTGGCCAACCTGCTGGACGACCACGTCAACGGCCGTCTGCACACGCCCGCCTCCCCCGAGCCGGAGGCCGTGGACGCCTTCCTCGCCGAGCGGAACGTCCGCTTCACCACCTGGGAGGGCTGGTACAAGCTGGACGCCGCCGAGCGTGCCCTGGGCGAGCCGCAGGGCCGCGAGCGCGTGAAGATCGTCGAGCGTGAGGACATGCTGCGGGAGAGCGGGGCATAAGCTCCCGGCTCCCCTCCGGCCCCGGGGGGGGGGGGGGGGGGGGGGGGGCGTAGACGCGCCGTAATCGCACGCGGTAGGTCCCAGCAATCTGGTTGCCGGGGCGGGGCTTCCCCGCCTCGGCCGGGCGTGCACTGGAGA
>NZ_JBVHVI010000001.1:788308-1099855 GCF_055564915.1 Streptomyces sp. NPDC028928
AGAGAGGGGGGGGAAGGGGGGGAGGGGGGAAGGGACACAGCGGAACAACCAACCCCCCCCCCCCCCCCCCCCCCCCCCCCCCCCCCCCCCCCCCCCCCCCCCCCCCCCCCGCCGCCGTTCAGCCGCCGCCCCGTTCAGGCCAATGCCGCCGCCGTCCAGGCCCGCGCCGTCTCCGCTCAGGCCCGCGCCGCCCGGGCGAACAGCTCGTGCAGCGGCACCGGGGACAGCAGCCGGGTGAAGGGGCCGTACACGCCCTTGCCCGCCCGCACCGCGCCGTGCGTGCCCAACTTGCCGCTCTCCACGGGCAGATGGGGTGCGTCGAGGGTCTCCCAGGTGTCGGGGGCGAAGGCCGTGCGCCCGGCCCGGGCCCGCCGGCCGGTCTGCACCGCGCCGACCGCCACCAACTCCGCCTGCGCCGCCTTGTGCCGGGCGGCCGACCAGCCGTTCCAGCGGCGGACGTTGCGATCCGTGGGCCGGGCGAGCGCGCGCAGCTGGAGGTGGAGCGCGGCGGCGTCCGTACCGACACCGAGCCGCTGCGCGACCTCGGTGACCAGGTCCGGGGCGCTGAGCGCGGGGTTGGCCTCGTAACCGCCCGCGGGCACCGGTGTCCCGGCGGCGCGGGCTGCCGTCCGGGCCAGCCCGTCGAGCAGCGCCCGTATCCCCGTGACCTCCTCCCGGAGCCGGGACAGGTCCAGCCGGTCGCACAGGTCCAGCGCCGCGGCCACGCGCTCCGGTTCCGCGAGGGCGGCCGTCCGCAGGAAGAGGTCCCCGCTGGGCACCGCGACGACGAACGTCCCGTCCTCCAGCGCGGTGGGTGCTTCCGGGACGGTGTCCAGGAGCGGCTCCGGGCACGGGAGCAGGGTGCCCGCGAAGGGCCGGAAGGCCGGATCCCCGGCGGCGGCCCGGGCCAGGGCGGGGGACGGCAGCAGCTCGAGCAGCGTGTCCGGCGCGGCGAACCACGCTCGCAGGCCCTCGTACAGCTTCAGCGCTCCCTCGGCCGCGGGGTCGCCGACCGGCCGCTCGGTGAGGGCCCAGGCGATCACGGACAGCGTCTCGGTGTGCGGCGCGCGGTCCCGGCGTATCCACGCGCCGGCCGTGCCGTCCGGCGCTGCCTGATGCAGGTGGAGCCGGCCGGTGCGGCTGCCGACCAGGAGGTGTCCGCCCGGTTCGGCCGGCGGGCGGCCGGCGGGCAGGGCGCTGGCCCACTCGGCGGACAGGCCCAGGTCGGCCTCCAGGGCGTCCGCCAGCTCCTCGTCGACATAGGGCCGGGTGCCGAGCAGCTCGGCCCAGACGGCCGCCATCCGTTCCGCGGCCCGGACGAGCCCGTCCGCCGTCCACAGGTCGGCGGGGTCCTCCGGGACCCCGGCGGCGAGCAGCCGGCGCCGGCCGTGGGCGCCGAGACGGTGCCAGAAGCCGTCGTACTCCGCGGCCGTGGTCCTGTTCGCCTTGTAGGGCCTGGAACGCAGCATCCTGGCGTGGTCGTCGTGCCCCGCGCGGCGCGGGAGCCCGGCGAGGGCCAGGGTGGCGACGGGGCGTCGTACTCCGGTGCGCCAGGAGAACACGGCGAGGGCCTCCGGGGTCAGCGGGACCGGTCCGTTCTGTTCGACCAGCTCCAGGAGGCGGGTGAGGCGCCCGCCGTCGTCCCGGGTGAGCGTGACGGTCTGCGCCTCCTCGGTGCCGGCCGGTGCGGGGGCCGTGGCCGGCTGGACGAAGCGGCGGAGTCCGCCGCGTGGCGGGCCCGCCGCGGCGCCGGTCACGGCGGTCAGCTCCTCCTGCGGGGCGCGGCCGGTGCGCCAGGTGCCGCCGGGTTCGGCGAAGGGCTGCCGGCTCCAGGTCCGCAGCAGGGCGTTCAGGGCGGTGCGGTCGGCCTCGGGTGTGGTCTCGACGGCGGCCCGCCAGGCGACGGCGTCGATGGCGCCGAGCAACACCTGCCATTCCGCGGGGTGTGCAGGCGGGGCGAGGCTGCGGGTCTCGTCGTCGATCTCGCCGCGCAGGAAGCGGCCGTCTGCGGCAACGGCGGTGAGGGTGCCGGGATGCCGCTCGGGGGCGTGGGCCTCGTAGACGCGCAGGTCGGGCAGGAGGCCGGACAGGGCGGGGACGAGATCGGTGTCGGGGATGCCGGCGGGGAGGGTCACGACCGGGCCCGAGCGCATGATGCCGACGCGCCGGGACAGCTCCGCGCGGCGGCGCAGCACGTCGGCCGCGAGCCGGGCCGCACGCACCACCCCGTCGCGCACGCGGGCGTCGCCGGCCTCGGGCAGCAGCCCGGTGACCCGGGCGCGCAGTTCGCCGTCGTCCCGGGTCTCCCGGGCGGCGTCCAGGAGGGCGCGCACGGTCGCGTCGGAGACGGTGCGCAGCGCCTTCGAGGAGCGTGCGTCGCGCGGGGTGAGGAAGTGCCAGAACGCGGGCGGTGGCACCGGACCGGCGTGCTCGCCGAGGGTGGGCGGGTGGTCGCGGTCGCGTCCGGAGGGCGGGACGAAGCCGTGGACCTGCCAGAGCAGCGAGTTGTCCGCGGCGGCGTGGCAGCGGACGGTCACCTCGCCGACGGTGACGGCGTCCTCGCCGCCCTCGGGGAGGCCGATGACGCCCCAGGGGTGGCGGCCGAAGCGGCGGCTGCGGTAGCGGGCGGAGCGGCCGTCGGCCGACTCCAGCAGGAACTCGGTGGGTGAGGGGCCCTGGTAGGGCGTGCGGTTGAGGACACGGCAGCCGACGAGCCGTCCGTCCTGGCCGAACGGTGAGGCCGGGGCGTCCTCGGGGAGCACCGCGAGGTACTGGCCGCCTTCGAACTCCTCCATGCCGGGAGGGAGTTCCCGGTCGCGGTGGAAGTCGGGCAGGGTGCGGTCGGCCGCCGGGACGCCGGTCGCGGGGTCGTACGGCGTCCAGTTGCCGCGGGTGTGGAACACCTGGGCGCCGAAGAAGCGCCGGCCGTCGCTCATCTGGAAGTCGTGCCCGCCGATGCCCTCGCGCCCTCCCGGCCGCAGCACCCGCTGCCCGTCGAACCGGCCGCCGCGGTCCGGGGTCTCGAACTGGTACCCGAACCCGCCCTGGATCAGTCCGCCGTACGGCCGCAGACCGAACCGGTCCTCCGGGGTGAACACCTCTTCCGGGCGGTCGGCCCAGTACGCCTGGTCGGCGGTCGAGTAGCGGTCGCCGGTGCGCCAGCTGACGAGGAAGTGGCCGCCGACGTAGTGGACGGCGTGCGAGGTCGCCTCGTCCGGCACCCGGAAGGAGCAGGTCGCGCGGGTGCCGGCGGGGTCGACGGCCACGGCGCGGTCGCCGCCGAAGACGGTGAGGACCGGCCAGGTGCAGGTGACCTGGAGGGTGTCGGCCGCGTCGAACTCCTCGAGGGCCGCGTCCAGGGCGGGCCAGCCCAGTTCCTCGGGCAGTCCGGCGCGCAGGGCACGGGCCAGCGGACCGGTGAGGTCCAGCGCGGCCAGCGCTTCTTCGATGCCGTCCAGGGCGACGGCGGTGGGCCGGTCCAGCAGGCCGGACAGTTCGGTGACCGCCTCGTCGGCCGCGGCGAGCCCGCCGCCGCGCAGCGCGCCGAGCAGGCCCTCGACGCGGGTGTGCACCTCGGCGGCGATGCCGGCGTTCCGCGGCAGCCGGGTGATCGCGGTGCCGGAGCCGCGCAGCCCTTCGTGCACCGTGCCTTCGAGGCGGCGGCCGAACACCGGGTGGGCGGCCAGTGCCTTCAGGTCGCGGCGCGACCGGTCGTCCCAGAACGTCAGCCCTACGGCGTCGCCCGGGTCCGCCACCTCGATGCCCTCGGCGAGACAGGCGTCCAGGAGGTCGGCGTCCAGGGCCGGCCAGCGGTACTTGTCCTCGTGGATCACCACGGGCGTGCCCGCGGCGCGCAGCCGGGGCGCGAACCGGGAGACGATCTCGAAGAGTTCGGCGGGCATGGGCTGGCTCGCCACGCCGCCGTACGCCACCTTCTGGTGCCGGTACGTGCGTGTGTACCGGCCCAGCCAGCCGGCCGGCCCGCCCTCCGGTTCGAGGTGCCCGGCCGCCGCCGCGTCCACGATGCCGCCGCGCAGCAGCAGCCGCAGCCAGGCCGCCGCGTCCTTGCGGGATTCCGGGAACAGGTCGAGCAAGGCGGACTGCACCTCAAGGCTTTGCGGATGGTCGCCCAGCGGTCCGGCGGCGGCCTCCAGCAGGGCGTCCGGGACCGCCTTGCCGCGGGCGGCACCGAGGACCTGTCCCAGGACCCGGGCGTCCTCGTCGGTGCCGAGGCCGGCGGCCCGCGCGGACGCGCCGATCCGGCGTGCGAGGTCGGCGGGGAGATCCCCGGGCGAGGCCGCCCAGGCGGTCAGCACGCGCACGTACTCCTCGTGTGCCTCGACGGGTGCCAACTGCCCGGCCAGCCAGCGCTGATGCTCGCTCAGCTCCTTCACCGGCAGGGCTCCGCGCGCCGCGAAGAGCAGCGCGTCGGCCCGCCGCCAGCCGGGGTCGACGGGCAGCGCGTGCTCCTGCTCCGCCTTGCGGGCCAGGGAGTAGGCCTTGGCCGCGGCGCCGCCGGGGTATCCCAGCAGCCGGTGTGCCACCGTGTCCCAGAACCAGGGCAGATGGGCGGGCGGCAGTCCGCTCGCCGGCCGCCGCAGCCGCTCGAGGCAGCGCCCCATCTTCGGATACGCGGACGACACGGCCGCCGCCACCTCGTCGAGCAGGGCGCCGGCGGTGTTCTCGGCGCCCGGATCGTGGGACCTGACCCAGAGGGCATAGGTCCTGGACCGGTGGGGTTCCGCGGGCAGCAGGTCGTGAGTGAGCATGCGGCGATCTTGGCACGAGGCTCCGACACCCGTCCGGGCCTGTGGACAACCGCCGCAGGCGGGCGGCCCGGTCCTGTGGACAATCGGGGTCGCCTCCGGGGTCGTACCGCGAAAACCCTGAACCGCCCCCGGGGAGGGCCCTGTTAGGGTCCTGCGATGTTCTCGCTGTCCGAACCCCCCTTCTTCGCCCGCCTGCGCGAGGCCCGTCGCGTGCTCGTCGCCGGCGCCGGCGGCGGCTTCGACGTCTACGCCGGGCTTCCCCTCGCCCTCGCCCTGCGGGCGGCCGGCAAGGAGGTGCACCTGGCCAACCTGTCCTTCGCCGACCTGTACGGCCTGGACCTGGACACCTGGGTCGAGGCGGATGTCGCCGCCGTCCGCCCGGACACGCCGTTGCGCGGCGACTACTTCCCCGAGCGTGCGCTCGCCCGGTGGCTGCGGTCGCAGGGCCTGCCCGACACCGTGTACGCCTTTCCGCTGACCGGTGTCGCGCCGCTGCGCGCCGCCTACCGGGCGCTTCTCGCGCACCTCGGCGGGGTGGACGCGATCGTGCTGGTGGACGGCGGCACGGACATCCTGATGCGCGGCGACGAGCACGGGCTCGGCACGCCCGAGGAGGACATGGCGAGCCTGGCCGCCGTCTCCGGGCTCACGGAGATACCGCACCGGCTGGTGGCCTGCCTGGGCTTCGGCGTGGACGCCTATCACGGGGTCAATCACGCGCTGGCGCTGGAGAACCTGGCCGCCCTGGACCGCGCGGGCGGCTATCTGGGCGCGTTCTCACTCCCGCGCGAGAGCCCGGAGGGCGCCGCCTACCTGGACGCGGTGGCCCACGCCCAGCGCTGCCACGCGAGCCGTCCGAGCATCGTGCAGGGGTCCGTCGCGGCGGCGGTGAGCGGCGAGTTCGGCGATGTCCGGTTCACCGAACGCACCCGGGACAGCGAGCTGTTCGTCAACCCGCTGATGGCCCTCTACTTCTGCGTGGATCTGCCCGCGCTGGCGCACGCCAACCTCTATCTGGAACGGCTGGAGGACACCGTGCTGATGCGGCAGATCAGCACGGTCATCGCCGAGTTCCGCGACGAGGTGCCCCGGCAGCGACCGCCCCGGGCGTTCCCGCACTGAGCCCGGGACAGCTGAGGAGCCGGAGACGGCTGAGGAGCTGGAGACGGCTGAGGGGCCGGTCAGCGCCGGGCGAGGTCCCGGCCCCCGACCACGGCGAGTGCCGCGGTCAGCAGGACGAGGGCCGCCGTCTGGCCGAGGCCGCCACCGAGGAGCACGCCCGCCCCGGGGACGTGCAGCCAGGGATAGAGGGCCGCCACCCGCACCGCCAGGACGAGCAGGCCGAGCGCCGCCAGGGCGAGGGCGGCCCCGGGGGACGTACCGTCCCCGCGCCGGGCGCGCCACAGCAGCCAGCCGAGAGCGCCCACGACGAAACCGGTGGCGGGCGCCCACACGAGGTCCGCGGCGCCCGGCAGCAGCACGACGGACCCACCGGTCACCACGCACCCGGCCAGGAACACCAGGCCCGGCGAGCCGGCGGGCAGCCGGGCCGCAGGCGCGTCCCGGTGGTGGGCGGCGCACAGGGCGAGCGCCGGCAGCCAGGCCAGCAGCGCGGCCGACGTCTCGTACCACGGCACCCCCGGCGGCACCCCGTCCCCGGCCAGCGGACGGACCAGGGGCCACAGCGCGGGCAGGGCCGCGCCGAGGGCGCTGTACCGGGCCAGGCGGCGGCGGTCGTGCAGCAGGGCGAAGTAGGCCACCGTCCACAGCAGGGGAAGCGTCCAGGCGAGCACGGCGACGACCGTGTCCGTCGCACCGCGGCCGGTGAACCCGGTGAGGAACATCTGCCGCCCGCTCGCACCGTGGGTGAACGCCCAGGTCAGCTCCAGGACCCGGTCGACGACCGCGCAGACCGCCTGGAGCAGCACGGCGGACAGGGCGAAGAGGCGGACGGCCGAGCCGAGCACGGCGTACCTGCGGGGTGCGCCGGGCGCGCCGAGCCGGCAGCGCACGGCGAGCGCGGCGATGCTGGCCACCTCGCCGAGCGTGGGCCGGCTCTGGTCCTGGAGCTCGCGGTCGATGTCCCCCAGGTACGTCTCGACCATCTCCTCCTCCCGTTCGCGCCGGTAGGAGGCGGGGAGCAGGCGCAGGACGGTGCGGTAGCGGGTCTCCAGCAGCGTGGTCATGCGTAGCCTCCCGCGAGTCCGGGCGTGGTGGGGGGTCGGAGGCCGGCCGGGCCGTCGGCTGCGGGACGGGCCGGGGCACCGGCGCGGCGGCCGGCAGCGATGCGCCGCTTGGCGGCCCCGGCGCCGGCCGCCATCCGCTCGGCCTCCGCGTCGAGTGCCGCCACGCCCTCGTCGGTGAGCCGGTAGTAGCGCCGCAGCCGGCCCTGCTGCACCTCCTCCCGGTCCAGCACGATCAGGCCGTCCGCGGTGAGCCGGTCCAGCACGCCGTACAGCGTGCCGACCCGCAACCGCACCTCCCCGTCGGACAGGTCCTCGACCTCGCGCAGGATGCCGTAGCCGTGCCGCGGCTGGTCGGCGAGCGCCGTGAGGACGAAGAACGCCGCTCGGGTCATGCTCTTCGCTGTCATACGGCCAGGATATATCGGTGGCCGATATATATCGCGCGGTGTCACGCGATCGGGCGTATCCAGCCGGCCGTCCGTGGAGTGCGCCGTATCGGGGCGGGCGCAGGGAGTGAACGGGGTCCGCCCCGGAGCGGATGGACGGGCGAACCCCGTTCGCCGGACATTGTGGGCGCCGTGCGCGGCGGCCGGGCACGGGTGTGCGGCGGTCACCTGACGCGCACCGCGCACATGCCGGGCGTACACCACGCACCACGCGCGTACGGCACACACCCCGGGCGTACGGCACGCGCCCCGGGCGTGCGGCGCACCCCCCGTGCGCCGGCCACACCTCCGGGCGACGCGCGGGGCCGGGCCCCCGGCCGCCGTGTCGCCCGCCGAGCAGTGATACTGGGAAGCTCACCCGCCCCCATCAGCAGATTGGCTCATGTCGAACTCCGCCAGCGACCGCGCCACCATCCCGCAGACCCTCTGGGCGGCCCGGGGCCGCCACACGGGTCCCGCCCCCGAGGAGGTCGTCCGCCGCACCCTGCGCCGGCACAAGGACAGCGGGGACATCGACGACTTCGCCGAGCCGCCCACGGGCGAGGATCCGGAGCTGCGGGTCTTCGAGGCGCGCTGGCGGGCCGGCGGCACCGTGACCGTGCGGGCCCGGCTCACCCTCGTACCGCGTCAGGGCCGGCCGCAGGGCCACGAGTGGCGGCTGGTCGCGGAGGCGGAACGCCCGTGGGACGACGCGTGGCCCTCGCCCGCGACCCTGTTCTGGCCCGAGGCCGGCTCGGGCGAGGACGAGGACGGCTCCTGGGACCATCACCCCACGGTCGCCGGCCTGCGTCTCCGTCAGGTCAACGCGCTGCCCGAGGACGACAAGGAGATGCGGCGCCGGCTGCGCGACGCGGCCCGGGAGGCGTGGTGCGTCCATGTCGTCGTCCACGAGGCGATGACTCCGGACGAGCGGGGCAGGCTGCCGCTGGCGCGGCTGCTGCCGCCCGGTCTGCGGCACCGCGTGGTGGAGCACCGGGCCGCCCCGCAGCAGCTGCGCGGCGTCAACTGGGCGCTGAAGGACCTCGGCGTCGAGGTGCCGCGCGGCGGCGCGGTGCTGCTGCCGCCGGATCCGGCGCCGGAGGACGGCTACGACGGCCGGGAGCACAGCGTGCGCAGCGTCTTCCTGGACGGTTCGGAGCCGGTCGAACTCATCGCGGCGCTGCGGCACTTCGTCGCCCTGCCCCGGCCGCTGCCCCAGGGCGCCGAGGAGGCGCTGGCGGACCTGCGCGACAACTGGACCCTGATGACCCTTCAGGAGCAGCTGGAGCGTGAGCGGCGGCTGGTCGCCATGTACGCCGAGGCGCTGGAGGCGATGACGAAGTCCCGGGACCTGTACAAGCAGGCCGCCGAGCAGGCGCTGGAGGCCCTGGCCGCCTACCGGGACGTCCCCGCGCCCGCCGTGCCCCAGCAGCGGCCCGCCGCCGCCCGGACGCCGACCGCGCTGCAGCAGTTGACGCGGACGTTCGAGCGGTTGAAGCTGACCGCCAAGGGCCGGCAGCAGCCGGAGCCCGCCGCGGAGGCCTCACCGCACGCCTCACCGAACGGCACACCGGCCGGGCCCGCGTGGGAGGCCGACCGGAGCGGGGCCACCGACGGCCATGCCGATGACCGGTCGTCGTCGTAGGGGCTCGGCCGGGACGAGGAGCCAGGGCAAGGGATCAGTATGGACACGACCACGACCCTCCTGACGATCGCCGCCGTCGTCGCCGCGGGGCTGCTCGCCGTCGCGGTCGGTCTGCTGGTACGGCTGGTGCGTGCGCGGCGGACGCTGCGGCGGGCGGGGCTGCCGACGGGACCGCGGTGGGTGTTCTGGGGCGCGGTCGCGTATCTGCTGCTGCCCGCCGATCTGCTGCCGGACCCGGTCTATCTGGACGACATCGGCGTCCTGCTCCTCGCCCTGCGCAGCCTGCGGTCCGCCCGGCCGCTGCCGCGGGAGACGGCCGGGTCCTGACCGGGCGTCACGCGGCCTGACCGCTGACGGCCGCAGCGGTAATGCCGACGCTCACGTGCTTCGTCATGTCGTCGAGAACGGCAGCGCAGTGTTCCTGGTCGGTACCCGACACGACCCAGTAGGCCAGGCGGTCGTGCAGTCCGGCTTCAGGCAAGGCGAGAACGTGGTTCCCTGCCTGCTGGAGCAGGACCACGCGGTCGAGCAGCGGCTGACGGGCAGCCTCGGGCGAGACCTCGAGGTGTTCGATCCGGCCGCTCACGGCGGGGTAGGCGAACTGGATGGCGGCCGCTCTCTGCCGGGTCGGCGTGAGATCGGGGGTCCTGCCCGCGGCCAGGGCCGCGGAGACGAGCGGGAGGTCTATCCCCGTGGCCCGCTTGACGAGCAACGGGATGAGATCGTCCGCCAAGCGGGCTTGTACATCGGTGACACGCGGACCGAGGGAGGTCAGCCTCATGCTGATGTGCAGGACCCCGAACGTGATGCCGACGGCCCGTACGACGCGCTGGACGATCTGCCGCACGACCGGGTTGTGCAGCAGGCTGTCGTGCGCGTAGACGGAGTGACGCGCCGCCTCCCGGCCGCCCGTCGAGCCGAAGGTCGTACGCGTGAGGGCGACGATCCGCACGTCACCGTCGGGCAGGACCACGGTCTCGGCGGAGATCGCGGGCCCGTCGAGATGCTCGTCCACGGCTTCCGGCATGTGGGGCTGGCACACGTGGTGGCGTGCCAGCAGTCCGCGCAGCGCCGTGGTGTCGCTCAACACGGCCAACGACTCGGCCGAGGCCGCCGGAAGGCCCAACCGGCCGGCGATGCGCGACGCAGTGACCAGATGATCCGGCACATAGCTGAGCACACCGCACACGTCGTGACGCGAGGCGTAGCTCATCACCGCGTCCGCGGTGGCCGGGTGGTGGGTGAGGTCGGCCGCGATGTGCTTCAGCAGATAGGGTCTGGCCCAGGCCGGCGCGGTGGTGTCGACGAGTACGACCGGGTGCGCGGCGGCGATCCGCGCGAGAGGGAACTCCGCCCCAGCCGCTGCCGATCCCGCGCCGAGCAGTAACAAGGGGTCAGACATCGCGTCACCTCTCGGCGGGGTAGGGACGGACAGCCTGGACGCCGCTGAGGGCTCTGCTACGGCAACCACACCACCCAACTGGTTTGTTGGATCACCCTGCGCGGTGATCCTGCTACCGCACGCCACGGGATGTCAACTCAGCCTGCGCACCCATGCAGGTTCTCTCGACACTGTCGACCAGTCGAGGCGATGCGGATACCCTCGCCTACGTCCCGCCCCCTGATCAGCGACGTGCCCAGGAGAATGCTCGGTGGCAGCAGACGATGCCTACGCAAGACTGGCCGGAACCCTGGAACGCATCCACCATGCCGCCGGCCGGGCCGAGTTGACGGACGTGCTGAACACACGTGACCTGTCCTTCGAGACGGGGATCCCCGAGGCCGTGGTCGAGACCCTGCTCGCCGGCGGGCGGGCCGAGGAGGTCTCGGTGGCGGAGCGGGTACGGCAGCGGCTCGACCTCCTCCGCGAGACGCGCCGGCGCGACGACGGAAAGAAGTACACCCTCGAAGAGATCGCCGCGGCAGCGGGCGTGACCCGTCAGACGATGAGCGAGTGGCGTCGAAAGGGCCTGCCCAGTCTGGAGTCCGCCGACCGGCTCCGGCGGTTCTTCTCGCTGCCGCCCGGGTTCTTCTTCGCCGACGAGCCCGAGGCGCTCAACGAGGCGCTTCAACGGCATCTGCAACGCCTTGAGTCGCAGTCGGATCCCCTCGCCGAGCTTCGTACGCCCGAGATCCTGCGGCTGGCCGCGCGGGGACTGCTGTCGCCCAGCGGGGTGCAGGCGATGGCCCAGTGGGCGGAGGGCGTCACCCGGCCCGCCGCGTCCGGTGCCGACAGCGGCGGCCGGCAGCGCAAGGGGTCCGCGTGGTGATCTCCGGGGCCGCCGGAGTGCTCGGCTCACCCCGGGCCCTCGTGACTTCTGCTGCTCCGAGCGGGCGGGACGGCTGCCTATGACTGCGATGGCCCGGCTTCGTCAATGGCAGAGGTTACGGCAGCGCGACCGGGAGATGCGGCAGTTCGCCGAGATGCTCATCGCTCCGATCCGGGCGAGGCTGAGCGGCACCGGCGTGGACGACGACCTGTCCGCGGGAGAGGCTTTGGGGGATCCCGAGGCGTTGTTCGAGGCCCTGGTCGAGTCGGCCCGGCGGTGGCGCGGCGACCGCAGGCTCGTGGTGCACAGGGTGCACATCCCGCGTGAGTTCAAGGCCACGGGGATGTGGCTGGAGCGCGCGGACCAGGACGACATCATCATCGAGCAGGACGCGGAGATCTGGCATCAGGCGCAGATCTTCGGCCACGAGCTGTGGCACATGCGGCAGAAGGACGGTTTCACCCCCGAGCAACTGGCGGACGGTGCCTGGGAAGCGCTGGAGGCCGGGCATGTGCACGGCGCGCAGCCGGCCGCCGCACGTTCCCGTTTCGACGAGGATCCCGAGAAAGAAGCCGAGTTGTTCGGGATCCGGGTCGGACAGGAGATGCGTGCCCTGATGGAGCGCGATGTGATCACCGGCGAGACGGCCCGCCGCATCGCAGACTCCCTCAACTATCGGGGGAACCGGAAATGAGCGGGTCGATCAACTACATAAGCTGCGGCCTGCTGTGGGTCGGCCTGCTGGTCAAGCTGCCCGATCTGATCCGGCACTGGAGCGAACGATCACTTCGCGCGGTCAACGGGGTGCTGGCGCTCGCATCGCTCTGCTTTCTCTTCGGGGCGCCCGCTTCGGTGCAGGTGATCAATCGGGTCAGCGGTGTGCCCAACCTGGCCGCTCCCCTGACCTACGCGTCGATCACCGCGTACAGCGCGGCACTGCTGATCATGATCGCCTGCTGGCGTGGCGGCCCCTCACTGCGCCGGACGACACTGAGCTGGCTCTACGGGTACACGGCCGTACTCGCCGGCATCGCCGCCCTGTTCACACTCGGGGACGCCACCGAGGAACGCAGCAGCGACTTCGACACGTACTACGCGACGACCCCCTGGATCTCCGAAATGGTCGTCCTGTATCTGATCGCTCATCTGACGGCCGTAACGGTCAGTGCGGTCTGGTCGCTGCGCTGGGGATTCGAAGCGGAAGTGCGGAGGCGTCCGTGGCTGCGGGCCAGTCTGCTGACGATCGGCACGGGCACGGTGATCAGTTCCGGGTACAGCATCTGCAAACTGATCGCTGTGGTCGCCCGGTGGACCGGTCGGGACTGGGCGGTGCTCGGTACGTCCATCCCGCCCCTGTGTGCGGGTCTGGGGGCGGTGCTCACCGTGGTGGGAGTGCTCCTGCCCATGGCCGGCCACCATCTGTCGGCCTGGCGTGACTTCTTCCGTCTGGCGCCTCTCGATGCCGTACTGGATCCGGTGCTCACGGACCGTGCCCTGCGTGTGGAGCGGCCGCGCTCGCCGTTCCTGTGGGGCACCTGGCGCTGGAGCACCATTCACAACGGTCTCCTCGCGATCGAGACGCTCTACGACGAGAGGCTCTACGATCACACGCTCGACGTGGAGTTCGAGAGGACCGGCGACTGGTCCAGAGCCACCTCCGCCGCGTGGGCCGCGACCATCGCCGCGGCCGTGCGGCGCAGCACCCAGCCGGTGCTGGACCCCGCCGGTGCGCCGGCCCGGCTCTCCCACCCGCGCGACGCGGAGTCCCTCGTCCTCATCGCCGATGCCGTGAAGAGGTGCGAGCGTGAGGCGCGGGCCGTCGAGCCGGGCCCCGCCGCGGCTCGGTCGGTGTGACCAGCGGACCGAGTGCACGAGTCCCCCCACAGCCAGAGGACCTGAACGGAGCCACCGAAAGATGAGCCTTGTCGTGTATATGGCGTCTCTCCTTCTGGCTCTGGCCGCCATAATGCTCCGCCGGCCGCGCAGGACTCCCCGCTCACCGCTGTCCATCGCCACGCGGGCCACCGCGTTCATCGCCGCCCTGTGCTTCTTCTGGTCCGCTCCGGTGACGCTCGCCGCCGTCAACCACGCCACCGGCATCCCCAATGTGGGCGCCCCGCTGACGTACAGCTCGATCTCCGCCCTGAGCTGCTCCCTGATCATCCTGCTGATCCACTGGAAGGGCGGTCCGAAGGAGCAGATACGCCGGATGACCCGGTTGGCGGTGGCCGTCTACGGCACGCTCATCGTCGCCATCGTCGTGCTGTTCAGCCTCGCGGACGCGCACACGGAGCGCCTCACCGACCTGGACACGTACTACGCGAACACCCCGTACATGCGGGAGATGATCGCCCTCTACCTGCTGGGTCACCTGGCGAGCACGATCGTTCTGAGCGCCGTCTGTCTGAAGTGGGCGCGCGACGAGGTCACCGGGCTGCTCCGCCTCGGCCTCCGGCTGATCCTGGCCGGTCTGCTGCTCGACGCCCTCGGATTCACGCTCGCCAAGGTCACCGCGGTCGTCGCCCGCTGGCTGGGTTACGACCTGGACTTCCTGTCCACCTCGGTCGCGCCGCCGGCCGCCGCGCTCGGCGCCCTGATCTACTCGGCCGGGTTCGTCCTGCCGCGTCTCGCCTCCGCGGCCGCCGCGGAGCGGCAGAGCCTGGCCACCTACCGGGCGCTACGGCCCCTGTGGTCGGCGGTGAAGGACGTGGCGGCGACACCGGTCGCGGAACCGACCTGGTGGCAGCTCTGGTGGCAGCTGCCCAGCAACCGCCTCTACCTGCTGGAGGCCAACATCCGCGACGCGCTCCTGCAGTTGACGGCGTACTTCGACCAACGGGTCGGCCACGCGACGTACGCGGCCGCCGTGGAGCGCGGCGAGCAGCGGGAAAGGGCGCGCATCGCCTCGGAGGAGGCGATGATCATCGACGGGATACGCCGGGCGTCGGGCAAGGGCGACGGACCTGCCGATCCGCCGGAGAAGTTCCGCGTCACCATCGATCTGGTCGAGCTGGCGAACGCCGTGCACCGCCTCGGTGAGGCGGCACCGGATCAGGTGAGAACCCGGTGACGTCGGCCCATCAGCACTACAAGGAGAACCAGTTGTCGCACAAAGCTGTCGTGGTCGGAGCCGGCATCGCCGGGCTGGTGGCCGCCGCGGCCCTGTCCCTCGCCGAGCCCACGCTCCAGATCGTCGTTCTCGACAGGGACGAGCTTCCGGAGGGCCCCGAGAACCGGCGGGGTGTTCCCCAGGGCCGGCATGCCCATCTGCTCATGGCCGGCGGGCTGTCCGCCCTGGAGTCCCTCTTCCCGGTGAGCGTGCGTGACCGGCTCCTGGACGCGGGGGCCCACGAGATCGCCCTCGGCAACGGCATGCTGGCCCGCACCGCGGACAGTGGCTGGTTCCGCAGATGGCGGCGGGACGGGCCGTACATGATCACCTGTACGCGTGCCCTGCTGGACTGGGTTCTCCGGCAGGCGTTGCTCGACTCCTACCGGAACGTCTCGATCCACCAGGCCGCGGTGGAAGGGCTCCTCGGCGATGCCGACCGGGTCCGCGGTGTCCGGATCAGCGGCGCGGAGGAGCGTCTCGGGTCCGAGGTGGAAGCGGACCTGGTCGTCGACGCGAGCGGTCGTGGCTCGGGCAGCCTGAAGTGGCTCGGCGGGATCGGCATCACGGGCGTCGAAGAGCAGAGGCTCGACTCCGGTCTGACCAACGCCACGCGGATCTACCGCACACCGGCGGGTGCGGAGTCGTTCCCGCTGACGGTGGTGCAGGCGAATCCCTACGACGGCCGGCCCGGCCGCAGCGCGATGGTGCTGCCGATCGAGGGGAACCGGTGGATGGTCAGCGCGGGAGGCACCCGCGGAGGCGAACCGCCCGAGGACCCCGAGGGCTTCCTCCGGTACACGCTCGATCTGCCCCACCCGATCGTCGGTCAGCTCATCTCCGGCGCGGAGGCCCTCACCGACGTGGTGGTCAGCCGTGGCCGCAGCACGAGCAACGCCCGCCGGTACTTCGAGAGGTCGGCGCGATGGCCCGAGCGGTTCATCGTGCTCGGCGACGCGCTGGCGACCTTCAACCCCGCCTACGGCCAGGGCATGTCGGTGGCGGCACTCGGCGCCCAGGTCCTGGCCCGCGAACTGCGCCGGACCGGCCTCACCGCCCCCGGCCTGTCCCGACGCGTCCTTCGCGGCGCGGCCCGCCACGTGGACACCGCGTGGGCCACCGCCGTCGGCATGGACGTCCTGTACCCCGGTGTGATCGGCGGGCAGCCCAACCTCGCCGACCGCGTCGCCGCGCATTACGCACGCCGTCTGACCAAGGCCGCCACGGGTTCCCTCGACGCGGCGGCAGCCCTGTGGGACGTCACCAGCCTCAACGCGGCCCCGAGGCGGGTACTGCACCCCAAGGCCCTGCTGGCCGCCCTGACCGGCCCTCTCCTCCCCCAGATCTCCGAGCCGCCGCTACGGCCCTCGGAGCGGGAGATCCTCGACCGGCTGAAGAAGGGCTCGGAGCCGTCACCTGCCTCCGGCCCCGTTCGCTAGTCCTCTCCCAGCAGCGCTCCGGCCGGGCGGCGCGAGCCCGGCCCGGCTGTTCTCGCCCGGCTGGGCCGACAGGCCCGGTCGGGGGCAGGAAGACCGCGAAGCAACCCCGCCTTCTCTCCACCCGCCCACGTGCGTTCGGGGTGTCCCGTGGCGCATTCTTGCTGTGTCATCCACCCGGAGGCACATGGGACGAGGTAGGGCCGATGGCTGGGAGTGACGAGGAGGCGGTCCGTGGGCGGGCCCGGCTGACCGCGTTGCTGGCCGATGCCTCGGCCGGGGCGCTCACCGCGGCCGGGGGGCGGGTGGCGGGGGTGTACCTGCGGTCCGGTGTGCCGGGGCTGCTGCGGCTGTCGGTGCTCGTGGGGCTGCCCGGGCCGCTGTTCCGGCCCTGGTGGCGGCTGCATGTCGACCGGCCGTTCCCGGTCGCCGACGCCTACCGGCTCGGTGTCCCGGTGGTCCTCCCGAACGCCGCGGAGACCATGCGCCGGTATCCGCAGTTCGCGGCCGGCCTGCCCTTCCCGTTCGGGTCCGTGCACATGCCGGTGCCCGGCGGGACCGAGCCGCTCGGGGTGCTCACCGTGCTGCACCCGGCGGTGTCGGACACGGTGGACGAGCTGTTCGACCGGGATGTGCTCGCCCGGCTGGCCGAGGGCCTGGGTGCCGAGCTGCTCGGCCTGGCCGGCGGGGACACGAGCGCGGTGTTCTGGGACGGGGAGCCGCTGTGCCTGCGGCCGCCGGTGAGCGGGCCCGCTCGGGCCGCCGTAGGACGGTTCAGCTGGGACCCGGCGACGTCCGCGGTGCACGCGGACGGCCGGCTGCACGCCCTCCTCGGGCTGCGCCCCGGCGAGTTCGCGGGGACGGCGGCGGCGCTCGCGGACGCCGTGGCCCCGGCCGACGCCCACCGGATCCTGGCCGCGCTGCGCGACGCCGCCGCCGGGAAACCGCCGGGCGCGCCGCTGAGCCTGCGCGCCCGGGACGGCACACCGCGGCTGCTGGACCTGTGGCCGGCCGGTGCCGACGGGGCCGGGCCGGCGGTCGCCGGGGTGGTGTTCGATCCGGGTACGTCCGCCGCCGCGGACGGCGCGGCCGACCTGCTGCCGCAGGGTGTGTTCTGCCTGGACCGGCTGGGGCTGATCGTGTACGTCAACCCGGCGGCGGCCCGGCTCGCGGGCCGGCCCCGGGAGTCGCTGCTCGGGCGGGCGCTGTGGGACGCGCTGCCCTGGCTGACCGGGCCGCCGTACGACGACCATCTGCGCGGTGCCCTGCTGTCCCCGGAGCCGGTGCACTTCCACGCCCTGCGGCCCGCCGACGACCGGGACGAGGCCGGCGAGGGCGACTGGCTGGCCGTGTCGGTGCACCCCGGCACGGACCTGCTGACCTGCACGCTCGTCCCGGCCAGCCGGATGGACGCCACACCGGAACCGGTCCCCCGCGCGCACGTCTCCGAGGACACGGTGGCGCGCGGGCACGCGATGGCGCCGCTGTACCGGCCGATCGCGCTGGCCATCGCGCTGACGGACGCGGTGACGGCCCGGCAGGTGTCGGAGGTGGTGATGCAGGAGCTGCTGCCCGCGTTCGGCGGCCGGCGTCTGGCCATCTACCTGCTCCAGGACCGGCATCTGTACCTGGCCTGGGAGACGGGGTTCCCGCAGGGCTTCCTCGCCCCGTTCGAAGGTGTCGGCCTCGACGCCCATCTGCCCGGGGTGGAGACCCTGACCACCGGCCGGCCGCTGTTCTTCGAGTCGATGGGGCAGATCGCGGCGGCCTACCCGGGGATCGCGCTCGACGCGGACGAGGGGGCGCGGGCCTTCCTGCCGCTGATCGCCTCCGGCCGGCCGGTCGGCTCCTGCATCCTCGGCTTCGACGGCTCGCGCAGCTTCAGCACGGAGGAGCGTACGGTCCTCACCGCGCTCGCCGGGCTGATCGCGCACGCGATGGAGCGGGCCCGCCGCTACGACGACGAGGCGGCCCTCGCCCGCGGTCTGCAGCAGGCGCTGCTGCCGCGCCGGCTGTCGGCGCATCCGCGGGTGGAGACCGCGGGGCGCTATCTGCCGGGCACCCAGGGCATGGACGTGGGCGGCGACTGGTACGACGTGGTGGAGGCCGGGGACGGGCTCGCGCTGGTCATCGGCGATGTGCAGGGGCACGGGGTGCAGGCGGCGGCCACCATGGGCCAGCTGCGCAGCGCGGTCCGGGCGTTCGCGCTGGGCGACCGGCCGCCGGACGAGGTGCTGAGCGGCACCAACCTCCTGCTGATCGACCTGGACCCGGGCCAGTTCGCCAGTTGCTGCTATCTGCGCCTGGACCCCGCGACCGGCCGCGCCGGCGTCGCCCGGGCGGGCCATCCGCCGCCGTTGCTGCGCTGCCCCGACGGCCGGACCCGGCTGCTGGACATCCCGGGTGGTGTCGTCCTCGGGGTGGATCCGCAGGCCCGGTACCCGGTGACCGAGCTGCTGCTCGAACCGGAGGCGATCCTCGCGCTGTACACCGACGGTCTGGTGGAGCGGCCCGGCGCCGACATCGACGACGGCATCGCGGCGCTGCGGCTGGCGCTCGCCGAGGCGGGTGCCACGGCCGGCCGGCGCGGCGGGCGGTCCCTGGCCGGGGTCGCCGACCGGCTCACGGCCACCGCGCGGCACGCCACCGACCGTCCCGACGACGTGGCCCTCCTCCTCGCCGCCCGCCGCCCGGCCGTCTCCGGCGACGGATGACCGGACGACCCCGTCGGCTGGACGGGCACCGCGCCGTTCCCCCGCACACCGCCGGGCCGGTGCCCTGCCTCCGGTCGGGTGTCGGCGCCCCGGGTGACGGTCTCGCCTGATGGCGCCGGGCAGTGTAGACATGGGCACATGGTGCGACTGCCCGGCCGGCCCGCGACTCGGCCGCCCCGTTCTCTCGGGCACCCGCGCGCACCGCACAGCCCACCGCCACCGGCAGGCGGCGCGGGCGGCAGTCGGCCTGGGGTGCTGCGGTCGGCGGTGACCGGGCGCAGTGTGGCCGGTCAGGTGTTCGTCCTGCAGGTGGTGATCGTGCTGCTGCTGGTCGTCGCGGCGGTGGTGGCCCAGGTGCTCCAGGTGCGGCACGACAGCGACGTGGAGGCGACGAACCGTTCCCTCGCCGTGGCCGAGACGTTCGCCAACGCGCCCGGCACGGCCGCCGCGCTGCGCTCGCCCGACCCCTCGGCCGTGCTGCAGCCGCGCGCGGAGGCGGCCCGCCTGGCGACCGGCGTGGACTTCATCGTCGTGATGAACACCGACGGCATCCGCTACACGCACCCCAAGACCGACCGCATCGGCAAGAAGTTCGTCGGCACGATCGCCCCGGCGCTGGCCGGCGGCACGGTCACCGAGCACATCACCGGCACCATCGGGCCGCTCGTGCAGGTCGTGGTGCCGGTGAAGGACTCCGACGGCACGGTGGTGGGCCTGGTGTCGGCCGGAGTCACCACCGCGCACGTGGGCGGGGCGGCCGACCAGCAGCTGCCGCTGCTGCTCGCCGCGGCGGCCGCCGCGCTGGTGCTGGCCACCGCGGGCACGGCCCTGGTCAGCAGACGGCTGCTGCGCCAGACGCACGGCCTCGGGCCGTACGAGATGACCCGGATGTACGAGCACCACGACGCGGTGCTGCACGCGGTCCGCGAGGGTGTGCTGATCGTCGGCGGGGACGGCAGGCTGCTGCTCGCCAACGACGAGGCGCACCGGCTGCTGGACCTGCCCGCGGACGCGGAGCGGCGGCATGTGCTGGAGCTCTGCCTGGACGACGAGACGGCGGGGCTGCTGGCCTCGGGCCGGGTCGCCACGGACGAGGTGCACCTGGTCAAGGACCGTCTGCTGGCCATCAACCAGCGGCCCACCGATCTGCGCGGCGGCCCGCCCGGCAGCGTCACCACCCTGCGCGACTCCACCGAGCTGCGGGCCCTGTCGGGCCGCGCGGACGTCGCGCGGGAACGGCTGAACATGCTGTACGACGCCGGGGTGGGCATCGGCACCAGCCTGGACGTGACGCGGACGGCGGAGGAGCTGGCCGGGCTGGCGGTGCCCCGGTTCGCGGACTTCGCGACGGTGGACCTGTTCGACGCGGTGCTGAGCGGGGAGGAGCCGCGGCCGGGGACGGCGCTGCGGCGCGTGGCCTGTGCGGGCATCCGGAAGGAGTACCCGCTGTACCCGGTCGGCGAGCGGATCCGGTTCGTGGCCACCTCGCCGCAGGCCCGCGCCCTGACCACCGGGCAGTCGGTCGTCGTGGAGCGGCTGCGCGAGGAGCCGGGCTGGCGGGCGCAGGACCTGGAGCGCACCGACCAGGTGCTGGCGTACGGCATCCACTCGCTGATCACCGTGCCGCTGCGGGCGGGCAGTCTGGTGCTGGGCCTGGCGAACTTCTGGCGGGCGGAGAAGCCGCAGCCGTTCGACGCCGAGGAGCTGGCCCTCGCGGAGGAGCTGGTGGCGCGGGCGGCGGTGTCGATCGACAACGCCCGGCGGTACACCCGCGAGCACAGCATGGCGGTCACCCTGCAGCGCAGCCTGCTGCCGCGGTCCCTGCCCGAGCAGGGCGCCCTGGAGATCGCCTACCGGTATCTGCCGGCCCAGGCGGGGGTGGGCGGCGACTGGTTCGACGTGCTGCCGCTGTCCGGTGCCCGGGTGGCGCTGGTCGTCGGGGACGTGGTGGGGCACGGGCTGCACGCGGCGGCGACCATGGGCCGGCTGCGCACGGCGGTGCACAACTTCTCCTCCCTCGACCTGCCGCCGGACGAGCTCCTCGGCCTGCTGGACGAGCTGGTCGGCCGGATCGACCAGGACGAGACCCCGGCGTCGGGCGCGGCCGTGGTGACGGGCGCGACCTGCCTGTACGCGATCTACGACCCGGTGTCCCGGCGGTGCACCATGGCGCGGGCCGGCCATCCGCCGCCCGCGCTGGTGCACCCGGACGGCGCCGTGGAGTTCCCGGACCTGCCCGCGGGACCGCCGCTGGGCCTGGGCGGGCTGCCGTTCGAGACGGCGGAGCTGGAGCTGGCGGAGGACAGCCGGCTGGTGCTGTACACCGACGGGCTGATCGAGGACCGGGAACGGGACATCGACGAGGGGCTCGGCATGCTGCGCGACGCCCTGCGCCGGACGCCGGGCGCCTCCCCCGAGGACACCTGCCGTACCGTGCTGGACCGGCTGCCGGCCCGGCCGAGCGACGACGTGGCGCTGATCGTCGCCCGCACCCGGGTGCTGGGCGGCGACCGGGTCGCGCAGTGGCAGGTGCCCACCGAACCGGCGGCCGTGTCGGAGGTACGGGCCTCGGTGACCCGGCGGCTGGCCGACTGGGGTGTGGAGGAGCTGGCGTTCACCACGGAGCTGATCCTGAGCGAGCTGGTCACCAACGCCATCCGCTACGGGCGCGGCCCGATCGAGGTGCGGCTGCTGCGCGACCGCACGCTGATCTGCGAGGTCTCCGACAGCAGCACGACCTCGCCGCATCTGCGGTACGCGGCGAGCACCGACGAGGGCGGCCGGGGCCTGTTCCTGGTGGCCCAGCTCGCCGAACGCTGGGGCACCCGGTACACCCCGCACGGCAAGGTGATCTGGGCGGAGCAGCCGCTGCCCTGAGCGTGGGGGGCGCGGGGAAATACCTTGAGGCCGCCGCGGACGCCGGGTGATGATCTCCGGCATGTTCTCGCGCAAGCGCCGGACCCGCCGGCCCACGTCCCCCGCACTGCTCACCGCCTGGGAAACCCTGGACGCCGGGGATGTGCCCGGTGCCCTGCGGCAGGTCCGGGCCGCCGGGGAGGACCAGCCGCTCGCCGAGGTGGCCCTGGTCGTGGGGCGGGCGGCCGGCTCCGCCGGCTTCGCCGACCTGGCCGACGCCTCGGCCGCCCTGGCCACCGCGCCCGACGACGCGCGGGCGCTCTACGACTACGGGTACGCCTGCGTCGAGCGAGGGGTGGCGGACCTGGCGATTCCCGCGCTGCGGGAGGCGCTGCGCCGCAGCGGCGGGGCGCTGCCCGTGCTGCGGGAGCTGGTGTCGGCGTACGAGGACGAGGGCCGGCACCGGGAGGCGGCGAGCGAACTCGCCCGTCACGAAGGCCGCTTCGCCGACTGGCCGGACCGCTACCTGCTGGTGTACAACGCGGTGCTCGCGGGCGACCTGGAGCTGGCCCGGCGCCAGCACGCGCTGCTGTCCGACCCGGAGGACGCGCGGTGGCAGCCCGCGCGGGAGCGGCAGAACCGTGTGCTCGCGCGGGCCGCGGACGCCGAGCGGGCGGGCCGGCTCGACGCGGCGGACCTGCGGGGCTGGCAGTACGTGATGGGCGGGACGGTCCTCGGCACGCTGTCCCCGTACGGCTTCGACGACGGGATGAACGGCCGCTACGCCTGGCTGCAGGACAGCCCGGAGCAGTGTCTGCGGGGTCTGCTGCGGCTGCGGACCCTGCTGTCCGCCACCGGGGTCCGGCCGCGGTCGGTGTCGCTGCTGCCGGACCGGGACTCGCGGATCCTCGGTCTCGCCGCGGCGGAGGTCCTGGGCCTGCCGGCCGAGCCGTTCGCGCCGGGCCGGACGGACACGGTCGTCGTGGCGTACGACCTGGACGGGCTCGCTGCGCACGACGGCGGGCCGGAACTGATCGGAGAGCTGTTCGAACGGGTGCCCGGGCAGGTGCTGCACGCGCACGCGTGCTGCTGGACGGACCCGCCCGCGCTCACCCCGGACAGTGCCGCGCTGCTGCACCAGTCGGTGGTGGCGCCGTGGGGCGAGCAGCTGAGGCAGGGCGCCGGCGGAAGCCTCGAACGCGGGCCGGCGGACGACCGTCCGGAGGCGGAGATCGCCGCCGGGATCACCGGTGCGGACCCGGCCGCCGACGACGGGGACGGCGACGGCCCGGCGGACGACGACACCGCCTTCGCCGCGTTCGCCACGGCCGTGGCCGGCACATGGCTGCGCGGCGACCGGGCGCGTGTGCGGTCCGCCGGGCCCGTCCCCGGTTCCCGGTTCGCCTGAGCGGGGCGGCGGTCAGCCGCCGTTGAGCCGGGAGCGCAGCAACTGCTTGCCCATTTCGGCACCCTTGCGGCTGTCGGACTGGGCCTTGCGGAACAGCTCCACGACCTCGTTGTCCTTGTCACGCTCGGCGTCCTGGATGTACTGCTCCAGACGCAGGGCGTTGCTCAGGCACGCCTCGACGTACCAGATCAGGTTGTAGTCCTTGTCACGGGTGCCGGTGACGTCGCCGGTCTCGCTGGTGCTGGTCATCCGGGGTTTCCTCCTTCTGTGAACCGTGTGTCGGTTCCGCTTGTCGACCCCCCGGGTACCCGTGCGACCTGCGGACACACCGCCCGATCGAGCCCGGCGGCAGGGCAGGGTTCAGCCGAGGGCGCGGTCCAGGTTGAAGGCGGCGCTGATGAGGGAGAGATGGGTGAACGCCTGCGGGAAGTTGCCCTGCTGCTCGCCGGTGCGGCCGATTTCCTCGGCGTACAGGCCGAGGTGGTTGGCGTAGGTGAGCATCTTCTCGAAGGCCAGCCGGGCCTCGTCGAGCCGGCCGGCCCGGACGAGCGCCTCGACGTACCAGAAGGAGCAGATGGAGAAGGTGCCCTCGTCGCCTCGGAGTCCGTCGGGGCTGGCCTGCGGGTCGTAGCGGTAGACGAGGGAGTCGGAGACGAGGTCCTCGGTGAGGGCGTCCAGGGTGGACAGCCACTTGGGGTCGGTGGGGGCGATGAACTTGGCGAGCGGCATCATCAGCAGGGAGGCGTCCAGGACGTCCCCGCCCTCGTACTGCACGAAGGCGCGCCGGCGCTCCGACCAGCCGCGGTCCATGATCCGCCGGTAGATGGCGTCCCGGGCCTGGCGCCAGCGCCGGTGGTCGGCGGGCAGCCCGCGGTGGGTGGCGAGGCGGATGGCCCGCTCGATCGCGACCCAGCACATCAGCCGCGAGTAGAGGAAGTCCTTGCGTCCGCCACGGGTCTCCCACACGCCCTCGTCGGGCTGGTCCCAGTGGTCGCACACCCAGTCGACCAGGTGGCAGACGTCGTCCCACTGGCCGCTGGAGATGGGCTGGGCCCACTTGTCGTAGAGGTAGATGGAGTCGATCAGGGCGCCGTAGATGTCGAGCTGGAGCTGGCCGGCGGCGGCGTTGCCGACCCGGACCGGGGCGGAGCCCTGGTGGCCGGACAGGTGCGGGAGTTCGCGTTCGGGCAGGTCGGTGCGGCCGTCGATGCCGTACATGATCTGCAGCGGGCCGGAGCCGTCGCCGCAGCCGGGGCTGATGTGCGTGGTGAGGAATCCCATGAACGCCTCGGCCTCGCCGGTGAAGCCGAGCCGCAGCAGCGCGTAGACGGCGAAGGCGGCGTCGCGCACCCACACGTACCGGTAGTCCCAGTTGCGCTCGCCGCCGAGCTGTTCGGGCAGGCTGGTGGTGGGGGCGGCGACGATGGCGCCGGTGGGGGCATAGGTGAGGAGCTTCAGGGTGAGCGCGGAGCGGTGCACCATCTCGCGCCAGCGGCCCCGGTAGCGGGACTGGTGCAGCCAGCGCCGCCAGTAGGTGACCGTGGCGTTGAACTGGTGCTCCGCCTCGGCGTGGGCGCAGCCGCGCGGGGTCACCTCGCCGGTGACCTGGTCGAGGGCGAACACCGCTGACTCGCCCTCGCCGAGCTTGAAGTCGGCGCGGGCGTCCCGTGCGTCGCACTCCAGGGCCACGGTGGAGGTGAGAGCCAGCGACTGGCCGGGGGACTCGAACAGGATCATGCCGTCCAGGGTGCTCAGGGTGTGCGGGGCGGCGCCGTAGTCGAAGCGGGGGGCGATCAGGGCGCGGAAGGGGACGGTGCCGCGGACGCACACCACGCGCCGGATCAGCCGGTGCCGGCCCGCCTCACCGCGTGCGTCATGGGCGACCGGCATGAAGTCCTGCACCTCGCCGACGCCGTCCTCGGTGAAGAACCGGGTGATCAGTACGTTGGTGTCGGGGAAGTAGAACTGCTTGGTGCGGGCCGGTACGGCGGCGGCGAGCTCGAAACAGCCGCCGCGCTCGGCGTCGAGGACGGCCGCGAAGACGCTGGGGGAGTCGAAGGCGGGGCAGCAGTACCAGTCGATCGTGCCGTTGCTGCCGACCAGGGCCACCGTGCGCAGGTCGCCGATGAGCCCGTGTTCGGCGATGGGCAGGTAGCGGGGGCTGCGGGTGGCGTCCTCGGGATACGGCGTCGCGGCCATCGGCGGCCTCCCGGTGTGCGGTGCGGTGCGCGGCTGGTGCGGGTGGTTTCCAGCTTAGGAGCGAGTGGTTCCGTGTGGGGTGGGAAGGCGCTCCCCAGCCGCTCCCGGGGCGCCTGAAGATGCAGGGTGCGCCGGGGAGGGGAATGGTGAGAGTGTGCCCGTTCGACAGGCACCGGCACGGATGCGGTCATCCGGACCGAGGAGGAGGCATCATGTCGACATCCACACCCGAAGAGTCCCGTTCGTCGGACGACGTCTGCACCCCGGACGCCCTGCTCCACTCCGCGCCCCCCAGGGACGTCACCCCTGAGGACATGGTGATGGCGGCGGGCAGGGACGTCACACCGAGGAACCTCGACTGGGCGCGTCGCAAGCTGGAGTCGGAGGGCCCGGCAGCCATCGAGAAGCTGCTGCCCTAGGGCGATCCGGGGAACTCAGGGACACCAACGGGGGCACCGGGCGGGGGTGGGTACGCCCCGCCCGTGTCTTTTTTGCTTCCCTTCTAGATCCGTTGTCCTTCGGTATCCCCTTTCCCCCTGGCTCCCCCACGCCCGCCACCCCCCCCCCCCCCCCGCACACCACCCCCCCCCCCCCCCCCCACCCCCCCACACCCCCCACCCCCCCCCCCCCCCCCCCCCCCCCCCCCCCCCCCGGTGCCGTGTGCGCTCACTCCGGCAGTCCGGTGTCGTCCGGGATCACGTGCACCGCGGCCTCCTCAGCGCCGGCCGCTCCCCCGTCGATGCCCACGTCCTGGGCGACCTCCTCCTTGGTGGTGTCGGTGTGGGCGCCCTCGTCCGGGGCGACCAGGCGGCCGGCACGGAACTCGCCCGCCTCGGGGTCGACCGGTTCGCCCTCGCCGCCGGGCAGGTCGCCGATCTCGTCGCCGGCCGGCGGGGTCACGTCGGGGACCTCCTGGCCGAGCCGTTGGTCCAGGGTCTCCCCCGTGTGCTGCTCGGCGGCGGTGGTGCCGTGCCGGGTGACGCCGAGGGGGCGTTCGGGCGGGGAGTAGCCCTCGTCGAGCATGTCGTCGTAGGTGCGTTCGCCGACCGCGTCCTGCAGGTCCAGGGGACCGGCGTCCTCCTGTTCCTCGTTGCTTCCGGTGGGCTGGTAGGCGTCGTCGGCCATCGGGGTCTGCTCGGACTGCTGGTCGCTCATGGTCGCCTCCTTCGGGTTCGCGGGCGGTCCTGGTCCGCGTTTCCCGTGGCCGGGTGGTTAACCCCGCCGCGCCCGGTCGGCCGTCCCGCCGCCCCTGATCCGCTCCTGCGGGGAGGGGCGGAGCGGAATCAGGGACGGCCGTCGAGGGAGGGACTCCACGCTCCACAGCCTTGTGCCGTCCATCTGTAGCTGCAACCCATGTGCAGTAAAGGGCGTGGCAGGCCTTCCCCATGGGGAGGGAAAGCCGGACGTGGGACGGTCAGAGCGTGGCGTGCGGGCCGTCCGGGCGGCCGGTGCGCTGCTCGACCGTCTCGCGGCTGAGCTGCTCCGTCTCCGTCTCCGGCAGCCGCTCGAAGCCGTCCTCGGTGATGACCGAGACGACGGGGAAGATACGGCGGCCGAGGTCCGGGCCGCCGGTGGCCGAGTCGTCGTCCGCCGCGTCGTACAGCGCCTGGAGCGCGACGAGGGCCGCCTCCCGGCGGGTCAGGTCCGGCCGGTGCAGCTTCTTCAGGGCGCCCCGGGCGTACGGGGAGCCGCTGCCCTCGGCGTGGAAGTGCTGCTTCTCGTACAGTCCGCCGGCGGCGTCGTAGCTGAAGATGCGGCCGCGGCCGCCGCCGGGCGCGGTGAGGTCGTAGCCGACGAGCAGCGGGACGACGGCGAGCCCCTGCATGGCCTGGGCCAGGTTCTGCCGGATCATGGCCGCGAGGCGGGTCGCCTTGGCCCCGAGGGTCATCGGAACGCCCTCGATCTTCTCGAAGTGGGCCAGCTCGACCTGGTAGAGCCGCACCATGTCCAGGGCGAGGCCGACGGTGCCGGCGAAGGCGACGGCCGTGTGGTCGTCGGCGGGGTGCACCTTCTCCAGGTCGCGCTGCGCGATGAGGTTGCCCATGGTGGCCCTGCGGTCGCCGGCGATCAGTACGCCGTCGCGGTAGGTCAGGGCGAGCACGGTGGTGCCGTGCGGGAACCGGTCGGGCGCCATCCGGGTGCCCGGCGGCAACGGGGGCGCGGTGGGCAGCAGCCCGGGGCGGTGCGCGGCCAGGAACTCGGTGAAGGACGACGATCCCGGTGTGAAGAAGGCCGCGTCCGGCAGGCCCGCGCTGTCGTTCCCCCGCATGACTCCCCCTCCTGTGTCCGCCGGCAGTACCCGTCTCCTACCTGCCCCGGGCGCCCGGGAAACTCCCCGGCGCTCACAGGGCCCTGCGGCGCACCAGCACCGCGAGCACCAGCAGTCCGGGGAGCAGCGGCAGCCAGACGGTCAGCAGCCGGTAGCCGAGCACCGCGGACGCGGCGGCGGCGCCGGGCGTGCCGGCGGCGGTGAGGGCGAGGGCCAGTGCGGCGTCCAGCGAGCCGAGACCGCCCGATGTGGGCAGCAGGGCGGCGGCGCCGCTGGCGGCGAGGTACAGCAGGGCCACCGGGAGCGGGGCGAGGGACAGCTCGACGGCGCGGGTGACGGCGATGAGGACCAGCGCGTGCAGGGCGGCGAAGGCGAGCGAGCCGCCCCACAGGGCCGCCGCGCGGGCCGGGCAGGAGTGCAGTGCGCGCAGGTCGGCCCGTACGGCGGTGAGCGCCCGCCGGCAGCGGGGCCACAGGGCGGTGGCGAGCAGGACCGCCACGAGTACGGCGACGAGCAGTAGGGCGGCGACCGCCGTCGGGGGGACGTGCGGGAGGCGCAGCAGGCCCGGACAGGCCGGGGCGAGCAGCGCGATCAGGGTCAGGCGGGCGGCGGCGCCCGCGGTGGCCTTGACGGCGAGCGCGCCGGCCGAGCGTCCGGCCGGCAGCCCGCAGCGCATCAGGAACCGCAGGTTCACCGCGCCCGCGCCGAGCCCGGCGGGCAGCAGGTGGTTGGCGGCGGAGGCGGCGAACTGGGCGGCGACCAGCCGGGGTCCGGGCAGCCGCGGTACGACGGCGCCCTGCTGGGCGAGGGCGGAGGCCGCCCAGGTGCCCAGGGCCGCGGTCGCGCCGAGCAGCAGCCAGCCCTGGTCGGCGACCGCCAGCCGCCCCGCCCCGCTCTCGACGGCGGGCCAGTGCCGCCGGGCCAGGTACAGCGCGCCGAGCAGGACGGCGACGCAGACACCGGCCTGCGCGTGGGTACGGCGGCGGCCGGGGAAGGCGGTGAGTCCGGCCGGGGCCGTCATGGGCCGGCGCCCGGTACGACGTAGTAGAGCCGGACCGCGCCGACGGGCACGGACGGCCAGTCGCGGGCGTAACCGGGCGGCGCGGCCCCGGCCCGCACCAGCGTGGCGACCGGCATCCGCCGGGTGGTCCGGGTGATGCCGTCCTCGGTGATGTTCGCGTTGGGTCCGGCCGTCGCACCGGAGGAGCATCCGGCCGCGAAGGCGATCGGAAGGGCCTCGTGCCCGGTCACCAGGCAGGGCGGACGGACCCCCCGCCGCCCCAGCTCCACCGCGGTGCGGGCCCACTCCCGGTGGGCGGCGGCGGTGTTGCCCACCGTGTGCACGAGCACGGCGAGCTGCACCGCGAGATGAGCGACGAGCACGGCACAGACCAGCACGGTGACGAGCGGGCGCCGGGGCGGGGCCTGGGCGGCCGGGAGCCGGAGGGAAGCCGAGGCCGGGGGGCGGGCCGGGCGCCGGAGCCAACGCGGAGTCCGGCGGCGGGCCGAAGCCTGGGGCGGAGCCGAGGCCGAGGGCTGGGCCTGGGCCATGGCCCGGTCCGGGGACGTGGCCCGGGGCTGGGCCACACCCGAGGCCGAGCGCACCTCCGGACGCCGAACCAGCCGGCAGAGCCAACCCGGAGCCCGGCGGCGGGCCGAAGCCTGGGGCCGGGCCGGAACCTGGGGCGGAGCCGAGGCGAAGGCCCGGGCCGGGTCCGGGGGATGGGCCGGGCCCGGGGCCGAGCGCAGCTCCGGGCACCGAGCCAAGCGGCGGAGCCGACCCGACGTCCGGCGGCGGGCCGAAGCCTGGGCCTGGGGCGGAGCGGAGGCCGGGGGCTGGTCCGGGGACGTGGCCCGGGGCTGGGTCGGGCGGGAGGGCGAGCGCTGGGCCGGGCGCCGGTACAGACGCGGTGTCAGGAACAGGGCCGGGCGCCAGGGCGAGCGCCGAGCCGGACGTGAGCCCGGACGGGGAGTCCGGCGGCGGGCCGGGGGCGTGGTCTGGTCGTGGGACCGGGACGTGGGGGTCAGCAGGTGGGTGAGGGTGGTGGCGGCGGGGACGGCGAGGAGGGCGTAGGTGGGGAGGAGGAAGCGGGGGGCCGCGTAGCCGATCAGGAACAGGTAGGGGAACGCGGCGGTCGCCGCGCAGGCGAGCGGCAGTGCCGTGGACGTCGTCGTACGCCGGGCCCGCACGGCGAGCGCGAGGGCGAGCACGGCGAGCAGGGGCAGCGCGAACCACCAGAGGGTGAGCAGCGGATGCGGCAGGGCGCCGGTGCACGGCCGGCACAGCGTGCGCCCGCCCAGGCTGCGCAGTTGGTCGACGACGGCGACGTGCCAGCCGAGGCCGCCCTGGATCTCCGAGCCGTCGGACAGCCGGCGCGCCAGACCGCCGTAGCGCGTGTACGCCTCGATCACCCACTCGGCGGCGCCGGCCGTGAGCCCGGCGAGCAGGACGAGCAGCGCCCGCCGGTGGCGGCGGGTCAGGCCGAGGGCGAGCAGGGGCAGGGCCGCCCACACCGCGTCCACCGGCCGCATCCACGCCATGAGCACCGCGCTGCCCGCCAGGCCCCACAGCGCGGTCCGCTCGGCGCGGGCGCGCAGGAAGCAGCCGACGGCGGCCAGGGCGGCGACGGCGACCCAGTAGTTGGGCATGGCCTGCGGGCCGTAGAACAGGGTCACCCACAGGGAGGCGAACAGGGCGCCGGCGAGGGCGAGTACGCGGCCGGGGAAGAGTCCGCGCCAGGCGCGAAGTGCCAGGAACAGGGCGAGGCCGGCAAGGAGGGCGAGGTAGACCCGTAGCAGGGCGGTGGACGACGACCAGGCCGCGACGGGTGCGACCAGCAGGGAGACGCCCCGCGCGCGGGGTGCGCTGAAGAAGGAGGCGGGCGCGTGTCCGCTGACCTGGCTGACGTACACCGTCTCGTCCCAGCCGAGCCCCAGGCCCGGCCGTACGAGGACGAGTTGGGCCAGGGTGAAGGCCGCGGCGACGGCCGCCGACGGCCAGCCGGCACGCGCGGAGCCGGCGGACGCGCGGCGCGCGCCCTCGCGGCTCGCCGCGTCGAGTGTCGCGTGCGCACTGCCGGCCATGACCACCCCTCCGGAACATCACGGCCAAGCTAACGCGGGCCGTCCGGCGGTGCCCGGCGGGCGGGGCCATCCGGCCGACGGCCCTACGCGCTGTAAGGTTGGGGCATGGCTGGCACAGGGTCCCGCGGCAGGGCGGAGCGGCGCGGCGCCGGGGAGCTGGAGGGTGAGGTGCTGGCCGCCCTGTGGGCCACCGAGCGACCGCTGACCCCGGCGGAGATCCAGCAGGAGATCGGCGGCGGACTCGCGTACAACACGGTCCACACCATCCTCACACGCCTGTACGACAAGGGTCTGGTGCTCCGCGACGCCGACGGGCGGCGCGGGGCGTACCGGGCGGCGAAGAACGCGGCCGAGATGACCGCCGCGGCGATGCACGAGGCCCTGGACCGGGGGCCGGACCCGATCGCCGCGCTCCGGCAGTTCGTGACCGGGCTGAGCGCCGAGGAGGAACGGGCCCTGCGCGAGCTGCTGAGCCGGGGCCGAGCCGGAGACGGATCCGCAGAACGGGCCGCGGACCGCGCCGCGAGCGGAGCCGCAGAACGGGCCGCGGGCGGCGCCTGAGGCCGGCCCACCGCGCAGCGCCGCGCGCGCGGTTCAGCCGCTGTTCGGCACGCGGTGCGGCGGCTGGTCGGGCGCGGGCCGGCGGATCACCGGCGGTACGGCCCGGACGGCCGGTTCCTCCGTGGCGACCCTCACCGGCTCACCGTGGTGACTCAGCGTCAGCGGCGGCCCGTCCAGCAGCGCGTACGTCACCTTGTCCGCGCCGATGTCCACGCGCAGCCTGCGCCCGCGGAACTGGACGTGGAAGGCGAGCCGGCGCAGCCGCTCGGGCAGGCGGGGCGCGAACCGCAGCCGGTCGCCGGCGCGCCGCATGCCGCCGAAGCCCGCGACCAGCGCCATCCAGGTGCCCGCGAGCGAGGCGATGTGCAGCCCGTCCCGGGTGTTGTGCTCCAGGTCCTGCAGGTCCATCAGCGCGGCCTCGGCGGTGTAGGCGTAGGCGAGGTCCAGGTGGCCGGTCCGGGCGGCGATGACGGCCTGGCAGCAGGCGGACAGGGAGGAGTCGCGGACGGTCAGCGGCTCGTAGTAGGCGAAGTTCCGGGCGATCTGCTCCTCGCCGTGCTCCTCCTCGAACCAGTCGCCGCAGGTGTACATGGCAAACACCAGGTCGGCCTGCTTGACGACCTGTTTGCGGTAGAGGTCGAAGTAGGGGAAGTGCAGCAGCAGCGGGTACTGGTCGGGGCGGGTGCCGTCGAAGTCCCAGCGCTGGTAGCGGGTGAAGCCGGCGTGCTGTTCGTGGACGCCGAGTTCGGCGTTGTAGGGAACGTGCATGGCGTCGGCGGCGTCCCGCCAGGCCGCGCTCTCCTCCTCGTCCACGCCGAGCCGCCGTGCCTCGCCGGGATGGTGTTCCACGGCGTCGGCCGCGGCGCGCAGGTTCTGGCGGGCCATCAGGTTGGTGTACGTGTTGTCGTCGGCGACCGCGCTGTACTCGTCGGGGCCGGTGACACCGTCGAGGTGGAAGACGCCGTGGGTGTCGTGGTGGCCCAGCGACCGCCACAGCCGGGCGGTCTCGACGAGCAGCTCCACGCCGGTCTCCCGTTCGAACGCGGTGTCGCCGGTGGCCTCGACGTACCGGACGACGGCGTCGGCTATGCCGGCGTTCACATGGAAGGCGGCGGTGCCGGCCGGCCAGTACGCGGAGCCCTCCGGTCCCGCGATGGTCCGCCAGGGGAACGCGGCCCCGGCGAGGCCCAGTTGGGCGGCGCGTTCGCGGGCCTCGTCCAGGGTGTTGTACCGCCAGCGCAGCGCCTCGGCGACGGCGGCGGGCGCGGTGTGGGTGAGCACGGGCAGCACGAACATCTCGGTGTCCCAGAACGCGTGCCCGTCGTAGCCGGAGCCGGTCAGTCCCTTCGCGGGGATGGCGCGCTGCTCGGCGCGCGAGCCGGCCTGCAGGACGTGGAACAGCGCGAAGCGGACGGCCTGCTGGATCTCCTCGTCGCCCTCCACCTCGACGTCGGCGCGGGCCCAGAAGTCGTCCAGGCAGGCCCGCTGGTCGGCGAGCAGCCCCTGCCAGCCGTCGTGGCCGGCGGCGGCGAGCGCCGCGTCGACCTGGTCGGCCATCGCGGGCAGCGACCGGGCGCCGGACCAGCCGTGCGCGACCAGTTTCTCCACCCGCAGGCTCTGGCCGGGCTCCAGCACGGAGGTGACGGTGAGCCGGGCGACGTCGATGCCGCTCTCGCTGCGGGTGGTGGTGCGTTCGGGGCCGGTGACGGTGTGGTCGGCGGCGACGGCGACCCTGAGGCCGCTGCGCCGGGTGCGGTGCACCAGCCGCAGCCGGTTTCCGGAGGCGAAGCCGTCCTCCTGCTCCAGCGGTGACTTCAGCGCCCGCGCCGCGCGGGGGTCGCCGTCGGGCTCGGGCAGGCTCTCGTTGGCGACCAGCTCCGACTGGATCACCACCCGGCTGCGGCTGCCGACGGCCTCCACCTCGTAGGCCACGGCGGCGATCGCCCGCTGGGTCAGCGACACCAGCCGGGTGGAGCGCACCCGGACCGTGGAGCCGGCCGGTGAGGTCCACTCGCAGGTCCGCTCCAGCACCCCGCGGCGCAGGTCGAGGACGCGTTCGTGGGAGACGAGCCGGCCGTAGCGCAGGTCGAACGGCTCGTCGTCGACGAGCAGTCGCAGGACCTTGCCGTTGGTGACGTTGATGACGGTCTGCCCGGACTCCGGATAGCCGTAGCCGGCCTCGGCGTACGGCAGCGGGTGCACCTCGTGGACGCCGTTGAGGTAGCTGCCGGGCAGTCCGTGCGGTTCGCCCTCGTCGAGGTTGCCGCGCCAGCCGACGTGCCCGTTGGACAGGGCGAACACCGACTCGCTCTGGGCGAGCACGTCGAGGTCGAGCGCGGTCTCCCGGACGGTCCACGGTTCGACGGCGTACGACCGGTCGGTGATCACTGCTTGCCTCCGAGTTCGGCGAGGTCCTTGACGACGATGTCGGCGCCGTGCGCGTACAGCGCGTCGGTCTGGCCCACCCGGTCCACGCCGACGACATATCCGAAGCCGCCGGCCCGGCCCGCGTCCATGCCGGCCAGCGCGTCCTCGAAGACGGCCGCGTGGGACGCCTCGACGCCGAGGTCCCGGGCGGCGGCGAGGAAGGTGTCGGGGTGCGGCTTGCCCGGCAGGTTCCGCTCCACGGCCACCACGCCGTCGATGCGTACGTCGAAGAAGTGCTCGGCGCCGACGGAGCGCAGCACGTCCCGGCAGTTGGCGCTGGAGGAGACGATCGCGGTGCGCAGGCCCTCGGCGCGGACCGCCTCCAGATAGCGCAGGGTGCCCTCGTAGGCCTCGACCCCGCCGGTGCGGATCCGCTCCAGCAGCAGCTCGTTCTTGCGGTTGCCGAGGCCGTGGACGGTGCGGGCGTCCGGCGGGTCGCCGGGGCCGCCCTCGGGCAGGTGGATGCCGCGCGAGGCGAGGAAGGCGCGGACTCCGTCGGCGCGGGGGCGGCCGTCCACGTACTCGTCGTAGTCGGTGACGGCGTCGAACGGCCGTCCCTGCTCGCCCTCGTAGGCGCGCAGGAAGGCGTCGAACGTCTCCTTCCAGGCCGCCGCGTGCACGACGGCCGTCTTGGTGACGACCCCGTCGAGGTCGAAGAGGCAGGCCTGGATGGTGTCGGGCAGAGCGAGCTGACTCATACCGAGGACTGTTCCCCGTACCGGACACTCCAGTGAGTGGCGCACGCCACATACCGTGCGGGCGGGCGGTGCCACACTCTGCAGTGTGCCGCTGACCTCCGACTCCCTGCCGCCGGCCTTCGACGGCCTCCTCGCCCGCGCCCGCGCTCTGCCCCGGGGCGGCGGGCGGGCCCTGCTCGGTATCGCGGGCAGTCCCGGCGCGGGCAAGACGACGCTGGCCGAGCGCCTGGTGGCGGCCCTGAACGGGGACGGCCCGCCGTGGGCGGCGCATGTGCCCATGGACGGCTTCCACCTCGCCGACCGCGAACTGGACCGGCTGGGCCGCCGGGACCGCAAGGGCGCGCCGGACACCTTCGACGCGGGCGGGTACGCGGCGCTGCTACGGCGGCTGCGCGAGGAGACCGACGACGTGGTGTACGCGCCGGGGTTCGAGCGGGTGCTGGAGCAGCCGATCGCCGGGGCGATCCCGGTGCCGCCGCAGGCCCGACTGGTGGTGACCGAGGGGAACTACCTGCTGCTGCGGGAGGGTTCGTGGGCGCGGGTGCGGCCGTGCCTGGACGAGGTGTGGTTCTGCGAGATCGACGAGGAGGAGCGGATCCGCCGGCTGGTCGCCCGGCACGAGGAGTTCGGCAAGGAGCACGCGGCGGCCGTGGCCTGGGTGCTGGGCACCGACCAGCGCAACGCCGACCTGGTCGCGACGACCCGGGACCGGGCGGACCTGGTGGTGCCGGCCACCGCGCTGCGCGCGGCGGGCTGACGGCGGGCGCAGGGCGCGTTCGGTGGTGTGCGGTGCGGCACGCGTTCATCGTCCTCGCACATCTCCCCGGGACCGCACACCGTCGCACACGATGCCGGCACCAGAGCTGTCCGGGTGGTTCGAGCGGAGCGAGGTGAACTCCGGCGGGCTGCGGGCCGTACCCGTGTACACGGCAGAAGGCCTGTCGGTACGACTGGTGCGGCGGTGACGGCCGCGGCGGCGGGAGCGGTGCGACAGTAGGGCCGTGATCAGGTCCCCGCACCCTCCGGCCACCGCACGGCCGGTGCCGCCGCTGGGCGGATGATGGCGCACGAACAGCACCCGGTCCTCACCACGGAGGCTCCCGCGGAGCCGGTACGGCAGGTCCCGGCCGGCCGGGACGCGCTGCTGCGCCGGTACCGGCGGTGGCTGCCGCCGCTCCTGGTCGTCCTGCTGCTGGCGCAGATGGCCGCGGCGATGGTCACCACGGCCGTCCAGCAGACCCCCACCATCGACGAGCCGGTGTACGTCGCGACGGCCACCGACTACCTGCGCGAACACCGGCTGCGCTACAACCCCGAGCATCCGCCGCTCGGGAAACTGCTGATCGCCGCCGGGGTGGCGGTGGCGGACCCGCACTACGACCCGTCGTACACCGGCGACCAGGGTCAGGTGGGCCGGCACCTGCTGTACGCCTCGGGCAACGACCCCTGGCGGCTGATGCTGTGGGCGCGGCTGCCGGTGATCGCGCTGACGCTGCTGTGCGGGCTGGTCGTGTTCGCGTTCGCCCGGGACCTGGCGGGTACGGCGGCCGGGCCGGCCGCGCTCGCCCTGTACGCCTTCTCCCCCGACGTGATCGCGCACGGCTCGCTGGCCACGCTGGACCTGCCGGCGGCCGCTTTCGTCCTGACGTCGGCCTGGCTCGCCTGGCGGGCCCGGCGCCGTCCCGCCCGGTACCTGCCGCTGGCCGGCGCGGCTCTGGGCGCGGCCGTGGCGACCAAGATGAGCGCGCTGCCGGCGGTACCGGTGGTGATGGGCCTGGCAGCGGTCTCGGCGTGGACCGCGCGGCGGCCGCTGCCGGCTTTCCTGTCCGCCCGGGCGGTCTTGCGTCGGCTCGCGGAGCGGCGGGCGGTGGTGGCGCTCGTGGGTGCCGTGGTCGTGGCGGTCGCCGCGATCGTCGTCGTGTGGGCCGTGTATCTGGCCGTCGACCCTCGGCTGCGGTTCCTGCCCGCCGAGCCGGTGCCGGCCGTGCACGGGCTGCGGGGCCGGCTGGTGGAGCTGCTGCCGGTGCCACGGGCGTACCGGGCCGGGATGCGGGTGCAGTTCGGGCTGGAGGACCGCCCCTGGCAGGGGTATCTGTTCGGGCGTCTGTACACCGGTTCGCTGTGGTACTACCTGCCGGCCGCGCTGCTGGTGAAGACCCCGCTCGGACTGCTGGCGCTGGGCGCGGCCGGTGCCGTGGCGGTCGTGGCGCGGCGGCGGCTGCGGCCCGCGGCGCCGTATCTGCTGCTGCCGCCGGTGGTCCTGCTGGCGGCGGCGATGACGGGATCGCGGGACTTCGGCACCCGGTACGCGCTGTTCGTACCGGTGTTCTGCGCGGTGGCCGCGGCCTGTGTGCTGGTGCCGCGCCGGCGGTGGGCCGGGTTGCTGACGGGCGCGCTGGTGCTGTGGGCGGCGGTGAGTTCGGTGCGGACGTTCCCGTACTACCTGCCGTACGCGAACGAGGCGTTCGGCGGGCCGGCGCACACCCACCGGCTGCTGCACGACGCGAACGTGGACTGGGGGCAGGACCTGGGCCGGCTCGCCGACCGGCTCCGCGAGCGGTACCCCGGCGAACGGGTGTGGCTGGTGTACAAGGGCAGTGGCGTGCCGTCGTACTACGGCATCCGCGCCGCCGATCCGCGCACGGTGCCGCCGGACCGGGTGCACGGGCTGCTGGTGGTGTCGGACTCCGCCGTCGCCAAGGCGCGCGGACGGCTCGCCGAGCTGATCGCGGACAGCCGGCCGGTCGGCTCGGTGGGCCATTCCATCAGCCTGTACCGGAGGTGACGCCGCTGATCCAACCCGCTGGTCACGGCGGTGGGTGAGCTATGTTGAGTGATCGTGGCAGACAAAGGAGGCCGACCGGTGCCCTCGCCGCAGCAGGCACGCGCACAGGCATCAGCGATCACGTCGGGCAAGACGGTGCCCGAGGCCGAGGCCGCCCCGACCTCCCGGCTGCGGGAACTCTTCGACGGGCCGCGTCTGTCGCCGGGGCAGCGGCGCATCGCCCAGTACCTGATCGAGCACATCACCGAGGCCGCGTTCCTGTCGATCACCGAGCTGGCCGACCGGGTCGGGGTCAGCCAGCCCTCGGTGACCCGCTTCGCCGCCGCCGTCGGCTTCAGCGGCTACCCCGCGCTGCGCGAGAAGCTCCAGTCGATCGCGCTGAGCAGCCTGGCCGGCGGTCCCGGCGAGGAGGACCGGGCCAACGAGCTGCAGGCGGCCGTCGACGCCGAGATCGAGAACCTGGAGAACCTGCGGCGCGACTTCGCGGACCCCGACCGGGTCATCCGCGTCGGGCGCGAACTGTCCCGCTCGACCCCGCTGACCGTGCTGGGCCTGCGCATCTCGGTGTCGCTCGCCGAGTACTTCGGCTATGCCGCCCGCCGTATCCACCCGGACGTGCGGCTGGTGACCCGCGGCGGCAGCGTGGCCTACGACGCGCTGCTGCAGTCCCGCGAGGCCGGCGGCAGCTGGGTGCTGGCCTTCGCCATGCCCCGGCACTCCCAGGAGACGCTCCAGGCCGTCCGGGTGGCGCGCGGTGCGGGTCTGAAGGTCGCGCTGGTGACCGACCTGGCGCTCGGGCCGCTGGCCGACGAGGCCGACATCACCTTCGCCACCGGCACCGGGTCCCGGCTGGTGTTCGACTCCTACGCCGCGCCCGGCGTGCTGGCCGCGGCGCTGCTCCAGGCCATGACCGACGCCGATCCGGAGCGCACCCAGGCCCGGCTGGAGAAGTACGAACAGCTCTCCGACCAGCACCAGTTCTTCCTCAAGGACTGAGCACAGTTCTTCCTCAAGGACTGAGCGCATCGCCCGGCCGATTCTTCCGGCCGTGCCGGCCATCCGTGAAGATCTTGCGGTCATCCGCCCCCTGGACGGGGATGATTCACCGCATATCACGCATGAATGTTTTCATACGTCTTGCAAACCACTCGGCATATATAAATACTGCTCGGCGGACGCAGTGCCGGTTCCCCGCGTCCGGGGCCACCGCACGGGCACCCCTGTCGCCGTCCCCTACCCACGTCGGCGCCCGGGGTGTGCGGGGGCGTGTCGTCTGCGCGACGCGCCCGTGGCGGCCCCGGTCATCCCCTAGGCCGGGGCCGCCCCGAATCCGTCGACCACCCTCACGACGCCGCACACCGGAAGCGATGATCATGACCCTGACCAGCACGCGCATCAGTCCCGACTGGCCCTGTCAGGTCAAGACGCCGGGCTCGTACGACTGGGAGCGCTCGGCGGCCAAGTGGCTGCGCGACCTGATCCCCGCGCGGTACGCCAGCTATCCGGCGCTCATCCGGCACCCGGTCCTGCTCGCCCGGCACGCGCAGATCCAGGTGCAGCAGGAGATCCGGGTCGCACGGACCGCCCTGCAGACGGCGCGCGCCGAACTGCCCGTGCTCGGACTGCCCGAATCGGTGATCGAACACACGATCAAGCTGTACGCGGCGGAGGTCCTCCAGTTGCAGCACATCGCGCGCAGCGTCCGCGCGGTCAGCGAGGCCCTGGCCGGACGTGGCACGGGCCGCTGACCCTCCCCCGACCTGCACCGACCCCCCGCCGGAGAGCTTGCCGGAAGGTCGTATGAATCCGGACCCGGCAGACGAGTGATCGAACGGCCCCGGGTGTGCAATGCTCATCGCGTGACGAGCGAGCCTCTGCCTCCGGTGGGCCGCGACGCCAACGCAGATCTGGCGGCGCTGGCCAAGGTCGTCGCTCGGCAGCGCGCGGAGATGGAACGGCTGCGGGACCTGGCCGCGACCTCGGCGGTCCTGGAGCGGGCCAAGGGCGTGCTGATGGCCGTCACCGGCTGTACCCCGAACGCGGCCCACGAGGAGCTGGCCCAGCGCGCCCGGGACGGCAACCGCACCCTCCTCGAACAGTGCTGGCTCACTCTGGGCGGCCTGCCGCCCAGGACACAGCCCGCCGCCCCGGCCGCGCCCCCGCTCACCGCCCTCGGCTCCGTCGGCTCCGCCGGGAGTGCGCCGGCCGGCACCACGGACCTGGCGGACGTGCTCGGCCGCATCGGCCGTGACCTGGTCCAGGTCGGCTCGCCGCACGAACTGGCCGGCTGCCTGCTGGACCACCTCGCGCCCGAGGCGGACGCCGACGCGGTGATGCTGTACGAGCGGCTGCCCGAGGGCGGGCTGGGGCTCATCGGCTACGCCGGCATCGAGCCCACCCTCGCCGCCCAGTGGCGCCAGGTGCCCCCGCTGACCGGCGTGGCCGCGCTGGACGCCGTACAGTCCGGGGAACCCCTCTGGCTGGAGGACCTCGCCACCGACCGCACCCGGTACCTGCTCATCGGGGATCCCCCGGAGCGGTGGCTGAGCCGGGCCTGGCTGCCCGTGCCGGCCGGGGACGCCGCGCACGTCGCCCTCGGGGTGCTGCGCCGGCGGGGCGGGCCGTTCGCGCCGCGCGAGCGGGAGCTGCTGCGGGCCGTGGCCCGGCTGTGCGCGGGCCGGCTATGGGTTTTCGACAGCCCGCAGAACGCGGCGCCGGGGGATGTCGCCCACACCGTGCAGGCGGTGTTCGACGCGCTGCCGGGCGCGGCCATCCTGCTGACCCCGCTGCGCGCCCCCTCCGGCGAGGTGGAGGACTACCGCATCGACGCCGCCACCCCGGAGGCGGTCGACGTGTTCGGCCGGACCGGCCGGGAGATGGTCGGCACACACGTCCTGGAGAGCTACCCGTCGGTCGCGGGCGAACCGCTGTGGCAGGGCTACCTGCGGGCCCTGGAGACCGGGCTCCCCTTCGAGGCCGAGCCGTTCGCCTACCAGGACGTGGTCGACGACGTGCCCGTGACCGCCACCTACACGGTGCGGGCGGCCCCGCTCGGCGAGGGCCTGGTGGTGACCTGGCTGCGGCACGACCCGGTGGACCGGCAGGAGCAGCGCCTCGCCGACGTGCAGCGGCTCGGCAACCTGGGCTGGGCGAACTGGAACCTGGTCACCCAGGAGGCGTCCTGGGCCGCGCAGACGTACGCCGTGCTCGGCCGGCGGCCCGGGCAGGGGCCGGTGCCGCTGGAGGAGCTGCCCCGCCTGGCCCTCGCCGAGGACACCGGGCCGCTGACCCGCGCGATCGACGAACTCGTCTCCGAGGGGCGGCCGTTCGACGTACCATTCCGGATCGAGGCGCCCACGGGCGTCCGGCATCTGCGGATGGTCGCGGAGGCCGTCACCGCGCCCGACGGGACGCCGGTCGAGGTCCACGGCTTCGTCCAGGACCTCACCGCGCAGCGCAGCGCGGAACTCGCGCTGGTGGAGAGCGAACGCGCGATGCTCCTGCAGCGCGGCATCCTCCAGGCCGAGCGGGCCCTGGCCGCCCGGCTCCAGCACGCCCTGCTGCCGCTGCCGAGCAAGCCGGTGCGGCTGGCCGGACTGCGCGTCGAGGTCGCCTACCTGCCCGCCCAGGCCGGCATCCACGTCGGCGGCGACTGGTTCAGCGCCATCGAACTGCCCGACTCCGACGCGCTGTTCGTGGTCGGTGACGTGGCGGGCCACGGCATCGGCGCGGTGGCCACCATGGCCCAGCTCAGATTCACCGCGAAGGGCATGGTCAGCACCGGCTCCTCGCTCACCGGGGCGCTGGCGCGGCTCAACCAGCTGCTGCTGCACTCCCGCGACAGCCAGACCACCGCCACCATGGTGCTGGCCCGCTACGACCCCGACCGGCACGTCCTGGCCTGGGCGCAGGCCGGGCACCCGCCGCCGCTGCTGGTGCGCCGGGGCGAGGTGCGCTTCCTCGACCGGCCCGGCGGCATGCTGCTCGGCGCGATGTCCGCGCCCGCCTACGAGTCGCGGGAACTGCGGCTGGAACCCGGTGACCGGCTGCTGCTGTACACCGACGGCCTGGTCGAACGCCCCGGCGAGGGCCTCGACGCCGGCTTCGACCGGCTGGCCGAGGCGGTGCGCACGCACGGCTGCGGCGACTCCGGCTCCCTGGAGGCACTGCTCGCGACGATGCTGGCGGACGAACGGCGGGACGACGTGTGCGTGCTGGACATCCGGAGGCCCCTGGAGGAGGAGCAGGACGCGGCGGACGGCTGACGGCGCCGCTCAGTCGACGGGGTGGCCGGCGTCGATGGTGACGGCGTCGGAGAGCCGCAGCAGCGGCCCGCCCCGCCCCTCGCCCCACTGGACCGGGTCGAGCACGAAACCGACGTGGTCGCCGCCGTCGGTGCGGTGCAGGATGGTGCCGACGAACCAGGCCGCCGCGTCCTGAAGGACGAGGGCGCCGCCGTGCTCCTCCCGCCAGTCGAGCCGCGCGAACTTGTCGGTCTCGTCGCCCGTCTCGCCGCCGAAGAGTTCCGCGAGATCCCGCTGGTCGCGGCCGAGCAGATGGACGGCGAGGTACTGGGCGGCGCGGGCGACCCGGTAGGTGTGGTTGACCTTGGACAGCCACACGGCGAAGCGGAGCGGCTGGATGGAGCACTGCGAGGCGAACCCGACGAGGCAGCCGGCGCGCTCACCGCCCGCCACGGCGGTGACCACGCACATGTCCGGGTCGAGTCGCTCGAAGAAGGCGCTCGGCTCGGCCGCCCGGCCGCCCGTGCCGCTGTCGTCCGCCATGCCGTTGCTCTCCCGTCCGCCGCCGCTCGGTCCCGTCCTCTCATGCATCGTCGCCGAAGCCGGTGCGGGACTCCAGCGCACGGCGCGTGTCGTCGCCGTAGACGCCCGTCTCGTCGCCGCTGATGCCGTACCAGAGCTGGAAGCGGGCCACGGCCTCGGTGAGCGTGGTGTCGTAGGTGCCGCTGGTGGAGCCGCCGCGGTAGACGTCCGGGACGCGCAGCAGGCGTTGCTGGAGGTCGGCGACGTCGGGGCCGGCGTCGCCCTGGCGGAGGACGCCGGGGCCGTCGGGGTCGGTCGCGGCGGTGGAGGCGACCGATGCGGTGGGGGCCGGCGGGGCCGGTGCGGTGGCGGACGGGGCTGTCGCCGCCGGCGCCGAGGAGGCTGAGGGAGCCGAGGAGGCGGACGGGGCCGGGCGGGCGGTCGCGGCGGCCTGCTGGCGGCCGGGGAGCAGCAGGGCTGCGGCGAACCCGACGAGCGCGGCCGCCGCCAGGGCCACGGCGACGACGGCCCGACGCGGGCCCGGGCCGGAGCCGGGGGTGGCCGTGGCGGGTCCGGCCGTGGGGACGGGCGGGAGTTGCTGGGTGTCGGCCTCCGCGAGGGGCTCGTACGTCGCGGGGCCGGGCGTCACGTGCTCGGGCCGGAAGTCGCGCATCAGCTCGGCGAGGGCGTCGAAGCGGCGGAGCCGCAGGACCCGGACGGGCTCCAGAACCGGCCCGGGCGGCGGTTGTTCGGGGTCGGGCGGTGTCGGCACCTGGCTCTCCTTCCGTCCCGCGGATACGGGGGCTTCCACGGCCCCGTGCTCAGATACGGCGCCCGTCGCGACCCCGTTCAGCAGCCCCGTCCCGGCGCCCCTCCCCCAACCAAACGATCGATACGATCAATTCGGCAAGAAGTGTTGAGCGTTTGAACAAGTGGGTGCTAGAAAGCGCCGTCATGACGACTCCCTGGTCCCGTCCCTCGTCCCGTCCATGGCCCCGTTCCTGGTCACGCCGTGCCTTCCTGGCCGCCGGTTCCGGCACCGCCGCAGCCCTGGGGCTCGGCACCACCCGCGCGGCCGCCGCCGCGGACGAGTTCGCGACGCTCCGGGCGAAGTGGCGCACCCTGATCCTCGGCGAGGGCTTCGACCCCGCCGCCGAACCGTTCCGGTCCCGGCTCGCCGACCTGGGCGACACGGCGGGCCGGTACCTCGCCGCGATGGCCCCCGCCCCCGGCTCCCTGTGGCCGGACCTGGCCTACGCCGACCCGGAGCCCGACACGGACCAGGAGTCGTACGGCTACTCGGGCAACATGAACACCAGTTGCACCCGGCTGAGCACGCTCGCGCAGGCGTACTGCCAGCCGGGCACCGGGCTGACCGGCGACCCCGGCCTGCGCGACGCGATCGTCACCGGGCTGGACCACCTCCACGACGACGTCTACCACGCGGGCCAGACCCGGTACGGCAACTGGTACAGCTGGCAGATCGGCGCCCCGCAGGCGCTGCTGGACGTGTGCGTGCTCATGTACGACGCCCTGTCGGCGGCGCAGCTCACGAACTACCTGGCCGCGGTGGACCACTTCGTGCCCGACTCGGCGGTGGCGAGCTACAGCGGGACCAGTACGGGCGCGAACCGGGTCGACCTGTGCCGGGTGCTGGCGCTGCGCGGTGTCGTCGGGGCGAGTGCGGCCAAGGTGGCGCTGGCCCGTGACGCCCTCTCCCCCGTCTTCCCGTACGTGACCTCGGGGGACGGCCTGTACACCGACGGTTCCTTCATCCAGCACACGTCGGTGCCGTACACCGGCTCCTACGGCTCGGTGCTGCTCGGCGGACTGGGCCTGCTGTTCGCCCTGCTGACCGGGTCCCGCTGGGAGGTGACGGACCCGCAGCGGCAGATCGTGTTCGACGCGGTGGAGAACGCGTGGGCGCCGTTCCTCTACAACGGGCTGGTGATGGACGGCGTGGCGGGCCGGGCCATCAGCCGGGGCATCGCGGCGGCGGACCCGAAGGGGATCCAGCAGGACGACCATCTGCGCGGCCACCCCGTCCTGGCCTCGATCGTGCTGCTCGGGCAGGGCGCGAGCGCGGCGGAGAACGCGCGCTGGCGGGGGCTGGTGAAGGGCTGGATGCAGCGCGACTACTACAGCCCGCCGCTCGCCGACCCGATGCTGGGCCTGCCGCACCTGGCCCGGCTGCGGGGTGTGCGGGACGACGGGTCGGTGCCGGCGGTGGCCGAGCCGGCCGGGCACCGGCTGTTCCCGTGCATGGCGCGGGCCACCCACCGCCGGCCCGGCTGGGCGGCCTCGCTGAGCATGGCGGACCGCAGGATCACCTACTACGAGACCGGCAACGGCGAGAACCTGCGCGGCTGGCACACCGGTGCGGGGATGCTGTACTGGTGGGGCGACACGTTCGCCAACGGCCAGTACAGCGACGCCTTCTGGCCCACCGTCGACCCGTACCGGCTGCCGGGTACGACCGTCTCCCGCACGGTGCTGGCGGACGCGGCGGGCGGTGACTGGGGCGCGGCGAAGCCGGACGTGAACTGGGTGGGCGGCGCGACCGACGGACAGCGGGCCGCGGTCGGCCAGTACCTGAAGGGCCTGCAGTCGACCCTGGTCGCCAAGAAGTCCTGGTTCTTCCTGGACGACACCGTCGTCTGTCTGGGCGCGGGCATCACCTGCACCGACGGCACCGCGGTGGAGACGACGGTCGACAACCGCAACCTCGGTCCCACCGGCGGCGCCCCGTTCACGGCGGACGGAACGGTCAAGCCCACCGCCTACCCGTGGTCGGAGACGCTCACCGGGACCAAGTGGGCGCACATCGGCGGGCACGGCGGCTATGTCTTCCCGGGCGGGGCGACGGTGCGGGCGCTGCGCGAGGCCCGGGACGGCAGCTGGAGCACGATCAACAAGGGCGGCTCCACGACCGTCGTGACCCGCAGGTACCTGACCCTGTACGTCGATCACGGCACCGACCCGGCCGGCGCCTCGTACGCGTACCAGTTGCTGCCCGGCGCGACGGCCGCCCGTACGCAGGCGCGGGCCGCGGACACCCGGTGGCTGACCGTGCTCGCCAACACGAACAGCCGGCAGGGCGTGGCGGTCACTTCGCTCGGTTTCACCGGAGTGAACTTCTGGCTGGGCGGAACGGTCGGAACGCTCACCGCGAGCGATCCGTGCTGCGTGATGATCAGTGAGCGCGCCGACGGTACCGCGGTGATCGCCGTGAGCGATCCGATGCGGATGCGGACCGGTCTGACCCTGACCTGGCGGCGGACGGTCACGGCGGTGACGTCCGCGCCGGCCACGCTCGCCTCGGCGGCCACCGGTTCGTCGCTGACCCTGACCTTCGGCGATCTGACCGGGACGGCGGGCGCCACCCAGCGGGTCACGGTCAGGCTGGGCTGAGCGCCCCCTGCGCGAACCGGTTCAGGGACGCCGTGAACGCGGTGACGAAGGCGTCCCTGGCCTCCTCCTCCAGCGCGTCCAGCGACAGATAGGGGTTGAGGTCCTCCAGTTCGACCAGCAGCAGGCCGCCGTCGGGGGCGCGGCAGGCGTCGACGCGCTGGATGCCGTGGCCGAGGTCGTTCCAGTCGATGAACCGGCGCGCGAACTCCAGGTCGGCGGCGGTGGCCGCGTACGGCTTCAGCTCCCAGCGGCGCTCGGGGTCGGGGGCGTACAGGGCGTACTGGAAGTCGTCGTCGACGAAGTAGAAGGAGACCTCGTAGGCGAAGTCGACGCAGGGCTGGATCAGGACGTCGCCGGCGGCGAGTCCGGCGAGCCGGCTGCCGGGGACGATCCGCAGGCCGAGGGAGTCCGCGCCGAACTTCGGCTTCACCACGTACCGTTCGGCGGCCGGCAGCCGGTCCAGGTCCTCGACGCGGTCGACGGTCGGGATCACGGGGTAGCCGGCGGAGGTCAGATCGAGCAGGTACCGCTTGCCGGCCATGTCGGCCTTCCCGGTGAGCGGGTTGTACACCCGGGTGCCGGCGGCGAGCGCCCGGGCGCGGAAGTCCTCGTACTCCTTCTGGTAGCCGAGGACGGGTCCGCTGTTGCGGACGACGACGGCGTCGAAGCCGTCCATCAGGGCCGCCGCGTCCAGCGGATGGCACAGGGCGAGGTCGAAGTGGGCGCGCAGCCGGGAGGTGAGGTGGATGTCCTCGTCGCAGTAGCGGCGCCCGCGGGCCTGGTACGCCAGGTCGGTGACGTACAGCAGGCGGGGGCGGGCGGCGGGCATGGGGGCTCCTCGGGGACGGGGCGGTGCGGTGCGGGGGCGGTTCGGGTCGGGTCGGTGGTGGCGGTGGCGGTGGCGGTGGCGGTGGCGGTGGCGGTGGCGGTGGCGGAGAAAGGTTACGCCGCAGGGTGCGGGGGTCTTCCGGCGCCCCCGGCGACCGCCCGCGCTCCCCCTTCCCTCAGAGACCGGCCGCCCACAGTTCGGTGATGCCGAGGCCGGTCAGTTTGCGGCGGACCGTGCGGCCCGGTGCGGTCTCGATCGGTGTGTACGACGGGACGGCGAGCACCCGGCAGCCGGCCGCCTCGGCCGCGGTGACGCCGGTGGGTGAGTCCTCGACGGCGAGGCAGGCGGCCGGGTCGGTGCCGAGGGCGCGGGCCGCGGCGAGGTAGGGGTCGGGGGCGGGCTTGGTGCGGGGGGTCTCGCCGGCGGCGACGGTGGCCGCGAACGCGGGGGCGCCCTGCGCGTCCAGCCGCTTCAGGACGGCGTCCACGACGGGCCGCGGGGACGCCGACACCACGGCCGCCGGGATGTCCGACTCGTGGAGGAGGGCGAGGAGTTCCAGGGCTCCGGGCAGCGGAGCGGCCTCCTGCTGGACGGCGGTGGCGAAGCGGTCCTCCAGGCCGGCGGCGAGCGGGCCGGGGTCGGTGCCGGTGAGGGTGTGCAGGTGGGCGGCGGTGTCGGCGACGGAACGGCCGAGGGTGGCGAAGAGGTCGTCCGTGGTGATCCCGGGTGCGGTCTCGCGGACGGTGCGCAGCCACAGGGACTCGGTGTCGGCGAGGGTGCCGTCGAGGTCGAGCAGGACGGCGTGCGGGCGGGCCGCGAAGGGGCGGCCGTCCAGGGTCCAGTGGCGGTCGGGGTGGCGGCCGAGTGCGGCGTAGACCTGGGCTGCGACGTCGGCGTGCCGGACGGGCCGCCGCGGGGCCGTGCCGATGCCGGGGCCGGCGGCGGCCAGCCAGGCGGTGCGTTCGGCGGCGGACCGGCCGCCGTGTCCGCCCGCCTGCGCATGCCCGTGGTCGGTGACGACGAGGTAGGTCCACTCCTCCGCCTCGAAGCCGGGGCGGGAGCGTACGGCGTCGAGCAGCCGGCCGAGGCGGGTGTCGGCGCGGCGCACGGCCGTGTCGTAGGCCTCCGCGCAGCCGAGGACGTGGGCGGTCTCGTCGGGTGCGCCGAGGTAGACGAAGGAGGCGTCGACGTCGTCCTCGGCGAGGACGCGTGCGGCTGCCTCGGTGATGCGTTCGTCGCACTCGTCCCAGGCCTCGGGGGTGTCGGCGCGCGGGGCGATGTACACCGTGCGGGAGGGTGCGCGGAAGAGGGGGCCGCCGTCGCGGGGCTGGAGCAGGGGGCGCCAGCCGGCGGCGACGAAGGTGCGCCGGCCGTCGTGGTGGTCGAGCCGGGTGGTGAAGTCGGGGAAGACGTCGAGGCGGTGGCCGGTGAGGTCGTTGCTCCACACGCCGTGTTTGGCGACGTTCACCCCGGTGACGACGGTCGCCCAGCAGGGGCCGGACATGGTCGGGGTGGCGTCGTCCACCTCGACCGGGGTGAGGAAACCGTCGGTGGTGAGGGCGTCGAGGTGCGGGGTGGGCAGGCGGCGCAGGGTGTCCAGGCGGACGCCGTCGATGCCGACGACGAGGACGCGGCGGTCGGGCATGAAGCTCCTTTGCTCGCACGGTGGCGGGGCGTCTTGCGGCCGTCTTTGTGGCCGTCTTTGTGGCCGTCTTGCGGCCGTCTTGCGGCCGTCTTATGCGGAGCGGGTCAGTTCCTCGGGGCCGACGCCGTGGGCGAAGGGCAGACCGCCGGCGTAGCGGGTGACTTCGTCGATGGCCCAGTCGGTCATGCGGCCCAGTTCGGTGCCGAGGGATCCGGCGATGTGAGGGGTGAGCAGGACGTTCGGCAGCGTGTAGAGGGGGGAGCCGGCGGGGGGTGTGGCGGGCTCGGTGACGTCGAGTACGGCGTTGAGGCGGCCGGTGAGCAGGTGCGGGAGGAGGGCGTCGGTGTCGACCAGGGAGCCGCGGGCGGTGTTGACGAGGGTCGCCCCGTCCTTGAGGAGGGCCAGTCGGCGGGCGTCGAACATGTGCCGCGTCTCGGGGAGTTGGGGCGCGTGGATGGTCACGACGTCGCTGCGGGCGGCGAGTTCGTCCAGTCCGGCCGGTTCGGCGCCCAGGGCGCGGGCCCGTGCGGGGTCGAGGTAGGGGTCGTGCAGCAGGACGTGCAGGTCGAACGGGCGGAGCAGGCCGAGCAGGCGGCGGCCGACGCGGGAGGCGCCGACGACGCCGACGGTGCGCCGGTAGTTGCCGTGCCCGCGGTAGTACGGCAGGAGGGCGGGCGGGGTGCGGGTGCGGGTGTAGGAGCGGGCGATGTCCACGACCCGTTTGCCCGCGAACAGGATGGCGGCCAGGGTGAACTCGGCGACCGGGACGGCGTTGGCCTCGGCCGCGGAGGACACGGTGATGCCGCGCTTCCAGACGGCGTCGGTGACATGGTGCTTGACGGAGCCGGCCGCGTGGACGACGGCCCGCAGCCGGGGCATGCGGCGCAGCGCGTCCTCCGTGAGCGGGGGCGCTCCCCAGTGGGTGAAGAGCACTTCGGCGTGGGCGAGGCGGGCGGTGTGCGCCGGGTCGGCGTCGGTGACCGTGTTGATCGCGGTGATCGTCGTGGTCGTGTCGACGCGGGCGACGGTGCGGAGCCGGTCGAGGTGACCGTCGGCGAGCAGGGTCCGGTGGATGTCGGTGCCCATGGCGAGGACGGTGCGCGGGCGGGAGCGAGGGCGCGGGTGGGCTGGAGTCTGGGTCTGGGTCTGGGTCTGGGTCACGGTCACCTTCACTTCACCGCGCCGGCGGTCAGGCCGGAGCGCCAGAAGCGCTGCAGGCAGACGAAGGCGGCGATCAGCGGGAGGACGGCCACGAGCGAGCCGGTGATCACGAGCGCGTAGTACTCGGGCTGCTGCTGGGTGACGCTGTTCCACATGAACAGGCCCAGGTTGACCGGGTAGAGGTGATCGTCGTTGAGCATGACGAGCGCGCCGAAGAAATTGTTCCAGCTGGCCGTGAAGGAGAACAGGAAGATCGTCATGAAGCCGGGCGCGAGCATGGGCAGTCCGATACGGGCGAAGGTGCGCAGTTCGCCGGCGCCGTCGACGCGGGCGGCCTCCAGCACCTCGTCGGGTACGTAGCCCTCGGAGAAGACCCGGGCGAGGTAGACGCCGAACGGGTTGACGAGGGCGGGCAGCAGCAGCGCCCCGTAGGTGTTGACGACGCCGGCCTTGGTGGCGAGCAGGTACATGGGCAGCTGGATGACGGTGCTCGGGACGAGGACGCCGCCGAGGACCAGTCCGAACAGCTTCTCCTTGCCCCGGAAGTCGTACTTGTCGAAGGCGTAGCCGGTGGCGACGCAAATGAGGCTGGAGGCGGCGGAGCCGACGACGGAGTAGAGCACGCTGTTGCCGAACCAGCGCAGGTAGATGCCGTCGTCGAAGGTGAACAGCCGGTGCAGGTTGGCGAGGAGGTTCAGGTCGCCGAGGGCGAAGCCGGAGGTGGCGAAGAGGTCGCGGTGGTTCTTGGTGGCGGCGATGAGGAGCCAGCTGACCGGCATGAGGGTGTAGCAGGCGGCGAGGATCAGCAGTCCGTTGACGACGCCCTTGGAGAGAAGGACGGGCACCGGGGTGCGGCGGCGGGTGCCGGGCCGGCCACCGGGTCGGGCGCGCCGGCCGGTGGCGGACCGGCGGGCGGGGGTGGGGGCGGGTTTCGGATGGGTGAGGGTGGTCATGCCGCCGCCTTCCAGCGGTTTCCGAGCCGGGTGACGATGAGGGAGAGGACGATGCCGAGCGCGGCGAGCAGCAGGGAGCCGGCCGCCGCGATGCCGTAGTCGTGCTGGACGAAGCCGGCTTTCCAGATGAACAGGGTGGGCGACCACTCGGTGTCGATCGAGGGTGCTCCGCGCTGGTTCAGCAGCTTCGGTTCGGTGAAGATCTGGATGGCGCCGACACAGGTGAACAGGACGGTCATGACGATCGCCGAGGCGATCATCGGGATCTTGATGCGCAGGGCGGTGCGCAGGGCACCGGCTCCGTCCATGACGGCCGCTTCGATCACTTCGCGCGGGACGGCCTGCAGGGCGGCGTAGAAGATGACCGTGTTGTAGCCGGTCCACTGCCAGGCGGACAGGTTGACCATCGAGAGCAGGACGTGATCGTTCGCGTAGAAGTCCCAGGTGACGCCGGCCGTTTCGAGCCAGTCGAGCACGGGGCTCAGACCCGGGGTGTAGAGGTAGATCCAGATGATCGAGGCGATCAGTCCGGGAATCGCGTGCGGCAGGAAGAGCGCCAACTGGAAGAAACGTTTCGCGCGGGCGAGGGCGGAGTCCACGAGCAGGGCGAGAGCGAGGGAGCCCCCGATCATCACCGGGATGTAGAGGGCGCAGTAGAGCGCGATGTGCGCGAAGGAGTCACGGAAGCCGGCGTCGGAGAGGGCTGCGGTGTAGTTGGCGAGCCCGGCGAACACCCGCTGTGTGCCGCCGAAGCCGAGCCCGGAGGAGCGTTCCTGGAACAGGCTCATCCAGAGTGCGTATCCGATCGGCGCGATCATGACGAGGGCGAACAGCAGGAAGAAGGGCGCGATGAGAACGGCTGCGGCTTGACGCCGCGCCCGTTGGTCCTGGTAGCGGTGGCCGGTCGGTGGGCCGGCGGGGCGGGCCGAGGGGGCTGACACGGCGGCTCCTTGGGGCGGGGGCGGTGGGTGTGGGGGTGGGTGTGGGCCCGGATGCGCGGGGCGGGGCAGGGGCGGGAGCGGGGCGACGAAGGCCGGAGGCGTCGCGTGTGCCGGTTCCGGTGGTGCTGTCGGCAGGCGAGGTGTGCCCCCGCCCCGGGACGCCTGCCGCCGGCGCGGAGCTCGCTGCGGCCGACGCTCCCCCTGTCCCCGGCCGCTCTCCGCCGGGGCTACTTCGTGAGCTTCAGACCCCGGTCGGCGATGCCTGAGCGGGCCTGGTCCTCGCCCGCCTCGACGCCTGCGGTGAAGTCCGACTTGGCGGTGGTGTCCTGGATGGCGGTGTAGACGTCCATCTGGTCGGGACCCCAGGTCCAGCCGGGGACGATGGTGTCGGCCTGCCGGGAGGCGAGGGAGTAGAGGTCCTGGCCGTTGAAGTAGGCGGTGTCGAACTTCGCCGCGGCGACCTTGCGCATGTCCGGGTCGGCGGGCAGCGCGCTGCTCGGGGACTGGAGGTCGGCGAGCCGGGCCTCGACGCCGGCCTTGTTCGTGGTGAGCCAGGTGATGAACTCGGCGGCGGCCTCGGGGTGTTCGCTGCCTTTGAGGACGCCGTAGGAGGTGCCGCCGTAGTTGCCGGCGGCGGGGGTGCCCCAGTTGGGCAGGGGGGCCGCGGCCCACTTGCCCTTGAGGTCGGGCAGGGCGGTCTTCATGCCGCCGGCCGACCAGGAGGCGCCGAGGAAGGCCAGCGTCCTGCCCTCGGCGCGGGCCTTGGTCTCCTCGGGGCTGTAGCCGGTGAAGGTCTGCACGAGGTCGTCCTTGACGAGACCGTCCCAGTAGGCGGTGACCTTCTTGGTGGCGGCGTCGTCCACGCCGGTCTTCCAGGCGTCGCCCTCGGTGCCGAACCACTTGCCGCCCGCCTGCCAGGCGAGTGCGGCCAGCAGGGCCGGGTCGTTCTTCGGGATGGAGGCGAGGCGGACGTTCTTGTCCCGCTGCTTGACCTTCTCGGCCGCCTGACGGAAGTCGTCCCAGGTCTTGGGGACGGTGAGGCCGTACTTCTCGAACAGGTCGGTGCGGTAGTAGAAGATCTGCGGCGCGATGTCGTAGGGGACGGTCCAGGTCCGGCCGCCGAAGGTCACCAGCGACTGGACAGGCTTCGGAAATTTCGTCTTGACCGTTTCACCGGCGTACTTGGTCAAGTCGATCAGATTGCCCTGGCTGGCGAACTCGGGGACCATCTGGTACTCGATCGTGGCGACGTCGGGCGCGTTGCCGGCCTTCACGGCGTTGGCCAGCTTGCTGTACCCCTCGGTGCCGCTGGGGATCTCGGTGAATCTGACCTGGATGTCCTGGTGGGACCTGTTGAACGCGTCGACGGTCGACTTGGCGCCGAGGGTCCAGGTCCAGTAGTCGATGGTCACCGGCTTGCCGTCGGACGCGGCGTCGGTCGAGCTGTCACCGCCGCCGCAGGCGGTGGCGAGCAGCCCCAGGGCGGTGACGGTGGCGGCGGTGACTGTGCGAAACGATCGTGACGTACGCGTCATGGCACGGCTCCTGTGAGACCTCGTACGGGAAGAGGCGGTCGCAGGACATCCTTTGTGCGCATCCGATCAACGTCAAGAGCGTTCGACCGAGATAATCAAAACGATCGCGGCGCGCTCAGTTCGTGAGCGGTTCGCGCGGACCGGCTCAGGAAGCCGCAGCAGGCGGTCGCCCACCGCAGGAGGAGCGGATGCGCAACTCCGGGAGGAGGTCGAGGTGTCGGCGGGGCCCGGCCGGCAGGTCGCCGTTGCGTTCGGCGATGCGGCGCAACAGCAGCTCGGCGGCGAGTTCGCCCACCGCGTGGGTGGGCGGGGCGACGGCGGTGAGGGGGACGTCGGCGAGTCCGGCGACCTGGTCGTCGTAGGCGATGAGGGCGAGGTCGTCGGGGACGCGGATACCGCGTGCCTGGAGCCGGGGCACGAGCACGATGGCGTCCTCGTCGCTGTGCACCAGTGCGGCGGTGACGCCGCGTTCGCGGACGGCCTCCACCAGGTAGTCGACGGAGGCCTCGTAGTCGCCGTGTTCGCGGACGCTGGGGGCGCCGCGGTCGATGCCGATGCCGCGGGCGCGGACGGCGGCCTCGAACCCGGCGCTGATCCGCTCGGCGTGCGGGCCTTCCTGGAGGACGGCGGTGATGCGGCGGTGGCCGAGGGCGGCGAAGTGGCCGACGGCCGCGGCGGCGCCGTGCGCGCGGTCGGTGCGGACCCGGTCGAGTTCGGCGGCGGGGTTGCCGGGCGGGGCGGAGCGTTCGACCAGGACGCTGGGCACCCCGCACTCCACGAGCCACTTCTCCTGCCCGTCGGCGGGGACGCCGCCGAACCAGCTGGGCGCCGCCAGCAGCCCCTGCGCGCCGCCCGCGACGAGGTGCTCCGCCTGCACGGAGTCCTCGGTGTCGACGTAGCCGGAGACGCCGAGGACGAGGCGTCCGCCGTGGGCGCCGACGGCCTCGCGGGCGCCGCGCACGATGTCGGCGAAGATGGACACGGTGGTCGGCACGATCATGCCGATCACGGCGCCTTCGGCGGTCCCGGTGCGTTCGTCGCCGGCGGCGGCCGGAGTCGTGGCGCGGGTGCGGTCGCCGGGCCAGACCACCGCTCCGTGCAGCCGCTGCACCCGGCCCTGGGCCGCGAGGGTCTCCACGTCGCGGCGCAGGGTGACCGCGGAGACGCCGAGCTCGGCCGCCAGTTCGGCCACGCGGATGCTGCCTCGCTCCCGGACGAGTTCGAGCACCCGCTCGTGGCGTTGATCGACGTGCAGTCGCATGGGGCTCCCCCTGGCGCGGTGGTCCGGGCTCGGTGATCCGGAGACGTTCTTTTTCTGGCCCCCATCGTATCGATCGGTTCCATTCAATTCGATCGCTCCGGTGTTCGGGTGGCTCACCTCAGAAGCACTCAGTTCCCTCATCAGCGTGCTCCCGCTGCACTGAGTGTCACGAAACCGGTCCGGGTGCTACGTTCCCGTCCATGAGCTCCAGCAGCGCGGCGCCGGCCGCGAAGCCGCCGATCCGGGACGCCCTGGTGGCGGCGGCCTTCCGGCTCTTCCTGGAACGCGGGTACGAGCAGACCACCGTGGACGACATCGTGGCCCTGGCCGGGGTGGGCCGGCGTTCGTTCTTCCGTTACTTCCCCTCCAAGGAGGACGTGGTCTTCCCCGACCACGAGCGCTGTCTGGCCGACATGACCGCCTTTCTCGCGGCGGGCGGCGCCGAGCACGAGCCGGTACGGCGGGTGTGCGACGCGGCCCGGCTGGTGCTGCGGATGTACGCCGAGAACCCGACCTTCTCCGTGCAGCGCTACCGCCTCACCCGGAAGGTGCCGGGCCTGCGCGCGTACGAGCTGTCGGTGGTGTGGCGCTACGAACGCGCGCTCGCCGAGTACCTGCGCGCGCGGTTCGCGGGACGGCCCGACGGGACCCTGCGCGCCGACGTGATCGCGGCCGCGGTCGTCGCCGCGCACAACAACGCGCTGCGCTCCTGGCTGCGCTCGGACGGCAAGGGCGACCCGGGCGCGGCGGTGGACCACGCGCTGGGGTACGTGCAGATGACGTTCGGCCGGTCGGCGACCACCCCGGCCATGACCCCCCAGGCCACGACCCCCCAGGCCACGACCCCCCAGGCCGCGGCCGCCCCGACGTCGACCACCCGGGCGACAGCCACCCCGGCCGCGGCCGCCTGGATCGGCCCCGGCGGCGCCGAGGCCTCGACGGGGCAGCCCGACGACGTGGTCGTGCTGGTGTCCCGCCGGGACGCCCCGCTGTGGCGGATGGTGCAGGAACTGGAGACGGCCCTCGGCCGCACCTGACCCGCCGGGGATGCCCGCCGGCGACAATTCTGGGTACCGAGTGCCTTTACGAGTGACACTCAGTGCCATACCCTGTCGGCGTGCGCGGTGGCACGGCAACCGTGCACACGCGTGCGCGGTCCGCGCCGGGCACGCGGGAGGCCGAGCGCAGGGAGTTGACCAGCGTGTACCACCACTCAGCAAGCACCTCGCATCCAGCGGCCGGTTCCGCTGCGGGTGTTCTCGATCCCGCCGCCGCGGACTCCAAGGACGCCATCCTCTTCCAGCGCTGCACCTGGTGCGGCACCGCGATGTACCACCGGCTGCTGTGTCCGGTCTGCCAGGGCAGCGAGCTGCGCACCGAGCGCAGCGAGGGCGTCGGCACGGTCCGCCACTCCACCGTGGTGCACCGCAACACGCCGGCTGCGCGCAATGTGTCGCTGATAGAGATGGCCGAGGGGTTCGTCGTACGGGGCCGGGTCATGGGCCCGCCGGTCGGGATCCACAGCGGCGACCGGGTGCGGCTGTCCACGGCCAAGGACCCGGTGCGCGGCGAGCCGGTCTTCCAGCTGCTGGACGAGCCCTACCGGGCGTGGACCTGACCGCCCTACGCGCCGCACACCGCTGAGCGCCCGGCCGGACCTCGCGGGCGCCGTGGGCGCGAATGCAGGGGCGGCTCAGTCCGGGGCGGGCGGCGAGCTGGCCTCCCAGCCTGAACAGGACGACTTTCGAACGCAGTTGGGCCGACCCCGCTCCCCCATCCGGCCGAATCACGCCCTCGCCCCCCGATGTGATCCATCACCTCTCCTTCACAGGCAACCCACAGTCCTCGCTTTCCATCCTCCGGGGGCGAGGGACGCCCGGGAGGGCCGGGACGTCCGTGGTCGGGGTTCGAGGAGGAAATGTGGTCCGTGCCCGGCGCATATGGGTGACCGCCGCCGCGTTGCTCGCGGTGGCGGGGGCACCCCCGGGGGTGGCAGTCGCCCACTCCCAACCACCCGGAGGAATACGCGCGTTGGTGGCTGACGGCGACGCGCCGCTGCCGCCGGGGTGGCGGCTGGCCGGCGGGGGCTCGGCGCCGCAGCTGGTGTGGCGGTCGGACCGGCGGCTGCCGATGGGGGACGCGCGGGTCGAATTCCGCGCCGGAGGAAAGCTGTTGGGCGTGCCGCGGCCGGGTGCGGACGGGCACACGTTCCGGCTGCCGCTCGAGGGGCGGCGGACTACGGCGCTTGACGGGCTGGAAGTCTGGTCCGGTGGACGGCGGTTGGACGCGCGGCAGGCGTCCGGTGCCGCGTCGGCGGCCCGGTTGCCGGCACCGCTGCCGGCGAACGGCGTCGACCCGGGCAAGCCGGGCGCGTACCGCACCAGGACCGGCGAGTACGGGCTGAAGTCGGTCCGGCTGCCGGGCTTCCCGGCGCCGGTGGAGATGCGCGCGGTGGTCGTGGCGCCGGTCGGTGCGTCCGGCAAGCGCCCGCTCGCGTTGTTCCTGCACGGCCGGCACTTCACCTGCTACAAGGGGCGCGAGGACGTCACCGGTGCCTGGCCCTGCCCGGCCGGTACCAAGCCGGTGCCCAGTCACCGCGGCTATCTGCGGGACCAGAAGCTGCTCGCCTCCCAGGGCTATGTGACCGTGTCGATCTCGGCCAACGGGATCAACGGGCAGGACTTCGCGGCGGAGGACGGCGGCGCGCAGGCCCGGTCCTCGCTGGTGCGGCTGCACCTGGCCCGCTGGGCCGGCTGGGCCGAGCACCCCGAGACCGCGCCGAAGGTGGTCCGTGAGGCACCCCGCGCCGATCTGTCGCGGGTGCTGCTGGTCGGGCACTCGCGGGGCGGCGAGGGCGTCAACCGGGCCGCGCTGGACAGCCTCGCCCCGCCGCCCGCCGGACAGGACGGCTATCACGGGCCGGTGCGCTGGAACATCCGGGGCACCGTCCTCATCGGCCCGACCGTCTTCGGTCAGAACCCGGTGCCGGACGTGCCGTCGATGACGATTCTGCCGGGGTGTGACGGCGACGTCTCCGACCTGCAGGGCGAGGTGTACGTCGACGGCACCCGCGCGGTCGGCAACGGCTCCGCGCTGCACAGCGCGGTGTACGTGATCGGCGCCAACCACAACTTCTTCAACTCGGAGTGGACGCCGGGCCAGGCGACGGCGCCCGCCGACGACGACTTCTCCGACGACCCGCAGCATCACGATCCGGTGTGCGGCAAGCGGACCGCGACCCGGCTCACCGCCGACCAGCAGCACCGGGCCGGTTCGACGTACATCGCGGCCGCGGCGCGGCTGTTCCTCGCCGGGGACGACCGGGTCCGGCCGCTGCTGGACGGTTCCGGGAAGCGGGCGCCGTCGGCGGACCCGGCCCGGGTGCTCAGCCACGCGGTGGGGGCCCGCCGGGGCGGTGGGTTCCTGCCGGACGGCGGGGTGTCGGTGACCGGCGGCAGGCTGTGCGCCGCGGTGGACCCGAGCCCGGCCAAGGCCTGCCTGGGGACGGGCGCCCAGGGGTCCTCGCCGCACTTCGCGCAGTGGGAGACCGACCGGGAGGCGGGCCGGCACGCGATCGCGCTGCGCTGGACCCGCGCCGGCACCCCGGCCCGGGTGACCGCGAAGAAGCCGGTCTCGCTGTCCGGTTCGAAGGCGCTGGCGCTGCGGCTGTTCGTGCCGCCGAACTCCGGGGCCGCGCAGGTGGACGTGTCGCTGACCGACGCTTCCGGCAAGAAGGCGAGGCTCGGCCGGGTCAAGGCCGCCGGGCTGCCCGGCAGTGAGCGGACCGCCTCCTACTGGGCGCAGGAGATCCGCGTGCCGCTGACCGCGGCCGGCCGCGCCGGGCTCGACCTGGGTTCGGTCAAGTCCCTTGAGCTGACGCCTCGTTCGGCGTCCGGTCGGGCCTGGCTGATGGACGCGTGGGGCTGGCGGTCCGGGACGCCGGCGGTGCGGGTCGACGCGCTGCCGCGCGTGGACATCGGCCGGACGACCGTGGACGAGGGTGACTCGGGCGTGCGCACCTACCGGGTTCCGGTCCAGGTGACGGGCCGGGGCGGCAGTGGTCAGGTCCGGGTGTACGTGATCGACCCGGCCACCGGGAAGGCCGAGGACCGGCTGGTGACGGTGCGTCCGGGCGGTCAGGACATCGATGTACCGGTCGAGGTGAAGGGCAACACCCGCTACGGCGCCGACGTGTCGTACGACGTGCTCGTGAAGGCGGTCCGCGGTGCGGTCGTCGGTTCCTACCGGGGCGGGGTCACGGTCCATGACGACGATCCGGCGCCCAGGATGACCGTCACGCCGGTCGCCGGCGAGGTGACCGAGGGGCAGTCGCTGAAGTGGCGGCTGTCGCTGTCGGAGGCGGTCGACGTCGACATGGGCGCGCTGTTCGCGGTCGCGCCGGCCGCCGCTCCGGAGCTGTCCACCAAGGACGTCCCGGCGGACTGGCTGCGGGACATGACCGGGGAGAGGCCCGACCCCGAGCGTGCGCTGTCCAAGGTGTCCGGGCTCTATCTGTGGGTGGACGTCCCGGCGGGGCGCACCAGCGCGGACATCACCCTGCCGACGGTGAGGGACCGGGTCCGGGAGTCCACGGAGTCGGTGCGGTTCCGGCAGGTCGACCCGCAGACCGGGGAACCGCAGTCCGGCGGCCTGGAGCTGTCGGGTTCGGTGCGGAACGCGTCGTAGGACGCGGGTACCGGGTGGCTCTCACTCCGTGAGGGTCACCCGGATGCCGACCGTGCCGTCCAGGCCGCGCCGGAGCCGGCTGCCCAGCAGGGTGAGGCGGCCGAGGATGCCGTACTTGCGGGCGATGAGGGTCCGGTAGCGGGCGGTGGTGGCCGCGTCGGTGATCTCGGCGGTGGCCGGCAGCTGGTCGCCGGTGGGGTTGCCCCGCAGGTCGCAGGGGCCGACGAGGACGTCGGCGCGGCGCCGGATCCGCTTGACCTTCCAGCTGTCGGCGGCCGTCCACACACCGAGGGTGCCGCCGTCCCGGACCACCCACACCGGGGTGGCGACGGGGGTGCCGTTCTTGCGGTAGCTGGTCACCAGCAGGTACTTGCCGGTCCCGAGCCGGTCGAGCCGCGTGTCGTCCATGCCCGCAGTCTAGGAGGCTGCCCGCCGCGCGCGGGGCCGCCGTCCGCGAGCACCGGCGGCGGCTCGCCTGTATCCGACACCATCGCGCCGAGGGTGTGGGCGCGGTGGCCACACGACGCGCGTCCGCCATGCGGATGAGGGTGCGGCCGGGGCAGGTCACAGGCCGCCGGTGTTGAGCAGCCGGTTGGGAGTGCCGGAGGGGACGCCGCGCACGACACCGCGGGTGGCGGTGCGGTCGAGCCAGACGTGGACCTCGTGGGCCGTGGCCCGGGGGTGTGCCGACAGGTACAGCGCGATCACGCCGGTCGCGTGCGGCGCGGCCCAGGACGTCGCGCCGTAGTCCTCCGTGGTCGTACCGCCGCCGTCGAGGGCGGCGGTGACCTTCTGGCCGGGGGCGTACAGGTCCACGCACCGTCCGTAGCCCGATCCGTAGGAGCCGCCGTCGCTCCACGCGCGGTCGTTCGAGGTGGAGGCCGCCACGACGATCGTGCCGGGGACGCCGGCCGGGGAGTGCTTGCAGGCGTCGTCATGGAAGTTGCCGGCCGACACCACCGTGGGGATCCCCGCGTCGACCATCTTCTTCACGGCGGACTCCACGGCTGCGGACCGGTGGTCGAAGTTGAGCGACATGTTCACCACCGCGGGCTTCCGCGCGTGTGCGGTGACCCACTTGACCGACTTCACCACAGCCGCCTCGGCCGCCCCCGGGGAGCCGCCGCCCTCGCTCTCGCACAGGATGCCCTGGACCCGTACGAGCTCCGCCTTGGGCGCCACCCCGTACTTCGTCCCGCCGATGACGCCCGCGACGAACGTGCCGTGGCCGACCCCGTCCTCGCTGAAGCAGTCACCGGAGTCCTTCCGGCCCACGAAGTCGGCGCCGAGGCGGGCGCGTCCGCCGAACTCGTCGTGGGCGATGTCCATCCCGGTGTCGATCACGTAGACGTGAACGCCCTTGCCCGTGGCGTTGGTGGTGAACTTCCCGTCCAGCGGCCGTGACCGCTGGTCCAGGATGTCCAGGTTCCACGGCACGTGGCGCGTGATGCGCGACGCCTCGGTCCGCGCGGTCCCGGACAGCTTTCCGACGTTCGCGGGAGACGTCGGCGCCGAACCGGACGACGTCCCGTCCCCGGAGGGCGGCGCCGGCCGCGTCTTCCCGTGCGCGGCGGGCTTCCCGCCGCTCCCCCCGGCGGCCGCGCCGGCTTCCCCGCCGCAGGCCGAGGCCCCGAGCACCGTCGCCATGGCCACCACCACGAGACCGGCCTTCCTCACGTTCCGCGTCACAACGTCCCCCACATCACTGTTCCGTGCTCGGTCAGCGCACAAGACGACCGCGGGGGGCGGGCGGTTCCGGCGAGGGCGCTCGACGGAACACCGTGCGGCCGCGCACCGGACCGGATGGCCGGCCACCCGAGAGGGGCCTGGGGTGCGCGGCACCGGCCACACCGACGCCGTCCTCTCCGTGGCGTTCAGTCCCGACCAGAGCCTCATGGCCACCGGCAGCGCCGACAACTCGCTCCTGCTGTGGAACGTGGCCACCCCGCCGGCCGTCGTGGGCGCACCCGTGCCGGGCCACAGGAAGCGCGTCCACAGTGTGGTGTTCAGCCCCGACGGCAAGGTCCTGGCCGGCGGTGGCGGGGACCGGACGGTCCGCCTGTGGAATGTGACCGACCTTGCGAACCCGACCCGGGTCGGCGCCCCTCTGGCCGGCCACACGAACGCGGTTTTCTGCCTCGCCTTCAGCACCGACGGCAAGGTCCTGGCCAGTGCCGGCGCCGACCGCGGGATCCGTCTCCGGGACCTGGCCGACCCGGCGGAACCGACACCGCTCGGCCACCCCCTCGTCGGTCACACGGGCGCTGTTCACTCCGTCGCCTTCACCACCGACGGCAAGCTCCTGGCCAGTGCGGGCGCCGACCGCAGGATCCGCCTCTGGACGGTCGACCGCTAGGACGAAGCGCTACCGGCCGTGTCTTTCGGATCAGGCCGGCTCGCCGTCCACGGCCACGCGGCCTCACGGCCGGCCTCGATGAGGCCGACCATCCGGAACGCGGCGTCCGTGAGGCCGCCGAAGGTGTGCCGGTGGGGGCCCGTGGGGCCGTGGGCGGGCCGGTACCCCGCCAGGTTCCACGTGTAGACGGGGATGTCGGCCGGGACCGGTTCGGTCGGCCCGCCGGGGCCGTAGGGGGCGGCCTGCTCGTCGGTGACGATCAGGACCCGGTCGTGGTCCCGGTAATGGGTCCGCACCGCCTTGGTGGTGTGGGTGCCCCCGAGACTGTGGAACCGTTTCAGCACGTCGAGCACCGGCTCGCCCCGCTCGAACGGCACCTCTGCGCTGCGCCAGCCGAACTCCACCAGATCCGCCTGCTCGGCACGCATGGCCAGCGCGGTGCCGAACACGGCCGCCGCGTCCGCCCGAGTCAGCTGGGACCGCTCGGAGACGGTGTCCCAGAACATGGAGTCCGACCGGTCCACCAGGATCAGAGTCCGGCCGGGCAGGGACGGCACGTTGGCCAGCGAGTGGCCCAGTGCCCGCTCCAGTGCGGCTGCCCAGCGCTGTGACGGGGCGTGCTGGTGGGCGGCCAGGTACCGGAAGGGGAACTGCCGGGACCGGGCGACCTCGGTCGCGTCCGAGAGCCGTGCGGCGACCCGGGCCGCGACGTCGTCCGAGACCCCCGCCTCGTCGAAGTTCCGCAGGTTCCGCAGGAGCGCCATCGGCGCCATCGTGGGGATCACGGCTTCCCAGACGGCGGCGTCCATCGGTCCGTGGAGCCAGCCCGCCAGGGCCTCCCAGGTCATGCCCGCCGCGGCCAGCCGCTCGGGGCCGCCCGGCCCGGTCACCACGGCCCGCCGCTCGCCCACCGCCGACTCCATCAGCGCCCGGTGGGCGGACAGCAGGTGGTCGGAGGCCGGCGGAACCGCCTGCTCCGGGTGGTGGCGGCGGTCCAGGGCGTACCGGAAGAGCGCGGCCTGCCAGGGCTTGTCCGGGTCGGGTGAGGCGTGGACCAGGTTGAGCACGTCGCCGAAGCGGAAGCTCTTGGACGGGGTGTCGTACTTGAGCAGGGACCGGGAGGTGTACAGCCGGCGTACGGCGTCGGCGATGCCCCGCTTCACGGGCTGCGGCACGTTCCGCCCGTACACCCCGATCCAGTGGGCGAGCAGCTCGCCGGGCTCGTCGGCGCGCTGGAGCACCGAGTCGATCACGGAGCGGTTGGACGGGCCTTCGGACGCCCCGGCCCGGAGCCGGGCTCGTACGTACGCGGCGGCGCCCACCAGGGACGCCGTGCGCATGTTGCCCTCGCCGCGAAGCCAGCGCAGCAGGCCGGCCGTCCAGAGGGGGTCCTGGACGGCGAGTTCACCGACGAGACGGGTGTACCGGTCGTCCCGCTCCTCACCGCTCTCGTAAAAGGACCGCTGGGAGACGAAGTTGCCGACCGCGAGGAGGAACAGCTCCTCGCGGGGTTCCCGGACGAAGGCCGGGCCGCCCTCGTGGGTGCGGAAGTCCTGCGGGGCGGGTTCGTGCGGGAGCCGTGGTGGCTGCGGGGAGCGGGCGGCCGCCGAGACGTGCGGGGCCACGAGCATCTCGGGCCAGATCTTGGAGACGCGTGGGGTGTGACGAGGCAGTGAATCCCCCGGATTCGAACGTGTGGGAGGGCCCCGGCCGAAAGGTCCGGCGGGGCGAAGACGCCCGCGCCTGCCGAGATCAAAGGGGGCGGCGGCGTCACTTGGCTGTCAGAAGGAAGTAGCCGCAGCCGAGCGCATCGGAAGGCGCGGTCGCGATGCCAACCTACAAGGGCCACCGGGCCGCGCACCAGCGATTAACGCGGCACCGTCGGGTAGACGGGTGGGGGGCGGAGGAAGGGCTGTGGCGTGGACGGAGACGGAGCCGGCGGGGCACGCGAACCCTGGGCGGCGGCGGGCCGCGTCCTGGAGGTGGCCTGCGACGAGTCGGGGTCGGACGGGGAGAACCTGGTCGGCGGGAACACCGAGGTGTTCGCGCATGCGAGCGTGGCCGTGCCGGTGGAGGCGGCCGTGGAGTGCGTCGGGGAGATCCGGCGCCGGATCCGTTCGCCCGCCGAGGAGTACAAGGCGGGCCATCTGCTGCGCGAGAAGCACCGGGCGGTGCTGGTGTGGCTGCTGGCCGAGGGCGGGCCGGTCCACGGGCGGGCCCGTGTGCATCTGACGGAGAAGGCGTTCCTCGTCGTGGACCGGGTCGTCGGGCTGCTGTCGGCGGACCCGGCGGACGCCGTCGCCCTGTACCGGCAGGGGCCGGGGGTCTTCGGCGAAGCGGCCTGGCGGGAGTTCCTGGTGGCCTCGAACGGGCTGCTGCGGGTGCGCCCGGGCGGGGCGGGGGACGCGGCCGGGGAGGCGTTCTTCGCGGCCGTCGACCGGCTCGTCCGGGCGGCTCCGGGATCCGGGGCCGCGGGGATTCTGCGCGGGCTGGCCGCGAACCGGTCGCGGGCTAAGGCCTACCGGGCCCGGACGCGGGCGGTACCGCCGCTCTTCCCGGTGCTCAATCCGCTGTTCGCGGCGGTCCGGAGCACGGCCGCGTACTGGAGCGCGGACGGGCGTCCGGTGGTGCTGGTGCACGACCGGCAGAACGCGCTGACGCCGGGGCGGACGGCCCGGATCGTGCAGTCCGCCCGGCGGGACGGGATCGCGCTCGGCGGGCTGCGGCTGGTCGACTCCCGGGACGACGCCCGGGTGCAGATCGCCGATTTCCTGGCCGGGGTGGCCCGCAAGATCGCCTCCGACGAGCTGGCCGGCTCCGGTGACCCGGAGCTGACGGCGTGTCTGCGGCCGTACGTGGGGGCCGACTCGGTGTGGGGCGACGCGCGCAGCTGGGCGCGGCTCGCTCCGGCCGGGGAAAACCCGGGCCGGGCGGCGGAGATCAACTCGGGCGTCTAGATTGCGTGCTGCACGGTGTACTTCTCGCAGGTTTTCCTCAGGTATCCAGGAGCTGACCCACGTGACCGACAACCCGGCAGCCACCAACGACGTGGCCGCGTCGCTGCGCGCCCGCATCAACACCGGCCAGCCGCACACCGCCCGCATCTGGAACTACTGGCTCGGCGGCAAGGACAACTACGAGGTCGACCGCGCGGCCGGCGACCAGATCCGCCGACTGCACCCGGGTATCGGGGAGTACGCGCGCGCCGACCGGCTCTTCCTGGGCCGTGCCGTGCGCCACCTGGTCGGTGAGGTGGGCATCCGGCAGTTCCTGGACATCGGCACCGGTCTGCCCACCGCCGACAACACGCACGAGGTGGCGCAGCGGATCGCGCCGGAGTCCCGGATCGTGTACGTCGACAACGATCCGCTCGTCCTGGCGCACGCGCGTGCCCTGCTGACCAGCACGCCGGAGGGCCGTACCGACTATCTGGACGAGGACCTGCGCAACGTCGACGCGATCCTCGAACACGCCGCGAAGACGCTGGACTTCAGCGAGCCGGTGGCGCTGATGCTGCTCGGCGTGGTCATCTTCATCGGTGACGACGAGGACCCGTACGGGCTGGTACGGCAGTTGACGGACCGGCTGCCCGCGGGCAGCCACCTGGTGCTGTCGCACACCGTCACCAGCCCGTCGATGCCGGATGTGGACGAGGCGGTGAAGTTCTGGAACGAGCACGGCACTCCGAAGCTGACACAGCGCAGGCCCGAGGACGTGGCCCGGTTCTTCGACGGTCTGGAGCTGCTGGAGCCGGGTGTGGTGTCCTGCTCGCGGTGGCGCCCGGAGGACGGCGACGGGGCCGAGCCGGAGGAGGTCGCGATGTTCGGCGGGGTGGCCCGCAAGAACTGACCGCGCAGGGGCGTTCACCGCTGCCGGTGAACGCCGTGGCCCCGGCCCCCGTATGGAGGTGCGGGCCCTCGACGATCCGGGGGCCTCGCGGTGCCGGTACGGGCAGCGCGCGTTCGGGTTCGGCTTCGGGAGCCATGCATGCGGCACGCACGACGACGGGTCGTCCGGCGAGTGACACGGCTGGCGGCGGTCGGCGGACTCCTCCTGGGGGGCGCGATGGTCGCCCAGGCGGCCATGGCGAGCGAGACTCCGCCCGCCTCCGCCAGACCGCTCGCCGCCACGGGCGACACGGGTGCCGCGCTGGTGGCGCGGCTCGGCACGGCTCGTACGGCGGGCAGCTGGATCGGCGCGGACGGGCGTCCGGTGGTGGCGGTGACCGACGAGACGGCGGCGCGGGAGGTGCGGCGGGCCGGGGCCGAGGCGAAGGTCGTGTCGCACAGCATGAACGAGCTGAAGTCGGCGACGGCGACGCTGCGTTCGGCCCCTCGGGTGGCGGGCACGGCGTGGGCGGTGGACTACCGGACCAACCGGGTGGTGGTGCGGGCGGACCGCACGGTGTCCGCAGGTGACTGGTCCCGGCTGAGCCGGGTCGCCACGGGGATCGGCGCCTTCGTGCACATGGAGCGGACGAAGGGCACGTTCACCACGCGGCTGAACGGCGCCCAGCCGATCCTGTCGACGGGCGGTCGCTGCTCGGCGGGGTTCAACGTCACCAACGGGCAGTCGGAGTTCATCCTGACGGCCGGCCACTGCGGGCCGTCCGGGTCGACCTGGTTCGCCGACAACCAGGGGAACCGGCAGCTCGGCACGACCGTGAACAGCGCCTTCCCGGGCAGCGACTTCTCGCTCGTGCAGTACGACGGCGGCAAGGCGGGGGCGGGCGCCGACGTCGTCGCGATCGGCGGCGGCAAGGGCGTGCGGATCACGGGGTCCGCCGATCCGGCGGTCGGGCAGCGGGTGTTCCGCAGCGGCAGCACCAGCGGCCTGCACGACGGTCAGGTCACCGCGCTGAACGCGACCGTCAACTACCCCGAGGGGACGGTCACCGGGCTCATCGAGACGAACGTGTGCGCCGAGCCGGGTGACAGCGGCGGCCCGCTGTTCTCCGAGGGCATCGCGCTCGGTGTCACCTCGGGCGGGAACGGCGACTGTACAACGGGCGGGACGACGTTCTTCCAGCCGGTGACCAAGGCGCTGGCGACGCTCGGGGTCCGGCTGATCGTGTCGGCGCAGAACGCGGGCGGCACCCCGGGCGGCACTCCCTCTCCCGCGCCGTCGGCGCCCGGGTCGCAGGGCGCGATGGCCCCCAGCGCGGCCTCGCCGGGCTCCTCGGCTCCGGTGACGGGCGGGTCGGAGGGCAGCACCCTGCTGACGCGGCTGACGGACACCCGGAACGTCGGGCCGGGGCTGCTGGTCATCGCGGGCAGTCTGATCGCGCTGGTGGCGACCCGGTACATCCGGGCCGAGCAGGACCGCAAGGCGTATCAGCGGCACTACTCGGCGACGTGGGGCTGACGGTACGAGGGGGTTACGGCGAGAGGGGCACCCGTACGCTCACGGGTGCCCCTTGTGTGCGGCGTGCGCGGGGTCGGTCAGACTGCCCGGTGCGGCTGCGGAGCCGCGGCGGCCCACTCCATCACGAGGCGCTGGTACTCCGCGCGCTGCTCGGTGGTCAGTGTCCCGCCCGACCGGCGCCACAGGGCCCGGATCTCCTCGTTGACCTCCGCGGCCGATCGCTCGGAGACGGCTTCAACAGTGGTGGACATGCTGTGAAGCATATGCCGACCGGGGTGAAGACGCTGTGAGCAAGCATCCGCAATACGGACATTCCAGACCGTGTTGCTCATCACGTCACTGTGTCAACCGCGGGCTCAGGTGCCCGGCTTGCGGCCGTACACGAAGACGTCGTCGCCGTTCCTCAGCAGGGACCAGTACTTCTTGGCGTCCTTGGTGGTCATGTTGACGCAGCCGTGCGAACCCGGCGGGTTCCACATGCTCAGGCCCACCGAGTGGAAGGCCTGGCCGCCGTCGAAGAACTGGCTGTAGGGCATCGGCACGTCGTAGATGGTCGAGCGGTGGTCGATGTCCCGCCAGTAGATCTTCTTCAGGCCGGTGCGGGTCTCGTAGCCGTCGCGTCCGGTGCGCACCGGCACCGGGCCGTAGACGAGCCGGCTGCCGTCCTGGATCCAGCTGAGCTGGAGCGTGAGGTTCACGCAGGCGATCCGGCCCTTGTTCACCGGGCACTTGCCGTCCTTGTTCGGCTTGGTCCCGACGGCCTTCTGCTTGTTCATGAGATCCATCACACCCCAGGTGACGGGGCCGGCGTAGCCGATGCTGGGCGTGATGCCGTGCTTGGTCTGGAAGGCCTGGACGGCCTGGCAGTCGGCGGCGGACTGCCTGCCGTCGACCGGCCGGCCCAGGAACTTCTCCACCTGCTTCTGGTACGGCCCCGTCCGTGTGGTGCAGCTCGCGGCCTGCGCCGGTGCCGCGGTCAGCGCGAGCGCGAGCGGCGCCACCAGTCCCGTGACGCCCAGCGCGACCACGCCTCGTCTGCGTATTGCCCCCATGACAGCCTCTTCCCCTTGCCCCTTGTGCCGGTTCGTTCGCCCGGGCCTCCCCGCCGCTCTCCAGCGCGATTCCCGCGGTCTCGGACTACTAGACCCGGCCGGGCGGGGCAGGGTTGTGGTTCCGGTCAGGCTGTGACGAAACGGTGAACTTCAGGCCGTACGGCACACAGAACGGCACTCAGGACGGCGCTCAGGCCGGCACTCGGGCCGTGGCGCATTCCCGCAGGAGGGCGACCGCCCGGGTCAGGGTGTCCGGTGTCGCGGTGAACGGCAGGCGGAGGTGGCGGGTCAGGGTGGTGCCGTCGGCGGAGAAGTGGGGCCCCGGGGTGAGCGCGAGGCCGCGTGCGGCGGCGCGGGCCGCGAGGTCGGCGGCGTGCGGGCCGCTCTCGCCCAGGTGCGGCCAGAGGGTCAGCCCGCCCGCCGGGACGGTGTACGTCCATCCGGTGCCGGCGAGCAGCGCGGCGAGGTGGTCGCGCTGGGCCCGCAGCCGGGCGCGCCGGTCGGCGAGCAGCGCGGGGAGCGGTGCGCCGAGGAGTTCGGCGGCGATGAGCTGCTCCAGGGGCGGCGGGGAGAGCTGGGCCTGGAGCGGGTTGCGCAGCATCTGTCGTACGAGGTCCCCGGTGCCGCGTATCCAGCCGACCCGGAGACCGCTCCACAGGGTCTTGCTCACGGAGCCGGTCTGGATCACCCGGGCCCCGGCGAGATGCGGTTCGGTGCCGGGCGGTGTGCGCAGGTCCAGGTCGCGCATGGTCTCGTCGGCGACGACGGTGAGCTGATGGCGGTCGGCGAGCGCGGCCAGGGTCCGGCGGGCGGGCGCGGACATGTGGGCGCCGGTGGGGTTGTGGAAGTCGGGGACCAGGTAGGCGAGCCGGGGGCGGTGCCGGCGTACGGCGGCGGTGAGCTGTTCGGTGTCCCAGCCGTCCCGGGCCGAGACCGGGACCGGGAGCAGGCGGGCCCGGCGGGCGCGCAGCACCGCGAGGGCGCCGGGGTAGGCGGGGTTCTCCACCACCACGGGTGCCCTGCGGTCGGTGTGCAGCTGGTCCAGGAGCAGGATGAGGGCGGCCTGGGCGCCGGAGGTGACCAGGATCTGCTCGGGCCGGGTGGCCAGGCCGGCGCGGGTGTAGCGGTCCGCGATCAGCTCGCGGAGCCGGGGCAGGCCGGCGGTGGCGACTCCGGAGTCCAGGAGCAGGGGTGCGCTGAGTTCGGCGGCGCGGGCGAGGGCGGCGCGGTAGGCCTGGTGGGGTGCGGCGGTCACCGCGAGGGTGAGGTCCAGGCCGGCGTCGGGGGCGCCGCCCCGGTCGAGGGACCAGGGGGTGGTGCGCTCGGTGAGGCGGGCGGGCAGGCGTACGGCGCTGCCGCTGCCGTGCCGGGTGTGCAGCCAGCCCTCGGCGCGGAGCAGGCCGAGCGCGGCGACCACCGTGCCGCGGCTCAGGCGCAGGGTGCGGGCCAGTTCCCGTTCCGAGGGCAGCCGGGTGCCGGCCGGGAGCCGGCCGTCGATCACGGCGTCGCGTACCGCGGCGGCGAGGGTGCGGGCGAGGGGGCCGGGGCGGGTGCGCCAGTCGCCGAGCGCGGCGACGAATCCTGTGTCCACCGGTCCAGTTTCACTGATCCAGTGGTGGTGAAGTGGACCAGGTGTCCGGCGGCCGCTCCGGTCTACGCTGCGGCGCATGCACCGAACGCTCGCCGGTGATCTCTCCCGGCTCCCCGCACTGCTGCAGGCCGCCCGTGATCTCGCCGCCCGGGAGGTGACGGGCCTGGCCGAGCGGCCGGTCACCGCGCCCGGGCCGGTGCCCGGGCGGGACCCTCTTCCCGAGGGGGGTGCGGGCGGTGACGGCGCGCTCGACCGGTTCGCCGAGCGGTGGGCGCCCGGCTTCTCCGGCTCCGCCGGCCCGCGGTACCTCGGCTTCGTCACCGGCGGCGCGACGCCCGCGGCCGTCGCCGGGGACTGGCTGACGTCCGCGTTCGACCAGAACCTGTCCGGGGCGGGCGGGTCCTGGGCGCAGGAGCTGGAGCGGGAGACGGTGGCGTGGCTGCGGGAGCTGTTCGGGCTGGGCGAGGCGCACAGCGGGGCGTTCGTGACGGGCGCGACCATGTCGAACACGGTCGGTCTGGCGATCGGCCGGGAGTGGGCCGGTGAGCGGCTGGGCGTGGACGTCTCCCGGGCGGGCGCCGCCGCGCTGGGCCCGCTCGACGTGCTCTCGGGCAGCCCGCACTCCAGCATCGCGAAGGCGATGTCGGTGCTGGGCCTGGGCCGGGACCGGCTGCGGCAGGTGCCGCTGCTGCCCGGCGACCGGGAGGCCGTCGACGTGACCGCGCTGGAGGCGGCCCTGGCCGAACGGGCGGGCCGGCCGGTGATCGTGGTCGCGAACGCGGGCACCGTGAACACCGTCGACTTCGACGATCTGCGGGCGATCGCCGCGCTGAAGGAGCGGTACGACTTCTGGCTGCACGTGGACGCGGCGTTTGGTGCCTTCGCGGCGCTCTCCCCGGAGCACGCCGCTCTGGTCGACGGACTGGACGCGGCCGACTCGGTCTGCGTGGACCTGCACAAGTGGCTCAACGTGCCCTATGACGCGGCCGTCCAGTTCACCCGCCGGCGCGATCTGCAGGTGGCGGTGTTCCACAACGCCTCGCCGTATCTGGGCCTGCCCGGGGGCGAGCCGGAGTTCCTGCACCTGACTCCGGAGAACTCGCGCCGGCTGCGGGCCCTGCCGGCCTGGTTCTCGCTGGTGGCGTACGGGCGGGCCGGGCACCGGGAGATCGTGGAGCGGAACGTGGCCCTGGCCCGCCGGCTCGGCGCGGGCATCGACGCGCTGCCGGACCTGCGCCTGCTGGCCCCGGTCCGGCTCAACGTGGTCTGCTTCACACTCGCCGCGGACCCCTCGCAGGAGCGGGTGGCGGAGCTGGCCGGGGCGGTCGCCGCGTCCGGGCAGGCGTATGTGACCCCGACGGTGTACGGCGGGGTGCCCGGGCTGCGCGCGGCGTTCAGCAACTGGCGCACCACCGAGGCCGACACCGACCGGGTGCTGCGGGTGCTGGCGGCGGCCTCGGGCTGAGGTTCAGGTCTGCCGCGAGCGTCGTACGGCCGTGCGGAAGCCGGTGTTGACGGCGGTGAGGCCGCCGTCGACCACGAGGGTGGTCCCGGTGATCCAGGCGGCGTCGCGGGAGGCGAGGAAGGCGACCGCGGCGGCGATGTCCTCCGGTTCGCCGACGCGGCCGAGCGGGTACAGGGCGCGGACGGCGTCGAGATCGTCCTCGCGCCCTTCCCAGGCGGAGGTGCGGACCGTGCCCGGCACCACGAGGTTGACCCGGACACCCCGGGCCGCCGCGTGCCCGGCGAGGGTCCGGGTGAGGGAGGCGAGGCCGGCCTTGGCGGCGCTGTAGGCGTGGTTGCCGAAGTCCTGCAGGCCGTTGACGGAGCCGATGCTCACGATCGCCCCGCGGCCGGAGGCGGCGAGGTGGGGCAGCGCGGCGCGGCAGCAGCGGTGCGCGCCGGTGAGGGTGATGTCGAGGTCGAGCGCCCAGGATTCGTCGGGGTCCTCCTCGTAGCGCGGGACGTCCGGGGTGCAGTGGGCGGCGCAGTTGACCAGCACGTCGAGCGAGCCGAACGCGGTGACGGCGCGGTCGACGGCCGCCTCGACGGCGGCGCGGTCGGCCACGTCGCAGGCGAACGCCTCGGCGGTGCGGCCCTCCCCGCGCAGCGCGGCGGCGGTCCGCTCGGCCTCGGGCAGGTCCCGGTCGGTCACCAGCACCCGGCCGCCCTCCTCGGCGATGCGCCGGGCGACGGCCGCGCCGATGCCTCGGCCGCCGCCCGTGACGAGAACTCCGTGTCCTGCGAAGCGCGTCGGATCAGTCATGGGCCGACGGTACGGCTCCCCGGGCCCGCTTTCACCGGGGCGGCGCCGGGTTTCACCGGTAGCCGGTGACGTCCGCCGGCTTGCCCGCGTCCTGCACCTCGACCAGGTACCGCCAGGCGTCCGGCCGGCTGCCGTCGAGGTCGGTGAAGCCGTACACCTGCGCCAGCCCGCCGCTGGAGAGGGACTGGCCGTTGAACCGGGACACCTCGGGGTCGGCGGCCAGGGCGGCGACGGCCCGGCCGGTGAAGCGCGGGGTCTCGGAGATGGCGAAGTGGGGCGCGCGTGCCAGGGCGTCGCGCCAGTTCTCCTCGCGGACGCCGTACGCTTCGAGCATGATCTCCGAGCGCATCCAGCCGGGGGTCAGCGCCACGGCCGTCGCGCCGCGCGGGCCCAGTTCGTGGCCGAGGGCGAAGGCCATGCGCAGGACGGACGCCTTGGCGAGGTCGTAGAAGAAGTTCACGCGGTAGGTGTCGCGGTTGTAGTCCGCGGTGCCGTCGGTGACCTCCACGACCAGTCCGCCGGGGCGGCGCAGCAGCAGGGGCAGGGCATAGTGGCTGGTGACGGCGTGGGTCTCGACCGCGAGGCGGAGCAGCCGGAGCCCCTTGTCGAGGTCGTGCTCCCACACGGGGGTGTCCCACGCGAAGAGCTTCTCGCCGCCCCAGATGTCGTTGACGAGGACGTCGAGGCGGCCCTGCTCGTCCGCGATGCGGTCCACCAGGTCCCGTACGGCGGACTGGTCGAGGTGGTCGGCGGGTACGGCGATGCCCTGTCCGCCGGCCGCGGTGACGAGGTCGGCGGTGTCCTCGACGGTCTCCGGGCGGTCGTACTCGGAGCGGTGGGCGCGGGTGGTGCGGCCGGATACGTAGACGGTGGCGCCGGCCGCGCCGAGTTCCACGGCGATGCCCCGGCCCGCGCCCCGGGTCGCCCCGGCGACCAGCGCAACCTTGCCTTCCAGCGGTCCTGACATGTCCGGCCTCCCGTGCGGTGCGATGTGCTGTCCTACACCACTGTCGCCGGGAAGCCGGACATCTTCTGTCGGCATTCGCGAGATGTTCCGGGGCTCAGTGGCCGCGGGCGATCCACTCCTCCAGATGGGGCGCCTCGGCGCCGATGGTGGTGCCGTCCCCGTGCCCGGTGAGGACCTTGGTCTCGGGCGGGAGGGTGAGGAGGCGGTTGCGGATGGAGTCGATGATCGTCGGGAAGTGGGAGTAGGAGCGTCCGGTGGCGCCGGGGCCGCCCTGGAAGAGGGTGTCGCCCGTGAAGACGGTGCCGAGTCCGGGGTCGTACAGGCAGACGGCGCCCGGGGCGTGGCCGGGGGTGTGCAGGACGGTGAGGTCGGCGCCGGCGGCCTCGATGACCTGGCCGTCGAGGAGGTGCCGGTCGGGGTCGCGGTGGGGGTGGGTCTGCTTCCACAGCGGCAGGTCGTCGGGGTGCAGCCAGATGGTGGCGCCGGTGAGGTCGGCGAGTTTTGGTGCGGCGTTGACGTGGTCGTTGTGGGCGTGGGTGCACACGACGGCGGTCAGGCGCCGGCCGGCGACGGCGCGGGCGATGGCCTCGGCGTCGTGGGCGGCGTCGATGACGATCACCTCCCGCTCGTCGCCGACGATCCACACGTTGTTCTCGACGTCCCAGGTGCCGCCGTCGAGGGTGAACTGCCCGGAGGTGACGAGGCGTTCGATGCGTACGGCCATCAGAGCACCACCACCGAGCGCAGTACGTCGCCGTGGTGCATCCGCTCGAACGCCTTCTCCACCTGGTCCAGTCGGACGGTCTCGGTGACGAACGCGTCGAGCGGCAGGCGGCCTTGCAGGTGGAGGTCGATCAGCATGGGGAAGTCCCGGGTGGGCAGGCAGTCGCCGTACCAGCTGGACTTCAGGGCGCCGCCGCGGCCGAAGACGTCCAGCAGGGGCAGTTCGAGCTTCATCTCGGGGGTGGGGACGCCGACGAGGACGACGGTACCGGCGAGGTCGCGGGCGTAGAAGGCCTGCCGGTACGTCTCCGGGCGGCCGACGGCCTCGATGACGACGTCGGCGCCGAAGCCGCCGGTCAGCTCGCGGATCGCCTCGACCGGGTCGGTCTCCTTGGAGTTGACGGTGTGGGTGGCGCCGAGCGTGCGGGCCTTCTCCAGCTTGCGGTCGTCGATGTCCACGGCGATGATCTTCGCCGCGCCGGCCAGGTTCGACCCGGCGATCGCCGCGCCGCCGACTCCGCCGCAGCCGATGACGGCGACCGAGTCGCCGCGGCCGACGCCCCCGGTGTTGATCGCGGCGCCGATGCCGGCCATCACCCCGCAGCCGAGGAGGCCCGCGACCGCCGGGGAGACGGCCGGGTCGACCTTGGTGCACTGACCGGCCGCGACGAGCGTCTTCTCGGCGAAGGCGCCGATCCCGAGGGCCGGGGACAGCTCCTGGCCGGTGGCGGCGAGGGTCATCTTCTGCCGCGCGTTGTGCGTGTCGAAGCAGTACCAGGGCCGGCCGCGCAGACAGGCCCGGCACTGCCCGCACACCGCACGCCAGTTGAGGATGACGAAGTCACCGGGGGCGACGTCGGTGACGCCCGCGCCGACCGACTCCACGACACCGGCGGCCTCGTGACCGAGCAGGAAGGGGAAGTCGTCCGAGATTCCGCCCTGTTTGTAGTGCAGATCGGTGTGACAGACCCCGCAGGCCTGGACGCGTACGACGGCTTCGCCGGGACCCGGGTCCGGCACCACGATCGTCTCGACCCGTACGGGCTCGTCCTTGCCCGGTGCGATCACGCCGCGCACTTCCTGCGCCATCGTCTGGTCCCTTCCTTCGGTTGCCTTCTCCGCCGACCCTACGCGCGACCGATGGGTAGCGGGACGGACCACAAGGGTGATCGTGGATCTTTCCACCAGGGGACGCCCGCACCGGCTGCGCACAGCGGTGAGGGCCGCCCCGGCCGGGACGGCCCTCATCTTGCGGAAGTCTCGTCAGTGGATGCCGCCGACCAGGCCGAGCAGGGGCGCCGCGGGGGCGATGACCTGCTCCAGCTGGTTCAGCTGGTTCAGCTCGCGGAGGTGTTTCAGCTCCCCCAGCTGTTCGCTGACCCGCGGGACGCGGTCCTTGTGCGGGGCGGGGAGATCACCGGCGGAGAGCGAGTCCAGCGTGTTCAGCACGCCGAGCTTCCCGACGAGCGGTGTGCCGGTGTCCGCCGCGCTCGCCTGCGGTGCGGCGAGGCCCGCGATCCCGGCGGCCAGACCGACGGCGGCGACGATACGTCGTGTTGAGATCATGTCCTCAGCAACGGCCGCGGGCCCCGCCCGGACACGGGCGGCGGGCCGCGCTCACCCGTGAGGCGGAGCGCGGCGGCTGCGCTTGCCGTGGCCGCCGGGCCGGAGGAGTCTCGGAGAGGGGACCCGTGCGGCCCGCTCCCGGTCGGGTCGCGGGCGCCTGAAGGAGGTCACCATGGGTACCACGACGGGGTCCGGTTTCGACACCGAGACACTGCGCCGGGCCATCGAGGGGAACACCGGCAACAACCTGCTGTCGCTCTACGCGGACGACGCGGAGATCCGCATCGTCGACCGCAACAACCAGCCCAGCCACCCGACGGTTCTGCACGGCCGGGGCCAGATCGCCGAGTTGCTGGACGACGTCTACAGCCGCGACATGACGCACAAGCTGGACCAGTGCGTCGTGCAGGGCGACCGCGCCGCCTACAGCGAGTCCTGCGAATACGCGGACGGCACCCGGGTCCTCGCCGAGTCGATGGTCACCCTGCGGGACGGCAAGATCGCCGATCAGCTCATCATCCAGGCCTGGGACGAGTAGCGCCCGGCCACAGGTCGGAAGGTCCAGGTCACCGCACGGCTGACCTGGACCTTCTCGGCGCGGGCCGGACCGGCTCGGTTACGCTGTACTGCGGGCCGTGACTGGCGCTGAGGTGGAGCACCACCGGGGAGCGGTCCGTGGTGGTTGCCGCGCGCCTGGGCGAGGAGAGTCGATCCAGCTCAGGAGTGTGCAGCATGACCCAGGCCCGTCTGATGGACGGCACCGCGCTCGCCCGCCGCATGGTCGAGGAGACGGCGCGGAAGGCCGCCGTCCTCACCGAACGCACCGGTAGCGCGCCCTGTCTCGCGACCGTGCTGGTCGGCGAGGACCCGGCCTCCGTGACGTACGTCCGCATGAAGCAGAACCGCTGCCGCAAGGCCGGCATCGAGTCCCGGCACGTGGCGCTGCCCGCGGCCACCACGACCGCCGAACTCGTCGGTACTCTGCGGGAGTTGTCGGCCGACCCGGGCGTGCACGGGATCCTGCTGCAGCACCCGGTGGGCGACCACGTCGACGAGCGGGCCGCGTTCGAGGCGATCGCGCCGGAGAAGGACGTGGACGGCGTCACCTTCGCCTCGTTCGCCACGATGAGCTTCGGACTGCCCGGCTTCGTCTCCTGCACGCCGGGCGGCATCGTGCGGCTGCTGGACGAGTACGGCGTCGACCCGTCGGGGAAGCGGGCCGTGGTGGTGGGCCGCAGCGCGATCCTCGGCAAGCCGGTGGGCATGCTGCTGCTGGCCCGGGACGCGACCGTGACGTACTGCCACTCGCGCACCCGGGACCTGTCGGCGGCGGTCCGCGAGGCGGACATCGTCGTGGCCGCGGTCGGCCGGCCGCGGCTGATCCGCGGGCAGGACATCAAGCCGGGCGCGGTCGTGGTCGACGCGGGCTACAACCCGGGCAACGTCGGCGACGTGGACTTCGACTCGGCCGTGGAGCGGGCCTCGCTGATCACCCCGGTGCCGGGCGGGGTCGGTCCGATGACGATCGCCACGCTGCTGGAGCAGACCGTGGAGGCCGCCGCCCGGCAGCTGGGGGCGTGAGCGGGGACGCAGGGGACGGTGGGGTCAGCGCATCCAGGCGCTGACCCCGTCCCGGGCGGCCGAGGCGGTCCGTCACCTGTCCCGCGGGCCGCAACCCCCTGTCGTCCGCGAGCACCCGGACCAGGGCCGCGGACTCGCGGGCACCGAGCGTCCGGTGGTCCAGCAACTCTCTGAGCGCGTCGATGAGTTCGGAGTGCCCGGGGAGTCGCATACTGGCCGTCGTGCGCGTTGCCATCATGACGGCGGGATCCCGGGGTGATGCCGCCCCCTACACCGGGCTCGGGCACCGGCTCGCCCTGGCCGGACACGAGGTCACCCTGGTCACACACGGCCGCTTCGCACCGCTGGTGGCCGGGTCGGGGGTGCGGTTCCGCGCGCTGCCGCTGGATCCGCGGGCGGAGCTGGAGTCCCCGCGCGGCCGGGGCCTGCACCGCAGCACGAGCGGTGCCGGAAAGCTGCTGCGGGTGGTGGGCCTGGCGCGGCGCCTGGTCGGACGGCTGACCGAGGACCTGCTCGACGCGGCGCGGGACAGCGACGTCCTGCTGCTGTCCGCCTCCCTGGCCCCGCTCGGGCACGCGATCGCCGAGGGGCTGCGCCTGCCGAGCCTCGGCGTCTATCTGCAACCCCTCGCCACCACCCGGGAGTTCGCCCCGGCGATGCTCGGCGGCGGCTCCTGGGGCGGGCCGGTCAACCGGCTCGCCGGGCAGGGGGTGAGCCTGGCCGTGGAGCATGTCTTCGCCGGGGCCGTCCCGGCCCTGCGCGAGCGGCTCGGCCTGCCCCCGCTGCGGACCGGTGCGGCGCGGCGCGCGCGGGAGCGGCGGCACTGGCCGGTGCACCACGGCTTCAGCCCCCTGGTGGTGCCCCGGCCCGGGGACTGGCGGACGGGCCTGGAGGTGGGCGGTTACTGGTGGCCGTACGACACCGAGGCCCGGCTCGGCGGGCCGCTGCGGGAGTTCCTCGACGCCGGGCCGCCGCCGGTGTTCGTCGGGCTGGGCAGCGCCACCGTGCCGGACGCCGGGCGGGTCAGCGCGCGGGTGGTGGCGGCGCTGCGCCGGGCCGGGCTGCGCGGGGTGATCCAGCGCGGCTGGGGCGGGCTCGCGGCCGACGGGGACGACATGCTGACCATCGGCGAGGTGCCGCACTCGGTGCTGTTCCCGGAGATGGCCGCCGTGGTCCACCACGCGGGCGCGGGCACCACGGCGGCGGGGCTGCGCGCCGGGGTGCCGGCCGTGCCGGTGCCGGTCCAGTTCGACGCGGGTTTCTGGTCCGCCCGGCTGGTCGCGCTGGGTGTCGCCCCGGCCGTCGTACCGCTGCGCCGTCTGACCGTGGACGAGCTGGCCGCGGCGCTGGTGCGGGCCACCCGGGACCCGGCGTACCGGCGGCGCGCCGGCGCCCTGGGCGCGCGTGTCCGGGCCGAGGACGGCGCCGCGCCGGTGCTGGCCGCGCTGGACCGGCTGGACGGCTGAGGCGGCCTCGGGGTGTCAGCCGGCGCCTCGGGGTGTCAGCCGGCGGTGAGCACCATCCGGAAGCGGGCGGCGCCGGCGAGCATCTTGTCGTACGCCTCTCCGGCCTGCTCCAGCGGGACGGTCTCGGTCATCGGGCGGATGCCGTGCAGGGCGCTGAACGCCATGGTGTCCTCGACGTCCTGCGCGGTGCCGGACGGGTGTCCACGGACGACCAGTCCGCCCATGATCAGCTGCACCGGGGTGATGCCCAGCGGCTCGGGAACGGCGCCGATGACGATCAGTTCGCCGCGGGGTGCCAGTCCGTCGACGGTGGCCGTGATGGCGTCGGAGCTGCCGGCGGTGGCGAGGACGGCCCGCGCCGCGCCGAGGGAGCGCAGCGCCTCGGCGACCGGTGTCCCGGCGGTGCTGTCGACATAGTGGTGGGCGCCCAGTCGCTTGGCGAAGTCGGCCTTCTCGGCGCCCCGGGCGATGGCCACGGTCTCGAAGCCCATCGCCACCGCGTACTGCACGCCGAGATGGCCGAGGCCGCCGAGGCCGAGCACCGCGACCAGGTCGCCGGGCCGGGCGGAGCTGCGCCGCAGCCCGTGGTACGTGGTGACGCCCGCGCAGGCCAGGGGCCCGGCGTCGCTCGCCGAGAGGGCCTCGGGGATGCGGGCCAGGGCGTCGACGGGCGCGATCACCCGCTCGCCGAACCCGCCGTCGTAGGCCCATCCCGGGACCTTCAGGTCGGCGCACACGATGAAGTCGCCCTGGCGGCAGGGCCGGCAGTGGCCGCAGCTGCCGCCGAACCAGCCGACCGCGACCCGGTCGCCGGGCCGGTAGCCCCACTCCTGCGTGCCCTCGCCCAGCTCCTCCACGCGTCCGGCGATCTCGTGCCCGGGCACCACCGGGAAGGTGACGCCCGGTAGTCCGCCGTTGACGAAGAAGGCGTCACTGTGGCAGATCCCGCACGCCTCGACGGCGATCCGCACCTGGCCGGGTCCCGGCCTCGGCACCTCGCGCTCGGTCTGCTCGAACGCGCCGCCCGGCTCGGTGACCTGCGCGACTCGATAGGTACTCATGGGTTTCTCCGGAGTACGGGTACGACGGTCTCCCGCACCAGCAGACCAGCTCCGGCCCGATCCCGCGCGCCGAACCCCGCCGGACCCCGCTGACCTGGGCGGCCCGGTCCCGCGGGCCCGTGGTCAGGGGTTCCCGGGGCGCCAGCCCTCGGGCCGGAGCATGCCCAGCAGCAGCCGGACCAGCTCGTCCACGACCTCGTCGAGCGTGGCGTCCACCCAGCCGGCGGTCCAGTCGTGCAGCAGGCCGTTGACGCTGCCGATGAAGGCCGTGGCCGCGAGGCGGTAGTCGCGCGGCGCCGCCTCCCCGCGGGCCACGGCGGCGTCCGCCTCGGCGCGGATGAGGTCGACCCAGCGGGCGCGGCGGGCCAGGCGCTGCTCCTCCAGGCGCGGGCTGACCCCGATGATCTCCATGAAGGCGATACGGATGCGGCGCGGGTCGCTGGTGACGTCGTGGGCGTAGGCACGGAAGAGCACGGTGGCGCGCTCGGCCAGCGGCAGGCCCTGCGCGGTGGCGAGGGCGTCCAGGACGGCCTGCTCGGCCCAGCCGTTGACCTCCAGGTGCAGCGCGGCGAGGACGTCCTCCAGGGTGCGGAACTCCTCGTAGAACTGGCGCGTGGACAGGCCGGCGGCCTGGCTCAGCGCGGCGACCGTGGTGCCCCGGTAGCCGGGGGTGTCGCCGAACAAACGCAGCGCCGCGTCGAGGAAGCGGCGGCGCCGCTCGGCCTGCCGTTCCTCGGCGGACCGTCCGCCGTAGCGCCCCGTCGGCGCTCTGAGCCTGCCCCCCACGCGTCCCCCTCCGTCGGTCCCACCGATCCCAATCTTGTCGTGCACACATCTTGTCGAGAAGGCCGACCCCTCCTTACTTTTCAGTAAGTTCACTGTGAATGCACCCGTGTTCAGATTCCCCCGAGGAAAGAGAGCCGTCATGGCTGCCTCCAGAACCAGGCACCTGTGCTCCGTGGCCGCCGCCCTCGCCCTGACCGCCGCCGCCCCGGCGACCGCCGCCTCCGCAAGCGCAGCCGCCCCCGACGGGCTGCGCGAGGTGCTGTTCGTCGGCAACAACTGGGACGGCACCGCCGATGTCATCCGCTCCTCCGGCGACTACGCGAAGATCGGCCGGATCGACGTCGTCCCGGACAAGGACGCGCGGATGGCGGAGATCAACGCGGATCCGGTCAAGTGGATCTACTTCCAGGCGATCCGCAACAGCGTCGGCGAGGGTCACGACCAGTTCGCCGACGACATGTACACGACTCCGGACGGCCGGTCGGTGGTGGTGTCCCGGCCGAGTTTCGCGGACGTCGTCTCCATCGACCTGGCCACCGACAAGGTCAACTGGCGTTTCCCCGTGGCCGGTCACCGCGCCGACCACATGGCGGTCTCCCCGGACGGCACCCGGGTGGCGGTCTCCGCCTCGACCGCGAACACCGTGCACGTCCTCGACATCGGCACCGGGAAGCAGCTCGGCTCGTTCAAGACCGGCGACAAGCCGCACGAGAACATCTTCACCAGGGACGGCACGTACATCTGGAACATGTCGATCGGTGACGTCAACACCGCACTGGACGCCCCCGGCTGGGACTGGACCAAGGGCGACCGGCGCATCACGGTCGTGGACGCGACGACGTACCAGCAGGTCAGGGTCGTCGACATGCGGCAGCGGCTGGACGCGTACGGCCTGAAGGACTTCTCCGACGCGGTCCGCCCGGCCGTGTTCTCCCCCGACGAGTCCAAGCTGTACTTCCAGGTGTCGTTCTTCAACGGCTTCTTCGAGTACGACGTCGCCACCGACAAGATCACCCGGATGAAGACACTGCCGAAGAACCCGGCGACCAGCGAGGACCGCACCACCTGGGTCAACGACTCGCGTCACCACGGCATGTCGGTGAACCCCGGGGGCACCAAGCTGTGCGTGGCGGGCACCATGGACGACTACGCGACCGTGGTCGACCGGGCCACGCTCCAGGAGGGGCCGCTGGTCACGACGTCCAAGCCGTACTGGGCGACGGTCAGCGGGGACGGCAAGGACTGCATCGTCTCCGAGAGCGGCGCCGACCAGGTGACGGCGATCGACTTCGCCACCGGGAAGAAGGTGACGTCGGTCCCGGTCGGCGACCACCCGCAGCGCGTCCGGCTGGGACACGTCCCGGCCGACTGGACGGGTCCCAGCGGCAGGTGACGCCATCGAGCCGTGGCCTCCGGGGCGCCCCCACTCGCTCCGGAGGCCACACCCGTGCCGTCAGAAGCGCGCCGCCGCCCACGCGGCCAGCTCCGCCTTCGCCGCGCTCAGCAGGTCCGCCGAGGGTGCCGTGGCGCCGTTGGTGACCAGGGCGAAGTGCGGGACGCCGGAGTCCGCGTCGGTGAGCAGCAGCCGCCTGCTGCCCGTGCCGCCCGGCTCCGGGGCCACGGCGACCGGGGTGGCGGAGGTGTACGCGGGCGGGGCGTACACCGCGCCGAGGTCGGAGACGACCGTGGTGGCGGCGGTCGGGAAGGACGCCGGCAGATGCAGTTCGGTGGGTGCCGTGCCGTCGCCGGAGCGCCACACGAGCAGCCCGTACTGGCCCGAGCCCACGAGCTTCGCCACGTTCGGCAGGGAACTGGGCACCGGGTTCCAGGTGAGGGTGGTGGAGCCGTCGCGGGAGCGGTCCTCGTAGGTGAAGGCGAGGGCGGTGCCGGCCGTGGCGCCCGGGTAGACGCGGTCCAGGAGGCGGGCGTCCTGGCGCAGGGTGACGGTCCCGGAGTCGTCCAGGCGCACCGCCGACAGGTCCTCGTCGTTCCAGGCGTCCCCGGAGTCGAGCACCTTGTCGGGGTTGCCGTTCATCAGCTCGTGGTGCCGGCCGTTGTAGAGGTCCCACTGCCACTGGGTGCCGGACAGCACGGGACCCGAGGAGGCCGGGGCGGTCCACCAACCCGCCCCTTTCAGGCGGGAGTCGAGTGCCTGGTACATGGCCTTCAGGACGGTCGGCGCCTTGTCGGCCACCGTGCCGGACAGGGGGTGGCCGAACTCGCTGACGACGGCCGCGGTGCCGGCGGCCGAGGCGCGGTCACGGACGGCGGCGAAGTCGGCGGCGTACTGGCCGTCGGCCGCCTTGCCCCACATCAGGACGCCGGAGATGGCCTTCTGGTCGTAGAAGTGGGTGTTGAGGACATAGCCCGGGCCGAGCGTGCCCGCGTCCAGCAGACCGCCCTCCTGCTTCTGGGTGGAGATGTTGGCGTTCCAGAAGAGGTTCGGCTCGACGAGGGCGGGCTTGTCCTGCCAGCCGGCGGCGTCCATGCGGGCCCGGAACGCGACGTAGAACGGCCAGAGCAGATCCCGTTCCCAGGTGCGCGAGGTCTGCCCGGAGTCGTAGCCGCCGGCGTACGGCTCGTTGTACGGGTCGAAGCCGGCGATCCCCGCGAACTCGGCGGCGCCCAGGTGCTGTCGCAGGTAGGCCATGGCGGTCTGGGCGGTGGCCAGGAAGGCGTCCTGCAGACCGTGGGCGTTGTGCCAGAAGTCGTACTGGGCCTTCCGCACGGCCGCGTTCTGGGTGATGTTCTGCCCCCAGAAGAGACAGATGCCGCAGGACTCCTTCGGATAACTCCCCGCCTCGATGGCCCACTTGGGGGCGCCGTCGCCGGTGTACCAGCTGCCCGGACCGAACAGGTACCGGGAGTGCAGGTCCTGGTGGAAGTCGGGGTAGACCCGGATGCCCGCGTCCAGGAAGGCGCGTATCTGTTCGGTGGCGGCGGCCAGGTAGGCGGTGTCCACCTGGCCGCGTACCGGCTCGGCGTGTGCCCAGGAGAGCAGGAAGCGGACCGCGTTGCCGCCGCCGAGGGCGCGCAGCGCGGCGGCGGACTTCCGGGCGTCGGCGACCGAGGCGAAGGGCAGGCCGCCGTTCTCCTCCAGCTTGGTCTCGCCGGAGACGTTGTAGCCGCGCAGGACGATCTCGCGGCCCTGGCCGTCGGTGAACCGGCCGTCCCGCACGGTCAGCGGGGCGCCGTCGAACCAGAGGGAGCCGGAGGGGGTGGCGGCGGTGGCGGGCGGGACTCCCGCCACCGTCAGGGATCCGCCGAGGACGACCAGGACAGCCAGCAGACGCACGCGGATATTCGGCATGTCCACCACAGTCCGACGCTGCCCGGAGGGCGTCAATAGCTTCTGACCTGTGAGTAAGTTGACTATCAGTCAGGAACTCGGGAACTGGTTCACTCCCCCACCCGGCGGGTCACGTTGAGCAGGTACTCCTTCCGGTTCAGCGGGTTGTGGTCGGTGCGCGGGCGTTCCGGCACCGTGCCGCGCGTGACCGGCGCGTAGTGGTCGAAGGCCGTCTCCAGCTCGCCCTCGCCCCGGGTCAGTCCCGGCAGCCGCTGCTCCAGCGCGTGCACCCGGGCGGCCGGCACCGTGCCCTCCAGCACACAGACCAGGCCCCGCGTGCCCGTGCTCTCCGGTACCGCGCCGAGCCGGGCCAGCACCGGCAGCAGCGCGCCGAGCGTGTCGGCCGGCGCCTCCAGCCGGAAGCGGTGCACCGGCTCGTGCACCAGGGTGCCGGCGCGGCGCAGCGCCTCGATCAGGACCAGCGGGGTCAGGCCCCGGAAGTCGTAGCCGGTGCTCGACATGCTCTTGTCGAAGCCCTGGTGGGCGTGGCTCTGCCGGGGCGAGTAGCCGGAGTGGGTCATGGTGACCGTGCAGTCGGTGACCTGCCAGCCGTGCAGCCCCTGGCCGAGCGTCTCCCGGACGGTGTCCTCGACCGCCTTGAAGAAGGCGTACGGCATCGAGCCCAGTTCCACCTCCAGCCGGAACGCGACGCCCGCGCCGGGCGGTGCGGGGTCGACGCGCAGGCCGACGGTGGCGAGGAAGGGGTTGGGGTCCTTCTTGTTGAACTCGACCGCGTGTCCGGAGCCGACCGGCCGTTCGATGCACAGGGTCGTCGTCTCGCGGAAGGTGACGTCCAGGCCGTACTCGTCGGCGAGGGTGGCCTGGACGACCTCCTTCTGCACCTCGCCGTAGAGGGACACCGAGGTCTCCCCGCGCAGCTCGTCGTGGCGGACGCCGATGAGCGGGTCCTGCTCGGCCAGCTGGGTGAGCGCGAGGTGCAGGGAGCGCCGGTCGGCGCCGGGGCCGGGGACGACGACCGTCTCCAGGGTGGGCGGCGCGAAGTGGTGCTCGTACGACCGTCCCGGCGCTCCGAGCGCGTCGCCGATCCGGATGCCGCCGAGGCCCCACACCTTGACGATCCGGCCCGCCGCGGCGCTGTCCGTCCGGGTGTCCGTGCCGTGGTCGAAGACGCTGAGGGCGGTGACGCGCCCCGCGTCGCCGGTGCCCCGGCGGCCGTCCCCGAACGGGATCCGGTCGCGGACGCGCAGGGTGCCGGAGAAGAGGCGGGCGTAGGCCACCTTCTCCCCCGCCGGGCCCCGCTCGACCTTGAAGACCGTGCCCGACAGGGGGCCGTCCGGGTCGCCGGCGGCGGGCGGCAGCAGCCGCTCGATGCCGCCGATCAGCTCGGGCACGCCGGCGCCGGTGATCGCGGAGCCGAAGTACACCGGGTGGACCGAGGCGTCGCGGGTCCGTGCCGTCAGGGCGCGGCGCAGCCGGGCCTCGGGGACCGTGCCGTCGAGGTAGGCGGCGAGCAGGCCGTCGTCCCGGTCCGCCAGCGCCTCCAGCGCGGCCGGGCCGAGACCGGGGCGGAAACGGGCGGCGCGCGTGCCCAGCCCGGCGGCCGTGCCCATCGGGACGACCGGTACGGCCAGCCGCTGCGCCATCTGGTGGAGCACGGCGGTGTCGCGGGCGCCGCGCCGGTCGATCTTGTTGACGAAGACCAGGGTGGGGATGCGCAGCCGGCGCAGGGTGCGCATGAGCACGCGGGTCTGTGCCTGGACGCCCTCGACGGCGGAGACGACCAGGACGGCGCCGTCGAGCACGCCGAGCACCCGCTCCACCTCGGCGATGAAGTCCGGGTGACCGGGGGTGTCGATGAGGTTGACGGTGACGCCGTCGAGCGGGAACGACACGACGGCGGACTTGATCGTGATGCCGCGCTGCCGCTCCAGCGCGAGGGTGTCGGTGGTGGTGCTGCCGGCGTCGACGCTGCCGATCTCGTCGATCACTCCGGCGGTGTGCAGCAGCTGTTCGGTCAGGCTGGTCTTACCTGCGTCGACGTGCGCGAGGATGCCCAGATTGAGCAGAGGGTCGAGCAATGGCACGAAGCGTCATGTCCTTGGGAGAGGGGGCGGTTGCTACGGGGGTGGACATGCACGCAGTGCGCATCTTCGCTCCTGGTTCTCTCGGGAACTCGACCGGTGCAGTGCAGCAGAAGGGCGGCTGCGGCGCCAACGGATTAACGTTCAACTAGGTGCCCGTGGCGGGGGGCTGAGCCGAGGAGCGGACGATGCGCGAGATTCTCCCCGTACTGGACCGGTGGTACGCCGCCCGGGTGCCGTTCGGGCTGGCCACGGTCGTCTCGGTCAGCCACAGCGCGCCGCGCGCGCCCGGCGCCGCGCTGGCGGTGGCCCCGGACGGCGAGGTGGTCGGCAGCGTGTCCGGCGGCTGTGTGGAGGGCGCGGTGTTCGAGCTGGCCCAGGAGGTCGTCGAGAGCGGCGCGGCACGGCTGGAGACGTTCGGCTACAGCGACGACGACGCCTTCGCGGCCGGGCTCACCTGCGGGGGTGAGATCACCGTCCTGGTACGGCCGGTGACCCGGGCCCGGGATCCGGTGTTCGGCGCGGTCGCCGCGTCCGTCGCGGGCGGTGAGCCGGTCACCGTGGCCACCGTGGTCGACGGGCCGGCGCAGCGCGGGGCCACCCTCGCGGTGTGGCCGCGCACGGCCGCCGGAAGCCTGGGCACGCGGGGGCTCGACGTGGCCGTCGCCGCCGACGCGCGCGGCGAACTCGCCCTCGGCGTGACCGGCCTGCGGCACTACGGCCCGCACGGGGAACGGCGCGAGGACACGGTGACCGTCTTCCTGCAGTCCTTCGCTCCGCCGCCGCGCATGCTGGTGTTCGGCGCCATCGACTACGCGGCCGCCGTGGCCCGGCTCGGGCACTTCCTCGGCTACCGGGTCACCGTGTGCGACGCCCGGCCGGTGTTCGCCACGCCGCAGCGGTTCCCGGAGGGCGTGGAGGTCGTCGTGGACTGGCCGCACCGGTATCTGCACGGCACGCGCACCGACGAGCGGACGGTGATCTGCGTCCTCACCCACGACCCGAAGTTCGACGTGCCGGTGCTGCGGGAGGCGCTGCGGCGCCCGGCGGCCTACATCGGGGCGATGGGCAGCCGGCGCACCCACGACGACCGGCTCCGCCGCCTGGCCGAGTCCGGCCTCACCGACCAGGAACTGACCCGCCTCCGCTCCCCGCTCGGCCTGGACCTCGGGGCCCGCACACCGGAGGAGGTGGCGGTGTCGGTGGCAGCGGAGATCGTGGCCCTGCGCTGGGGCGGCAGCGGGGTTCCGCTCAGCGCGACGAGGGGGGCGATTCATCCGCGGGGGGTGGGGTGACGTGGGGTGGGGTGACTTGTGGGGTGACGTGGGGTGAGGGTGGCCGGGGAGTCGAGTGGCTGTGGTCGCCTGGCTGGCCGGAGGGCCTCGGGGACCGAGGGTGACAGGGCACGCATCGGGGCCCAGGGGGCGTCAGCGTCGCCGGGCCCGTCATGGGCCGGGGCATCGTCTGCGCAACCGGAAGCCCGCCGACGAAGCCGAGGCACCGCCGGGATGCCGGGCGCCGGGTGGCTAGGGCCTCGTCCGGGTGGCCGGAGGGGCCTGGCGGGCCGAGAGTGACAGGGCGCGCATCGGGGCCCGGCGGCGTCAGCGTTGGCCGGGCCCGTCAGGCGCCGTGAGCACGTCCGGGGCCGTCGCGCCGGACCGGCCGCCCTCGATGAAGGCGAACGTCGTCGCGGGCAGGGCGAGGCCGCCGAGCAGCAGGCCGGGCAGGTCCAGGGGGTGGGCCGCCGTGTTCCGGCTCTCGCGGACCACGGCGAGGGAGCGGAGCAGGGCGAGGAGCACGATCGGTACGTCGACCAGGAAGATCGCCCGCCGGCCCAGCCCGTCGGTCAGGGCGCCGCCGAGCAGCGGGCCCGCGGGCAGGGCGAGGCTGCCGACGCCGGCCCACACGCCGATCGCGCGGGCCCGCTCGACCGGGTCGGGGAAGGCCCGGCCGATGATGGCCGGCGTGCCGGGAAGCAGGAGCGCCGCGCCTGTGCCCTGCACGACCCGGGCGGCGACCGGCACGGGCACATCCGGTGCGAGGCCGCAGCGGAGGGATCCGGCGCCGAGCACGGCGAGCCCGGCCGGCACGACCCGCCGGTGGCCGTACCGGTCCCCCGCCGTGCCGCTGGTGAGCATCAGGGAGGCGAGGGCCAGCGCGTAGCCGTCCACCACCCACTGGAGTCCGCGGAGGGTTGCCGGTGAGTGCGCCATACCCCAACGGGTGCCACCCGGCACCGACAATCCCCCCGCTACTCGGGGTCCCCGGCCACGCGCGCGTGCAGGTGCTGGTCGTGCCAGCCGTCGGCGTGCAGCAGGGCGCTGCGCTGGGTGCCCTCCAAGGTGAAGCCGGCCTTCTGCGCCACCCGGCAGGACGCGGCGTTGGCCGTCGAGTGGCACAGCCGCAGCCGGTGCAGGCCCAGGTCGGTCAGGGCCCACCGGGACAGCCGCCGGGTCGCCGTGACGGCGAGGCCGCCGCCGCGTGCCTCGGGCAGCAGCCAGTAGACGAGTTCGGCGCCGCCGCCCGCCAGGTCGACGTCGTTGAGGCCGATGAGTCCGACGGCCGGGCCGTCCGGCCGTGCGAGGGCCCACACGGCGCCGGTCTCGGCCCGCCACCGCGCGTGCATGCGGTCGATCCGGGAGCGGGCGTCCGCGCGGTCGGCCACGGTGAACAGGTTCCACCGCGTGATCGCGGGGTCCTGCCCGGCGGCGAGCAGCGCGTCGGCGTCCTCGGGCCGCCAGGGCCGCAGCCGGTGGCCGCCCGGCAGGTCGAGGACGGGCTGGTCGCGGTCGGCCATGCGGCCCGCGGGTACGACGTCGGGTATGCCGGGGCTGGAGATCATCCCGGCATCCTCGCACGGCCGGCCGTCAGCGCCGCGGCAGCCGGTGCAGGGTGACGTCGCTGAGCGTTCCGTCGGCCACCGTCGCCGTCAGGTAGGTGCAGTGGGGCTGGCGGCGGCGGTCGGTCGGGGAGCCGGGGTTGAGCAGGCGCAGGCCGCCGGGGGCGGTGGTGTCCCAGGGGATGTGGCTGTGCCCGAAGACGAGGACGTCCAGGTCCGGGAAGCGGGCGGCGCAGCGCGCCTCGCGGCCCTGGGCGGGGCCGGTCTCGTGGACGACGCCGAAGCGCAGGCCGCCCAGTTCGGCGTAGGCCACCTCGGGGAGCCGGGCGCGCAGGTCGGGGCCGTCGTTGTTGCCGTACACGCCGATCAGCCGGCGGCTGCGGCTCTCCAGCAGGTCGAGGGTGGCGGTGTCGACCCAGTCCCCGGCGTGGAACACCACGTCCGCGCGCGGGAGTTCGGCGAGCAGCTGCTCCGGGAGCCGCTTGGCCCGCTTGGGCAGATGCGTGTCGGACATCAGCAGGAGGCGCACACCGTCAGCCTAGGCGGCTCGGGAGGTCAGGCGGCGCAGGCCGCGTGCGGTGCCCAGCAGGGCGGCGCCGGCGCCGAGGGCGGTGGCGGCGGGGTGCCGGAGCAGGGTCTCCTGCCAGGAGCGGGCGTGCGCGCTGTCGTCGAAGGCGCCGTGGGCGCCCTGGTCGTCGGTGGGTTCCCGGTCGACCGGGGCGAAGAGGTTGTCCAGGCCGGCGGGCGGGATGCGGTCGGCCTGCTGGGAGCCGTAGCCGGTGCGGGCCAGGTAGCGGTCGAGCAGCGCGGGGGCGAGCCGGTTGGCCCAGATGGTGGCGACGGTGGACGCGCCGACGTAGTACTGCTTGCGCTGCGGGTGGTCGGCGGCGTACAGCACGCCTCGCGCGGCGACCTCGGGCTGGTAGATCGGCGGGACGGGCATGGGGTGCTTGGCGAGCCGGGAGCGGACCCACTGGAACTGGGGTGTGTTCACGGCGGGCATCTGGGCGACGGTGATGTGCACGTTGCTGCCCCGGTGCAGCAGTTCGGTGCGCAGGGAGGAGGTGAAGCCGTTGATGGCGTGCTTGGCTCCGCAGTACGCCGACTGCAGCGGGATGGACCGTTCCCCGAGCGCGGAGCCGACCTGCACGATGGTGCCGCGGTCGCGGGGCAGCATGCGCTTCAGGGCCGCTCGGGTGCCGTTGACGAAACCGAGGTAGGTCACCTCGGTGACCCGCTTGAACTCCTCGGCGGTGATCTCCTCGAACGGGGCGAACACGGTGGAGAAGGCGCAGTTGATCCATACGTCGATGGGACCGAAGGTCTTCTCCGCGGCCTCGGCGGCGGCCTCCAGCTGGGCCGGGTCGGCCGCGTCGGCCACCTGCACCAGAGGTCGTCCGCCGAGGGCCGCGACCTCGTCGGCCGCCGCCTCCAGGCCGCCCTCGCCGCGTGCGACCAGGACGACGTCGGCGCCGCGCCGGGCGTACAGGCGGGCGGTGGCGCGGCCGATGCCGGCGCTGGCGCCGGTGATGACGACGGTGGGGGGCATGTTCCTCTCCTCCTGTGCAGACGGTGTCGGTCACTCGACCCGGTAGGGCGCCGCCCGTACCTCGGCGAGGGTCAGGCCGAGGCCGGGTGCCCCGTCGGCGCCCGGTGTGATGCTGCCGCCGCCGGGGTCGAGGACGCCGTCGAACAGGAGCCGTTCGATGCGGACGTGGTCGTGGAACCACTCCAGATGGCGCAGGTTGGGCACGGCGGCGGCCGCGTGGGCGTGGGCGTGGGGGGCACAGTGCCCGGAGACGTCGATCCCGCGCGCGTGGGCGAGCGCGGCGGCGCGCAGCCAGACGGTGATGCCGCCGCACCGGGTGACGTCGGCCTGGAGGCAGTCGACCGCTCCGGCGGCCAGCATGTGCTCGAAGTACGGCAGGGTGTAGCCGTATTCGCCGGCGGTGACGTCGATCGGGGTGCGGCGGCGGATGTCGGCGAGGGTGGTCAGGTGGTCGGAGGAGACGGGTTCCTCGAACCAGGTGACGCCCTGGTCGGCGAGCGCGTCCGCGAGGCGCAGGGCCTGGCCGCCGGTGTAGCCGCCGTTGGCGTCGACGTACAGTTCGGCGGTGTCGCCGATGACGGCCCGCGCGCGGGCGACGCGTTGCAGGTCGCGCTCCTCCCGGGTGCCCCACGACTCCCCGATCTTGATCTTGACGCGGGGGATGCCCTGTTCCTCGGCCCAGCCGCGCAGCTGGCGCTCCTGGCGGGCGGTGTCGTAGGTGGTGAAGCCGCCGCTGCCGTAGACGGGGACGTCGTCGCGGGCGGCGCCCAGCAGGTGGACGAGGGGCAGGCCGAGCAGTCGCGCCTTGAGGTCCCACAGGGCGATGTCGACGGCGGCGATCGCCTGGGCCGCGACGCCGGGCAGTCCGGCGTTGCGCACGGCCCGGCACATCCGCTCGTTGGCGCGCGGCACGTCGTACGCGGCGAGGCCGGTGACGGTGCCGGCGAGGAGTTCGCGGACGAGGTGGGCGGTGGCGGCGGGCGCGTAGGTGTAGCCGAGCCCGGTGGTGGTGCCGGCGCGGACGGTGACCAGGACGAGGGTGGTCTTGTCCCAGGCGAGGGTGCCGTCCGCCTCGGGGGTGTCGGTGGGCACGGTGTAGACGGCGGTGTCCACGGCCTCGACGGCCGGCTGGTCGCTCATGGTCACCTCCTCGGCTGCCGCAGCCGGCCGACGACTCCCACGGCGCCCAGGGCGAGGGCGGCCACCGAGGCGGTCGTCGCCCAGCGGGCCGTGCGGGACGGCTCGGCGGGGCGGTCGGCGAGCCGCTCGGGGTGGTCGCTGGGCAGGGTGCCGTCGAGGGCGAGCGCGAGGACCTCGGCGAGGTGCAGGGCGCGGCGGCCGGTGTTGCCCTGTTCGATCTGGGTGCGGCAGCTGAAGCCGTCGGCGAGGACCAGGCTGTCCGGGGCGGCTCCGCGGACGGCGGGCAGGACGCCCTGTTCGGCGACGGCCATGGACACCTCGTGGTGGCCGCGTTCGAAGCCGAAGTTGCCGGCCAGGCCGCAGCAGCCCTCGTCGAGCACCTCGGCGTCGAGGTGGGCGCGGCGCATGAGTTCGCGGTCGGCGTCGAACTTCATGATGGCGTGCTGGTGGCAGTGGGTCTGCACGGTCGCCTGCCGGGCCAGTTGTGGCGGCTGCCAGTCGTCGGGGGCGTGGTGGACGAGCTGTTCGGCGAAGGTGCGCGTCTGGGCGGCGAGCCGTGCCACGTCCTGGTCGCCGGGCATCAGCTCGGGGGCGTCGGCGCGGAAGACGGCCGTGCAGGAGGGTTCCAGGCCGATGACCGGGGTGCCGGCCTCCAGGTAGGGGCGCAGCACGTCGAGGGTGTTGCGCAACACGCGTTTCGCCACGGGGAGTTGGCCGGTGGAGATCCAGGTGAGGCCGCAGCACACCGGCTTGGACGGCACGGCGATCCGGAAGCCGGCGTCCTCCAGGACCCGGACGGCCGAGATCGCGATCGACGGGTGGAAGTAGGTGCTGAAGGTGTCGGGCCACAGCACGACGGTGCGCGGGTCGGCCGGGTCGGGCTCGTCCCGGTCGCGGGCCCGCCACCACTGGAGGAAGGACTGCCCGGCGAACACCGGTGCCGGGCGGGCCTCGTCGATCCCGGCGAGCCGTTTGCCCAGGGACGCGAGGCCGGGCGCGTGCAGCGCGGAGTTGACCAGGGAGGGGGCGGTCCGGGACAGCCGGGCCCAGACCGGCAGCCAGCCCATGGAGTAGTGGGCCATGGGGCGCAGCCGTCCCTCGTAGTGGTGGGACATGAACTCGGCCTTGAGGGTGGCCATGTCGACGCCGGTCGGGCAGTCGGACTTGCAGCCCTTGCAGGCCAGGCAGAGGTCGAGGGCGTCGTGGACGGCGGTGGAGCGCCAGCCGTCCTTGATCGCGGAGTCGGCGTGTCCGTCGAGCATCTCGAACAGCAGCCGGGCCCGGCCGCGCGTGGAGTGCTCCTCCTCCATGGTGGCCCGGTAGGAGGGGCACATGACGCCGCCGGAGTGGCTGCGGCAGTTGCCGATGCCGACGCAGCGCATGACCGCGCGGTCGAAGGAGTGGTCGTCCTCGGGGAAGCCGAAGTGGGTCCGCGGGGTGGCCGGGTGCCAGGCCGGGCCGAGCCGCAGCTGTCCGTCGACCGGGTTGGGGTGGACGACCTTGCCGGGGTTCATCCGGTTGCCGGGGTCGAAGAGGGCTTTCAGCTCGCCGAACGCGGTGACGAGCCGTTCGCCGAACATCCGGGTGAGCAGCTCGCCCCGGGACTGGCCGTCCCCGTGCTCGCCGGACAGGGAGCCGCCGTAGGAGGCGACGAGGTCGGCGGCGCGTTCCAGGAAGCGGCGGAAGTCGGCCACGCCCTGGGCGGTCTTCAGCCCGAAGGGGATGCGGGTGTGGACGCAGCCCTGCCCGAAGTGGCCGTACAGGGACGGGTGGCCGTAGTCGAACTCGGCGAACAGGTCCTTCAGGTCGCGCAGGTAGTCGCCGAGCCGTTCGGGCGGTACGGCGGAGTCCTCCCAGCCCTCCCAGGTCTCCCGGTCGTCCGGCGGGCGGGCGGTGACGCCGAGGCCTGCCTCGCGGGCCTTGAGCATCTTCTGCTCGCGGGCGGGGTCGTCGGAGAAGGCGACGTCCGGGTCCTTCTCGGCGCGGCCGACGGCCCGCAGCAGCGCGTGTGCCTGGGCGTCGACGTCCTCCTGGCTGTCGCCGCTGTACTGCACCATCAGCCAGCTGTCGCCCTCGGGCAGCGCGGCGAGGGAGTCCAGGAAGGCGCCCTCCTCGCGCATCAGCTGGGCCATGCGCCCGTCGAGGGCTTCCAGTTGGGTGGGCGAGCAGTGCTCCAGCAGGCGGGGGACGTCGTCGGCGGCGGCGCAGATGTCGTCGTAGCCGAGGACGAGCAGGGACTGGTACGGCGGCACGGGCACGAGGTCGAGTTCGGCGCGCAGGACGGTCACCAGGGTGCCCTCGCTGCCGACGAGGGCCTTGGCGACGTCGAAGCCGTTCTCGGGCAGCAGGGAGTCCAGGTTGTAGCCGGAGACGCGGCGGGGGATCTTAGGGTAGCCGCGGCGGATGTCGGCCAGGTACTCGGTGGCGATGCGGTCGAGGCCGGCGTAGATCTCGGCGAGCCGGCCGCCGCCTGCGACGATCCGGGCGCGTTCGTCGGGCGGGGTGGGGCCGACCCAGGCGCGCTGCCCGTCGTAGGTGAGGATCTCCAGCCGGCGGACGTTGTCGACGGTCTTGCCGTAGGCCTGGGCGGAGGCGCCGCAGGAGTTGTTGCCGATCATGCCGCCGAGCGCGCAGTGGCTGTGGGTGGACGGCTTCGGTCCGAACTGGAGCTTGTGGCGGGCGAGTCGCTGGTTGAGTTGGTCCAGGACGATGCCGGGCTCCACCACGCAGGTGCGCCGTTCGGGGTCGACGGAGAGCACCCCGGTGCAGTACTTGCTCCAGTCGATCACGACGGCGGTGTTGGTGGACTGCCCGGCCAGGCTGGTGCCGCCGCCGCGGGAGAGGACGGGGGCGTCGAAGCGTGCGCACACCGAGACCGCGCGGGCGCCCGCCTCGACAGTGCGGGGCACGACGACGCCCAGCGGGACCTGCCGGTAGTTCGAGCCGTCCGTGGCGTAGGCGCCGCGGCTGCCCGCGTCGAAGCGGACTTCGCCGTCCACCTCGGCGCTCAGGGCCGCCTCCAGGCCGGACCTGTCCGGAGGGGTCATCTGCGCTCCTCGAGTCGCTCCGTGGGTGCACCGACGTACTGCGTGACGTGCCGCTCTGACGTGCCGCGCCGTCCGAGCCCGGCGAGTACCCCGGCAAATCGACAGCCAAAACTGAACAGTCCAGGCTGGACAGTTTTCGCTGCCGGTTCTAGCCTGGCGGCATGGCCGACATCTCCGACTCCGCCGCCCGCGCCGCACGCGATCTGCGCGTGGTGTTCAGCAGGCTGCGGCGCCGCATCCGGGAGGTGGCGCAGGACGCCGACCTCAGTCCCTCACAGGAGTCGGCGCTCGCCCTGGTCGGCAAGCACGGCGCGGCCACGGCCAGCGCGCTCGCCGCCGCCGAGGGGGTGCGCCCGCAGTCCATGGCCACCACGCTGGCCGCCCTGGAGCAGCACGGGCTGATCCGCCGCGCCCCCGACCCCGACGACGGCCGCCGCCAGCTGGTCACGCTGACCGACGCCGGCCGGGCCCGCGTCGAGGGGAACCGGCAGGTGCGCGAGGAGTGGCTGGCCCGCGCCTTCCAGGACCGCTACACCGAGGAGGAGCGGCAGACGGTCCTCGCGGCGCTGGAGCTGATGGAACGGCTGTCCCGGCCGTGATGCCGGGGCCCGCCCCGCGCGCCCGGCTCGCCGGCCCGTCCCCCGACGCGTTCGACCGGCGGCTCGTCCCGCGGTCCGGCCACGGAGGCGATTCGCTCCGGCTCGGCCTGCCGGCACAGGGCGTTCCGCGTGGCGATGCCGAGCACGCCCTGCGGCACGCCGAGCACACCGACCGTGAGTAGCGGCCGAGGCGGGCCCCGGTGGCCGGCCGGCAGCACCGCGCGGCCCGCGAGCCGCAGGACGGACCCGGTGCTCAGCCGGGCGCAGACCGTAGCGCGGCGCCGAGCCAGCGGCCTGTCCGCGTTCAGGACGGTGCCGGCCGAGGGCCCATCGGCTCACCTGCCTCGGCGCGCCGGTCGCGTCCGCCGCCACCGCACCGACACGGCCGGGCCGCACACCCCGGCCCTGTTCATGCTCGCCGGCTCCGCGCCGCCGCCGGCGACGCCCCTGCCCGACCGGTCCCCCGGCCGGCCCACCCCCACCTCTCGAAAGGCCTGACCGACTCATGTCGCTCACCGCGCTCGACCCCCGCACCGCCCTCGTCGCGATCGACCTGCAGAACGGCATCGTGGCCATGCCCACCCAGCCGTACCCGGGCCCGGACGTCGTGTCCCGGACGGCCGGACTCGCCGAGGCCTTCCGCTCCCGCGGGCTGCCCGTGGTCCTGGTCCGGGTCTCCTTCGCCCCCGACGGTGCGGACGCCGTCCCCGGCCGGACCGAGCGCGGGCCGCGCGGGCTCGCCTTCCCGGAGGGCTGGGACGTCGTCGTCGGCGAACTGTCCGGGCACCCCGGCGACATCCGGGTCACCAAGCACAACTGGAGCGCCTTTCACGGCACCGGCCTGGACGTCCAGCTGCGCCGCCGGGGCGTCACGCAGATCGTGCTGACCGGGATCGCCACCAGCATCGGGGTGGAGTCCACCGCCCGCGACGCCTACGCGCACGGCTATCACGTCACCCTCGCCACGGACGCCATGGCCGACGCCGACGGCGAGGCGCACGCGAACAGTGTCGAGCGGATCTTCCCCCGGCTCGGCGAGACCGGTACGACCGCCGAGATCCTGGAGCTGCTCGCCAAGACCCACCCCTGACCGCACTGCCGTGACGGGGCCGTTCAGTCCTCGCCGCGCACGATGTGGTCCTCCGTGTCCGGGGCCTCCCGGCGCGCGGAGCCGCCGTCCAGGACGGCGGGCACACAGGTGCGCACTCCGCGGTTCCGCAGGCGGTGGGCGGCGGCCCAGCCCGTCTCCGCGTGAGGTATGGCAGGTTTCTCGCTGGCATGCGCGGTCACGTCGTTCATCTTCCTTCTGTGTCCCGCCGGTGCGGGAGCCGTGTCCCGCCCGCTGCGGGAGCCGTTCGCCGGGCCCGCCGGGCCCGGGGCTGCGATCTGTGTCCGACCGGGTCCCCGGGTCACGGGCCCCGCAAACGGGGGCGCCGGCCGCGGTGGTCAGGTCCGGCCGCCGCCTCCGCCACCGAAGGACCCGCTGGAACCGGGCGACCAGCGGGGGCGGCGCTGGTCGTCGGCGCGCTTGGAGCCGACGTTGCCGAGCTGGTACGGGGTGAGGCGTTCGCTCTCGTCGGCGGCGCGGGGCACCTCGTCGGGCTCGCGGACCTCGCGGGTCTCGCGGACCGGTCCGGACGGCGGCATCCTCGGCTGTTCGTCGGGCCGCGGCGGCGCCGGCTCGCGCTCCCGCACCTTGCTGCCCAGCCGGAAGGCCCAGATCAGTCCCACGACACAGGCCACGCCGGCGATCAGGATGAGGACGTATCCGAAGACCTGCGCGCCGGTGGCCGCTTCGTACATGGCAGTGTTCATGGCCGCCGGGTACCCGGCCCGGCTCGGCGGATGCGCGGACCCCCACATACCGGCGGGCGGGAGGTGGGGCAGGGGTTCAGTCCGTCTCCTGTGCCGCCGCGCGTTCCACCTCCGCCTCGACCTCGGCCCTCGGGCGGCCCGTCTCCCTGGCGTACTCGCTCACCGCCGTCTGCACGTCGCGGGCCAGGTCGCGCCAGGCGCGCAGCGCGGTCTCGTAGGTGCCCGACTGGGCGCCCGTCATCCGCCGCTCGGCCGGCGGGCCGTACGTGGTGCGGAGGTCCTCGACCGTGGTGCGGGCCGCTTCGGCCGCGCGCTGCTTCTGCACCAGTTCTTCGAAGGTGTGTGCCACATCAACCGACCCTAGGCACCGGGGCCGGAGCCCGCCTGTCCAACCGGCCTGAACGGCTCCCACCCGTACCCGAGTGGCGGGTCAGCCGTCGGGTACGAGGTCCGCCCAGACCTGCTTGCCGCCGCTGACCGGGACCGTCCCCCACGCCGCCGACACGGCCTCCACCAGCAGGATGCCCCGGCCGCCGGTGGCCTCCCAGCCGATGCTGGCGGGCTTCACGGGGCTGCGCGGGGAGGAGTCGGCGACGGCGAGCCGCAGCCGGTGGTTGACCAGGCTCATGTCGAGCCGGACCGGGCCGCCGGTGTGCACCAGGGCGTTGGTGACGAGTTCGGAGACGACCAGCAGGGCCGCGTCGAGGGTGTCCTGGGACACGCCCCAGGAGCGCAGGGTGCGCCGGGTGAAGCGGCGGGCGTGCCGGACCGCCTCCGGCACCCGCCACACCGTCCAGCTCTCCCGCAGCGGCCGTACGGCCAGGCCGTCGTAGCGCATCAGCAGCAGCGCCACGTCGTCGCCGCGGTGGGCGCCGGTGAGCAGGGCGTCGGCGACCAGGCCGAGGTGGGCGGGGTCGGCGGCGGCCAGTTCACGGGCGAGGCGGTCCATGCCGGCGTCGAGGTCGGTGCCGGGTGACTCCACAAGGCCGTCGGTGGTCAGCGCGAGCACGGTGCCGGGCTGGAGGCGCAGCGGGGTCATCGGGAAATCGGCCTGGGCGAGCACGCCGAGCGGCGGGCCGCCCTCGGCCTGCGCGATCTCGGCGGTGCCGTCCGGGTGCCGCAGCACCGGCTGCAGATGCCCGGCGCGTACGCACCAGGCGGTGCCCTGCTCCATGTCGACGTCGACGTAGGCGCAGGTGGCGAAGAGGTCGGTCTCCATGTCCAGCAGCAGCCGGTTGGCGTGCGCGACGACCACGTCCGGGGAGTGCCCTTCGGCGGCGTAGGCGCGCAGCGCGGTGCGCATCTGGCCCATCAGGGTGGCGGCGCCCGCGTTGTGTCCCTGGACGTCGCCGATGACCAGGGCGACGTGGTTGTCGGCGAGCGGGATCACGTCGTACCAGTCGCCGCCGACCTCCAGGCCCGCCGTGGTGGGCAGGTAGCGGGCGACGGCGACCGCGCCGGGCAGCCTGGGCAGGCGGCGGGGCAGCAGGGTGCGCTGGAGCATGCCGACGAGTTCGTGCTCGGCGTCGAAGGCGTGGGCACGCAGCAGGGCCTGGCCGGCCAGGCCGGCGCAGGCGGTGAGCAGGGCGCGCTCGTCGGGGGCGAACTCGTGCGGGCGGTCCCAGCCGATCAGGCAGGCGCCTGCCATGCGGCCGCCGGCGGGCAGCGGCAGTACGGCCAGGCCGCCCGGGCCGACCTCGGCGAGGGCGGGCTCCAGCGGGCTGCCGGCGGGCCAGATCCGGGCGCGGCCCTCGCGCAGCGCGGCGGCCAGGGTGGGCATGGCGCGGACGGGGGCGTCGGGCCACTCGGTGCGCCACTCGCTGCGCCACACGTCGGGCCAGGCCTCGGGTTCGGGCGGGTCGAGGACGGTGACGACCAGCCGGTCGTTCTCCAGTTCGGCCAGGGCGATCCGGTCGGCCTGCAGCGGTCCCCGCAGGGCGGCGACGACGGCCTGGCCGACGTCCTTGACGGTGCCGGCGGTGGCGAGGGCGGCGGCCAGCCGCTGCACCCGGGCCACGTCGGTGACGTCGGAGCGCAGGGTGGAGGCGTCGGCGACGGTGCCGACCAGCCGGGCGGGGCGGCCCTCGCCGCCGGGCTGCAGCCGGCCGCGCAGCCGCAGCCACCTGGGCCGGCCGCCTGGCTGCAGGATCCGGAACTCCAGCTCGCGGTCGCCGATGGACATGTGGTCGGCCTCGACCACGGACATCAGCGCGGGCAGGTCCTCGGGCACCGCGCGGCCGAGCAGGGTCTCCACGCGGCCGTCGAAGCTGTCCCGGGCGATCCCGAACAGCCGCAGGATGGCCTCGCCGACCTCGACCCGGCCGGTGTCCATGGACAGGCTGAAGGCGTCCTCGGGCAGCTCCCCCGTCTCGCCGGCGGCGGGCGGGGCGGGGACGGCGACCGCGCGGGCGATCAGTTCCAGGCAGGCCCGGTCGTCGGTGCCGAAGCCGCCGGGGTGCTCGCCGACCGCCAGCAGGCAGCCGCCGCCGGCCGGGCCGAGCGGCAGGACGGCCAGGGAGAAGTCCGGGGACGGGGTGCGGCGGGCGTCCGGGCACCCGGCCAGTTCGGCGGGGCCGAGCCACCGGGGGCGTCCGGTGCGGTGGGTCTCGGCGACCGGGAAGGCACCGGCGGCCGGATAGCAGTCCCTCAGGCCGTACAGGGTGCGGGGCAGGCCGGCCGACTCGGCCAGGCAGAGCTGGGCGGGGTCGTCGCCGGGCGTGTACACCCCGGCGAAGGACACCCCGGCGAGCACCAGCGCCTGTTCGAGGAGCCGGCGGAGCCGGTCGGGGGTCGGCGGGGACGCCATCAGCGAGGCGAGGGCGACTTCGGCACGCTCCGGCGCCGTTCTCGTCCCGCTGACCGCAGCGCCCTCACTCACCACGTCGCCATTACAGCGCGTATGAGCCGCCCGCGCAGCCCCTGTGACCGGCGTCAGGCCCTGCCTGACAGGTCCCGTCGTCGCCCGGGCCGGTGTCGGACAGGCCCTAGCCGGGCGTCGTGCGGATGCCCTTGCTGAGGGTGGCCGTCACCGCGGCGGCGGTGACCAGCGCGGGGAAGACCAGCAGGGCCGGTCCCGGGGCCCAGCGGGCGAGCAGCGCGCCGGCCAGGGCGGGGGCGAGCGCGGCGGCCGAGCCGGCGGCGAGCAGGACGCCGCCGACCACGCGACCCTGGAGGTGGTCGGGGGTGACGGCGGCCTGGTGGGCGAAGAGGGCGGCGTTGGCCGTCGGCCCGAGGAACACGGCGGCGGCCAGCGGTACGGCGGCCGGGATCGTGCCGGCCAGCAGCGCGCCGACCGTCATCAGCGCGGCGGTCGCCCAGCACAGCAGCGTGAGCAGGACGGGCAGCCGCAGCCGCCGCTGGAGCGCCGGGGCGGCGAGGGCGCCGAGGAGACCGCCCAGCGCGAAGACCGTGCCGGCGACACCCACCAGGAACGGGGAGACGCCGGCCCGGCGCAGCGCGAGGGTCATCGCGAAGACCATGCCCGTGAAGGCCATGTTCAGCGGAGCGGCGATCAGCAGCAGGGCCCGCAGGAACGGGTGCCCCAGCAGGAAGCGCAGGCCCTCCGCGGCGGACGCGCCGACGGGCGGGGCCGGCTCCCGCCGCGGCTGCTGGAGGGGGCGCCGGATGCGGCTGACGGCCACGAGGGACAGCAGGAAGCTCAGCGCGTCGCAGAAGAAGGGCAGGGCCCGGCCGAGTCCGAACAGCAGGCCGCCCAGGGGCGGGCCGGCCAGCGTGACGCCGTAGGTCCGCGCCTCGTTGCGGGCGACGGCGGAGGTGAGCCGGTCGGGGCCGACCAGGGCGCGCACCGAGGCGTGCTCGGCGGTGCTGAACACGGCCGTGGCGGCGGCGCCGGCCACCACCACCGCGAGGATCACCGGCAGGCTCGCCGTGCCGGCCGCGACCGCCCAGCCGAGCAGGGCGTACGCGGCGAGCCGCAGCGCATCGCAGGCGATCATCAGCCTACGGCGGTCGAACCGGTCGGCGAGGACTCCGGCCGGCAGCCGGCACACCAGCGTGGTGACGAGCCCGGCGGTGCCGACGAGCCCGGCCCGGGCCGGGGACCCGGTCTGCTGCAGCACCAGCAGGGGAAGCGCCAGATCCACCATGGCACCGCCCAGGTCGGACAGGCACTGCCCGGTCCACAGGAGATTGAAGTCCCGGTTCCGCCACAGACCGGGCCGGGCGGCCTCTTCGCCGAGCGACGCCCGGGTCATGCGGGATCCTCACCGCCCGGATCCGTGGTGGAGATCACCAGCAGTTTCGTCACGGAGCCGTCCTCGGCGACGACGTCGCGGACGTGGCGGAAGCCCAGGCGGTCGCACATGGCCAGGCTGGCGGTGTTCTCGGCGCCGACCATGCCGTAGGCCTCGGTGAGTCCGAGGTTGTCGGCGGCGTGCCGGAGCAGGCCGCGGACCGCCTCCCCGCCCAGGCCGCGGCCCCAGTAGCCGGGGGCGAGCGCGGTGACGAGTTCGTGGCCGTCGACGTTGCCGGTCGGCTTGACCTCGGCGTGGCCGACGTAGCTGCCCGCGAGCCACAGTCCCCAGACGTCGAAGCGGCGCTGGGGGTAGACGTCGGTGAGGATGGCGCGGAACAGCTCCCGGACCTGCGGTTCCGGGACAAGCTCCTGGCCCATCCAGCGGCACACCTCCGCGTCGCGCAGCAGGGCGACGAAGACGTCCTCGTGTTCGGGCCGGTAGGGGAGGAACTCCAGGCGTGCGGTGCGCAGAACGGGCGTGGTCATGGCGGGCTCCTCGGGAGTGATGCGGTGGGGCGGGGGCCGAGGGCGGTGGGGCGCCGGGACGGCGGCGTGGGGGGCGTCGGGTGGGTGCGGCACGTGGGGGGGCGGCCACCGCCGGGCCGGCGTGCATCCCGCCGGCCCGGTGTGGTCCCGGCGGTCAGGCGCCGGCGTTCTCCATGCGCTCGCGCAGGCTCTTGGGCCGCATGTCGGTCCAGACCTCGTCGACGTACGCGGAGCACTCGGCCTCGGTGCCCTCCTTGCCGACGGGCTGCCAGCCCGCGGGCACCTCGATGTCGACGGGCCACAGGGAGTACTGCTCCTCGTCGTTGCGCAGCACCTGGTAGCGGGTGTTCTCGTCCATGTCGTCTTCCTTCGTCGTCCGGTTCGGGTGAGGGTGGGCGGTGGTCAGCGGAGCGTCGGTGGTGAGCGGGGGCCGGGCCGGGCGGTGCGGCGGGCCGGCGCCTCGCGGGTCCGGAGGGTCGTCACCGGCCTCCCCGGGCGTGCCGGGCGAGGTGGCGCAGGGCCGCGGCGAACTCCTCGGCCACCCGGCGCACGGTCGCCGTGTCGTGGACGCCGGGCCGGTGGTGCCAGGTGAAGGAGAGCCGGCCGTGCTGCACCGCGCCCACCACCTCCAGCAGATGTGAGCCCGGGTCCCGGGGGTCGTGGTCCTGCCCGAAGGAGCCGTGTTCGGCGCGGACCAGGCCGCCGTCGGCGGTCTCGGGGCGGGCGTCCCACTGGCCGAGGTAGTTGAACACCACCTGGCTGTGCGCGCTGCCGCCGAGGCGTGCGCGGACCTCGGGCGGGCCGAAGGTGCGCAGCGCGCCGAAGCCGATGCCGTTGCCGGGTACGGCGCGCAGCTGGCGGCGCACCGACTTCACCAGGGACCGCCAGTCGCGGTCGGGGCCGAGGTCGCCGGGGTCGGGCACCTGGAGGGCGACCGGGTAGACGGTGGTGAACCAGCCGACGGTGCGGGAGAGGTCGACGCCGTCGAGCAGGTCCTCGCGGCCGTGTCCCTCCAGGTCCAGACGGACCCGGTCGCGTCCGGTCCAGCGGGCCAGCGCCAGGGCGAGCGCGGCGAGCAGTACGTCGTTGACCCGGGTGCGGTAGGCGGCGGGCGCGGAGCGCAGCAGGGCCGTGGTGTCCTCCTCGCCGAGTTCCACGCCGACCGTGGCGACCGGGGCGATCGGGGCGGTGGGGGATGCCGGGGCCTCACCGGACAGGGACCCCTCGTCGGATGCGGACCCCTCCCTGGATACGGACCCCTCGCCGGGTGCCGGGGCGGGTGCTTCCTCGGTGCGCACCGCTTGTTCCCAGTAGGGCAGTTCCTGGTCGAGGCCGCCCTCGGCGACGTACCCGGCCAGTCCTCGGGCCCAGTCCCGGAAGCTGGTGCTCCGCTCCCCCAGGGTGACGGTCTCGCCCTGGACGGCCTGCCGGTAGGCGGTCTCCAGGTCGTCGCGGAGGATGCGCCAGGAGACGGCGTCCACGACCAGGTGGTGGGCGACGAGGAGGAGGAAGGCGGGCCGGTCCGGGTCCCCGGTGAACAGGGCCGCCCGCAGCTGCGGACCGTCGGACAGGTCGAAGCTCGCGTGGAGTTCGTCGGCGGCCTTGGCCATGGCCGTGTCGGCCTCCTCCGGGGAGAGGCCGGTCAGGTCGTGCCGGACGAGGAGGTCGTGGCCGACGGCGGGCGGCGGGTTGAACTGCCGCCAGCCGTCGGCGTCCCGGGTGAACCGCATGCGCAGCGCGTCGTGGTGCTCCAGCAGCGCGTCGAGGGCGGCGCGCAGCGCCCGCGGGTCGGGGGTGCCGTCGAGTTCGAGCAGCGCGGACTGGTTGAAGTGGTGGTGGGCGGCGCGCGGGGTGGTGAGGAACCACTCCTGGATCGGGGTGAGCGGCACCTCGCCGGTCACCGGGCCGTCCCCGGTCCGCCGGGACACGGCGCGGACCACGGTGGCGAGTTCGGCCACCGTCTGGTGCGTGAACAGGTCCCGGGTGGCGACGTGCAGCCCGTCACGGCGCAGCCGGGAGACGACCTGCATGCTGAGGACGGAGTCGCCGCCGAGCGCGAAGAAGTTGTCGTCGGCGCCGACCTCCTCGATGCCCAGCACATCGGCCCAGATACGGGCGATCCGGCGTTCGGTGTCGGTGCGCGGCGCGGTCCTGGGGCCGTCCGCGGCCTGCACGGGCCCGGGTGCGGGCAGGGCCCGCCGGTCGGTCTTGCCGTTCGGGGTGAGCGGCAGCCGGTCGAGGGTGACGAAGACCGCCGGGACCATGTGCGGGGGCAGCAGCCCGGCCAGGTGCAGCCGCAGCTCGCCGACGGGCAGCCCGGCGCCGGACGGCTCGGCCGGGACGACGTAGGCGACGAGCCGGGCGGGCGCGCCGGGCGTCTCCTCCGCGCGTACGGCCACGACCGCGTCCCGGACCAGGGGGCTGCGGCGCAGTGCGCTCTCGATCTCGCCGGGCTCGATGCGGAAGCCGCGCAGCTTGACCTGGTCGTCGGCGCGTCCGGCGAAGACGAGCCGGCCGTCGGCGGTCCAGCGGACCAGGTCCCCGGTGCGGTACATCCGCTCTCCCGGCGCGCCGAACGGGTCGGCGACGAACCGCTGGGCGGTGAGGCCGGGCCGGCCCAGGTAGCCGCGGGCGAGCCCGGGCCCCGCGAGGTACAGCTCGCCGGTCACGCCGGGCGGTACGGGACGCAGGGCGGCGTCGAGCACGCGGACGCGGGTGCCGGCCGCGGGGCGGCCGATGGGCGGGGCGCCGGTGCCCGGGGTCAGCGGGCCGGTCCAGGTGGCGACGACGGTGGCCTCGGTGGGCCCGTAGGAGTTGATCATGCGGCGGCCGGGGGCCCAGGTGTCGACCAGGTCGGCGGGGCAGGCCTCGGCGCCCACGATGAGCGTGCGCAGGCGGGGCAGTGCCGCGGCGGTCTCCGGCGGGACGGTGGCCAGCGCCGCCGGGGGGATCAGGGCGTGGCTGACGTGCCGCTCGGCGAGCACCTCGGCCAGCCGCTCCCCGACCAGCGGCCCCTCCTCGCCGGTGACCAGCGCGGCCCCGCCGAGCAGGGAGACGCACAGCTCCAGCACGGAGGCGTCGAAGCTGGGCGAGGCGAACTGCAGGACCCGGTCGCCGGGGCCCGCCGCGTACTGTTCGGCGGCGGCCGCGGCGAAGGAGGCGAGGCCGCGGTGGGTGACCACCACGCCCTTGGGGGTGCCGGTGGAGCCGGAGGTGTAGATGAGGTAGGCGGGGTGGGCCGGCGTGAGCGGCGCCGTGCGGTCGGCGTCCGTGGGTGCCGTCTCGGGCCCGTCGGCGGCCCACACCTGGGCCGGGTCGCCGAGGACCAGATGGGCGCCCGCGTCCCGGATCATGAACTCCCGGCGCTGCGGCGGGTAGTCGGGGTCCACGGGCAGGAAGGCACCGCCGGCCTTGGCGACCGCGAGCTGGGCCACCACGGCCGCCGCCGAGCGGGGCAGCGCCAGCGCGACGACCCGCTCCGGTCCGACCCCGTCCCGCAGGAGCCGGTGGGCGAGCCGGTTGGCGGCCCGGTCCACCTCCGCGTACGTCAGTTCCCGCTCGCCGTCCACGAGGGCCACCGCGTCCGGCGTACGGGCCGCCTGCCGTTCGAAGAGGGCGGGCAGGGTGGACTCGGGCACCGGGCGGAAGGTGCCCCGGCCCTGCTCCAGCAGGGTCTTCAGCTCGTCGTCGGAGGTCAGCGGCAGGGCGCCGAGCGGGCGGCCCGGGTCCTCGGCGACGGCGTGCAGCAGGGTGCCGAGCTGTCCGGCCATGCGTTCGGCGGTGGCCGGGTCGAACAGGTCGGTGTTGTAGGTGAGCAGGCCGTGCAGGTCGCCGGAGCCGGTCTCGGCGAACTCCAGGGTGAGGTCGAACGCGGCCTGCTCGGAGTCCGGTTCGACGTCGGTGACGTCCAGTCCGGGCAGGTCGAGGGCGGCGGCCGGAGTGTTCTGCAGGACGACCATGACCTGGAAGAGCGGGCTGCGGCTGGGGTCGCGGACCGGGTCCACCTCGTCCACGACCCGCTCGAACGGCACGTCCTGGTGGGCGAAGGCGTCGAGGACGGTCTGCCGTACGGCGGTGAGGAACCCGGTGAAGGGCTCCTCGGCCCCGGCCCGGGAGCGCAGCACCAGGGTGTTGACGAAGAACCCGACGACGCCCTGGGTCTCGGGCCGGTCGCGGCCGGAGGTGACGGTGCCGACGGCGATGTCCTCGGTGCCGGAGAGCCGGGCGAGGTAGGCCTGGGCGGCGGCGACGAGCGTGGTGAACAGGGTGGTCCCGTGTTCCCGGGCGAGCCGGGTCAGCCGCCGGACGGTCCCGGCGGGCACGACCAGCCGGGTGGTCGCGCCGGCGCTGGTCCGCACCGGCGGGCGGGGCCGGTCGGTGGGCAGCTCCAGCGGTGCGGTGTCGGCCAGTTGCCGCTTCCAGTAGGCGAGGTCCGCACCCCTGTCGCCGGCGGCGCGCTGCCAGTGCGCGTAGTCGGCGTACTGCACCGGCAGCGGCGGCAACTCGTCTCGCTCGGCGCCGAGTCCGGCGCGGTAGAAGTGGGCGAGGTCGCCGAGCAGGACGGAGGTGGACCAGCCGTCGGTGACGATGTGGTGCAGGGTGAGGGTGAGGACGTGGTCCTGCTCGGCCAGCCGGACCAGTCCGGTGCGCAGCAGCGGCCCCTGACGCAGGTCGAAGGGGCGGGAGCGTTCCTCGGCGAGCAACTCCCGCAGCGCCGCCGCGGGTTCGGCGGCACCGGACAGGTCCCGCACGGGCAGGGGTACGTCGTGGGGCGGGTGGACGAGCTGTACGCCGTGTCCGTCGACGCTGTCGAAGGTGGTGCGCAGCGACTCGTGCCGGGCCACGAGGGCGGCGAGGGCCGCGCGCAGGGCGCCGGTGTCCAGGGCGCCGCGCAGCCGGAGGGCGAGCGCGGTCACGTACTCCGCGCCGCCAGGGGCGAACTCCTCCAGGAACCAGAGGCGTTGCTGGGCGTACGACATCGGTGCGGCCCCGTCGCGGGCGGTCGGGACGATCACCGCCCGGCCGCTGCCCTGCCGGGTGCCGAGCAGGCGGGCCAGGCCGGCCGGGGTCGGGTGGGTGAACACCTCGCGCGGGGTGAGGTCGGTGTCGAAGGTCTCGGCGAGGCGGGAGGCGAGCCGGATGCTGAGGATCGAGTCGCCGCCGAGCTGGAAGAAGTCGTCCTCCACACCGGGTGGTTCGCTGCCGAGCACCTCGCCGAAGACGGCGGCCGTGCGGCGCTCGGCCTCGGTGCGCGGCTCGACCCGGACGCGCCCCGGCAGGGCCTCCGGTGCGGGCAGGGCCGCCCGGTCGACCTTGCCGTTGCGGCTGAGCGGGAGGGCGTCGAGCTGGACGACGGCGGTGGGGACGAGGTAGTCGGGCAGCGTACGGGCGGCGAAGGCCCGCAGCTCCTCGGGGTCCGCCCCGGCCGGTCCGACGACGTAGGCCACGAGCCGTTTGGCGCCCGGGCGGTCCTCGCGGGCCAGCACGGCGACGTCCACGACGTCCGGGTGGGCGGCGAGCACGGCCTCGACCTCGCCGGGCTCCACCCGGAAGCCCCGGATCTTCACCTGGTCGTCGGCGCGGCCCAGGAACTCGACGGTGCCGTCCGGCAGCCGCCGGGCCAGGTCGCCCGTGCGGTACATACGGGCGCCGGGCGGGCCCCAGGGGTCGGCGAGGAAGCGGGCGGCGGTGTCTCCGGGGCGGCCCAGATAGCCGCGGGCGACGCCCTCGCCGGCCAGGTACATCTCGCCCGCGCAGCCGGGTGGTACGGGCCGCAGCCGGGCGTCGAGAAGGTGCACGCGCATGTCGTCCAGCGGCCGGCCGATGGGGACGGTGCCGGGGACGGCCGCCGGGTCCGTGAGGGCGTGGGAGGTCGCGAAGGTCGTGGTCTCGGTGGGCCCGTAGCCGTCCACGACGGTCAGGCCCGGGCAGGCGGCCAGCACCCGGCGCACGGCCTGGGCGGGGACGACGTCGCCGCCGGTCCACACCTGGGTCAGGCCCCGGAAGCAGTCGGGGGCGTCCTGCGCGAGCAGCCGGAACAGTCCGGCGGTCAGCCACAGCGCGGTCAGCCCCTCGTCGGCGGCCAGCCGGCGCAGCAGGGCCGCGTCCACGCTGCCGCCCGGGGCCACGACCACGCAGCCGCCGTTCAGCAGCGGTGCCCACACCTCGAAGGTGGCGGCGTCGAAGGCCACCGGCGAATGCAGCAGCACCCGGTCGCAGACCCCGCCGGCGAACCGGCTGTCGGTGGCCAGCGCCGCAACGTCCCGGTGCCGCACCGCGACCGCCTTGGGCAGGCCGGTGGAGCCGGAGGTGAACATCACGTAGGCCAGCCGGTCGGGATCGGCGTCCGGCATCCGCCGCGCCAGGGCGCCGGGCGCGGGCCGGCCGGGCTCCGGGGCCGGGGCGCCCTCCGCTTCCACGCGCATGCCGTGCGCCGACAGGCCGGGGCCGAAGCCCGGAGTCCGCTCCGCCTCCTCACCCGTACCGGGCGCCGACAGGCCGAGACCGGAGCCCGGAACACGCTCCGCCCCCTCACCCGTACCGGGCGCCGACAGGCCGAGGCCGGAGCCCGGGGTACGCTCCGCGGTCGGTCGGCCGGTGTCGGTGGGCGACACGTCGGCGGTCGGTGTCCGGTCGTCCACCGCGCCTGTGCGGGCGGCGGCCACCTCGGCGGTGGTGAGCCGGACCGTCGTGCCCGCCTGGGCGAGCAGGGTGCGGCGGCGTTCCTCGGGTGCCCGGGTGTCGACGGGGACGTAGGCGCCGCCGGCCATGAGCACGGCGAGCTGGGCGACGACGAGTTCGGCGGAGCGGTCCATCAGCAGGGCCACCCGGTCCTCGGCCGCCAGCCCGCCGGCCACCAGCCGACCGGCCAACGCACCGGCCCAGTCGGCCAGTCGGCGGTAGGACAGCTCGCGGTCGCCGTCCCGTACCGCGATGGCGTCCGGGGTGCGGCGGGCCTGCTCGGCGAAGAGGTCCACCGGGCTCGCCGGGGCGGCCGGGCGGGCGGTGGTGTTCCAGGCGGCCAGCAGGTCGCGGTCGGCCGGGGTGAGCAGGTCCAGGCCGGCCAGGTCGGTGTCGAACCCGTCGGCGAGGGCGGTGAGCAGGGCGGCCAGCCGGTCCGCGGCGCGCTCGGCGGTGCCGGGGTCGAACATGGCGGGGTCATAGGCGAGGTCGAAGCCGAGCCGTCCGGCCAGGTGGGCGCGCAGGCACCAGGGGAAGGTGGTGGCGTCGTCGGCGCGGACCTCCTCGACGCGGACGCCGGTGCGGGCGGTGGCCGCCTCGTCCACGGGGTAGTTCTCGAACACCACCATGCTGTCGAACAGCGGCTCGCCGGGCGGGACTTCGCTGACGGCCTGGATGCGGGGCAGGGCGAGGAAGTCGAAGCGGCGGGCGTCGCTCTGCCGGTCCTGCAGACCGCGCAGCCAGGGCAGCACCGGCCCGGCGGGGACGCGGACGCGGGTCGGCACGGTGTTGATGAACATGCCGATCATGCCTTCGACGCCGGGCAGTTCGGCCGGGCGGCCGGAGACGGTGGTGCCGAACACCACGTCGTCGCGGCCGCTGGAGCGGGCCAGCAGCAGCGCCCAGGCGCCCTCCACCACGGTGTTGACGGTGAGGCCCGCGCGGGCGGCGGTCTCCCGCAGCCGGCCCGAGACCCCCGGGTCCAGCTCGCGGTGGACGGCCGCGGCGGAGCGGGCCCGGTGGGCCTCGGCGGGGGTGCGGTCGTACGGCAGCGGGGTGCGGGCGGTGAACCCGGCCAGCGTGTCGGCCCAGTGCCGTTCGGCCGCCGTCTCGTCCTGCTCGCGCAGCCAGTGCAGGAAGTCGGCGAAGGGCCGCCGTGCCGGGGGCACCGGGTCCGGGCCGCCGGTCAGGGCGGCGTACCGCTCGCACACCTCGGTGAGCAGCTGCCCGGTGCTCCAGCCGTCGAGGACGATGTGGTGGGTGGACCACAGCAGCAGCACCTCGTCGCCGGGCAGGGCGGCCAGGGTGAGACGGGTCAGCGGCGCGGTGGTGAGGTCCATGCCCGCGGCGCGGTCCTCGGCGAGCAGCCGCTCGGTGGCCTCGGCGCGCCGCTCGGGCGTGAGGGCGCGCCAGTCGAGGTGGGTGACGGGCAGCTCGGCGCGGTGGTGGACGACCTGAACGGGGTGGGGCAGGCCCTGCCAGTGGACGCTGGTGCGCAGCGCCGGGGTGCGGTCGGCGACCTGCTGCCAGGCGGCGGCGAAGGCGCGCGGGTCGGACACCCCGGACAGCCGTACGGCCGTACGGTCGAAGTAGGCGTGCTCGGTGTCCACCAGGCCGTGGAAGAGCATGCCGGACTGGAGCGGGGTGAGCGGCAGGACGTCCTCGACGTGCCGGCCGGTGCCGACGAGCCCGTCCAGCTGGTCCTGGCCGAGACCGGCGAGGGGGAAGTCGGAGGGGGTGCGGCCGCCCGCGTCGGGGTGGGCGCAGTGGGCCACGATGTCCCGCAGGGCGGCGAGCGTCTCCTCGGCGAGCCGGCGGACGGTGTCCTCGTCGTGGACGGCCGCCGGGTAGGTCCAGCCGAGTTCCAGGCGGCCCTGCTGTACCACTCCGGTGATGTCCAGGACGTAGGGACGGGGTTCGTCGGGGTCGGTGTCCCGGCCGGCCGGGGGCAGGGCGCCGCGGAACAGGCCGCCGGTGCCGCCCGTGTCCCACTGTCCGTGGTAGTTGAAGCCGACCTGCGGCGCCGGGGCACCGGCGAGCGGGCTGCCGGGGACGAGGTGGCGCAGGGCGCCGTGGCTCAAGCCGCGCGACGGCACCGCGCGCAGCTGCTCCTTGACCGTACGGAGGGTGTCGTGCCAGCCGGCGTCCGGGTCGACGCGCAGGGCGAGCGGGTACTCGGCGGTGAACCAGCCGACGGTGCGGGAGAGGTCCACGTCGTCGAAGAGGTCTTCCCTGCCGTGGCCCTCCACGCCGAGCAGGACGGTGTCCCGCCCGCACCAGCGGGCCAGGGTGCGGCCGAGGGCGCTGAGCAGGACGTCGTTGACCTGGGTGCGGTAGGTCTCGGGGACCTGCCGCAGCAGGGCGTCGGTGGTCTCCTCGTCCAGGGTGACCGTGAGGGTGGCGGCGGTGCCGTGGGTGTTCGGGCCGGGCCGCCCGGCGGGCAGCTCGGCCGGTGCCGCGCAGGTGCGCGTCCAGTGCGGCAGGTCGGCGTCCAGCGCGCCGGAGCGGGTGTGCCGGTCGAGCCGTGCGGCCCAGTGGCCGTAGGAGGTACCCGTGGCGGGCAGCTCGACGTCGCGGCCGGCCGCGGCGGCCTGGTGGGCGGTCTCCAGGTCCGCCAGCAGGATGCGCCAGGAGACCCCGTCGATCACCAGGTGGTGGGCCGTGACGACCAGTTGTGCCGGCAGCTCGGGGCCCCGGTCGAAGAACAGGACGCGGACGGCCCGGCCCGTGAGGGGGTCGAGTGCGGCCTGCGTCTCGTCCGTGAGCCGCTGCACCTCGCGCTCCAGCGCCGCGTCGTCCAGTGCGGCCATGTCGTGGCGGGTGAAGACGCCGTCCGGGGCCTCGGGCAGCACCTCCTGGCACCAGCCGTCGCCGGTGCGGTGGAACCGGGTGCGCAGGGCCGGGTGGTGGCGTACGAGGGCGTCGACGGCGGACCGAAGCGCCGGCCCGTCCGTGCCGGCGGCGAGTTCGAGGCGCTGGGTCATGGTGAACCGGAGCCGCTGCCCGGGTTCGCGGCCGTCCAGGTACCAGTGCTGGATCGGGGTGAGCGGCGCCTCGGCCGTCTCCTCCTCGGCGGCCGGCCGTGGGGCCGACTCGCGGATGCGCAGGGCGAGTTCGGCGACCGTCTGGTGGCGGAAGACGTCCTTGGTGGTGAGGGCGAGTCCGGCCTGCCGGGCGCGGGAGACGATCTGGATGCTCAGGATCGAGTCGCCGCCGAGCGCGAAGAAGTTGTCGCGGGCGCCGACCCGTTCGACGCCGAGCACCTCCGCCCAGATCGCCGCCAGCCGCTCCTCGGCGCCGGCCCGGGGGGCGACGTACGGGGTGGTGCTGTCGGGCTGGGCGGGCGGGGCGGGCAGGGCGCGCCGGTCGGTCTTGCCGGTGGTGGTGCGGGGGATGCGGGCCAGCGGGACGAACGCGGCGGGCACCATGTGGTCGGGCAGGGTACGGCGCAGGGCGAGCCGCAGTTCGTCGGCGGACGGGGTGCGGCCGGCGGACGGCACCACATAGCCGACGAGCATGAGCCGGCCGGCGTGTTCGCGGGCGGTGACCGCGGCGTCGGCGACGTCCGGGTGGTCCAGGAGTGCGGCCTCCACCTCGCCGGGCTCGATGCGGAACCCGCGGATCTTGACCTGTTCGTCCACCCGGCCCAGGAACTCCAGCAGCCCGTCCCGGTCCCAGCGGGCCCGGTCCCCGGTGCGGTACATCCGCTCCCCCGGCGCGCCGTACGGGTCGGCGAGGAAGCGGGCGGCGGTGAGACCGGGCTGGTTGAGGTAGCCGCGGGCCACCTGTGCCCCGGCCAGGTACAGCTCGCCGGGCACCCCGGGCGGCACCGGGCGCAGGGCGCCGTCGAGGACGTAGGCGCGCAGGTTGCCGCCGGGCCGGCCGATGGCCGGGCGGTCGGGCCGGTCGCCGGCGCGGCCGTAGACGGCGTCGACGGTGCACTCGGTGGGCCCGTACATGTTGTACACCGCCACGCCCAGCTCCCGTTCGGCGCGCACGAGTTCGCGCCAGCCCGCCGGGGTGACGGCCTCGCCGCCGACGAGCAGCAGGCGCGGGTGGTGGCGGCCGGGGGCGAGCAGTCCGGCGGCGGTGAGTTCGCGCAGGAAGGACGGGGTGACGTTCACCAGGTCGAGGCGGCGGGCGGCGACCTGGGCACAGAAGGCCTCCGGGTCCAGGCGCACGTCCTCGTCGACGAGGTGGACCTCGTGTCCGAGGGCGAGCAGCAGCGGCCCTTCCCAGGAGGTGTCGAAGGAGAAGGAGGCGCTGAGCGCGGCCCGCAGCCGCCGTCCGCCGGCGGTGTGCGGGGCGAGCAGGCCCGCGCGGTGGTCGTGGCAGAGGTTGACCAGCTGGCGGTGTTCGACGGCGACGCCCTTGGGGCGGCCGGTGGAGCCGGAGGTGTGGACGAGGTACGCGGTGTGCTCGGGCAGCAGGGGCCGGACGCGGTCGGCGTCGGTCGGGTCGTGGGCGGGCAGCCGGTCCCAGGGGACGGTGCCGAGGTCGGTGAGCAGGGTGTGGGGGCGGGCGTCGGCGAGGAGGAAGTCCTGGCGTTCCCGCGGGAGTCCGGGGTCGAGGCAGAGGAGAGTCGCGCCCGCCTTGAGGACGGCGAGGAGCGCCACCATCAGGTCGGAGGTGCGCGGGAGCCGTACGGCGACGACGTCCTCGGGGCCCGCGCCCTGGGCGATGAGGTGGTGCGCGAGCCGGTTGGCGCGCTGGTTGAGCGCGGCGAGGTCCAGGGTGGTGTCGCGGGCCACCAGGGCGGTGTGGTGCGGGGTGCGGGCGGCCTGGGCCTCGAACAGGGCGGGGAAGGTGGTGTCCGGCTCGGGCAGCCGGGTGCCCTGCCCGTACCCGAGGACCTGCCGGTGCTCGTCGTCGGTCATCAGCGGCAGCCGGCCCACGGGCAGCCCGGGGTCCTGGGCGGCGGCCTCCAGCAGGATGCGCAGCCGGGCGGCGAGGCGTTCGGCGGTGTCGGCGTCGAACAGTCCGGTGTTGTACTCCAGGTGGCCGGTGAGCCCGCCGTCGGACTCCACGAAGTCGAAGGCGAGGTCGTAGGTGGCGGTGCGGACCGGCGGGGTCAGCGGCTCCACCGCCAGGCCGGGCAGCCGGGGCGGTGCGGCACCGAGGTTGTGCAGGGCGACCATGACCTGGAACAGCGGGGTGCGGCTGGTGTCCCGCTCGGGCTGGACCGCGTCCACGACACGCTCGAAGGGGACCTCCTGGTGGGCGAACGCCTCCAGGACGGTGGTGCGGACCTCGGCGAGCAGTTCCCGGAAGGGCAGTCCGGGGCGGACCCGGGCGCGCAGCACCAGGGTGTTGACGAACATGCCGACCACGTCGTGGAGTTCGGGCCGTTCGCGGCCTGCGGTGACGGTGCCGACGCTGACGTCCTCCTGGCCCGCCCACCGGGCGAGCAGGACCTGGCAGGCCGTCACCAGGGTCATGTAGAGGGTGGCGTCGGACTCCCGGCCCCGCTCGCGCAGCCGCTCGGTGAGCGCGGCGGGCAGGGTGAAGGTCACCAGGGCGCCGTCGCGGGTGCGGACGGCGGGGCGCGGCCGGTCGGTGGGCAGCTCCAGCGGGGTCACGCCGTCCAGGGCCCGGCGCCAGTGGGCGAGTTCGGCCTCGGCGCGTTCGGCGCGGGTGCGCTGCCAGGCGGCGTAGTCGGTGTAGCGGACGGGCAGGTCGGGCAGGTCGGGGCGGCGGTCCGTCAGGGCCGCCGTGTACAGCTCGCCCAGGTCCCGGGCCAGTACGCCGGTGGACCAGCCGTCGGTGACGATGTGGTGCGCGGCCAGGACGAGGACGTGCTCGTCGGGGGCGAGCCGGGCCAGGCGGGCCCGGAAGAGCGGCCCGGTGGTCAGGTCGAAGGGGGTGGCGGCCTCGCGGTCGAGGAGGGCGTCCAGGGCGGTGGTGTCCGCGAGGTCGTCCAGCGGGAGGTCCACGGGCCGCGGCGGGTGGACGGTCTGCCGGGCCTGGCCGTCGTGTTCGGCGAACGTGGTGCGCAGGGCCTCGTGCCGGGCGACGAGACCGTCCAGGGCGGTGTGCAGGGCGGCGGTGTCGAGCGGGCCGCGCAACCGCAGCGCGGACAGGGTCGTGTACTCGGTGCCGCCCGGCTCGAACCGGTCGAGGAACCACAGGCGTTGCTGGGCGTACGACAGCGGTGCCGGCGCGTCCGGGGCGGCGGCCGGGATCACGTCGGCGGTAGTCGTGGCCCGGGGCTCGCCCAGCGCGGCCGCGAGGCCGGACAGGGTGGGGTGGGTGAACAGCAGCCGGGGCGAGACGTCCGTGCCGAAGGCGGCGCGCAGCCGGGAGGTGACGCGGACGGCGAGGATGGAGTCGCCGCCGAGGGCGAAGAAGTCGTCGTCGGCGCCGACCTCGTCGGTGTCCAGGACGTCGGTCCACGCGGCGGCGACCAGCCGCTCGGCCGGGGTGCGCGGCGCGGTCCGGGTGGTGTCGGCGGCGAAGCCGTCGGGGCCGGGCGCGGGCAGGGCGCGCCGGTCGAGCTTGCCGTTGACGGTGAGCGGCAGCGCGGCCAGCGGGACGTAGGCGGCCGGCACCATGTGCGCGGGCAGCAATCCGGCCAGGTGGGCGCGGAGTTCGGCGGCGGGCGGGGGCGGTACGGCGCGGTCGCCGGTGCCGGTGCCGACGACGTGGGCGACCAGCCGGCGGGTCCCGGCGGTGTCCTCGTACACGCCGACGGCGGCCGCGCCCACGCCCGGGTGGCTGTGCAGGGCGGCCTCGATCTCCCCGGGTTCGATGCGGTAGCCGCGGATCTTGACCTGCTGGTCGGCGCGGCCCAGGTAGTCCAGGGTGCCGTCGGCCCGCCGGCGGACCCGGTCCCCGGTGCGGTACATGCGGGTGCCGGGCCTGCCGAAGGGGTCGGCGACGAAGCGGGTCGCGGTGAGGCCGGGCCGGTTCAGGTAGCCGCGCGCCAGGCCCTCGCCGGCGACGAACAGCTCGCCGACGGCGCCGGGCGGCACCGGCCGCAGCGTGTCGTCGAGGACGTACAGCCGCAGGTCGGGGATGCCGGTGCCGATGGGGCTCGCGGCGCCCGCGCCGGCCGCCCGGCGGTCCAGCGGGGCGTAGGTGACGTGCACGGTGGTCTCGGTGATGCCGTACATGTTGACCAGGCGAGGCGCGGTGTCCGGGTGGCGGGCGTACCAGTCGGCGAGCCGGGTCACGTCCAGCGCCTCGCCGCCGAAGATCACCGTGCGCAGCGCCAACCGCGCGCTCACCTCGGGGAGTTCGGCGTCCGCCCGGCTGAGCGGGTAGAACGCGGAGGGGGTCTGGTTGAGGACGGTGACCTGTTCGTCGGCGAGCAGGCGCAGGAAGTCCTCCGGGGAGCGGGCGGTGTCCTCGGGCACGATCACGAGCCGGCCGCCGTGCAGCAGCGGGCCCCACAGCTCCCACACCGAGAAGTCGAAGGCGTAGGAGTGGAACAGCGTCCACACGTCGTCGGGGCCGAAGCCGAACCACTGCCGGGTGCGGGTGAACAGCCGGACCACGCCCGCGTGCGGGACGACGACACCCTTGGGCCGGCCGGTGGAGCCGGAGGTGTAGATGGCGTAGGCGGGGCTCTCGGGCAGCGCCCGGCGGGCCGGGCCGGCGGCCGGGCGCCGGTCGAGGTCGGCGCGGACGCCGGGCTCGTCCAGCGGGAGGAGCGGTACGGCTGTTTCGACTGCCGTACCCGTGGTGGTCACCAGGGCCACCGGCCCGGTGTCCGCGAGCAGCTGCCGGACGCGTTCGGCGGGCAGCGCGGGGTCGATGGGCAGGTAGGCGGCGCCGGTCTTGAGGACGGCGAGGACGGCCACGACGAGGTCGGTGGAGCGGGGCAGCGCGAGGGCCACGTACGTCTCGGGGCCGGCGCCGAGTTCGGCGAGCCGGTGGGCGAGCCGGCCCGCGCGCGCGTCGAGGGTGGCGTAGTCGAGCCGGTCGTCGCCGCAGCTGACGGCCTCGGCGTGGGGGGTGCGGGCGGCCTGGGCGGCGAACAGGGCGTCGAGGGTGTCGGCGGGCCTGCCCTCCTCGGTGCCGTTCCCGTCGGCGAGCAGCCGGCGCCGCTCCTCGGCGGTCGTCCAGGCGAGGGCGCGCACGGGCCGGTCCGGGTCGTCGGCCAGCTCGGTGAGCAGCAGGCACAGCCGGTCGGCGAGGCCGCGTACCGTCGTGGCGTCGAACAGCTCGGGGTCGTAGGCGAGGTCGAAACCGAACCGCTCGCCCTGGTAGGCACGCAGGACGAGGGGGTAGTTGGTGGCGTCGCGGGCGGAGACGTCCGCCAGGCGTATCCCCGTACCGGCCGAACGGGCCTGGTCGAAGGGGTAGTTCTCGAAGGCCACCATGCTGTCGAACAGCGGGGTGCCGGCGGGGACGTCGCTCAGTGAGGTCAGTTCGGCCAGGGACACCGCCGCGAACCGCCGTGCCTCGGCCTGCGCCTGCTGGAGCTCCCGGAGCCAGGCGGTGGCACCGCGGCCGCCGTCCACGCGGACGCGGGTGGGCAGAGTGTTGATGAACATGCCCACCATCGACTCGACGCCGGGCAGGTCGTCGGGGCGTCCGGAGACGGTGGTGCCGAACAGCACGTCCGGCTCGGCGCTGTAGCGGGACAGCAGCAGCGCCCAGGCGCCCTGCACGACGGTGCCGAGGGTGAGTCCGGCCGCGCGGGCGGTGCGGGCCAGCCGGGCGGAGACCTCGTCGGACAGTCCGGCGGTGTGCACGCGGCCGGAGCGGGTCTCGTGGTCCCGGCGCCGGACGCGGTCGGCGGGCAGCGGGGTGGGGGTGGCGAACCCGGCGAGCACGGTCCGCCAGTGCGCGCGGGCGGCCTCGGTGTCCTGGCCGGCGAGCCAGCGCACATAGTCGCCGAACGGCCGCCGTACCGGGGGCCGGGACGCGGTGCCGGCGGTGAGGGCCGCGTACTCCTCGAACACGTCGGTGAGCACCTGGGCCAGGCTCCAGCCGTCCAGGATCAGATGGTGGGAGGTCCACAGCAGCTGCAACCGGGCCTCGGGCAGCCGCACGAGGGTGAGGCGCATCAGGGGTGCGGTGCCGAGGTCCAGGCCGCGCGCGAGGTCGTCCGCGCGCAGCCGGCCGAGCCGTCGGTCCCGTTCCTCCGGGTCCAGTTCCCGCCAGTCCAACTGCTCGACGGGCACGCTGACGTGGCGGTGCACGACCTGGAGCGGCACCGGTACGTCCTCCCACACCACCGAGGTGCGCAGCGCGGGGGTGCGGTCGGTGACCCGCTGCCAGGCCAGGGCGAGGGCGTCGGGGTCGGTCACCCCGTCCAGCAGCAGGGCGGCCTGGTCGAGGTAGACGTCGTCCGGTCCGCCGACCAGCCGGTGGAAGAGCATGCCCTCCTGGAGCGGGGTGAGCGGCAGCAGCTCCTCGACGTCCCGGCCGTCCCCGGCGAGGCGGTCCACGCCGGCCTGGTCGAGGCGCGCGAGCGGGAAGTCGGACGGGGTACGGCCGCCCGCGCCGGGCCGGGCGCAGTGCTCGGCGATGCCGGTGAGCGCGCGCACCATGCCGTCGGCCAACTGCCGTACCGTGCCGGCCCGGTGCACCTGGTCGCTGTAGTGCCAGGTGATCTCCAGCTCGCCGTCGGCGACCAGGGCGGAGACGTCCAGGAGGTGGTCGAGGGGGGCGCCGGGGTCCATGTCCCGGCCGGGTACGTCGGCCGCGGGCGCGAAGTCCCGCCCGGCGGGCGCCTCCCACTGCCCGTGGTAGGTGAAGCACACGTCGGGCAGCGGGAGTTCGGCGAGGGCCCGCGCGGCGCGGTCGGGGGATCCGAGGTGGCCCAGCGCCTGGTAGCCCAGGCCGCGGCGGGGCACCGCCCGCAGCGCTTCCTTGACGGCCTTGAGCGTGGCCCCCCAGTCGGCGGGGCCCGCCGGGGTCAGGGTGACCGGGTACTGGGTGGTGAACCAGCCGACGGTGCGGGACAGGTCGGCGCCCTCGGCCAGGTCCTCCTCCCGGCCGTGGCCCTCCAGGGCGACGGTCACCCGGTCGGTGCCGGTCCAGTCGGCCAGCACCCGGGCCAGCGCGCTCAGCAGTACGTCGTTGACCTGGGTGCGGTAGACGGGCGGCACGCGGCGCAGCAGGGCCTCGGTGGTGGCGCGGTCCAGCCGGGTGCGGACGGTGCGCACGGATCCGGCGAGCGGGGTGCCGGGGAGGTCGACGGGGAGCGGGGTGCGCGGCAGCGCGGTTTCCCGCGTCCAGTGGGGCAGGTCGTCGTCCAGGTCGCCGGCCCGCACCCGTCCGGCCAGCTCGCGCGCCCAGTCGGCGAACGGGGTGTGCTCGGGCTCCGGCCGGGGCTCCTCCCCCGCCGCGGCCTGCCGGTAGGCCTCTTCCAGGCCGGCCAGCAGCACCCGCCAGGAGACGCTGTCGACCGCCAGGTGGTGGGCGGTGACGAAGAGTTGCGGGCTGGGTCCGCCGGTGAGCAGGGCGGCGCGGAACAGGGCGCCGGTGGCCGGGTCCAGCGCCGCGCGGGCGGCCTCGGCGGCCTCCTCCGGCGAGGTCCCGGGGCCGTGCCGGGTGAGCAGTCCGGTGGCCGGGCCGGTGCCGGGGTGCTGCCGCCAGGTGCCGTCGGTGCGGGTGAAGCGGGTACGCAGGGCGGGGTGGCGGTCCACCAGGGCCTCCAGCGCCCGTTCCAGCGCCCGCTCGTCCAGGTCGTACGGCAGGTCGAGCAGCATCGACATGCTGAAGTGCCGCAGCGGGCCGTGCGTGGTGAGGAACCACTCCTGGACCGGGGTGAGCGGGGCGGGCCCGTCCTCGTGCGGGCGACGGGGGGCGGGCAGGTCGGCGGTGCGGCGGGACTCCGCGGCGCTGTGGGACGCGGCGGCGGCCAGATCGGCGACCGTCTGGTGCCGGAAGACGTCCTGCGAGCCGATCCGCAGACCGGCGGCGCGGGCGCGGGAGACGGTCTGGATGCTGAGGATGGAGTCGCCGCCCAGCTCGAAGAAGTTGTCCGTGACGCCCACCCGGGCCACGCCGAGCACCTCGGCCCAGATGGCGGCCAGCGTCTCCTCGTCGGGGGTGCGCGGGGCCACGAACTCGCCGTCGCGCTCGGTGGTTTCGGGAGCGGGCAGGGCGCGCCGGTCCAGTTTGCCGCTGGTGGTCAGCGGCAGCGCGTCCAGCGGGGTGAAGGAGGCGGGCACCAGGGCGTCCGGCAGGGTGCGGCGCAGGGCAGCCCGCAGCTCGGCGGGGGCGGGCCGGGGTGTACCGGGCGCGGGGACGACGTAGGCGGCGAGACGGGTGTGGCCGTGCGCGTCGGGTACGGCGACCACCGCGGCGGCGGCGATGCCGGGCAGCTCCAGCAGGGCGGCCTCGATCTCGCCGGGCTCGATGCGGTGGCCGCGCACCTTCACCTGGTCGTCGGCGCGGCCGAGGTAGTCCAGGCGGCCGTCGGCGGTCCAGCGGGCCAGGTCGCCGGTGCGGTACATACGGGTGCCGGGCGGCCCGTAGGGGTCGGCGAGGAAACGGGCGGCGGTCAGTCCGGGGCGGTGGGTGTAGCCCCGGGCCAGCTGGGCGCCCGCGAGGTACAGCTCGCCGCCGACGCCGGGCGGCACCGGTTGCAGCCGGTCGTCCAGCACGTAGGCGCGTACCCCGGGCAGGGGTCGGCCCACCAGCGGGCGGTCGCCTGCGTCGATGCGGCAGGACAGCGCGTCGACGGTGCACTCGGTCGGGCCGTAGAAGTTGTGGGCGGTCACGTCCGGGTGGGCGGCCAGTTCCCGCCACAGCGCGGGCCCGACCGCCTCGCCGCCGAGCATGAGGACCCGGGGGCGGTGCCGGGGGTCGGTGAGCAGGCCGGCGGGCAGCAGCTGCCGCAGGTAGGAGGGGGTGACGTCGAGGAAGTCGACGCGGTGTTCGACGACGTACTCGACCAGTGCGGCCGGGTCCATCCGGGTCGTCTCGTCGACCAGGTGCAGCGGGTGGCCGTCGGCCATCAGCAGCACGCCTTCGAGGGAGGTGTCGAAGGAGAAGGACGCGGTGAGCGCGACCCTGAGGGGGCCGCCGCCGGCCTCGGCGACGAAGCCGGCCCGGTGCGCGGCCAGCAGGTGCGCCGCCGCGCGGTGGGACACGGCGACGCCCTTGGGGCGGCCGGTGGAGCCGGAGGTGTGGATGACGTACGCGGTGTGCTCGGGGTGCAGCGGGGCGCGCCGGTCGGCGTCGGCGGGGTCGGTGTCCGGGGCGGTCGCGGGTACGGCGCGCAGGGCGGCCTCGTCCAGGACGAGGGCCGGGCGGGCGTCGTCCAGCAGGTAGCGGACGCGTTCTTCGGGCAGGGCCGGGTCCAGCGGCAGGTAGCCGGCGCCGGACTTCCAGACGGCGAGGATCGCGGTGATCATGTCGGCGGTGCGCGGCAGCCGCAGCGCGACCAGCCGTTCGGGGCCGGCGCCGAGCGCGATGAGGTGGTGGGCGAGCCGGTTGGCGCGGGCGTTGAGCGTGGCGTAGTCCAGCCGTTCGCCGCCCGCGACGAGGGCGAGGGCGTCGGGGGTGCGGGCCGCCCGGCGCTCGAAGAGCACCGGGTAGGTGGTGTCGTCCACGGGGTGGAGCGGGCCGGTGCTCCAGTCGTGGACGACACGCCGTATCTCGTCCCCGGACAGCAGGGGCAGGCTGCCCAGTGGGCGGTCCGGTGCCTCGGCGGCGCCCTCCAGCAGGCGCAGCAGCTGTCCGGCCAGCCGCTCGGCCGTGACCGCGTCGAACAGGTCGGTGCGGTATTCCAGCAGGCCGGTGAGCGCCGCGCCGTCCGGCACGAACTCGATGCTCAGGTCGAAGGTGGCGGCCTGCCGGGGCACGGTGACCGGGGTGGTGGCGAGGCCGCGCGGGGCGGTCGCGGCGGGCGGGTCGGGGTGCAGCAGGACCATGACGTCGAACAGCGGGTTGCGGCCCGCCTCGCGGGGTGCGCCCACCGCCTCCACGATCCGCTCGAACGGCGTGTCGCCGTGCGCGAAGGCGTCGCCCACGGTGCCGGCCGCCTTCGCCAGCAGCTCGCGGAAGGAGCCGGAGGCGTCGACCGGGGTGCGGAGCACGACCGTGTTCACGAAGAACCCGACGGTCCGTTCGAGGTCGGTGCGGGACCGGCCGGGGGTCAGGGAGCCGACGGTGATGTCGTCCTGGCCGGACCAGCGGGCCAGCAGCGCCTGGACGGCCGCGACCAGGGCGGTGTGGAGGGTGCTGTGCTGTTCTCTGGCGAGGTCGCGCAGCCGGGCGGTGAGGCGGGCCGGAACCGTGAAGGTGTGGACGGCGCCCTGCCCCGCCTCCTCGCCGCGCCGGGGCCGGTCCAGGGGCAGCTCCGGGGCGACGGCGCCCGCCAACTGCTCCTTCCAGTAGGCGAGGTGGCGTTCCAGGCGGGGGCCGGAGAGCTGTTCGCGCTGCCACACCGCGAAGTCCGGGTACTGCGTGGCCGGCGGGGGCAGGTCCGGTCGGGCGCCGCGGGCGAGGGCGTCGTAGACGGTGCACAGCTCGTCCTGGACCACGCCCATCGACCAGCCGTCCGTGACGATGTGATGGGCCGTCAGCAGCAGGACGTGCGCGGTGGCGGACTCGCGCAGCAGCAGGGCGCGCAGCAGCGGACCGTGCCGCAGGTCGAAGGGGCGGGAGTACTCGGCCAGCAGGTCCGCGTCCAGGTCGCCGGCGTCCCGGACCGGCAGTGGCACCGGGCCGGCGGGGTGCACGCGCTGCACCGGGCGGCCGTCGGTCTCCTCGAAGGTGGTGCGCAGGGCCTCGTGCCGGGCCACGACGGCGGTGAGGGCCTCCCGCAGGGCCTCGCGGTCCAGCGTGCCGGTGAGGCGGACGGCGACGGCGCTGTTGTAGCGGGGGTCGCCGGGGCGCAGCCGGTCCAGGAACCACAGCCGCGCTTGTGCGAAGGACAGCGGCAGCGGGCGGTCCCGGTCGGCGCGCGGGATGCCCTGCCGGGCGGCCGGGGCCGCGCCGCCGGCCCGTCCGGCCAGCCGCCGTCGCAGCGCCTCCCGCATCTCCTCGGGCAGCGCCTCGGCACGGTCCCGCCGGGAGGGCCGCGCGGAGCCGGAGGGGTTCGAAGGGGTCGAAGACGTCATGGTCGTCGGATCCTCACCGTTCGTGGTCGTGGCCGCCGGCAGCGGCGTCCTCGTCGTAACCGTCGCCGTCGCCGTCGCCGTACGCGGCTTCCTCCAGTTCGCTCAGCACCTGTTCCTCCACGAGTTCCGCCAGGGCGGCGACGGTCCGGGAGACGAGGACGTCGCGGGGGGTGAGCGTGACGCCGAACGCGTCGTTGGCGCGGGAGGCGATGAGCAGGGCGCGCATGGAGTCGCCGCCGAGCAGGAAGTAGTCGTCCTCGGCGCCCACGGCCGTCTGGAGGGTCTCCTCCCAGACGGCCGCCAGCGCCTCCTCGGTGGGCGTGCGGGGAGCGACGTACCCGGGCCGCGGTTCCTCCTCGGCCGGTGCCGGGGCGGGCAGGGCGGCCCGGTCGGTCTTGCCGTTCTCGGTGAGCGGGAAGCGGTCCAGCACCATGAACGCCGAGGGGACCATGTGACCGGGCAGGGAGCGGGCGGCCAGCTCACGCAGTTCGGTGGCGGCCGGCGGTTCGGCGCCGGGTGCCGTGAGCAGGTGGGCGACCAGGCGGGGCTGCCCGGGTTCGTCCTCGCGTACGGTCACCACGGCGTCCAGCACGCCCGGATGGCGGACCAGGGTGGCCTCGACCTCGCCCGCCTCGATGCGGTGGCCGCGCAGCTTCAGCTGGTGGTCGGTGCGGCCCAGGTAGTGCAGTTCGCCGGCGCTGTCGCGGCGCACCAGGTCGCCGGTGCGGTACATGCGGGTGCCGGGCGGCCCGAACGGGTCGGCGCGGAACCGGGCCGCGGTCAGCCCGGGCCGGCCGAGGTAGCCGCGGGCCAACGCCGGTCCGCTCAGCCACAGTTCGCCGGCGACACCGTCGGGGACCGGCCGCAGCCGGGCGTCGAGGACGTAGGTGCCGGTGGCGGGCAGCGGGCGGCCGATGGGGGGTGCGGCGCCGTCCGCCGCGAGGGGCGCGGACCAGGTGGCGACGACGGTGGCCTCGGTGGGTCCGTAGGAGTTGACCATGCGGTGGTGCGGGGCCCAGCGGGCGACGAGTTCGGCACCGCACGCGTCGGCGCCGACGATCAGCGTCTTCAGGTCGGGCAGCGTGCCGGGCGCGTCGGCGGGCACGGTGGCGAGCGCGGCCGGCGGCAGCAGGGTGTGCGTGATGCGCCCGGCCCGCAGCGTGTCGGCCAGTTCGGCGCCGAGCAGCGGGCCGGGCCGGGGTACGACCAGCCGGGCGCCGTGCGGCAGGGACATGCACAGCTCCAGCACGGAGGCGTCGAAGCTGGGCGTGGCGAAGGCCAGCACCCGGTCGCCCGGGGCGACCTGGTAGTGGGCGGCCTCGGCGGCGGAGAACGCGGCGAGCCCGCGGTGCGTGACGACGACGCCCTTGGGGGTGCCGGTGGAGCCGGAGGTGTAGATGACGTAGGCCGGGTCGTCCAGGTCGAGCGGGCGGGTCCGGTCGGCGTCGCCGGGCCGGTGTCCGGGCACGTCGTCCGGTGGGGCGGCGAGCAGGTCCGCGACCTCCTTGGCGTCGAGGGTGAGGGCGGGTGCCGCGTCGCGCAGCATCAGGGCGATCCGTTCCTCGGGGTAGGCGGGGTCGACGGGCAGGAACGCGGCACCCGCCTTCGCCACGGCGAGCTGTGCCAGCACCATGTCCGCCGAGCGGGGCAGCAGCAGCGCGACGAGGTCGCCGGGTCCGGCGCCCCGGGCGATGAGCCGGTGCGCGAGCCGGTTGGCCAGCGCCTCGGCCTCGGCGAACGTGAGGAGCGTGCCGGGCGCGTCGAGCGCGGGGGCGGTCGGCCACCGGTCGACGGCGGCCTCGACCAGGGCGGGCAGGGTGGCGGCGGGCACCGGGCCGAGCGCCGGGCGGGCCGGGGCGTGCAGCAGCCGGTCCCGTTGCGCGGGCGGCAGGATGTCGAGGTCGTCCAGGCGGGCGGTGCCGTCCGAGGCGGCCAGGGCGTCCAGGGTGTGCAGCAGCTGTCCGGCCAGCGAGGAGGCGGTGGCCGCGTCGAAGTACCGGGCGTCGTAGCCGAGTTCGACGGCCAGCCGGTCGCCGGGCGAGACGACCACGGTGAGGGGGTAGTTGGTGGCCTCCCGGGCGTCCAGGTCGCGCAGGGCGAGCCCGTGCGCCCCGGCGGTCGTGTCGCCGACCGGGTAGTTCTCGAAGACCACGAGACTGTCGAACAGCGGTGTGCCGGGAGGCAGTCGGGTGAGGCCGTGCAGCGCGTTGAGCGGCAGGTGGTCGTGCCGGCGGTCCTCGGCGCGGGCCTCCTGCACCGCGCGCAGCCAGGCGGCACAGCCGGCGCCGCCGTCGACCACGGTCCGGGCGGGCAGCGTGGTGATGAACAGGCCGGTGATGGTGTCGGCGCCGGGCAGGTCGGCGGGCCGGCCGGAGACGGTGGCGCCGAAGCACACCTCGCGTTCCCCGCTCCATCGCGCCAGCAGCAGCGCCCAGGCGCCCTGCACCAGCGTGTTGAGGGTGAGCCGGTGCCGGCGGGCGAACTCCGTCAGCTGCCGCGTCCGGTCGGTGTCGAGCCGTTGCGACAGCCAGGTGCCGGAGCGGGCCGTGGCGCCCGGGGCGGGCCTGCGGTCGTACGGCAGCGGGGTCGGCGTGCCGAAGCCGGCCAGGACCTCGCGCCAGTGCTCCTCGGCGGGGCCGGTGTCGCGGGCGGCCAGCCAGGCGGCGTAGTCCGCGAACGGCCTGCGTTCGGGCAGCCGGGGCCGTTCGCCGCGGGTGAGGGCGGCGTGCGCGGCCATGACGTCGGACAGGACGTGGAAGACGCTCCAGCCGTCCAGCAGGACGTGGTGGAAGGTCCACACCACGCGGACCGCGTCCGGGCCGAGCCGGACCAGGGCGAGCCGCAGCAGCGGGGCGCGGTCCAGGGCGATGCCCCGGGCTCGCTCGCCGGCGAGCAGACGCTCCAGCTCGGCCTCCCGCCGGTCTTCCGGCAGCCCGCTCCAGTCGTGCTCGGTGACCGGCAGGGTCACGCCCCGGTGGACGACCTGGAGCGGCACGGGTACGCCGTGCAGGGCGACGGAGGTGCGCAGCACCGGGGTGCGGTCGACGACGTGCTGCCAGGCGGCGGCCAGCGCGGCGAGGTCGTGGGCGCCGTCGGCGACGAAGGTGATCTGCTCGACGTACAGGCCGTGTTCGGCCTCGTCCAGGCCGTGCATCACCATGCCGGTCTGGGTGGGCGTGAGCGGATACACGTCCGTGACGTCCGCTCCGTCGCCGACGAGGCGGTCCACGGCCGTCTGGTCCAGCGGCGCGAGCGGGAAGTCGGACGGGGTACGGCCGCCCGCGCCGGGTTCGGCGCAGTGCCGGACGATCGCACGGAGTTCACCGGCCAGCTCGGCCGCCAGCCGGGCGACGGTCTCCCGCCGGTGCACGGAGCGGGAGTACGACCAGGTGAACTCCAGCTTCTCCTCGGTGATCTGGCCGAGGACGTCGAGGAGGAACGGCCGTCCGGCGGCGTGGTCCATGCCGCCGGTGAGGCCGCCGTGGGGTGCGTGCAGCAGCCCGCCCGGGGCGGGGGTCCCGTCGGGCCGGCCCAGGTAGTTGAAGCAGACCGGCGGCAGGGCGGGCAGCTCGCGGCCGGCCGTGGGGTGCAGGAAGCGCAGCGCGCCGTAGCCGAGTCCGCCGTGCGGTACGGCCCGCAGGTTCTCCTTGACGGCCTTCAGCGCGGTGCCGGTACCGGCGTCCCGGGGCACGTCCAGGGCGACCGGGTACATCGCGGTGAACCAGCCCGCGGTGCGGGCGAGGTCGAGGTCCTCGAACAGGTTCTCGCGACCGTGGCCCTCCAGGGTGACCGCCACCCGGTCCCGGCCCGTCCAGCGGGCCAGGACCCGGCCGAGCGCGCACAGCAGGACGTCGCCCACGCGGGTGCGGTAGGCGTCCGGCACGTCCTGGAGCAGCCGGCGGGTCTCCTCGGCGTCGAGTCCGGCGCTCACGCTCTCCTCGTCGGCGACGGTGTTCGCGCCGCCGGGGTGGTCGGCCGGCAGGGAGGTGTCGGTGTCGAGGCCGCGCCAGTGGGCGAGTTCGGCGTCGAAGCCGCCGGCCTCGGTGTGCGCGGCGAGCCGGCGGGCCCAGTCCCGGAACGAGGTGCTCTTGGCGCCGAGGGCGGGGCGCTCGCCGTCCCGCAGCGCGCGGTAGGCGGTGTCCAGGTCGTCCAGGAGGATCCGCCAGGACACGGCGTCCACCACCAGGTGGTGCGCGGCCAGCAGCAGCACCGGCCGGCCGCCGTCGTCCGGCCGGCACAGCGCGGCCCGCAGCAGCGGCCCGCCCGCCAGGTCGAAGCCGGCGCCGAGGGCACGGGCGACCTCGTCCGGCGCCGCCCGGTGATGCACCTCCAGGTGCGGGGCCGCGTCACCGGGCGCGGTGCCGTACTGCCGCCACCGTCCGTCCCCGGCCTTCTCGAAGCGCAGCCGCAGCGCGTCGTGGTGCTCCAGTACGACGGCCAGGGCGGCCCGCAGCAGCCGCTCGTCGGGGTCCGTGGCCAGCTCGAAGGCGACCGTCTGGCTGAAGTGGGCGGGGTCTCCGGTGAGGGTGTCCAGGAGCCAGTGCTGGACGGGGGTGAGCGGGGCGTCGCCGGTCACCGGGCCCTGCTCGGCGGTGACCGTGGAGACGGCCGAGTCCGGCAACCGCTCGGCCGCGGCGGCGAGTTCGGCGAGGGTCTGGTGGGTGAACAGGTGCCGGGGGGTCAGGGCGAGTCCGGCCCGGCGGGCGGCGGAGACGATCCGGATTCCGAGGACGGAGTCGCCGCCGAGCGAGAAGTAGTTGTCGTCGGCGCCGACTTCGGGTACGCCGAGCACCTCGCACCAGATGGCCGCGAGGGCCTGCTCCGCCTCGGTACGCGGCGGCCGCCCCGCCTCCCCGCCGGCCGCGGCGGCCCACTGCGGTACGGGCAGCGCCCGCCGGTCGAGCTTGCCGGTGGCTCCGAGCGGCAACCGCTCCAACGGCACGACGAGGGCGGGGACCAGGTGGTCGGGGAGGCTGCCGGCGAGGAAGGCCCGCAGTTCGGCGGGGTCCGGCAGGTCGGTGGTGCGGGGCACCACGTAGCCGACGAGGCGGCGGTGGCCGGTGTGGTCGACCACCCTGGCCGCTGCCGCGGCCACGGCCGGGTGCCGGGTCAACGCGGCCTCCACCTCGCCGAGTTCGATGCGGAAGCCGCGCACCTTCACCTGGTCGTCGCCGCGGCCCAGGTAGACGAGGTCGCCGTCGGACGTCCAGCGGACCAGGTCGCCGGTGCGGTACATGCGGCTGCCGGGCGGGCCGAACGGGTCGGGCAGGAAGCGGGTCGCGGTGAGGCCGGGGCGGCCGAGGTAGCCGCGGGCGACACCGGTTCCGGCGAGGTACAGCTCGCCGGGCGCGCCGACGGGTACCGGGCGCATCCGCTGGTCCAGGACGTAGGCGCGGGCGCCGCCGAGCGGCCGGCCGATCGGCGGGTCGCGGTCGGGGTCGGCCGGGTCGCAGGTGAAGGCGGTGGCGTAGACGGTCGCCTCGGTGGGGCCGTAGATGTTGCGGACCTCGCTGCCGGGGACGGCGTCGCGGACCCGGCGTACGGTCCGGGCGGGCAGCCCCTCCCCCGCGAGGACGACGGTGTCCGCGGTGATCCGCACGGCGTCCTCGGCGAGCAGCCGGTCCAGGGCCGACGGCACCGCGCTGAGCAGTCCGGCCCGCCAGGGGCCGGGGCGCTCGGCGAGGGCCAGCAGGTCGCGGACGATCTCCACACAGCCGCCGGACAGCAGGGGCGAGAAGATCTCGAAGACCGACACGTCGAAGTTGAGCGAGGTGGAGGCGATCACATGGGCCAGGCCCCGGCCGGTGAACTCGGCCGCCGCCCAGTCGGTCAGGGCGAGCACGGAGGCGTGGCTGACGACGACGCCCTTGGGGCGGCCGGTCGAGCCGGAGGTGTGGATGACGTAGGCGGGGTGGCCGGGCAGCAGGGGGCCGTGCCGTTCGCCGTCGCCGACCGGGGTGTCCGGCACCTCGGTGTCCGGGTCCTCGTCCAGCAGGATCCGGGTGAACGGGCCCTCGGGCAGCCGGCCGGCGGTCTCCGTGGCGGTGATCACGGCGTCGGGCCGTACGTCCTCGAAGAGGAACGCGACCCGCTCGGCCGGGTACTGGGGGTCGACCGGGAGATATCCGGCGCCGCTCTTCAGCACCGCGAGGAGTGCCACGACCAGGTCGGCGGTGCGGGGCAGGCAGAGGGCGACGAAGTGCTCGGGGCCGGCGCCGGCGGCGATGAGCCGGCGGGCCAGCCTGCTGGAGCGGGCGTCGAGTTCGCGGTAGGTGAGGCTCGTGTCGCCGTGGCGGACGGCCGGGGCGTCCGGGGCGCGCTCGGCCTGCCGCCGGAACGCCTCGGGCAGGGTGCCGTACGGGGCCTCGGCCGGCCTGCCGCCGAACCGGTCCACCAGCGCACGCCCCGCGGCCGGGTCCAGCAGCGGCAGGTCGGCCAGGCGGCGGTCGGGGTCGGTGGCCATGCCGGTCAGCAGGGTGCGCAGGCTCTCGCCGAGTGCCTCCACCGTCGTGGTGTCGAAGACGGCCGGGTCGTGATCCAGGTTGACGGCCAGGGTGTCCCCGGGCGCGACGACCACGCTGAGCGGGTAGTTCGTCGGCTCGACGTCCCGTTCCTGTTCCATGGTGAGGCCGTGCCGGGCCAGCGCGCCCTCGTCGAAGGGGTAGTTCTCGAAGACCACGATGGAGTCGAACAGGCCGGTGCCGCCCGGCACCTCGCTCCAGGACTGCACCTGGGCCAGCGAGACGAAGTCGTGGCGCCGCGCCTCGGACTGGGCGCTCTGCAGCTCGCGCAGCCAGTCCAGCAGCGGGCGGTCGCCGTCGACGCGGGCCCGGGTGGGCAGGGTGTTGATGAACAGGCCCACCATCGAGGTGACGCCCGGCAGTTCGGCGGGCCGTCCGGAGACGGTCGTGCCGAACACCACGTCGTCGCCGCCGCCGTAGCGGGACAGCAGCAGCGCCCACGCGCCCTGGAGCACGGTGTTGAGGGTGAGCCCGGCCCGCTGGGCTGTCTCCCGCAGCCGCGCCGAGACGTCCGGGCCGAGGGTCATCCGCACCGACCCGGAGGAGGAGGCGCGGTGGGCCTCGGCGGGCCGCCGGTCCCGGGGCAGTTCGGTGGGGGCCTGCAAGCCGGCGAGGGTCGTACGCCAGTACGCCTCGGCCCGGCCGGTGTCCCGCCCGGCCAGCCAGCGCAGATAGTCGGCGAAGGGCCTGCGCTCGGCCACCTGCGGGCGGCGCCCGGAGGTGAGGGCCGCGTACCGCTCGCACACCTCGTCGAAGAGCTGGGCGGCGCTCCACCCGTCGAGGAGGACGTGGTGGAAGGTCCACAGCAGGCGGACCCGGTCCGGGCCCAGCCGGATCAGTGTCAGCCGCATGAGGGGCGCCGCGCCCAGGTCGATGCCCGTCTCCCGGTCCTCGGCGAGCAGCCGGTCCAGGTCGTGTCCGTGGCCGCCGGACCAGTCGAGGTGGGTGACGGGCACGGTGGCCCGGTGCCGGACGACCTGGAGCGGCTCCGGGGTCTCCTGCCACACCAGGCCGGTGCGCAGCACCGGGTTGGCGTCGGCGGTGTGCTGCCACGCCTCGGCGAGCGCGTGCGGGTCGGTGACGCCGGACAGCACCAGTTGCACCTGGTTGACGTAGGTGCGGCCGGCGGGGTCGAGCAGGCTGTGGAAGAGCATGCCCGCCTGCATCGGGGTCAGCGGGTAGACGTCCGCGACGTCCCGGCCGTCCCCGGCGATCCGGTCCACGGCGGCCTGGTCCAGGCGGGCCAGCGGGAAGTCCGACGGGGTACGGCCGCCCGCGCCGGGCCGGGCGCAGTGCGCGACGATGTCGCCGAGGGCCCGCAGCATGCCCTGGGCGAGCGCGGTGACGGTGTCCTCGCGGTGCCGTCCGGCGCTGTAGTACCAGGTGATCTCCAGCCGGTCGTCCTCGACCCGGGCCACGACGTCCAGCAGGTGCGGCCGCTCGGTGCCGGGCGCCTCCGCGCCGTCCAGGCCGGCGGGCACCGCTCCGATCAGGGCACCGCCGTCGGCGGACCAGTCGAAGCGCCCCAGGTAGTTGAAGGCGATACCGGGCGCGGGCGCGCCGGTGAGCGTCGCCTCGCGGGCGAGGTGGCGCAGGACGCCGTAGCCCAGTCCCCGGTCGGGTACGGCCCGCAGCTGCTCCTTCACCGACTTCAGGGCGGTGCCCCAGTCCCCCGCCGGGACCGTCAGGGCGAGCGGGAAGAGCGAGGTGAACCAGCCGACCGTGCGGGACAGGTCGACGTCCTCGAAGAGCTGGTCCTCGCGGCCGTGCCCCTCCAGGCCGACGGCGACGGTGTCGCGTCCGGTCCAGTCGGCGAGGACCCGGCCCAGCGCGGTGAGCAGGACGTCGTCGACACGGGTGCGGTAGACGCCGGGGACGCGGCGCAGGAGGTGGTCGGTGCGCTCGCGGTCCAGGCGGACGGTGACCTCGCGGACGTCGGCCGCGGTGTTGCCGCCGTCGCGGTCCACGGGCAGCGGGTCGGCGCAGGCCCGGGCGGCCCGCTCCCAGTGGGTGAGCTGTGCGGTGAAGCGGCCGTGGTCGCGCAGCCGGCGGGCCCACTCCCGTACGGAGGTGGTGCGGGCGGGCAGCCGTACGGACTCCCCGGACGCGGCCTGCCGGTAGGCGGTCTCCAGGTCCTCCAGCAGGATCCGCCAGGAGACGCCGTCGACCACCAGGTGGTGGGCGAGGAGCAGCAGCCGGGCGGTCCGGGTGCCGTCGGCGGTGAACAGCCGGGCGGTGAACACCGGGCCGGTGTCCAGGCGGAGCCGGGAGTGGGCCTCCGCCGTGACGCGCTCCTCGTCCTGCGGGCCGTGCACCTGGAGCAGCTCGGGAACCGGGCCGTCGGCGTCGGCGACGTCCTGGCGCCAGGCATCCTCGCCCTCGCCGTCGAGGACGAACCGGGCGCGCAGGGCGTCGTGGTGGGTCCACAGGGCGGTGAGGGCGCGGCGCAGGGCGTCCTCGTCCACCGGGCCGGCCGTCTCGATGACGACGGACTGGTTGAAGAACCCGGCGTGGGCCGGGCGCGGGTCCAGGAACCAGTGCTGGATCGGGGTGAGGTCCGCCGCACCGCAGACCGGTTCGGTGCCGGCGACGGCGGGCGCCGCGTCCCCGCCGGCCGCGGCCAGCTCGGCCACCGTGGGGTGCCGGAAGAGGTCGCGCGGGGTGAGCGTGAGTCCCGCGGCCCGGGCCCGGGAGACCACCTGGATGCTGAGGATCGAGTCGCCGCCCAGCATGAAGAAGTTGTCGTCCACGCCGACCCGTTCGACGCCGAGCAGCTCGGCCCAGATCCCGGCGAGGATCCGCTCGGTCCCGGTGCGCGGGGCGCGGTGGCCGCGCTCGCCGCCCGCAGACCAGTCGGGTGCGGGCAGCCGTCGCCGGTCGACCTTGCCGTTGGCGGTCAGCGGCAGCTCCGGCACGGTGACGAACGCGGCGGGCAGCATGTAGTCGGGCAGTCCGGCCGCCAGGTGGGCGCGCAGTTCGCCGGCGGAGGGCGTCACGGCACCGTCGGCCGGTACGAGGTGGGCGGCGAGCCGCTTGCGTCCGGCGTCCTCGTACAGGGAGACGACGGCCTCGGCGATGCCGGAGTGGGCGGTGAGGCGGGCTTCGATCTCGGCGGGTTCGACGCGGAAGCCGCGGATCTTGATCTGGTCGTCGGCGCGGCCGACGAACTCCAGCTCCCCGTCGGCGCTCCAGCGCACGATGTCGCCGGTGCGGTACATGCGGGTGCCGGGCGGCCCGAAGGGGTCGGCGACATAGCGGGCGGCGGTCGCCCCGGGGCGGCCCGCGTAGCCCCGGGCGAGTCCCGCACCGGCGATGTACAACTCGCCGGGGATGCCGGGCGGCTGGGGCTGGAGGGTGGCGTCCAGGACGTACGCGCGGGTGTTGTCCAGCGGGCGTCCGATGGGCAGCACGGCGGGCAGCGGATCGCCCGGGCGGAAGACACGGCGGGTGGCGAAGGTGGTGGTCTCGGTGGGTCCGTAGCCGTCCACGACGGTCAGGCCGGGGCAGGCGTCCAGGACCCGGCGTACGACCGCACCCGGCACGGCCTCGCCGCCCGTCCACACCTCGCGGGCGCCGCGCAGACAGCCGGGGTCCTCCTGGGCCAGCAGGCGGAACAGCCCGGCGGTCAGCCACAGGCAGGTCACGCCCCGCTCCGTGACGGCGCGCCGGACCTCGGCGGCGTCCAGGTCGGCCGGCGGGGCGAGCACGGCCGTGCCGCCGCGCAGCAGCGGCACCCACACCTCGTAGGTGGCGGCGTCGAAGGCGTGCGGCGAGTGCACGAGGACCCGGTCGTGCCCGGCGAAGGCCCGGTCCAGGGCGAGGGCGACGACGTCCCGCTGGCGCACCGCGACCCCCTTGGGGGTGCCGGTCGAGCCCGAAGTGAACATGAGGTACTGGACGTTGTCGGGGTGGACGGCGTGGAGCGGCACCGGAGCCTGTGCCGCGCCGGTGGTGTCGTCGGCGCGCAGCACGCCGTCGCCGGGCAGCAGCTCCCGGGCGGTCTCCTGCCAGCCGGCGTCGGTGAGCAGCAGGCCGGCGCCGGCCTCGGCCAGCGTGCGGCGGAGCCGTTCGACCGGTGCCCTGCCGTCCAGCGGCACGTACACCCCGCCGGTGCGGACGAGCGCCAGCTGCGTGACGATCAGGTCCACGGAACGGTCCATGAGCACGCCGACGGCGTGTTCCGGCCGCACCCCGAGCCCGGCCAGGCGCACCGCCAACTTCTCGGCGCGCGCGTCCAGTTCGCGGTAGGTGAGGCGGGTGTCGCCGGCCTCCAGGGCCACGGCGCCGGGGGTGCGGCGGACCTGTGCGGCGAAGAGGTCGGCCACGCTGGTGTCGGGGAGGGGGGTGGCGGTGTCGTTCCAGGCGTGCAGCACCTGCTCGCGGCGGTCCGGGGCGAGCAGCGGGAGCCGGGCGGGCGGGCGGCCGGAGCCGGCGGGCATGTGGGTGAGCAGGACGGTCAGGTACTCGGCCAGCCGCTCGGCGGTGCCGGCGTCGAACAGCTCGGGGTCGTAGCCGAGGCGCAGCGCCAGCTCGGGGCCCGGGTAGGCGGTGAGGCTCAGCGGGTAGTTGGTGGTCTCGACGCCCTCCAGGCCGCTCAGGGCGAGTCCGTGCGCGGCGGCGAGGCCGTCGTCCACCGGGTAGTTCTCGAAGACCACGATGCTGTCGAACAGGCCGACCCGTTCGGGGAGTTCGGTGAGCGCCCGGATCCGGGTGAGCGGCAGGTGGTCGAAGCGCCGGTCCTCGCTCTGGTCGTGCTGGAGGGCGCGCAGCCAGTCGAGCAGGGTGCCGTCGCCGGGGACGGTGACCCGGGTGGGCAGGGTGGTGATGAACAGGCCGGTCATGAGGTCGGCGCCGGGCAGCTCGGGCGGCCGTCCGGACACGGTGGTGCCGAACACCACCTCGTCCCGGCCCGACTGCCGGGCCAGCAGCAGCGCCCAGGCGCCCTGCACCAGCGTGTTCAGGGTCAGGCCGGACGTCCGCGCCAGCTCCTTAAGCGCCCGGCTCGCGGCCGCGGGCAGCGTGGCCCGGACCGCGTGCGTGGACTCGGCGCGGTGGGCCTCGCGCGGCTCACGGTCGTACGGCAGCGGGGTGGCCTCGGCCAGGCCGGACAGGCGGTGACGCCAGTGCCGTTCGGCGGCGGCCGGTTCGCGCTGCCGCAGCCAGGCCACGTAGTCGCGGTACGGCGGGCGGTCCGGGAGGGCGTCGGGGGCGGTCCCGGCGTGGTGGGCGAAGACGTCCGAGAGCACCTGGAACAGGCTCCAGCCGTCCAGGAGCAGGTGGTGGAAGGACCAGACGACGCGCACCGCGGTGTCGGAGACACGGGCGAGGAGCAGGCGCTGGAGCGGCGCCCGCCCGAGGTCGATGCCGTCGGCCCGGTCGCGGGCCAGCACGTCGTCCAGCCGGGCGCGGCGCTCCTCGTCCGTCAGGTCGCGCCAGTCCAGGTGGGTGACCGGCACCGCCGCGTGGCGCTGCACGACCAGCAGCGGTTCGGGTACGTCCTGCCAGACGGCCCGGCCGCGCAGGACCTCGGTGCGGTCGGTCACGTGCTGCCAGGCGGCGGCGAGGGCCCGCGGGTCGGGGACGCCGTCCAGGACGAACGTCAGCTGCTGGAAGTAGACCCCGCGGTCGTCCTGGGACAGGCCGTGGAAGAGCATGCCCGCCTGGGTGGGCGTGAGCGGGTACACGTCCGCGACCGCCGCCGGGTCCGCGCCCGTGATCCGGTCGACGGCGGCCTGGTCGAGCCGGGCCAGCGGGAAGTCCGAGGGGGTGCGCCCGGCGGCTCCGGGCCGGGCGGCGTACCGGGCCAGGTCGGCGAGCGCGTCGGCGAACCGCCCGGCCAGGTCCGCGACCGTGTCCTCGTGGTGCAGCCGGTCCGAGAAGAACCAGGTGAACTCCAGGCATTCGTCGACCAGTCGGCCGACGACCTCCAGGGCGTGCGGGCGCCGGGCCGCCGGGTCGGCGTCCAGCTCCAGCGGGCGGACCGTGCCCCGGTACAGGCCGTCGGGATCCTCCGGGAAGCCCATCCGGCCCAGGTAGTTGAAGCTGATCTGCGCGTCCGGGGTGCTCGGCGCCGCCTGCGGACCGGCCAGGTGGCGCAGCGCGTCATGGCCCAGGCCGTGCCGGGGTACGGCACGCAGCTGCTCCTTGACCCGCTTCAGTACGGCGTCCCAGCCGGCGTCCTCCGGGACGGCGAGCGCGACGGGGTACCGGGTGGTGAACCAGCCGACCGTCCGGCTGAGGTCCAGCTCGGGGAAGAGTTCCTCGCGGCCGTGCCCCTCGACGTCGACCACGACCCGGTCCCGGCCGGTCCCGGCGCACAGCGCCCGGCCGAGGGCGCCGAGCAGGACGTCGTTGGCCTGGGTGCGGTAGGTGTCGGGCAGGGTGCGCAGCAGGGCCGCGGTGTCCTCGGGGCTCAGCCGCACGGTGACCGCGCGCTGCGAGCCGTAGGTGCCGGGGCCTGCCGGCACCGCGGGCTCCGTCTCCGGGACCGCCCGGGCCCAGTACTCCCGCTCGTCGTCGAAGCCGCCGTCCGCCGCGTGGGCGTTCAGCCGGCGGGACCACGCGCGCAGCGGCGAGGACTTCGCGGGCAGCGCCGCAGCGCCGTCCTCGCCGGCGCGGCGGGCCCGGTAGGCGCGGTCCAGGTCGTCCAGCAGCACCCGCCAGGAGACGCCGTCGACCACCAGGTGGTGGACGGCGAGGTGCAGGACGGGGGGCCGGCCGGGCCCCCGGTCGTGCAGCACGGCCCGCAGCAGCGGCCCGCGCGCGAGGTCGAAGGGCCCGAAGTGGGGGGTGTCCGCGTCCGGGCCGGTGTGGCGGGCCAGGTGGAGGCGGGGGGCCGCGCCGTCGATGTGCCAGCGGACGCCGGGGGCCGCGTCGTCGGCGACGAAGCGGGAGCGCAGGGCGTCGTGGTGGGCGACCAGGTCGTTCAGCGCGTCCTCCAGGGCCGCGGGGTCCAGGTCGTCGGGCACCTGGACGGACAGCGCCTGCGCGTAGTGGCCGGCGCGCTCGGCCAGGGCGCCGAAGAACCAGCGCTGGATCGGGGTCAGGGGAGCCGTGCCGGTGGCCGACTCCGGTGCGGGGGCCGTCTCGCGCGGGCCCTGGGCCGCGTCCGCGCAGCGGGCGAGCGCGGCGACCGTCTGGTGCCGGTAGACGTCCCGGGAGGTCAGCGGCAGGCCCTCCTGCCGGGCGCGGGCCACCACCTGGATGCTGAGGATCGAGTCGCCGCCCAGTTCGAAGAAGTTGTCGTCCACGCCGATGCGTTCCACCCGCAGCACCTCGGCCCAGATCGCGGCGAGGGCGCGCTCGGTGGGCGTGCGGGGCGCGACATGCCGTACCGCGCGCACGGCGGGGCCCGGGTCGGGGAGCCGGCCCCGGTCGAGCTTGCCGTTCGGGCTGAGCGGCAGGCCGTCCAGCACCAGCACGGTCGACGGGACCATGTAGTCGGGCAGCGTACGGCCGAGTTCGCGGCGTACGGCCTCCGGTTCCACCCGCTGCCCGGCGGCCGGGACGACGTATCCGGCCAGGCGGCGGTGGCCGTCGCCGTCCGTGGTGGCGACGGCCGCCGCCTCGGCCACGCCGGCGCAGCCGCGCAACGCCTCCTCCACCTCGCCCAGTTCGATGCGGAAGCCGCGCACCTTGACCTGCTGGTCGATCCGGCCCACGTACTCCAGGGCGCCGTCGGCGCGGCGGCGCACCAGGTCGCCGGTGCGGTACATCCGCTCCCCCGGCGCGCCGAACGGATCGGCGACGAACCGGGCCGCGGTCAGCCCCGGCCGGTTCAGGTAGCCGCGGGCCAGGCCACCGCCACCGAGGTACAACTCGCCGGTGACGCCGACCGGTTGGGGCCGCAGGGAGCCGTCGAGGACATAGGCCCGGGTGAGCGCCACGGTGCCGCCGATGGGCGGGGCCTGTTCCGGCAGCCGGTCGCCGGCGAACCAGGCGGTGGCGTACACGGTGGCCTCGGTGGGCCCGTAGATGTTGGCGATCCGGCACCCGGGCAGGGCGGCGCGCAGGTCGTGCAGCGTCTGCGCGGGCAGGGCCTCACCGGCGAGGACGACGGTGTCCGCGGTCACGGGGGCCGTACCGCCCGCGATCAGGCGGGAGACGACGGACGGTACTCCGCTGAGCAGCCCGGCCCGCCGGGGACCGGTGCCGTCGGCGAGGGCCGGCAGGTCGGCGACCACCTCGACGGTGCCGCCGGCCGTCAGCGGGCACAGCAACTCGAAGACGGAGACGTCGAAGTTGAGGGAGGTCGAGGCGATCACATGGTCCAGCCCCGCGGCCCCGAACCGCTCCTCGGCCCACGCGGCCAGCGCGACGACACTGCGGTGGGTGACCACGACCCCCTTGGGGCGGCCGGTGGACCCCGAGGTGTAGATGACGTACGCGGGATGGTCCGGCAGCAGCGGGCGGGGCCGGTCGGCGTCGGTGAGGTCCGTGTCGGGCACGGCCGGGTCGGCGCAGTCCTCCAGGAACAGCGGGTCGCAGTCCGCGGGCAGCGCGGAGGCGGTCTCCCGGGTGGCGATCACGAGGGCGGGCCGCGCGTCGTCGAGCATGAGGCGGACCCGCTCGGCGGGATAGCCGGGGTCGACGGGGAGATAGCCCGCGCCGGAGGTGAGCACCGCCCACAGCGCGGGTACGAGGTCGGCGGAGCGCGGCAGGCACAGCGCGACCAGGGTCTCCGGGCCCGCGCCGCGCGCGAGGAGCAGCCGGGCGAGCCGGTTGGCGCGCCGGGCGACCTCGGCGTAGTCCAGCCGGACCGGGCCGCAGGTCACGGCGGTACGGTCCGGGGTCCGGGCCGCTTGGGCGTGGAACAGGCCGGGCAGCGTGGCGTGCCCGGTGTCCCGGGCCCGGCGGGCGGGCGGGTTCCAGGCGTCCACCAGGGTGTGCTGCTCCTCGGCGGAGAGCATGGGCAGCTCGGCCAGGGTGCGGCCCGGCCCGTCCGCCATGCCCTCCAGCAGGCGGTGCAGATGGGTGGTCAGACGGGCCACGGTGGTGGCGTCGAACAGGTCGGTGTTGAACTCGGCGGTCAGCACGCAGCCGCCGTCCGTGTCCGGGGTGAACTCCAGCACCAGGTCGAAGCGGGCGGCCGGGCGGGGCAGCGGGTGCTCCGTGAAGCGCACCCCGCCGGAGAGCGGCGGCTCGGGGAGAGCGGTCTGCTGCACGACGAGCGCCTGCACCAGCGGGGTGCGGCTCGGGTCGCGGGGCGGGGCCAGCTCCTCCACCACCCGGTCGAAGGGCACCCCGTCGTGGGCGAAGGCGTCCAGCACCGTCGTCCGCATGCTCTCCACGAACCGGTCCACGGTCGCCCGCTCGTCCACCTCGCCGCGCAGCACAACGGTGTTGGCGAAGAAGCCCGGCACGTCCTCCAGGTCCCGCCGGCCACGCCCGGTGGTGACGGTGCCGAACGCGACGTCCCGCTGCCCGGAGTACCGGGAGAACAGCAGCGCGGAGGCGCCCGCGAACAGGGTGAACACGGTGGTGCCGCGCCCGGCGGCGAGCTGCCGCAGCCGGGTCACCAACTCCGCGGGCAGCGGGTGCCGGTGGGCGGCCCCGGCGGTGGTACGGACAGCGGGACGCGCCCGGTCGGCGGGCAGCTCGAGCTGCTGAAGACCGGCCAGATGCCGCCTCCAGTAGGCGAGGTCGGCGACATCCGCGTCACCGCCCCGCTGCCGCGGCTCCCACAGGGCGAAGTCGGAGTACTGCACGGCGGGTTGCGACAGGCCGTCGGGCTCGCCGGTGGCCTCCGCGTGGTGGAGGGCGGCGAGTTCACGGGTGAGGACGCCCACGGACCAGCCGTCGGTGACGATGTGGTGCTGGGCCAGGAGCAGCAGGTGGTCCTCGGCGGCGAGCCGGACGAGCAGGGCCCGGGTGAGCGGGCCGGCCGCCAGGTCGAAGGGGCGGCTCAGCTCCTCGGTGAGCAGTGCCTCGGCGGCCTCGGTGCGGCGGGCCTCGGGTACGTCGGTGAGGTCGGCGGTCCGCAGCGGCAGGTCCGGCTCCGGTGCGACGCGCTGGACGCCCTGGCCGTCGGCGGTGGTGAAGGTGGTGCGCAGGGAGGCGTGGCGGGCCGCGAGGCGGTGCAGGGCACGGCGCAGCGCGTCCGGGTCCAGGGGACCGCGCAGCCGCAGGGACACGCCGGTGTTGTACTCGGTGCCGCCCGGGTTCAGCTCGTCGAGATACCACAGCCGTCGCTGCGCGCTGGACAGCGGCAGGGTGCCCTCGTCGGGGGCCGGGGGGATCGGCTCCGGCGGTGCGGCGGCCGACGGGTCGCCGAGCAGCGGGGCCAGGCCGGCGATCGTCCGCGCGCTGAACACGTCCCGCACCGTCAGCCGCACGCCCAGCTCGTCCCGGATCCGGGCCAGCACACGGGCGGCGAGGATCGATTCGCCGCCCAGCTCGAAGAAGTCGTCCGTCACCCCGACCGCGTCGACGCCCAGGGTCTGCGCCCAGATCGCCGCGAGTGCCCGCTCCTGATCCGACCGCGGCGCCACATGCCCGCCCACCACAGCCCGCCCGGGCGCCGGCAGCGCCCGTCGGTCGACCTTGTGCTGCGGGGTGAGCGGCATCCGCTCCAGCACCACGATGGCCGACGGCACCATGTGAGCGGGGACCAGGGCGGTTACGGCGGCCCGGAGGGCGGCGGGGTCCAGGGGGCTTGGGGAGGGGGTGGGGGTGGTGGAGGGGGCGTGGGTGGTGGAAGGGGCTGGGGTAGTGGAGGGGGCGGGGGTCGACCGGGCAGTAGGGGCGGGCGAGTTGGCGGGGCTGGCCGGAGGTGCCGAGGCGGTGGGGGCCGACGGGCCGGTGGGGGCCGACGGGCCGGTCGAGGCTGCCGGGCCGGTCGAGGCTGCCGGGCCGGTGGGAGGGGCCGGGGCGGCGGAGGGCGCGGAGGCCGACGGGCCGAGGGGAGCAGCCCGGTCGGCGAAGGAGGCCGAGGCCGACGGGTCGACGAGGGCCGCCGGGCCGACGGAGGCCGCCGGGTCCACGGAGGCCGCCGGATCGGCGGAGGCGGCAGAGGCTGGCGGGCCGACGGGAGCAGCCCGGTCGGGGAAGGCGGCAGAAACCGACGGACCGACGGGAGCAACCGGGTCTACGCAGGCCTCAGAGGCCGACGGACCGACGGGAGCGGCCGGATCAACCGACGAAGCCGAGGCCAACGGGACCACAGGAGCGACCGGGTCGACGGGGGCGGCCGGGCTGGTCGAATCGGCGGACGCCGGGGCTCCGGCCCGGTCGGCGGACGCCGGTATTCCGGACGGAGCCGCGGGCGTCGGGGCCCCGGCCCGGTCGGCGGGAGCCGTGGGCGTCGGTTCGGTGGTCGGAGTGACGTAGGCGACGAGGCGCTGGTGGCCGGGCTCGTCCTCGCGGACGACGACCACCGCCTCACCGACCCTCCCGGCGCCGGCGCGGCGCAGGGCGGCCTCGATCTCGCCCGGTTCGATACGGAAGCCGCGGATCTTGACCTGCCGGTCCAGCCGGCCCAGGAACTCGAGTTCCCCGTCCGCCGTCCAGCGCGCCCGGTCCCCGGTGCGGTACAGCCGGGCGCCGGGCGGGCCGAAGGGGTCGGCGACGAAGCGGGCGGCCGTCAGCCCCGGGCGGCCCAGATAGCCGCGGGCCACCGCGTCGCCCCCGACGAACAACTCGCCGTCCGCCCCGGGTGGTACCGGACGCAGCGCCGCGTCGAGGACGTGCACCCGGGTGTGCGGCAGGGCTCCGCCGATCGTCGGCGTACCCCGGCCGGCGGTGAGCGGCCCGGTCCAGGTGGCCACGATCGTGGCCTCGGTCGGACCGTAGGAGTTGATCATGCGGCGCCCGGGTGCCCAACGGTCGACCAGCCCCGCGGAGCAGGCCTCCGCGCCCACGATCAGCGTGCGCAGATGGCGCGCGGTGCCCTGCGCCGGGTCGGGCAGGGTGGCCAGCGCGGCCGGCGGGATGAGGGCGTGGCTGATGCGGTGCTCGTCCAGGACCGCGGCGAGTTCGTCGCCCAGCCAGGGCCCGTGCGGCGGTACGACGAGCGTGGCGCCGGACAGCACGGAGACGCACAGCTCCAGCACGGACGCGTCGAAGCTCGGCGAGGAGAACTGCAGCACGCGGTCGCCGGGACCCACCGCGTACCGTTCCGCGGCGGCCGTGGTGAAGCCGCCGATGCCGCGGTGCGTGACGGTCACGCCCTTGGGGGTGCCGGTGGAACCGGAGGTGTAGATGACGTAGGCGGCGTGGTCCGCGTGGACTTCGGCCTCGGCCACCGCCCCGCCCCCGGTGTCCAGCAGTTCGCCGACCCGCTGCGGATCGTCGAGGGTGACGGCGGGCGCGGCGTCGGCGAGCATCAGCGCGCGGCGCTCTGCGGGATAGGCGGGGTCCACGGGCAGGAAGGCGGCGCCCGCCCGGGCGACGGCCAGCTCGGCCGCGATCAGCTCCATGGAGCGAGGCAGGACCAGGGCGACGACCCGGTCCGGCCCGGCTCCCCGCCGGGCCAGGTGTACGGCCAACCGGTCGACGCGGTCCGCCAGTTCGCGGTAGGTCCAGGTCCGCCGGCCGTCGGTGAGGGCGGGTGCGTCAGGGGTGCGGGCCACCCAGGCGGTGAACAGCTCGCCGAGCGTCGGATACGCCGGAGCCGCGTCGCCTTCCGGCGCGCCGGCGGCGGGGCCGGCCTGCGGCGGCAGGGAGGACGCCGGTGCGGGCTTGTCGTGCAGGTCCGTCATGGGTGAAGTCCTTCGGAGAGCGGAACGATGCGGCGCCGGGCCGGGGCAAGGGGGCGGTGCGCTGGATCGGGATGGCACACCGGATGTGCGCGACGACGGTGCGGCGGTACGGGAGGGGTACGGGGGTGCCGTGCCGGGTCCGACGAGGTGACCCTGCACGGGCCGGGACGGGCCGGGACGGGACGCCCGACGGTGACCCGGCGCGGGGCGGAACGGCCGACGGTGACGACTGGCCGGAGACGATCACCTGACTCGTACGACCCCCGGTCCGGGCCGCCCCGCCGCCCCCCGTGGGCGACGAAGCGATCCGGCCTGGGCCCCACGCCCGGGTGACGGCCCCGCAGGCCCGGGTCCGAAACCGAGCCGGGTCCAACCGGCCCAAGCCGAGCCCAGCCGGCCGGCGACGGCCGTCCCGAAACCGACACGCACTCGCACCCGCACCCGCACCCGCACTCAGCCGTCGGCGACCCGGCAGGCCATGCGTCCCGAGATCTGCACCCGGTCGACCCGGCCGGAGGCCGGATCGCGGTGGAACCGGCCGCCGGGTTCGACGCGCCCGGTGTCCGGATCGAGCAGGTCGCAGGAGAGGTCGGCGTAGCAGACCAGCGGGATGGGGAGGTCACCGTCCACCGACAGGGCCGGCGCGCCGTCCGGTCCGGGCGCGACGCGGTACGTCGTGGCGCCGTTGCGATAGGTGCCCAGGCAGTCGGGCAGCTCGACGGGCCGGCCCCGGTCCACGGACCGCGCGCCGGCGGGCTCCGCGGGCACCCGGATGCCGGTCAGCCGGCCCAGTTCCCCGGCGAGGTCGCGCCACAGCGCGGTGGCGCCCGAGGAGTTGCCGGTGAAGGCGACCACGACCCCGCTCTCCGGGTCGGCCCGCAGATGGCAGGACGTGCCCTGGGCGTTGCCGTCGTGCCCGCACCACACGCGGTCGCCCCGCTGGTACAGGGCGAGTCCCGCGCCCCAGCCGTCGGCCAGCGCTCCCGGCCGGGCGGCGGCCTCGGGGCGGCGCATCTCCTTGGCGACGGCGGGCGGCAGCAGGTCCGCCCGGCCGATCAGCGCGGTGCCGAACGCGGCCAGGTCCCGGGCGCTCGCGAGCAGCGCACCGGCCGGCGCCTCCAGCGGCGCCAGGTTCTGCCGGGCCGGACGGGCCTGCCCGGTCGCGGTGTTGACGGCGTGTCCGGCGGCGACGGGACGGGCGGGCGCGCTGTCGCCGACGAACACGGGTATGACACCGAGCGGTTCGAGGAGCAGCGCACCCACCGCCTCGGTCCACGGCATTCCGGTGACCGTCTCGACCAGCCGTCCGGCGGCGACGTAGCCGGCGTTGGAGTAGGAGAAGTCGGTCCCCGGCGCGAACAGCGCGTCGCGGGTGGTGCAGACGGACGCGAGGTAGCGGGCGGCGGTGGTCGTGGCGGCGGTGTCCGAGTCCGGGCCGGTGGGTAACCCTCCGGTGTGGCTGAGTAGGTGACGTATCGTCACCTCAGGTGTACCGCACAGCTCGGGGAGGTGTGCGGCGGCGGGCTCGTCCAGGTCGAGGTCGCCGTCGTCGGCCAGGAGCATGACGAGCGCGGCGGTGCAGGGCTTGGTGAGCGAGCCCAGCGGGACCGCCGTGTCCGCGGTGAAGGGGCTGCCGGTCGTGGTGTCGGCCGTGCCGGTGTGCACGGAGAGGACGTCCGTGCCGGTGTCCAGGGCGAGTTGGGCGCCGGGCACCCGGTGGGTACGGGCGAGGGCGTCGAGACGGTCCTGCAGTTCCTGGTGTAACAGGGACGGCGTCCGGGAGGCGGCCGGAGCGGCGGGGATGGTGTACGGCATGAGAAGGGGACTCCCGTTGGGTGGGTCTCATGTGCGGGTGTGCCGGTGCGGCCCGGGCACGAGCGGTGTGGGGGCCGGCCGGGGGCGCTGCGCGCGCCCGGGCTACGGTCTGCCGACCTCGACGGGCAGATGCCGTACGCCGATGATGACGGCCGGGTTCTGGTAGGCGATGTCCTCGTAGGAGGGGATCACCAGGGTGCGGAATCGTTCATGCAACATGCGCAGGGCGATCCGCGCCTCCAGCCGGGCCAGCGGCGCGCCGAAACAGAAGTGGATGCCGTGCCCGAAGGTCAGATGGGGATTCGGGTTCCGGGTCGCGTCGAAGGCGTCGGGCGCGTCGAAGCGGGCGGGATCCCGGTTGGCGGCGCCCAGGTGTGCCATCAGGAGTGCGTCGGCCGGGATGTCATGACCGCCGAGAGTCACGGGACGGGTGACCCGGCGGCCCAGCTCAGGGAAGGGCGGCAGCCAGCGCAGCACCTCCTCGACGGCGGCCGGGATCCGCGCGGGGTCGGCGCGCAGCGCGGCGTCGGTGCCGGGGTGCCGGTCGAAGGTGACGACGGCGTTGCCCAGCAGCGCGGTCGTGGTGATGTGTCCGGCGACCAGCAGCAGTGCCACGAACCCGACCATCTCCTGGTCGGCGAGGCGGACGCCGTCCACCTCGGCGGAGATGAGTCTGCTGGTGAGGTCGTCGCCGGGGCGGGCGCGGCGGGCGCGGATGTGGTCGAGCATGTAGTCGTTCATCTCGCGCACGGTGGGGGCGATGGCCTCCAGCGCCCGCTCCAGATCGGCCATGTCGGGCGCCTCGCCGAGCTGGTCGCCGCCGAACAGGACGCTCGCCCACTCCTGGAAGAGGCGGTGTTCCTCGGCCGGGATGCCGAGCAGTTCGGCGATCACGATGATCGGCAGGGGATAGGCCAGGGCGTCGACCAGGTCGAAGCGGTCGCGGTCGGCGACCTCGTCCAGCAGCCGGGCGGCCACGGCCTCGATGCGCGGGCCGAGCCCCTGGACGACCCGCGGGGTGAACGCCTGGCTCACCAGGGTGCGGAGCTTGCGGTGCTCCGGCGGGTCCATGCCGACGAAGTTGCCCTGCCGGAAGGTCTCGAAGTCGGACTGGGTCGGGGTGAGGGCGGAGAGGTCGGAGGAGTACGTCGCCGGGTCGGCGAGCACGGTGGCGACGGACTCGTGGTCCAGCACCTGCCAGACCCCCTGCTTCTCGTCGTACCGCACCGGCCCGGTCTCGCGTAAGCCCCGCCAGCGTTCGGGTAACTCCTCCAGGAGGAGCCGTTCGCCCGTCGGTTGCCTGCTGATCACCTTGTCTCCTTGCTAGCGCGTACGGGCATGGAGGAGTCGCCCACAGGGGGCCGGCCGCGGATGGTTCCGGGCATGGCGGCGCCCCCGCTGCCGGGATGTCGGACGGACGGTACGAGGGCGCGACCCGCGTGGCCTCCTCGTGCGCGGCGGCACGGTTCGCCGCCGCCGGTCGCCGTCAGGGTTGGCCGGAGGCCCTCGCCGCGTGCGCTGAACCCTCGGCGCACGCGGCGAAGCTCAGCACATGCGGTGAAGGACGCGGCGGCTGCGCGGCCGGCCACGGCCCCGCAGCGAGCCCGGTCGTACGACGCGCCAACCCGACATAACCCATCCCCTCGGCGATACCTCCCGCGCGGCATGCGCGCGGGACCCTCCCGGCTCGTGAACGGACAGCGGGGCACGCGGCCCCGGGCCCTGTGAACGAGGTGTGAGAATACGCAGTCGCAGTGCATGCCGCCCCGCGATTGGCATGATGCGCACTCCCAGACACCTTCGTTTCGATGGAACTCGGCCACAGTCTTCACGGCGAGTCACGCGCAAGCAACCCCCAGAAGTTGAACGGAGAGTACTTCGCCTGTGCTTTTGCGTCACTGTCCGGCCACTTGGTGAGGCCCCCTGCGCGCCCGAGGCCGCGGCCGGATCGTCGCCCCCGCGTGTGCCCCGGCGCCTCGACCGCAAACCGGCGCGCGGGAAAAAGACCGCCGCCGGGTACCGGCCGACGCGCCGTCCCTCGCCCGTCCGCCGCGCGCCGGTGCGCCGCCCCCCGCCGTTCGACCGGTTGGCCGGACTGCCCCTGATCTGGGGTGATGATTCGGCCAGCGGACACTCCGGGGCCGCCGCCCGGCACGCCGACGACACGCGCGGCGCGCCACTCCGGCCCGTCCCCGACCCGCTCCGATCGCCCCCGCGCCGTCCGCCTCGGCACGCGCCCCCTCCGGCGACCGGACGGCCGGGAACCTCGGCCCGGGCGCGCAGAATCGGCCATCCAGGCGCGACAGGGGCGCACACGAGAAACTCGTACACCACCCGTGCTCCAGCCCAGCGTCCTGGCGCGGCCCCGCACCGGCGCTCCCGCCACGGGGCGCCCGGACCAGGCACGACGGGACAACACGCGGCCGGACGGCTCCTTCCGCTTCTCCCCTCGCTCCTCCTCCCCCCGCCCGCTCACCCCGGCGGCGCCCGCGCATGGTGCCCGGCCGGGGTATGCGTGTCGTCCGAGGCGGAGGGACAACCGGTGGAGCCTCCCGCGTGCTCGCCGTGCGCCGGGCGGCGCCGCGAGGGAGTCTGGTGCCCGGGATGCGACGCGCGGCCGTGCGAGGAGGTGGTCGGCGTGTCCGACGGGCCAGGGCCCAGGGGGGCGGCGCCGCCCGGGCAGCCGGTGCTGTCGCTCGCGCTGGCCACGCTGCTGGACGAGGTGGGGGCGCACTCCGGCGCGGTCTATCTGCTCAGGTCCGACGAACCGGTCCTGGAGATGGCGGTGATGGCGGGCATGCCCCGGGCGTTCGCGGCGCCGTGGCAGCGGGTCGGGCTGAGCGCGCCGATCCCGGTCGCGGAGGCGGCGCGCGGGAGACGGCTCGTCTGGGTGAGCGGCGAGGAGGAGATGGCCCACCGCTATCCGCGGATCTCGGTGGTGCTGCCGTACCCGTTCGCGCTGGCCGCGGCGCCCGTGGCGACGGAGCACATGGTGTACGGCGCGGTGTTCGTGACCTGGCCGGGCGCGCATCCGCCGGAGCTGTCGGACCGGGAGCGGGACCATCTGACGGCGGCCTGCGAACGGCTGGCGCTGCGGCTGGAGCGTGCCGCGCGGGAGGAGCGGCCGCTCGGCCACGAACCGGACGTGCTCGCGGTACCGGTGTCGGGCGTGGCGGGCGACCTGGGCACGGTCGAGGCGGCACGGATGGTGTCCCGGCTGCCGTACGGGCTGCTGTCGCTGGACCTGCACGGCCGGATCGGCTTCGTGAACCCGGCCGCCTCCGAGCTGCTCGGCAGGCCGTCCGGGGAGCTGCTGGGCACCCTGCCCTGGGTGTCGGTGCCGTGGCTGAACGACCCGATGTACGAGGACCGGTACCGCGCGGCGCTGATGAGCCAGCAGGTGACCTCGTTCGTGGCGCTGCGTCCGCCCGGCGAGTGGCTGTCGTTCCGGCTGTATCCGAGCACCACCGGACTGAGCGTGCGCATCAGCCGGGCCCGGGCGGTGGCGGAGATGGCGCGCGGGACTCCGCAGGCGGGTCCGGGACCGTCCCGGCTGGTGACGATCTCTCAGGTGCTGAGCCTGGCCGGTGCGCTGACCGAGGCGGTCGGGGTGCGGGACGTGGTGCAGCTGGTGTGGGACGAGGTGGCGCCGGCGGTCGGCAGCCAGGCGCTGGTGCTGCTGCGGGCGCAGGGCGGGCGGCTGCACGTGCTGGGGCACCGCGGCTACCCGCAGGCGCGCGTCGTGGAGCGGTTCGACGGGCTGCCGCTGTCCGAGCGGACGCCGGGCACCCAGGCCCTGAACAGCGGGGTGCCCGCGTTCTTCGACTCCCGGGAGCAGTTGGAGCGGCTGTACCCGGGTCGGCACGAGACCCCGGACGGCTTCGCGGCCTGGGCGTACCTGCCGCTGATCGCGTCCGGGCGGCCGGTCGGTGCCTGTGTGCTGGCCTACGCCGAGCCGCACCTGTTCCCCGCCGACGAGCGCGCGGTGCTCACCTCGCTCGGCGGCCTGATCGCGCAGGCCCTGGAGCGGGCCCTGCTCTACGACGCCAAACACCGCCTGGCGCACGGCCTGCAACAGGCCCTGCTGCCGCACTCGCTGACCCCGCCGCCCGGCATCGAGGCGGCGGCCCGCTACCTGCCGGCCACCCACGGCATGGAGATCGGCGGCGACTTCTACGACCTGGTGCCGACCCGCCCGCTGGCGGCGGCGGTGATCGGTGACGTCCAGGGGCACAACGTGACCGCGGCGGCCCTGATGGGCCAGATCCGCACGGGTGTGCGGGCGTACACCACGGTGGGGCAGGCCCCGCACGAGGTGATGAGCAGCACCAACCGGCTGCTGATCGATCTGGGTGCGGACCTGTTCGCCAGCTGTCTGTATCTGCGGCTGGACCCCGCGCGGGGGCGGGCCGTGATGGCCCGGGCGGGTCATCCGCCACCGCTGCTGCGCCGGCCGGACGGGCGGGTGCGGGTGCTGGACCTGGCCGGGGGACCGCTGCTGGGGATCGACGCCGCGGCCGTGTATCCGACGACCGAGGTGTCCCTGGCTCCCGGCGCGGTGCTCGTCCTCTACACCGACGGACTGGTGGAGTCACCCGGTGTCGACATCGAGGACGCGCTGGCCGGCCTCGGCGCGCTGCTCGCGGACGTCGGCGACCAGCCGCTGGAGAGCCTGGCGGACGACGTGGTCCGGCACAGTACGGCGGAGCGGCAGCGGGTGGACGACGTGGCGGTGCTGTTGCTGCGGGCGCGAGACGACGGCTGACGCGGGCGGACCGCTCGCCGCCTCGCCACGCTCAGCCGTCTCCCCGCACTCAGCGGTCTCTCTCCCCCCGACTCGGCCGTGGTCCGGCCCTCCCGCCGGAGGGCCGGACCACTCCCCGGCGGCCGGGACCGAGGGGGAGGCCGGCCGGGGAGCTTCAGGGGTGTGCCGGTGTGCTCAGTGGGAGCCGGTGAGGGACGACGATCCCTCGTGCGCCGCGCCGGAGCCGGAGGCGTCGGACGGCGCGGACGGGTCGGCACCGCCACCGATCTGGTCACCGCCGGCCCCCGCCTGGTCCCCGGCGCCTGCGCCCTCGCCGGCCCCGGCCTGGTCACCGGCGCCCGCCTGGTCACCCGCACCCGCCTGATCGCCGGCGCCCGCGCCCGCCTCGTCCCCGGCACCGGTTCCGTCACCGGCGCCGGCCTGGTCACCGGCCCCCGCCTGGTCACCCGCACCGGCCTGGTCGCCCGCTCCCGCGCCGCCGTCGCCGAGCGTGGCGCCGGTGGCCTGGAGGGCGGTCGTGACCGGCTGGAAGAAGGTCTCGCCGCCGCTGGTGCAGTCGCCGCTGCCGCCGGAGGTGAGGCCGAGCGCGCTGCCGTCCTGGGTGAACAGCGAGCCGCCGCTGTCACCGGGTTCGGCGCACACGTTGGTCTGGATCAGGCCGGTGACGGTGTCGACGCCGCTCGGGTCGGTCTCACTCTGGAAGTTGACGGTGGCGTCGAGTCCGGTGACCTGGCCGTCGTGCAGCCCGGTGGTGGAGCCCATCCGGAACACGGTCGCGCCGACGGTGGCCTCGGCGGCCTGCTTGATCTGCACGGTCTGGCCGTTGCCGGCGTCGACCTCGCTGGGCGCCTGGGTGTTCGGGTCGTTGTACTTGACGAGGGAGAAGTCGCCCTCGCCGGGGAAGGTCGCCTGGTCGACGGTGGCGATGGGCTCGCCGGTCTCGGAGTCGGACCACTCCTTGGCGGCGACGCCGCAGTGACCGGCCGTCAGGAAGGCGGGGCTGCCGTCGGAGGCGGTGACGTTGAAGCCGAGGGAGCAGCGGACGTTGCCGCCCTGCGCCTGGGAGAAGATGGCGTCGCCGCCGGAGACGAACGTCTTGAAGGTGCCGGAGGACTTCTTCAGCGTCGCCATGCCGGAGCCGAGGCTCCGCACCGTCGACTGCAGTCTGTCCCACTTGGCGCCGGTCACGGTGGAGTCGGCGGTGACCAGGACCTTGTCGGTGCGCGGGTCGACGGCCCAGGAGGTGCCCGGGATGGTGGCCTTGGCCTTCAGTGTCCGCGCGGCGGCCTTGAGTTCGGCGGTGCTGTTCTCCACCTGGCGGACGACCGCGCCCGCCTTCTTCGCCTGGACGATGACGTTGTCGTCGCCGCTGACCACGTTGACGACGAGCTGCTGCTTGCCGCTGTCGTAGTACGACCCGGCGAAGGCGTCGCCGAGGATCTTCTCCAGCTGGGCGGCGAGGCCGGAGGCGTCCGCGGCCTTCAGGGTCTTGGCGGTGCCGGTGGTGCCCGACGCCTGGTTCTCGTCCTGGGACGCGTTGGCGTTGGGCAGCAGGAGGGCCGCCGCTCCGAGCGCCGCGACACCGCCCACCGCTATCGCGGCCTTGCGCTTGGGCATTCGCTTGTGACTCAACTTCTCGACCTCCTGGGACGGGGGGTCTGCCGCTCGCGGGCAGTTCGTAGGGGGGTGGGTATCGCGGCGCCTGGATGGCCGTAGGTACGCACCGGCCGCGTGGTGTGTTCAATTCCGGTTCCGTACGGCCGTATCGGCGTGCCGAATCGGCCACGCCGGGCGTGTCGCGGCGGGCGGGCGGGAACAATCCCCCATATGACGATGACCACCGCCGAAGCCGACAAGATCCTCTCCGTCAACTTCGCCCCCTGGGTGCTCGATCTCGGGCTGGCCGTCGAGGCGGTGGGCGAGGACCGGGCCGTGCTGCGGCTGCCCTGGTCGGAGCGGCTGGCCCGGGAGGGCGGCGGGCTGTCCGGGCAGGCGCTGATGGCCGCGGCCGACACGGCGACGGTGATCGCGGTGTCGGCCGCGCGGGGCGGGTTCGTGCCCATGACGACGGTGCAGCAGTCGACCTCGTTCCAGCGCGCGGTGACCGGTGCGGATGTCCGGATCGAAGCGGTCCTGACGAAGCTGGGCCGCCGGATGGCGTTCGCGGACGTCACGTTGAGCGATGCCGCCTCGGGTGCGCTCGCCGCCCGGGCGAGCACGGTCTATGCGATTCTCGGCTGACACAGTCAGCTACTGATCGGTAACGGTCAGTTCCGAACGTCAAACGGAATCTCCCCTTCAGGGAATCTGCACATCCACCACTCAGCCACCTCACCGGCACCCGGGCTTCTGCACATCCGCACGCCCCCTGACACGCCTTTGGCGAGGAGTGCCGGATTCGCCGCCCGGTGGGCAAGGCAGCCGACGCGACGATGCCGTGCGGCATGTGAAGGAGTCGCTGACACCCCGTGCGCACGCCTGCACGTATGAACCCGTTCGTGAGCCAATTGCCCAGGTGAGAGCCCTGGTTGGATTGGAAGCGCGCCCCGCGTGCGTGCTTTGATCCATCGGGCCGCGGGGGTCCGGCGGGCCTGTCGCAGACGGTGCCCGGCGCCCGCGGTCGCGGCCGTCCGTCTGTCCCCAGAGGGGGCCGCTCCCCCCTTGTGAAATATCCATACGAAGGGAAGTTCCACCATGAACTCCACCCCCCAGGTTGAGACCGTCGAGATCTCGGACGCCGAGCTGGACAACGTCTCCGGTGGCCTGTCCTCCAACACCCTCAACAGCACCCTCGGCACCGTGAACGAGATCGCCCCCGGCGTGAACGGCCTGGTCAACACGGTCGTCGGCACCGTCGAGGGTGTGACCGGTCTGAACACCGCCCCGATCAACGGCCTGGTCGCCGGTCTCTGATCGCACCTCGGTGTCACCGACGTCCCGGAGCCGTCCCTCGGCTCCGGGACTCTCGGGTGCCTGAACCACATGCGTCCGACCCCCAGGACCACATGCGTCTGACCCCCAGGTGAGGGAAGTTCCGTGCAGTTCCGCCAACAGGCCCTCGCCAAGCTCCAGTCGCCGGAGGAGCTGGACCTTCCGGTGCGGCTCGCCCGCCCGCAGGGCTGGCTCGCGCTCGGCGTCACCGTCGTCGTCATGGCCGCCGCCTCCGTGTGGGCGGTGACCGGCTCGGTCGCCTCCACGGTGAGCGCGCCCGCCATCCTCACCCACGGGCAGGGCAGTTATCTGCTCCAGAGCCCGGTGGCCGGACAGGTGACGGCCGTCCTCGCCCGGCAGGGCGAACGGCTGCCCGCGAACGCGCCCGTCCTCAAAGTCCGTACGGAGCAAGGCGACACGGTGGTCCGGACCGTCGCCGCCGGCCGCGTCACCACGCTCGCCGCGACCATCGGCCAGATCATCCAGACCGGCACCAATGTCGCCGCGGTCGAGAAGGTCGCCCACGCCTCCGATCCGCTGTACGCGACCGTGTACGTGCCGGCCGAGAACGCCGCCGCCATCCCCGCGCACGCCTCGGTCGACCTGACCGTGTCCTCCGTACCGACACAGCGGTACGGCGTGCTGCGCGGCGAGGTGAAGTCGGTGGACCGCACCGCGCAGTCCGCCCAGTCGATCTCCGCGTTCCTCGGCGACAGCCAGCTCGGCGAACAGTTCACCCGCAAGGGCCGCCCGGTGGCCGTGCTGGTGGAGCTGGACAAGTCGTCGTCCACCAAGAGCGGTTACCGCTGGTCCACCTCCGACGGGCCGCCCTTCCGGCTCGACTCCATGACCCTCGCCACCGGCTCCGTCCGGCTCGCCGACCAGCGTCCCGTCGATTGGCTGCTCCCGTGACCCGCCTCCAGGGAAGAACCCAGGAAACCCGTGGCCGCAGACGGGCGGCCCCCGCCAAGCGCCCGGCCCCCACGTCCCGTACCGGCACGGTCCGTACGCCCACCGTGCTGCAGATGGAGGCCGTCGAGTGCGGCGCCGCCTCCCTCGCGATGGTCCTCGGCCACTACGGCCGGCACGTCCCGCTGGAGGAGCTGCGCATCGCCTGCGGTGTCTCCCGCGACGGCTCCCGCGCCTCCAACCTGCTGAAGGCGGCCCGCAGTTACGGCCTGACCGCCAAGGGCATGCAGATGGACCTGGCCGCCCTCGCCGAGGTGCGGGCCCCGGCCATCCTCTTCTGGGAGTTCAACCACTACGTCGTCTACGACGGCATGGGCCGCCGCTTCGGCCGGCGCGGGGTGTATGTCAACGACCCCGCCAAGGGCCGCCGTTTCGTGCCCATGGAGGAGTTCGACGGCAGCTTCACCGGTGTCGTGCTGGTCCTGGAGCCCGGCGAGGACTTCGCCAGGGGCGGCCGCAAGCCCGGTGTGCTCGGCGCGATGCCGGCCCGGCTGCGCGGCACCGCGGGCACCCTGCCCGCCGCCGTCCTGGCCAGCCTGCTGCTGGTCGCGGTCGGCGCGGCCGTGCCCGCGCTCAGCCGCACCTACATCGACATGTTCCTCATCGGCGGGCAGACCTCGCTGCTGGGCGTGCTGTTCACGTCGATGGCCGCCTGTGTGCTGCTCACCCTGGTGCTGACCTGGCTCCAGCAGGCCAACCTGCTGCACGGCCGGATCATCTCCTCCACCCTCTCCAGCGCCCGCTTCCTGCGGCATCTGCTGCGGCTGCCGGTGACGTTCTTCGCCCAGCGTTCCCCCGCCGACCTGGTGCAACGCCTGCAGTCCAACGACCAGGTCGCCGAGACCCTGGCCCGCGACCTCGCGGCGGCCGGCGTCGACGCGATCGTGGTCGTGCTGTACGCGGTCCTGCTCTACACCTACGACCCGCAGCTGACGTTCGTCGGCATCGCCGTGGCCCTGCTGAACGTGGTGGCCATGCGGCTCGTCGTACGGCTGCGCGCGACCCGGACGGCGAAGCTGCGCGCCGACACCGCGCGGCTCACCAACACCTCGTACACCGGCCTGCAGCTGATCGAGACACTGAAGGCGACCGGCGGCGAGGACGGCTACTTCCGCAAGTGGGCCGGGCAGCACGCCACCACGCTGGAGGAGCAGCAGCGGCTCGGTGTGCCGAGCGCCTGGCTCGGCGTGGTCGCGCCGACGCTCGCCACCTTCAACAGCGCGCTCATCCTGTGGATCGGCGGACTGCGCGCGGTCGAGGGGCACATCTCGGTCGGTCTGCTGGTCGCGTTCCAGGCGCTGGTCACCCGTTTCACCGCGCCGCTGACCCGGCTCAACGGCGTGGCGGGCCGGATCCAGGACTTCGCGGCCGACGTGGCCCGGCTGAAGGACGTGGAGAACTTCCAGGCCGACCCGCTGTACGCCCGGCCCGGCGGGGGCGACTCGACCCGGCGGCTGCACGGGCATGTCGAGCTGGAGAACATCACGTTCGGCTACAGCCCGCTCGACACACCGTTGCTGACCGGCTTCGACCTGACCGTCGGCCCCGGGCGGCAGGTGGCGCTGGTCGGCGGCTCGGGCAGCGGCAAGTCCACGGTCTCCCGGCTCATCTCGGGCCTGTACACGCCGTGGGACGGCGTGATCCGCATCGACGGCCGCCGCCTGGAGGACATCCCGCGCGGCACGCTCGCCTCCTCGGTCTCCTTCGTGGACCAGGACGTCTTCCTCTTCGAGGGCTCGGTCCGCGACAACGTCGCCCTGTGGGACCCGTCGATCCCCGACGAGGCCGTGGTCGAGGCGCTGAAGGACGCGGCGCTGTACGACGTGGTGATGCGCCGGCCCGGCGGCATCCACAGCAAGGTGGAGCAGGACGGCCGGAACTTCTCCGGCGGGCAGCGCCAGCGCCTGGAGATCGCGCGGGCGCTGGTGCGCCGGCCGAGCATCCTCGTGCTGGACGAGGTGACCAGCGCGCTGGACGCGGAGACCGAGCAGGTCGTGATGGACAACCTGCGGCGGCGCGGCTGCGCCTGCGTGGTGATCGCGCACCGGCTGAGCACGGTCCGCGACAGCGACGAGATCGTCGTCCTCCAGCACGGCACGATCGTGGAGCGCGGGCGGCACGAGGAGCTGGTGGCGCGCGGCGGCGTGTACGCGGCGCTGGTCAGGGAGCGGTGAGATGACCTCCGTACACGAATCCGTACACGAAGGGGACCTCGTCCTGGGCGCGCTCGGCTCGCTGGGCACGCGGCTGGACTGCGCCGGTCTGGGCCGGCTGGACCTGGAGGGTCCGCAGGTGCTGTGGCTGGTCGCGGCCGGCGCCCTGGACCTGTTCGCGGTGGACGCCGCCCAGCAGGGCCACTGGCACCACCTCGGCCGGCTGGAGGCGGGCACGCTGCTGCTCGGCCCGGTCGCCGGGCCCCAGCACACCCTGGTGGCCCGCCCGGTCCGGGACTGTGTGGTGCACCGCGTCAACCTGCGCGAGCTGTACCAGCCGGCGCAGACCCAGACCTGGTCGTACGACGAGTACGGCAACCCGCAGTACGTGCCGCCGACGTCGAGCCCGCTGGAGTACGCGCTCGCCCTGGGCGTCGGCCGCGGCCTGTCCGTGCTGTTCCAGGCGCCGATGGCCGAGGAGCGGGCCGAGGCCCCGGGCGACGACGACGTCTTCTGGATGCAGGTGCCGCCGGGCAGCGTGCAGTACGGCTCGCTGTACGGCGCGGAGGCCGCCGCGGACCTGCTGATGGACCCGGCGCTGTGGCAGAGCATGGTGGACCAGCAGTACCGGCTGCTGACCGCGCTGGACCGGTGGATCGAACAGCTGGAGCGCACCCACGAGACGCGCACCGCCGCCGGGATCAAGGCCGGTGAAGCGGTCCGCGCCCAGGCCGACCGGACGCTGCTGGCCTCCATCGGCAAGCGCTCCTCGCGCCGTACGACGGCCGCCGACGCGGACGCCACCTACGCGGCCTGCCGGCTGGTCGCGGAGGCGGCCGGCATCCGGCTGGCCGAGCCCGCGCAGAGCGGCACGGAGAGCGACCGTCTCGACCCGGTGGAGCGGGTCGCGCTGGCCTCCCGGGTGCGCACCCGCGCCGTCCGCCTGGACGGGCGCTGGTGGCGCGAGAACGTGGGCCCGCTGGTCGGCCACCGGGCACTGTCCGGGGCGCCGGTGGCGCTGCTGTGGCGGCGCGGCGGCTATGTGGCCGTCCACCCCGGGACGGGGCGCGAGACGCCCGTCGAGAAGGCGAACGCGGAGGAGTTCGAGCCGCGCGCGGTGATGTTCTACCGGCCGCTGCCCGACAAGCGCCTCGGGCCGCTCGGACTGCTGCGGTTCAGTCTGCGCGGCACCCGCGCCGACCTGCTGAGCCTGCTGCTCGCCGGGCTGGTGACGGTGGCGATCGGCGCGCTGGTGCCGATCGCCACCGGCAAGGTGCTCGGCGAGTACGTGCCGAGGGCCCAGGAGGGCCTGATCGTCCAGGTGTGCCTGGCGGTGATGGTCAGCGGGGTGGTCGCGGCCGCGTTCACGCTGCTGGAGAACCTGTCCATCCTGCGCCTGGAGGGCCGGATCGAGGCGGCGCTCCAGCCGGCCGTCTGGGACCGGCTGCTACGCCTGCCCACCCGCTTCTTCACCCAGCGCTCGACCGGTGAACTGGCCGGCGCGGCCATGGGCATCAGCGCGATCCGCCGGCTGCTGGCGGGCGTCGGCCCGGTCGTCGCCCAGTCGGTGACGGTCGGCGCGATGAACCTCGCCCTGCTGTTCTGGTACAGCCCGGCGATGGCGATGGCGGCGATCGGGATGCTCGTCGTCATCGCGGCGGTCTTCGGCGGGCTCGGGCTGTGGCAGGTGCGCTGGCAGCGGCAGCTGGTGATGCTCGGCAACAAGCTGAACAACCAGGCGTTCCAGACCCTGCGCGGGCTGCCCAAGCTGCGGGTGGCGGCGGCCGAGAACTACGCCTACGCGGCCTGGGCGCGGGAGTTCGCGCGCAGCCGGGAACTGCAGCAGAGGGTCGGCCGGATCAAGAACCTGACGACGGTGCTGGGCGCGGTCTACCTCCCCGTGTGCACCCTGCTGATGTTCATGCTGCTGGCGGGCCCGGCCAAGGGGGCGATGTCGGCGGCGGACTTCCTGACCTTCAACACGTCGGTGACCATGGTGCTGACCTCGGTCACCCAGCTGACCGGCGCGTTGGTGTCGGCGGTGGCGGCGCTGCCGCTGTTCGAGGAGATCAAGCCGGTGCTGGAGGCCACACCCGAGGTGCGCACGGCGAGCACCCGCCCGGGCCCGCTGTCGGGCGCGCTGGAGGCCCGCCGGCTCTCCTTCCGGTACGCCGACGACGGCCCGCTCGTCCTGGACGACGTGTCCTTCGCCGTACGGCCGGGCGAGTTCGTGGCCGTCGTCGGCCCGAGCGGCTGCGGCAAGTCCACGCTGCTGCGCCTGCTCATCGGCTTCGACCGGCCGGTCTCCGGCAGCGTCCTGTACGACGGCCAGGACCTGGCGGCGCTCGACCAGTCGGCGGTGCGCCGGCAGTGCGGGGTGGTCCTGCAGCACGCCCAGCCGTTCACCGGGTCGATCATGGACGTCATCTGCGGTGCCGAGCCGTACACGCCGGAGGAGGCGATGGCGGCGGCCGAGCTGGCGGGGCTCGCGGAGGACATCAAGCGGATGCCGATGGGGCTGCACACGATCGTCGCGGGAAACGGCGCGATCTCCGGCGGCCAGCGGCAGCGCCTGATGATCGCCCAGGCGCTGATCCGGCGCCCGCGGATCCTCTTCTTCGACGAGGCGACCAGCGCCCTGGACAACGACACCCAGCGCATCGTCATCGACAGCACCCGCAAGCTGAACGCCACCCGGATCGTCATCGCCCACCGGCTGTCGACCGTCCTGGACGCCGACCGGGTGATCGTGATGGAGGACGGCAAGGTCGTCCAGCAGGGCACCCCGGCCGAGCTGCTCGCGGACACCGGGGGCCGGCTGCACGAGCTGGTCCGCCGGCAGCTGGCCTAACCGAATTCCTCCTCGTGCCCCGGCTCGTCGTGGTGGTGGGACGGCATCCAGTGGTGCTCGGTGAACCAGCGTCCGAACAGGGCGCCGCCGTAGATGACGAACCCGACACCGATGAGCCAGGACTCGATGACGAGGACAGTGCCGACGGCGCCGTAGCTGAGCGCGTTGGTGACGACGAGCGGGGTGAAGACGAGGTGGGAGAAGGCGCGCAGGCCGACCAGGCCGATGACGGTGGCCACCGCGCCGGGCAGCAGTGAGCGCCAGTGCACCTGCCCGCCGAGCAGGAAGCGCTGCCCCCACCAGAAGAACAGCACACCGCTCAGCGTGGACAGCACGATGCGCTGCGTTCCGTGCAGCGTCGACTTGGACGCCACCTCCTGGTAGAGGTACGCCGTCAGCACCACCAGCCAGGTCGCCTGCCGCCACACCCGGTGCCAGGGTCCGGAGGCCAGGCCCCAGATCCTTTCGTAGGCGTTCTGCACACTGCCGCCGAAGGACACGCCGAACACGGCGAGCAGGAGGCCACCGAAGACGCTGGTGGTGCCGATGACGTTGCGCGGCGGGCTGATGACGTCGGTGATCACGTGGGCGGACCGGCCGGACAGCCCCATCCCGTCGGTGAGCCAGGAGGCGAAGCCGCCGCGCACCAGGGGGTCGGCCGCGGCGACCACGATGAGCAGCGGTGCCAGCGTCACCAGGGCCAGGGTGGCGAACCCCATGGCCCGGTGCATCAGCTCCAGCTCACGGCCGTGCTCGAACAGGGCCCGCAGGCGTACCCACTCCCACGCGCGGTGCAGGCCGCGCCGCAACCGCCTCACGGCTCCTCCCGTGCTCGCCGCCCACACGCTGTGTCGTTCCGATGCCTCCAGCCTGGCACGCACCGGACGACTCGCAGCCGGAGGGCGGGCACGGGCGCGGCGCGATGCTGCGCACGAGTGACCGCCCGGTTGCGGCGACACGACGGGCGCGTCCGCCGTTCGCGGTCCGCGCGGGCGGAGAATCGGGCCCCGTGCCTACCACCGAACCTCACGCGCCGGGCGGCCGGCGGCGGACGCTGATCGTGAGCGCGAGCATGGGAGCCGGCCACGACACCGTGGCCGCCGAACTCGCCCGGCGGGCCGCGGCCCGGGGCCACGAGGCCCATGTGGTCGACGTGCTGCGGCTGCTGCCGTACGGCCTCGGTACGGGCCTGCGCCGCGGCTACCAGGCATCGGTACGGCATCTGCCCTGGGTGTACGCCGGGATCTACGGCGCGTTCCTGCGCGGCGGGCCCGGCCGGCGGCCGAGCGGGGTCCCGCTGGCCCGGCTCGCCGGGGACCGGCTGACGGAACTGGTGGACCGGCTGGACGCCGACGTGGTGGTGTCCGTGTTCCATCTGGCGGCACAGCTGACCGGCCATCTGCGGGCGCGGGGCGGGATGCGGGTGCCGAGCGCCGTCTTCCTGCTCGACTTCGCGGTGCACCGGCAGTGGCTGCACCCGGGCAACGACCGGTACCTGTGCCTCACGGACGCGGCGGCGGAGGAGGTGCGCCGGTCCCTCGCCATGCCGGTGGTGACGACCGGCCCGGTGGTCGCGCCGGCCTTCCGCGCGCCGGCCCCCGGGGCGGCCCGGTGGCGGGAGCGGTTCGCCGCGCGGGCGCCCGGCCGGCCGCCGGTGCTGCTGTCCGCCGGCGCCTGGGGGGCGGCGTCCCGCCCGGCCGCCACCGCCCGGCTGCTGGCGGCGGCCGGTTATCTGCCGGTGGTGCTGTGCGGCCGCAACGAGCGGCTCCTCGCCGGCCTCTCCCGGGAGCCGGCGGCGCTCCCCCTGGGCTGGGTCGACGACATGCCCGGCCTGCTGGCCGCCTGCCACGCCCTGGTGGACAACGCGGCCGGCCAGACCGCCGTCCAGGCCCTCGCCATGGGCCTGCCCGTGATCGGCCACCGCCCACTCCCCGGCCACGGCACGGACGGCGTCCGCCACATGGCCGCCCTGGGCCTGTCCGAACTCGCCCCGGACGCCCCCGCCCTCCTGTCAGCCCTCGGGCGGCTCGGCGAGAACACCCGGGAACGCAGCGACCTGGTGGCCCGCGGCCAGGCGCTGTTCCGCCGTGACCCGCTGGACTGCGTGACGGACCTGTGAGGCGGCGAGGCCCTGGGCGGGCCGGGAGCCGTGGCCGGGGCGGGAGCCGTGGCCGGGGCGGGGCGAGGTACGTACGGCGCCGGGCGGCGGCACCCCCCGGCAGCCGCTCGCCCCCGGCCGGTGATGGCGAACGGCGCACCCGCCGCCAGTCCGCGACGGTCCGTGCGGCTCCGCGGGGCCCCGCCCCTCACCCGCCCCGGTCGCCCACCCCCGGCCCGGCCGCGGCAGCGCTCCCGCCCGGCACCGGAGTCGGGTCGTGGTCGCGCAGGGGCCCGACCGTGAGGCCGGCTTCCCGGCAGTCCTGGACGATGGCCGGCAAGGCCGTCAGTGTCGCGTGCCAGCAGTCGGGGGACGAGTGGCGGTCGGAGTCGTGGAGGAGGATGGTGCCGCCGCCGCTCAGGTCCGCGGTGACCCGGGCCCGTACGGACGCCGGCGTGGCGTCGGCCGTCCAGTCCCTGCCCCACACCGACCACAGCACCGTCCGCAGCCCGGCCCGCCGGGCGGCCGCCCAGCGGCTGGTGGTGAGGATGCCGTACGGGGGGCGGTACCACCGCGGGCGGTGACCGGTGAGGTCGTACACCGTGCGGACCGTCCGGGCGACGGCTTCGGCGTCCCGGGCGAACGCGGGGTGCCAGGGCCGGTCGTGGGTCCAGCCGTGCACCCCCAGCTCGTGCCCGCGCCGTACCGTCTCCCGGACCACCTCGGGGTGGCGGACCGCGTGCTCGCCGAGGACGAAGAAGGTGGCCCGCACCCCGAGCCCGTCCAGCGCGTCGAGGAAGCACGGGGTCGAGGCCGGGTCCGGTCCGTCGTCGAAGGTGAGCGCGATGTGCCGGCGTGGGCCGGTGCCGGCGAGCCCGGGGAAGAGCAGCGGCCGTACGCCGGGGAGCCAGCTGGCCGCCGGGCCGATGTGGGCCAGGGCGACACCGGCCGGCAGCAGGACGGCGGCCGTCCGCCGGGCGCGTCCGGACACGGGGGACATCGGTGACCTACCTCCTCGGGGTGCGCGGCACGGCGGCGGATCCGGGGTACGCCCTCGGGTCCGTGGCGTCCCACTCCCCGCCCACGGACGGGGCGTGCGCCAGGCCGATGCTGCCCGCGCCGATCAGGGCGACGCCGACCGCCTCCGGCAGCAGGTTCAGGCCCAGGCGGATCGACTCGGCGAACAGCACCCAGCCGAGGACGACGCTGGTGAGCGCGTCGCCGAGGGTGAGGGCCGGCTGGGAGGCGGTGAGCGAGCCGGCGCCGAGGGCGCCCTGGAGCAGCACGAAGGCGACGAGCCCGGCGGCCCCCGTGGCGTACGGCGACCAGTGCCCGAACATCGCCGCGGGGCCCTGCCCGAGCCGCCCCACGGCCTCCTTGAGCAGCGCGGCGGTGAGGGCGAAGGACACGGCGGAGGCGAGACCGAGCAGCGCGGCCCGGGAGGCGCCCCGGGTCGGGCGTGCGACGGTCACGAGCAGCACGACGGCGCCGAACGCCCCGCCGCCGCCGAGCAGCCAGTCCCCCGGCCGCGCGGTGGGCCGGCCGGGGGACGGCGCGGCGGCGAGGAGGAACAGGGCGAGTCCGCCGCCGAGCGCGGCGAACGCCAGCCAGGTCCGCCCGTCCGGCCGGCGCCGGAAGACGACGCTGCCGACGGCCAGGGTGAACAGCAGCTCTGCGGCGAGCAGGGGCTGGACCAGCGACAGGCTGCCCACGGCCAGCGCCCCGGCCTGCAGCAGGCTGGACAGCGCCAGCAGTCCGGCGCCCGCCAGCCAGTAGGGGCGGCGCAGCAGATGGGCGTACCGGCGCACGGAGGACCGCGCCCCGCCGGCCTGGTCCGCCTCCGGTTCCTGTACGGCGGCCCGCCGCTGGAGTACCGAGGCGGAGGCGTTGGACAGGGCGGCGAGCAGGGCGAGCAGCACCGTGAGGGCGGTCATGGTGGTCATGGCGGTCATCCGAAGCGGGCGGCGAGCCGCCGGTACAGTCCGGGCGCGGCACCGCGCACCCGGGCGGGCAGCCGTAGCCACCCGGGGACGTACACCTCGTCCCGGCCGTGCAGGACGGCGGCGCAGACCGCGTCCGCGACGCGTTCGACGGGTACGGGACGTGGCCAGGCGCGTGTGTAGGGGGTGCCGCGCCGGTCGAAGAAGGGCGTGTCGACCACGCCGGGGATGACGTGGCTGACGCCCACTCCGGTGCCGCGCAGCTCGTAGCGCAGGCAGTCGGCGAAGGTGGCCAGGGCGGCCTTCGCCGCGGAGTAGACGGCCTCGCCGCGCACGCCCACGCTGCCGGCGAGGGATCCGATGAGCACGATGCGTCCGGAGCCGGCGGCGACCATGTGCGGCAGCACGGCCCGCACCAGGTGCACCGTGGCCAGCAGGTCGACGTCCACGACCTCGTCGATCGTCGCGGCGGGCATGCCGGTGAAGTCCCCGGCCCAGCCCACGCCGGCGCCCGCCACCAGCAGGTCGAGCCGGCCGAGGTGGTCCAGGGCGAGGGCGGTGAGCCGGCGGTCGGCGCCGGGACAGGTCAGGTCGGCGGGGAGCGGGACCGCTCCGGCCTGGGCGGCCACCTGCTCCAGTCGGGTGACATCCCGCCCGTTCAGCGCCAGCCGCCAGCCGCCCTCGGCGGCCAGCCGGCGGGCCACGGCCGCGCCGATACCGGAGGAGGCACCCGTCACCAGGGCGGTACCGCCCCGGCCGGGGCGCGGGGCGGTGGCCGCCGTGCCGGCCGGGGCCGGGAGCGGCCGGGTGTCGTTCGACGGACCTGGCGGGGACGGGGCATGGGACATGGTGACGACCTCACTGCGACGGCGTGCACGGGCTCGCGAATGCCGGGGCCGAACCTTCGCGGTGTATCCAGGGCGCCACAGACCGAAACGCCGCGCACGGCGGAGGGGCCCGCGATAAAGAAACGTTGCCGTTTCGCTCGCGGTGGCCTAGGCTCGATGTGTACGAAACAGTTTCGTTTACGAGCTGTTTGCCTTCCCGCTTCCCCGGAGTGGTTCCGCATGCCCGAGAAGACCCTGGCCGAAGGCTCCCGCACCGGAGCGGGGGCGATAGAGCGCGCCGAGGCCTCGCCCAAGAGGTGGTGGATCCTGGCGGTCATCGCCATCGCCCAGCTGATGGTGGTCCTGGACGCCACGATCGTGAACATCGCCCTGCCGTCCGCCCAGACCGACCTCGGCTTCTCCGACGGCAACCGGCAGTGGATCGTGACGGCGTACGCCCTCGCCTTCGCCTCCCTGCTGCTGCTCGGCGGCCGGATCGCCGACCTGTTCGGCCGCAAGCCCGCCTTCCTCGTCGGCGTCGTCGGCTTCGCCGCGGCCTCCGCCCTGGGCGGCGCCGCGAACGGCTTCACCATGCTGGTCGTCGCCCGCGCCCTGCAGGGTGCCTTCGGCGCGCTCCTCGCCCCGGCCGCGCTGTCGCTGCTGAACACCACGTTCACCGACGCCCGGGAGCGGGCGCGGGCGTTCAGCGTGTACGGCGCGATCGCCGGCGCCGGCGGCGCGGTCGGCCTGCTGCTCGGCGGTGTGCTCACCGACGCGCTGGACTGGCGCTGGACCCTGTACGTCAACGTGGCCATCGCGGTCGTCGCCTTCGCGGGCGGCTGGCTGCTGCTGGGCAACCACCGCGACGCGGCGAACGCCAAGCTCGACGTGCCGGGCACGGTGCTGGTGGCCGCCGGTCTGTTCGGCCTGGTCTACGGCTTCTCCAACGCCGAGACGCACGACTGGGACTCCCCGCCGACCTGGGGCTTCCTGCTCGCGGGCGGTCTGCTGCTGGCGGCCTTCGCCTGGTGGCAGACCCGCGCGGCGCACCCGCTGCTGCCGATGCGCATCCTGCTCGACCGGGACCGCGCGGCCTCCTTCCTGGCGGTGCTGATCACCGGCGCGGGCATGTTCGGCGTGTTCCTCTTCCTGACCTACTACCTCCAGCTCAACCTCGGCTTCAGCCCCACGAAGACCGGTGCGGCGTTCCTGCCGATGGTCGGCGCGCTGATGGTGACCGCCCAGGCCGGCACGACGATGCTGCTGCCCCGGCTCGGCCCGAAAGCGGTCATCCCGCTGGGCTTCGCGATCGCCACGGCCGGCATGGCCTGGCTGACCGGCATCGGCCTCGGCTCCGGCTACCTCGGCGCGGTGCTGCCGCAGCTGGTCGTGATCGGTGTGGGCCTCGGCCTGGTCATGCCGCCGGCGATGCAGCTGGCCACCGGCGGGGTCGCGGCCGAGGACGCCGGCGTGGCCTCCGCGACCGTCAACGCGATGCAGCAGGTCGGCGGTTCGATCGGCACGGCGCTGCTGAACACCCTCGCGTCGAGCGCCGCCACCGCGTACCTGTCCGGCCGGGACGCCACCAGCAAGCTGGTGCGGGCGCAGGCCACGATCGAGAGCTACACCACCGCGTTCTGGTGGTCGGCGGCCCTCTTCGGCGCGGGCGCGGTCATCGCGCTCCTCACCTACCGGCGCGGAGTGCCCCGCCAGGACGCGGGCGCAGCGCCCGTCGTCCACATGTGACCGCCACGGGTCCACCGGACCGAGGGGCCGCCGTCCGCAGGGGGACGGCGGCCCCTCACCCGTCCGGCGGGGCGCTTGAGACCACGCCCGTGGGTAACTCGCAGGGGAGATCACCACCACGGCGGAAGGAGACCTCATGCCGGGCGGAAACGACCACGAGGACCGGCCGGCGTCGGCCCTGGAGGAGGTGCTCCGGGAGGTCGAGGAGGCCGAGAAACGCGACGAGGAGAAGGCCGCCGCGGCCGCGGCCGGCGACGACGACGACACGAACGGCACCGACGACCGCGCGGACGAGGCCGGCACCGCCAGCACCCCGGACACCGGGGCCCAGGAACAGGCGAAGGACGACTGAGGCCAGCCGGGCGACGGGGGCGGGGACGACACGCGCGCAGCCGGGGAGCGGCCCGGGGAAGTCCGGCGACGGCACCGACGAACACCGAGACGCTCGTGGGAGACCAACGCCGACACCGACAAGCACCGAGACGCTCGCGGAAGGCCGGTGCCGACACCGACGAACACCAAGACGCTCTCCGAAGGCCGGCGCCGACACGTGCGCCGCCGGAGACCGCTCGGGCGACGCCAGGGGCGCCATCGGCTCGGACGGAGGCGTGCCGTTGATCACCCGTGCTTTCCCGCGGGCCGGGTACCCGAGCCTCATGAACCACGACCCGCGAGGACCCCTGCTGCCCGCGCCCCGCGGCCCGCTCTCCGCCGCGGTCGCCGCGTATCTGCGCGGCACGGCCCCCCTCCCCCGCCCCGCGGACGCTAAGGCCGCGGACCCGTACGGCGACGACCTCCAGCTCGCCCTGTACCTCTGCTACGAGCTGCACTACCGCGGCTTCGCCGGGGTCCCGCCGGACGCCGAGTGGGACCCGGAGCTGCTGCGCGTCCGCGCGGGGCTGGAGCGGCGCTTCGGGTCCGCGCTGCGCGCCGACGCCCCGGTCCACGACAGCCTGGACGAGGCGCTCGCCGCCCTCCTGGTCGAGCCGGCCGAGGGCACGGGCGTCACCCACTTCCTGTGCGCGGAGGGCGAGCTGTGGCAGCTGCGGGAGTACGCGGCGCTGCGCTCGCTGTACCACCTGAAGGAGGCCGACCCGCACGCCTGGGTGCTGCCGCGGCTGTGGGGCCGGGCCAAGGCGGCGATGGCGGCGGTGGAGTACGACGAGTTCGGAGGGGGCCGGGCCGAGCGGGTGCACGCGCGCCTGTTCGCCGACCTGATGACGGACCTGGGCCTGGACACCGCGTACGGCCGCCATGTGGACGCGGCCCCGGCCGAGATGCTCGCCGTGGTCAACCTGATGTCCCTGTTCGGCCTGCACCGCGACCTGCGCGGCGCGCTGGTGGGCCACTTCGCCGACGTGGAGATCACCTCCTCCCCCGGCTCCCGCCGGCTGGCCGAGGCGATGCGCCGCACCGGCGCCGGGCCGGCCGCGGAGTTCTTCTACGACGAGCACGTGGAGGCGGACGCGGTGCACGAGCAGGTCGTCCGGCACGAGGTGATCGGCGGACTGCTCGCCGAGGAGCCGGAGCTGGCACCGGACATCGCCTTCGGGATCGACGCGACCGAGTACCTGGAGGAGCGCCTGGCCCGGCGGCTGCTCGCCCGCTGGCGTGCGGGACGGTCGTCCCTGCGGGCTCCCCTGGAACAGGAGATGTCTCATACATCCTGATGGCGCGGGTAACCGCACGGTGTGATCACTGTGATGCTTCCGGGTGTGTACGCCCCGCAGGACGACACCGAGCTGCTGGCCGAGACCCTCCAGGAGGTGGCCCCGCCGCCCGGTACGCGTGTGCTGGACGTGGGCACCGGAAGCGGTGCGCTCGCCCTGCAGGCGGCCCGGCGGGGCGCCGAGGTGACCGCGGTGGACGTGTCCCGGCGGGCGGTGTGGACGGCCCGGCTGAACGCCTGGCTGAGCCGGCTGCCGGTGCGGATCCGGCGCGGCAACCTGTTCGCGCCGGTGCGGGGCCGGACGTACGACCTCATCCTGGTGAACCCGCCCTATGTGCCGGCGCCCGACACCGGGCGCGGGCCGCACGGCCGGTCCCTCGCCTGGGACGCGGGGCGCGACGGGCGGCTGCTGCTGGACCCGATCTGCCGGGACGCGCCGGCGCTGCTGAGCCCCGGGGGCACACTGCTGATCGTGCACTCGGCGCTGAGCGGTCCGGGCCGCACCCTGGAGCTGCTGCGGGCGGCGGGGCTGAAGGCCGCCGTGGTCCGGCGCCGCTGGATCCCCTTCGGACCGGTGCTGCGCTCCCGGGCGGACTGGCTGCGCCGGCGCGGGCTGCTCGCGCCGGCCGACGACAGGGAGGAACTGGTGGTGATCCGTGCCGAACGACCCTGCTGACCGCGCGGCGGACGCCCCCGCCGGCCCGGCGCCGGACGCCGCGGCCGGGCGGGCCGCCCGCCGGATCACCGTGCAACGGCACGGGCCCCTCCTGGTGGAAGGGCCCGTGGAGATCGAACTGGAGGACGGGAGCACGGTTTCCTCGGACCGGTTCCGCGTCGCTCTCTGTACCTGCCGGCGCAGTCGCCGCTACCCCTGGTGCGACACGAGTCACCGGCGCAAGGCCTGAACACCCCGTTGAAACAGATTGTTTTTCGCCGCTCCCCGGAAGGCCCCCCACGGACCTGCCGGGGAGCGGCTGTGTGACCGGGTCCGGCGGGCGGCCCCACTCCGCCCGCCGGTCCCGGTACGAGATCGCAGGTTCCCCGCTCCAGGGGCCGCACTCCCCAGTTGCGGGCCTGATCCGGCGTCCACGGGGACGTCTGCGATCCCGGTCCTAGAACGCGAACAGGGTGCCGCCGACGGCGTCCCTCATGCACGCGTTGCCGAAAGTGCGCTCGTAGGAGAGGCGCTTGCCCTGCCAGACGCCCTGGACGGTGACGACGACGGGGTCGTAGACCTTGGTGCACATCACGTCGCCGGAGGGCTTCAGGGCGTCGAGTTCGCCGCCGATGCCGCGCAGTTCGGCGCAGGCCTGCGCCGCTGCCGGGTGGGTGCCCGAGGCCGTGGGGGCGCAGTTCAGGGTGACGGCGCGCTCCGGTGTGGCCGTGGCCGCGTCGTTGCCGTGGCCGGTGGTGAGCACCAGCGCCGAGGGGGCGTACAGCGACGACGGGGCGGCGCCCGGTGCAGCGACGGCGGCCCCGGTCAGGGGTCCGCAGACGGCGGCGGCCGTGAGGCCGAGGGCCGCTGCCCAGCGCGCGGTGTTCCGCATTGTGTGCATCCTTCCGCTCGAACAGACGAGTTGCCGGCTCCGGTCCGGTCGGGCGCCGGAGCGGCGTGCGCCACTCTGCCGAGTCCACCGCCGAAACTCACATCGAACCCATGGGTTTCAGTAACCTTTCGTGTTGAATCAGTGGCGTGAAGTCACGGAGTTCGAACGCCGTGACCCCGGAACAGAGCCGTTCCGCCGCTCCGGAAGCTGCCAGCTGGCTGAAAATCAGCTGTTCGTTAATCGTCCTGAAACATTCCGGCTCCGCCCGCGAAAAGTCCCTTCATGACTCCTTGTGTTCATGAAGTGATCACCAGGAGCGGGTGCCTCCGCCACTCCGGCCCCGCGCCGACCCCGCGCCGGCCCTGCCGCTACTGACTTACCGGTCGGTATGGTCGGGTGCGCACGCGGCCGACGACGCTCGGGAGGGACCGATGGCACAGCACTGGGCGGACTTCCAGTACGAGATCTATCTGAACGGGATGTCCGGGGCGGTGCCCCGGCTCCCCACCGATCTGACCCGGCTGGAGGAACTGGCCGGGCACCGGCTGGGCCCGGGCCCGATCGGCTATGTGGCGGGCAGCGCGGGCGACGGCAGCACGGCCCGCGCCAACCGGGCGGCGCTCGCCCGGCGCCGGATCGTGCCGCGCATGCTGCGGGACGTGCAGACGCGCGAGCTCACGACGGAGGTGCTCGGGCGGACCCTGCCGGCGCCGCTCGCCCTGGCCCCGGTCGGCGTGCTGTCGATCATGCACCCGGACGCCGAGTCCGCCGCCGCCCGGGCCGCCGCCGCGCGGGGCGTGCCGTACATCCTGTCGTCGGCGTCGAGCACCCCGCTGGAGCGGGTGGCGGAGGCGATGGGGGACGCCGAGCGGTGGTTCCAGCTGTACTGGGGCAAGGACCGCGAGGTGACCCGGAGCTTCCTCGCCCGGGCCAGGGCGGCCGGTTTCTCGGTGCTCGTGGTCACCCTGGACACCCCGCTGCTGGCCTGGCGGCCCCGCGACCTGGACCAGGCGTACCTGCCGTTCCTGCACGGCGTGGGCACCGCGAACTACTTCACCGACCCCGCGTTCCAGGCGGGCCTCGCCAAGCCGGTGGACGAGGACCCGAACGCGGCGGTGCTGCACTTCCTCGGTCTGTTCGGCGACGCCGGGCACACCTGGCCGGACCTGGCCTTCCTGCGCGAGCACTGGGACGGTCCGATCGTCCTCAAGGGCGTACTGCACCCGGACGACGCCCGGCTCGCCGCCGACGCCGGAATGGACGGCGTGGTGGTCTCCAACCACGGCGGCCGTCAGGTGGCCGGCTCCGTCGCCGCGGCCGACGCCCTCCCCCGCGTCGCGGACGCGGTCGGCGACCGCCTCACCGTGCTGTTCGACAGCGGGGTCCGCACCGGCGCCGACGTCTTCAAGGCCCTCGCCCTCGGCGCCCGCGCGGTCCTGCTGGGCCGCCCGTACGTCTACGGCCTCGGTCTGGACGGCGAGGCCGGCGTGGACCACGTCATCCGCTGCCTCCTGGCGGAGTTCGACCTCACGCTGGCCCTGTCGGGTCACGCGAGCCCGGGTACGGTGACACGGTCGGACCTGGAGACCGACGGCACGCCCACCCCCTGAGGGGCGAGCCGCCGGAGGCCTACGCCGCTGTCCACCTCTGGCCGGCCGACCCGTCCCGGACCTTGGCCACGAGGTCGGCGCCGGCCCCGTCACCGCCGGCGGCGAGCGCCAGGGTCCGGTCCCACCGCGGCACCAACTCGCCCCGCGGAGTGAGGTCGTAGCGCACATCGTCCCCCCGCGCCGACCCGGTGTCGGCGCAGTCGCCGAGCACCACCACACCGGCGTCGGCATGCGAGTCCAGGCACAGACCGACGCCGGCGGCACTGCGCAGCAGCCCGTCGGTCTCGTACGTCCACCGCTGCGTGGCCGCGCCGGAGCACACGGCGAGGACGGCGCTCGCCCCGGCCTCCGGCGGGCCCTTGACGTCCAGGCACAGCCCGGCGGCGTTGCGCAGCGGGCCCGGGCGTCCGGCGGCGGGCAGGCCCGGGGTGCTCGACGGGGTCGACGCGCCGGGGACGGCGCCGGTGGAGACGACCGGTTCGGTGCCGTCGCCGCCGTCCGGCCACGCGCTGATCGCCAGGACCGTCGCGAGCAGACCGGCCGAGGCCACGCCGACGCCGGTCAGCAGTGTCCGGGACGACCAGGCGGTGCCGGGCGGCCGGCGCGCGGACACCCCGGCGAGGAACCGGGCCGGCAGCCCGGATCCGCCCACACCGGCGCGGCGCCGCCCGCCGCCGCGCCGGCGCCCGCCGGAGCGGCGCGAGCCGGAGCGGTGGGGGCCGGGGCTGCGGCCGGGACGTGAGTCGAGGTAGCGGCGGGCACCCCAGCCGAGCACGGCCTCGGCGAGCAGCACGCCCAGGGCGGCGTCGGTCTGGCCGAGTTGCTCGGCCGCGTGCCGGCAGAAGGCGCAGCCGGCCAGATGCTCCTGGACGTCGGGCAGCAGCGCGCCGCCCCGGCGGATCGGGACGTCGAGCAGGCGGTTGTAGTAGCGGCACTCCTTGCCGGGCGCGAGTTCCCGGTGGGCGCGCACCAGGCCCTCGCGGAATTTCTCCCGGGCCTGTTCGAGCGCGGCGGTGGCGCTCTGGAGGTCCATGCCGAGCAGTCCGGCGGGCACCTCCGGCGGCTCGGCCTCGACCTCGGTGTGCCACAGCAGTGCCTGTTCCAGCCGGGAAAGGGCGTGGAACGCGCGGTCGGAGAGGGCGCGGTTCTCGGGTGTCAGCGGCTGCGCGGTACGCATTCCGCGGGCCCCGGCGGGTTTTCCGAGTCCGGGCAGTACGGCGGTGATCCGGTCGGTACCGGACCAGTTCACGACCGTGTCCCGGACGGCCACCAGCAGGCGTGGCCGCAGCGCGTCGGCGGGTTCGCCGAGCGCCAGCCTGCCGAGGACCTGGTGGAAGGCGGTGGCGGTGACCATGTGGGCGAGGGGGCCGGAAGCGGCCAGGCAGATGACCGCGTACTCCTGGGCCGGCTGCCAGTGCCGGGCCATCAGGAGGGCCGCCGACCGGGAGGCCTCGGCGTCGGAGCCGGCCCGCAGCGGACCGGCGAGGAACTCGTCGGATTCCCCGGGTTCGGCGCCGGACGGCGGATAGGGAGGACGAGGGGGGTGGGGGGTGAGCACGGAGCGGATTCCTTTGGCGCGTGGTGCGAGCGGAAATTCACCGCGTTTGAACCCTTGCACACCTGCCACAGGAGCAACAAGGCGCGCGAAAGACTTCGGCCGGATTGAAAGAAAGTCAGAAAGTCGCCCGATGACAGGGATTGGCGAAAAGCGGACCGATTCCGCATGCGCCCCGTGTGAAGTGTGCGCACACACCGGCGGGGCGCGCACGCTCCCGGAGCGGGCGGCCAGGTAGTGGACTGGGAGCCGGTCCTCCCCCGATGGCCCCGTCCCGGCCGGCGGTCCCGGCGGCTTCCCCCCGCCGGCCGGCACGGGGCCGGCCGCCCGGCGCCCGGTCAGATCTGCCAGGAACGGAGCCGGTCGGCGGCGCCGTACACGTCGGTCTTGCCGGAGATCAGGTCGCGGGCCAGGTCGACGAGGGCGCCGTAGGGCGGGTCGATGCCGGCACCGCTGACGAACATGTAGGCCACGGCGGTCGCGCAGGCGAAGCGGGCGTTGGCCGCGGGCAGCGGCTTGAGCACGGCGAGGGTGTGCAGCAGCGCGGCGGCGCGCCAGGCCGCGTCGGAGTCCACGCCGAGCCGGGGCGGGTCCACCCGGTGCCGGGCGACGGCGGCGACCAGCGCGGAGAAGTCGTCCACGGCGGGCTGGTCGGGCAGGACCTCCTCGTGCCGCTGGAGCAGCCACGGGACGTCGATATGGATGACGGAGGGCATCACTCAGGCGGCCTCGCCCTTGCCGGGACGCTCGTCGTCGGGGAAGGCCGCCGCGAATTCCTCGGCGTGGCCGGCGAAGAAGCGGCGGAACGCCTCGGCGCCCTCCTGCAGGGCCCGGTGCCGGGCGATGTCGGCGGCGGCGGCCTCACGCACGAGGGCCTTCATCGACGTACCGCGCTCCTTGGCGATCTGCCGCAGGTCCTCTAGTTCCCGTTCGCTGAACTCCACGTTGAGAGCTGGCATGCCCCACACGGTACCGCGCGGGTACTCACGCGTAAATATCCGCAGGTCAGCAGGTACTCGCTGCGGTACCAGCTCATATGTCCAGCCGGCTGATCCGCACCGCTCCCTCCACCTGTCCCGGGTGCGCGCCGGTGAGGGTCAGGCGGAGCCGGGAGCCGCGGGCCGGGGCGAAGGTGATGACCGTCGGGGTGTCGGAGGCGGTGGCCCACTCCACCTGCGCGCCGGTCACCGGGACGTAGGCGTGCCCGTCCCAGACCGCCACCTCGGCCCGCGCGGGCAGGGTGTGGCCCGCGTCGACCGTGAAGGAGACCGCGACCCGGTCGAAGGTCCGGGTGCGTCCGAAGTCGACCGACACCCAGTCCTCGCTCCGGGCTCCGTCGAACGCGGGGAGCAGTGCGGTCGCCGACTTGGTGAACGCGTTGGACCAGCCGGTGGCGGGGTCGCCGTCCAGCATGGCGGCGGGCAGGGTGTCCGGGCGGCCGGAGTAACTGGCGTCGGCGTACGGGTGGGCGGGCGGCGTCGGACGGTCGGGCCGGAGGGCGGCGGGTTCGGTGGTCGCGGCCGAGCGGGCCGGGGTGGCCGTCAGGCGGACCGTGTCCGGGCGCAGGCCGTCCACCCGGGCGGTGAGCTTCAGCGTGCCGGGCCGCGGGCCGGACCGGACGATGGCGAGGGCCTTGCCGTGGAAGGCGGTGCGGGTGCTCGCCTGGTAGCGCTCGGCGCTCTCCTGGCGGCCGTTGTCGACGCCGGCCAGGGAGCCGCCGGTGACGTCGAAGGCGATGAGGTGTCCGGCGTCGGGCACGACCACGCCGTGCGCGTCGACGATCTCGGCGGTGACGAAGGCGAGCGAACGGCCGTCGGCGGCGAGGGACTCGCGGTCGGCGGTGAGGCGTACGGCGTGCGGGGCGCCGGCGGTGCGCAGCACGTCGGTGGCCACGACCTTGCCGTCCCGCCGGGCCACCGCCTTCAACTCACCGGGCCGGTACGGCACTTTCCAGGTCAGGTGGAGCTTGCCGGCGCTGCCGTTGGGGCTGGTGTAGCTGCCGGGGTAGGGGCCGTCGGTGAAGGTCTTGTCGTCGCCGGTGGGCTCGGTGGTCTCCAGGTAGGTGCGGCCGTCGGTGGTCTTCTTGACGTCGAACTCCCTTGCCCCGAGGGACTCTCCGTTGAGGAACAGCTCGACGGTGGGGACGTTGGCGTACGCCCAGACCTCGACGGTGTCGCCCTCCTCGTGGTTCCAGGTCATCGGCAGTAGGTGGACCATCGGCTCGGCCGTCCACTGGCTCCTGAAGAGGTGGTACATGTCCTTGGGGAAGCCGGCCGTGTCGACCGCGCCGAAGAAGGACGCCTTCACCGGGAAGACGTCGTACGGCGTCGGCTCGCCGATGTAGTCGATGCCCGACCACAGGAACTGGCCCGCGAACCATGTCCGGTCCCGGTCCTTCTTGTGCCCGTACTCGCCGCTCATCGTCCAGGAGGCGAGGTTGTTGTCGTAGGAGGAGACCTCCCGCCTGCCCGGCGTGTGGTTCTCGCCCGTGTTGAGATGCTCCGGCTCCTGGTACGAGCCCCGGGTCGAGGTCTCCGAGGAGGACTCGGACTCGAAGAGGAACAGGTGCGGGTAGGCCGCGTGCAGGGCGTCCACCGACTTCGCCGTGTTGTAGTTGAGGCCCAGGCCGTCCAGTTTGGCGAGCATCAGGTCGGCCGCCGACCCCCTGGCGGGGACGCGCCGGTATTTGTCGGAGCCGATGACGAGCGGCCGGGTGTCGTCGGCGGCCTTGATCGCGCCGATGATCCGGTCCGCCATGGCGAGCCCCGCGGTGGAGGTGGAGTCGGGGATCTCGTTGCCGATGGACCACAGCACCACGGCGGGCGAGTTGCGGGCGGCGAGGACCATCTCGGTGGCGTCCTTCTCGCACCATTCGTCGAAGAACCGGCCGTAGTCGTATCTGGTCTTGCCGGTGCGCCAGCAGTCGAAGGCCTCCACCATCATCACGATGCCCAGTTCCTCGCAGACCCGGATCATCTCCGGCGAGGGCGGGTTGTGGGAGGTGCGGAAGGCGTTGACGCCCATCGACTTCATGATCCGCATCTGCCGGCGCACGGCGTCGATGCTGATCGCCGCGCCCAGGGCGCCCTGGTCGTGGTGGAGGTCGACGCCCTTGATCTTGGTGTACGCGCCGTTGAGGGAGAAGCCCTCGTCGGGGTCGAAGCGGAAGGTGCGGATGCCGAAGGGGGTGCGGTAGGTGTCGGTGGTGCGGCCCCCGACGCGCAGCTCGGTGTGCAGCGTGTAGCGGTGCTCCGGGGTCGCGAAGTCCCACAGCAGGGGCTTCGGGACGGTGAGTTCATGGGTCTCGGCGGCCTCCTCCGAGACGGCGGCGGTGGTGGCCGCGCGGGCGACCGTCCGGCCGTCGGGTGCGGTGATCCGGGAGCGAATCTCCACGTCCGCACGGGTGCCGGACTCGTTGCGCACGGTCGTCCGGACCCGGACCAGCGCCCGGTCGTCAAAGACCTCCGGGGTGGTGACGTACGTGCCCCAGCGGGCCACGTGCACCGGCTCGGTGATCACCAGGCGGGCCTCGCGGTAGATGCCGCTGCCGGAGTACCAGCGGCTGCTCGGCAGCTGGTTCTGCACCTTGACCGCGAGCACGTTCGGGGTGGTGCCGTCGGTGTGCACGACCTCGGTGAGGTCGAGGGCGAAGCCGGTGTAGCCGTACGGGTGACGGCCGACCTCGGTGCCGTTGCAGGAGACGTACGCGTCCATGTAGACGCCGTCGAACTCCACCGCGATCCGCTTGCCGGCGTACGCCCGCGGAAGGGTGAAGGCGAGCCGGTACCAGCCGAGACCGCCGGGGAAGAATCCGGTGCCGCTGGTGGTGCCGTGCTCGGTCGTGGGGGTCTGCTCGATGCTCCAGTCGTGCGGTACGGCGACCTCGCGCCAGGCCGAGTCGTCGTAGCCGGGGTCGGCGGCCCGCGCATGGGCGCCGGTCGGGTCGGTGAGGCCGCCGGGGTCCACCAGGGCGAAGCGCCAGCCGTCCCGCAGCGGCACGGTGTGGCGCCCCCCGGCGCCGGTCGCCTCGGCGGCGAGGGCGGCCGGGGTCGCGGGAAGGCTCAGGAGCGTTCCGGCCGCGGGCGCCGCCGTGGCTGCGACCAGAACCGATCTGCGCGTGACCGTCATGGGCGGCTCTCCCTCGTCAGGACCCAGAAGTACTCACAACTGATCGTGAACAAACAGATTTTGACGTCCTGCCACACACGATCGTCAAGAGTCCGGACTCCGGTACCGGCCCCGCACCGAAGATCGGCCGGATTTCCCCCTTGACCGTGCCCCGACCGTGTTCGACCCGTCGGCCGGCCGGCCCGGGGCCGACGCTCGCGGGAGGGCGGGACGCACTACGCTGGAACACGGCTGGTGCCACCTGTTCACTGTGAGTGTGCGCTTGGGAGCGGCGACGATGAGCCGGGTCTATCCGTTCGACGATGCGGCGACGGCCCGGGCCGTCATCGGCGATGACGGCACGCTGACGGAGTGGAACGAGGGCGCCCGCCGGCTGCTCGGCCACCCGGCCGACGCCGTCCTGGGCCGCCCCGCCGCCGAACTGCTGGCCGACACCGACCCACCGGCCCCACCCCGGGGCCCGCGCTGGGCGGGCACGGTCGGATTGCGCCACCAGGACGGCCGTACCCTCCCCGTGTGGCTGCTCGCCCACCGCCGCCCGCAACGCGACGAGCACCCGGGCGGCTGGCTCGTGGTCACCCCGCTCACCGACGCGCGGCCCCCGGCCGCGGACGGCCCCCTCGCCGAGGCGGGCCTGATGCAGTCGCCGTGCGCGGTCGCGGTGTACGACGACCGGCTGCGGCTGTGCCGGATGAACACGGCGATGGCCGGCGTCGTCGGGCTGCCGGCGGAACGGGTGCGGGGGCTCCGGCTCACGGAGATCAGCGGCAGCACGCAGAGCGAGGAGCTGGAGCGGGGCATGCTCCGGGTGCTGGCCTCGGGACAGCCGCTGGACGTGCAGACCTTCCTGCGCACCGGCGGGCAGGACCGGGCCCACGCCTGGCTCGCCCGCATGGCGCCGGTCCGGGACGAGACGGGCCGGGTGCGGGGCGTGTGCCTGGCCGCGCACGACGTCACCGACAACCACCGGGCCCGGCAGCGGCTGCAGCTGGTCAACGAGGCCAGCGTGCGCATCGGGAGCACGCTCGACGTCACCCGGACCGCGCAGGAGCTGGCCGATGTGTGCGTGCCCGCGCTCGCCGACTTCGTCACCATCGACCTGCTGGACCCGCAGGAGTACGGCGGCGAGCCCCCCGCCCGCATCACCGCGCCGGTACGGCTGCGCCGCACCGCCCACCAGTCCGTGCTGGACGGCGTCCCGGAGGCGGTGATCGAACCGGGCACGGCGGAGGAGTACCCGGCCTTCTCCCCGCAGGCCGACTCGCTGACCGCCGGCCGCACGATCACCACCTCGGTGGCCGCCGGCGACATGGACCACTGGCTGAACTGGCACCCGGAGCGCGGCGAGCGGGTACGGCGGTTCGGCATCCACTCCTCGATGTCGGTGCCCATCCAGGCGCGCGGGCTGACCCTCGGGGTCGCGGTGCTCACCCGGCACCGCCGCCCGGACTCCTTCACCGCGGACGACATGCTGCTGGCCGAGGAGATCACCGCACGGGCCGCCGTCTGCATCGACAACGCCCGCCGGTACTCGCGGGAGCGGGACACCGCGCTCGCGCTCCAGCGCAGCCTGCTGCCCCGGTACCTGCCGCGCACGGCCGCGCTGGACGTCTCCTCCCGCTATCTGCCGGCCGCCCGGGCCGGTGTGGGCGGGGACTGGTTCGACGTGATCCCGCTGTCCGGGATGCGGGTCGCGATGGTCGTCGGGGACGTCGTCGGGCACGGCATCCAGGCCTCGGCCACCATGGGCCGGCTGCGCACCGCCGTCCGTACCCTCGCCGACATCGACCTGGCCCCGGACGAGCTGCTCACCCACCTCGACGACCTGGTGGTCCGGCTGTCGGAGGAGTCCGGACCCGAGGTCAGCCCCGGCGAGGCCGGCAGCCCGGGCGAGGTCGGCGCGACCTGCCTGTACGCCGTCTACGACCCGGTGTCCCGGCGGTGCACCCTGGCCCGCGCCGGTCACCCGCCTCCCGTGGTGCTGCGGCCGGGCGGCACGCCGACCGCCCTGGACCTGCCGGCCGGCCCCCCGCTCGGCCTGGGCGGGCTGCCCTTCGAGTCCGCCGAGGTGGAACTGCCCGAGGGAACCGTCCTCGCGCTGTACACGGACGGGCTGATGTGGTCCCGGGACCGGGACCCGGAGGCCGGCCGGGAGCTGCTGCACGGGGCCCTCGGTGCGTACGCGGAATCCCTGGACGCCACCTGCGACCGCGTCCTGCACACACTGCTCCCGTCCGGCGGCGCACCCGACGACGTGGCGCTGCTCCTCGCCCGCACCCGGGGCCTGCCCGCCTCGCAGGTGGCGACCTGGGACATCCCCGCCGACCCGGCGCTGGTCGCGCCGATCCGCAAGCAGGTCGTGGAGCAGCTGGACGCCTGGTCGCTGAGCGAGGCGTCGTTCACGGCGGAGCTGGTGGTCAGCGAGCTGGTCACCAACGCCATCCGGTACGGCGCGCGCCCGATCCGGCTCCGGCTGATCCATGACGCGGCCACCCTGATCTGCGAGGTCTCCGACACCAGCCACACCGCCCCGCACCTGCGCCGGGCCAAGATCTTCGACGAGGGCGGCCGCGGACTGCTGCTGGTCGCCCAGCTCACCCAGCGCTGGGGCAGCCGGCACCATCCGGAGGGCAAGACGATCTGGGCGGAGCTGCCGCTGTTCGAGGAGGACCAGTAGACCCGGGGGCTGGGCGTCAGGAGGCCGTCAGCCAGGGCCGTACCTGCTTGCGGGCCTCGTGCAGGCGGGACTTGAAGGTGCCGAGCGGGATGCCGGCGCGTTCGGCGGCCTCGGCGTAGTCGAGCTGGCAGATGTCCCGGTAGACCAGTGGCGCGACCAGATGCGGATGCTCCCGCTCCAGGCGGTCCAGGGCCTCCAGCAGATCCACCCGGGAGCCGGCGATCACACTGGTGGTGCGCGGGTCGACGGCGTGCGCCGGCTCGATGGCCGCGGGCTGTTCGGCGGCCCGCCGCTTCAGCTCGCGGTACTTCTGCCGGCAGCAGTTGGCGACCACGGTGTACAGCCAGGTGCCGAAGCGGCTGCGGCCCTCGAAGCCGCAGATGTTCCGGGCCACTTGGAGCAGCACGTCCTGGGCGGCCTCCTCGGCGTCCTCCCGGCACGGCAGGAAGCGCGCGCAGCGGCGCACGACCTCGGGCCGGACCTCGGTCAGCAGCCGGTCCAGGGCCGCGCTGTCGCCGGCCGCGGCGCGTCGGGCGAACTCCTCCATCGGCGCCTGGTCCTGCACGGACGGCCCCCCTCCACGTCGATCTCAGGCCAGGCATGATAGTCGTATGCACCCCCTGGAGCGGATCGGCCGCCACCGCCTCGAACGGCCGCTGGGCAGCGGCGCCTTCGCCACGGTGTGGCTCGCCCACGACCCCGAACTCCAGGCCCCGGTGGCGGTGAAGGTCCTCGCCGAGAACTGGGCGCACCGGCTCGACATCCGGGAGCGCTTCCTGTCCGAGGCGCGGCTGCTGCGCCGGGCCGGCTCCAGCCGGGTGGTGCAGGTCTACGACATCGGGGAACTCCCGGACGGCAGGCCGTACTTCGTGATGGAGTACGCCGGCGGCGGGACCCTCGCCGATCTGCTGGCGGACGGTCCGCTGCCGGTGCGGGAGGCGCTCGCGCTGACCGCCGAGGCCGCGCGCGGAGCCGCCGCGCTGCACGAGGCGGGCATCGTGCACCGCGACATCAAGCCGACCAACGTGCTGCTGCACACCGCCCCGGACGGCACCCGGCGGGTGCTGCTGGCCGACCTGGGCCTGGCCAAGAGCCTCGCGCAGGCCTCGGTGCTGACCCTGGCGGCCGGTTCGGCGGGCTACCGGCCACCGGAGCAGGCCGAACCCGGCGCGGGCATCGACGAGCGGGCGGACGTCTACAGCCTGGGCGCGGTCGGCTACGAACTGCTCACGGGGACCGTGCCGGGACCGCCGGGTCAGGTGACACCGCCCCGGTGGCTGCGGCCGGAACTCGGCGAGGACGTGGAGCGGGCGCTGCTGCGCGCGCTGGAGCCGGAGCGGGCACGGCGCTGGCCGGGCGCCCTGGCCCTCGCGGACGAGCTGGACCGGCTGGCCGCAGCACCGTCAGCGCCGTCAGCATCATCCGCGCCGTCAGCATCATCCGCGCCGTCAGCTGCGTCAGCGGCCTCGGCGCGGCCCGTACGGCGCCTGGACAGGGTGCGGGGCCGGCTCGACACCGTGACCCTGGTGGTCGCCGCGGTCCTCGCCGCCACCGCCGCCGCGGTCACGGTGACCGTGGCGCTGCACCGGGACGGCCCCGCGGCCGGCGGGGTACGGGTCGCGGACGCCACCGGACGGGTGACCCTGCGGGTGCCGGACGCGTTCGGCCGCGAGCTGCGCGACTCCGGCTGGGACCCGGGGACGCTCGGGCTGGCGTCCGGGCACGAGCCGGGTCTCGTGGTGGCCGACGACCTGTCCCGCTGGTCCGACCCGAAGCCCACCGTCGACGGGGTGTTCGTGGGGGTCAGCGCGCGCGGTGACGTCACCGCCGAGGTGAAGTCCCTCGACCACTCCGGCTGCCGGTACACCGGCGCCCGCACCTTCACGGACGCCCACTGGCACGGGCTGGTCCGGTCCTGGAGCGGCTGCCCGGACGGCGGTTCGGTCACCGAGTCCGCGCTGGCCCCGGCGGGCGGCGCCGCGCACCCGCAGGTGTATGTGCAGGTGCGTCAACGGGACGGCGAGGACGCGACCGACGCCGTACTCCGTTCGCTGCGGGTGGCCTGACCGGCGCCTGCCGGGGGCCGGAACGGGGAAAGGAACCCGACAGAATCCGCCGCGTCCCGAACTTTTCCGGCGGTCCGTGCATCGGACGGAGAGGACGGCGCACCCGGCGCCGTAGGCACGCGTCCCCGTCGCGTGCCGTGACCCTCCAGGAGTGTGGAGACATGGTGTACAGCCCCCGGTCCGCGCGGCACGGTGCCCTGCTCGTGGGCACGGTCGCCGTGCTGGGCCTCCTGACCGCCTGCGGCGACGACTCCGGCGCGCACAGCGCCGCTCCGGCCACCGTCTCCGGTACGGCCGCACCCGCCCGGGACACCCCGACGGCCCCGCGGTCCGCCCCGGCCTCCTCCCCCGCCGGCACCAGTTCGTCGCCGGCGCCCAAGGGGACCGGCTCGCCCAGCGGCGCTGCGGCCTCGACCCCGCCGGCCTCGACCACACCGGCCGCGGCGAGCACCCGCTGCCACACCTCCGAGCTGCGCGCCTCCGTGGGCCGCAACGACCCGGGCGCCGGCCAGGAGAACTTCCCGGTGGTGCTCACCAACACCTCCGCCCGCAGCTGCACCGTGCGCGGCTATCCGGGCGCGGCCTTCGTCAACGGCTCGGGCACCCAGCTCGGTCCGGACCCGAAGCGGGAACCGGGCACCCCGGTGACCGTCACCCTCCGGCCCGGGCGGAGCGCCTGGGCGGGGCTGACCTTCTCCAACCCGGAGATCAGCGGCGCCAAGACGGCCAGGCCGGCAGCGCTGCTGGTCACCCCGCCGGACGAGCGGGACCCGTTGCGGGCGGCCTGGTCGGGCGGGCCGGTGCCGGTCGCCGGGAACTCCTCGGCCGTCCGGCTGACGGTGCTCAGCCCCGGCACGGGCCCCTGAGCCGGCGCCCCCTCCGAACGCGAACCCCGCTGCCACCACCCCCGAGGCAGCGGGGTTCGTCATGACGGCGCCACAACTGTCACAGGACGGCAACAGGCGCCGCCGGCCGCGATCTTTCCCCCGCCTCCCGTCATCGAACCCGGTCGACCGCACGACGCACAGGCCCCGCGAGGGCCGACGACCAGGGAATCGGGGAGAAGATGAGCGGGATCTCACGCAGGCGGGTGCTGACGGCCGGGGCGGCGGCGGGCGCCCTCGGGGCACTGGCCGCCTGCTCCTCCGGCACCGGCCTCAGGACCGGCGGGCCGGACTCGGCGGACGGCGAGGGCACCACGCAGGCCCGGCCGGTGAAGCCCATCGGCGACGGCTCCACCGCCGACACCGGTGCCCAGCCGCACCAGCCGAAGCCGGACCGGCTGAAGGAGGGCCAGGAGCCGCCGCAGTTCGTGGTGTTCTCGTGGGACGGCGCGGGCGAGGTGAGCAACAAGCTGTTCTCCCGGTTCCGCACGGTGGCCGCCGACCACGGCGCGAAGATGACGTTCTTCCTCAGCGGCATCTACACCCTGCCCGAGTCCAAGAAGCACCTCTACCGGCCCCCGCAGCACCCGGTCGGCGCCTCCGCGATCGGCTACCTCGCCGACCGGCACATCCACGCCACGCTCCAGCAGGTGCGCGCGGCCTGGCTGGAGGGCCACGAGATCGGCACCCACTTCAACGGGCACTTCTGCGGCGCGACCGGCGTGCGCAGGTGGTCCCCGGCCGAGTGGCGCAGCGAGATCGAGCAGGCCGTCGGCTTCGTGACGCGGTGGAAGACCAACACCGGCTTCACCGACCTCGACCCGCTCCCCTTCGACTACCGCAAGGAGCTGACCGGTGGCCGCACCCCCTGCCTGGAGGGCCAGGCCAACCTGCTGCCCACGGCCGCCGCGCTCGGCTGGAAGTACGACGCCAGCTCCCCCGGCGGGCTCCAGATCTGGCCGGGCAAGGTGCAGGGCGGGAAGCTCTGGGACTTCCCGCTGCAGTCCATACCGTTCGCCGGGCACTCCTTCCAAGTGCTCTCGATGGACTACAACATGATGTTCAACCAGTCCGGCGGCAATCCGCTCGGCGACCGCGCGCAGTACGGCACCTGGCGCGCCCAGGCCCGCGACACCTACCTGGCCGGTTTCCGGCGGGCCTACGAGACCAACCGCGCCCCCCTCTTCATCGGCAACCACTTCGAACGCTGGAACGGCGGCATCTACATGGACGCCGTCGAGGAGGCCATCGGGAAGATGGCCTCCTACGACGACGTGCGCTTCGTGTCTTTCAAACAGCTCGTGGCCTGGCTGGAGGCGCAGGACCCGGCGGTGCTGCGCAGACTGCGCACGCTGCCGCCCGGACAGGCCCCGGCGGGCGGCTGGGCGGAGTTCCTCGGTGCGCCGGGCAGCCCGTCGTCGTAACGCGTTCACGGTCGTCTGTTTTCATGGGCGGGCACCGTGTGACCGACTCCGGAAGGACCCGCCCTGAACACCCCGCTCGCCGAGGCGCTGTCCGCCGTTCTGCTGGTCGCCGTGCTGGCCTGGGCCGTCGTACGGCCCTTCGGGTGGCCGGAGGCGGTGATGGCCGTGCCCGCCGCCGGGATCGCGGTCGCGACCGGCGCGATCCCGCTCGAGCACGCCCGGGCCGAAGCCGAACGGCTCGGCCCGGTGGTCGGGTTCCTGGCGGCGGTGCTGGTGCTCGCCCACTTCTGCGATGTCGAGGGGCTGTTCCGGGCGTGCGGGGCGTGGACGGCCCGGTGGGCGGCGGGCCGGCCGGTGCGGCTGCTGACGGCGGTCTTCGCGCTGGCCTCGGCCATCACCGCCGTGCTCAGCCTGGACGCCACGATCGTGCTGCTCACCCCGGTGGTCTTCGCGACGGCCGCGCGGACGGGCGTACGGCCCAAGCCGCACGTGTACGCCTGCACGCACCTGTCGAACACGGCGTCGCTGCTGCTGCCGGTGTCCAACCTGACGAACCTGCTGGCGTTCGCGGCGAGCGGGCTGAGCTTCACCCGGTTCGCGGCGCTGATGGCGCTGCCGTGGCTGGCCGCGATCGGCGTCGAGTACCTGGTGTTCCGGCGGTTCTTCGCCCGGGACCTCACGGCGGCGGCCCCGGCGGGCCGGGACACCGCAGAGGTGCCCCCGCTGCCACTGTTCGCGCTGGTGACCGTCGGCTGCACGCTGGCCGGGTTCGTGGTGGCGTCGGCGTTCGGCGTGGACCCCGCCTGGGTGGCCGCGGCCGGCGCGCTGGTGCTGGCCGGGCGGGCGCTGGTGCGCCGGCAGGCGGGCCCGCTGACCGTGGTCCGGGCGGCGGCCCCGGGCTTCCTCGCGTTCGTCCTGGCGCTGGGCGTCGTGGTGCGGGCGGTGGTCGACAACGGGCTCGCGGACGTGCTCGGGCATGTGGTGCCGGACGGCACCGGGCTGCCCGCGCTGCTCGGCGTCGCCGCGCTGGCCGCGCTGCTCGCCAACCTCATCAACAACCTGCCCGCGGTGCTGGTGCTGCTGCCGCTGGCGGCGCCCGCCGGGCCGGGCGCGGTCCTCGCCGTGCTGCTGGGCGTGAACATCGGCCCGAACCTCACCTACGCCGGGTCGCTGGCCACGCTGCTGTGGCGGCGGATCGTGCACCAGCACGAGCACGACGTGGACCTCGGGGAGTTCACCCGGCTCGGTCTGCTCGCCGTGCCGTCCTCCCTCGCGGTCGCGGTGGTGGCACTGTGGGGGTCGCTCAGGATTCTGTGACGTGGGAGGCCTGGAAGATGCGGGTGATCGCCTGGCTCGTGGAGGGCACCTGGCCCGCCTGCGTGGACGCGGTGCGCGCCCACGCCCCGGACGACGCCGAGGTGGTGCTGCTCCATGTGAGCGGACCGGACGTGCCCGGCGTGGCCCACGGGGCCTTCGCCGGGCTGCTCGGGCGGGGCCACCCGTCGGGGCACCTCCCGGCCGAAGGCTGGGGGAGGGATCCGGGTGACCGGCTGGAGGCGCTCGGCGGTACGTCCGCGGCCTCGCTCCTCGACGCGGCCGCCGAACGGCTGGGCCGGCCGTGTGCGCGCGAGGAGCGGTCGGGCCGGGTCGAGCGGGAGGTGGTGGCCGCCGCCGAGGGGGCCGGGCTGCTGGTGCTGGCCCGGGACGGGGACCGGTCCCGGCTCGGACCGAAGAGTCTCGGCCCGGCCGTCCGGTTCGCCGTCGACCACGCGCCCTGCCCGGTACTGCTGGTGTGGCCGGAACCGGCCCCGGACCTGGGGACGATCCCGCCCCCGCCGCCGCACCACCCCTGACTCAGCGGCGATGCCGTCCGCCGCTTCCGCCCCAGCCGCCGCCACCCCAGCCGCAGTACTCCGGGTGCGCCGTGCACGGGTCGGCGGTGGCGGTCGGCGAGGGCACCGGACGGGACGCGGACGCGGTCGCGCTCGGGGTGGGCGTCGGCTCGGCCGTCCTGGACGGTGTGGCCGTGGCCGGCGGGGTCGTGGGCGGGGCGGTCATGGGGACCGGGGTGCTGTCGCCGTCCCAGTTGACGTTCTCCATCCGCAGGTCCGGCTGGGCGGTGTCGACGGACCAGCGCTGGGCGGTGCCCGGGGCGCGGGTCTTGAGCACGAGGGCGCCGGAGCCGTCGGTGGCGGCCGGGGTGAGGGCCAGCCCCTGGTCCGAGTGCGGCACCAGGGCGCCCTGGAGGGTGAAGTCGTAGCGGATGTCGCGGGCGGCCCGGCCGGTGGCCGTACAGGAGGCGAGGCGCACGGAGTAGCCGAGGCCGGAGTCCAGGCACAGGTCGGGAGCGGCGGCGTTGCGCAGCAGTCCGTCGGTCTCGTACGTCCACTGCTGGGTCGGGGCGGCGGAGCAGTCGACGAGTTCCGTGTCGGCCCCCTCGACGGCCTTCTCGCCGGCCACACCGACGCACAGGCCGGAGGCGAGGTTGCGCAGCCTGCCGTGCAGGGCGCCCTGGCCCGGCGTGTTCCGCCCGGCCCAGGAGGGCCCCGGGGAGGCCGCGTCCCCGCCCGGCGTGCGGGAGGGGGTGCCGGAGGGGCCGGGCTCCGGGCTGTCGCCGGACCCCAGCGCCGACCACAGCGCGAGCGGCAGTACGACGAGACCACTGACGGTGACGACGGCCAGCGCGAGGTTCCGCCGCCGGGCACGACGGGCGGCGCGGTACGCGGAGCGGGGGGAGGCGGGCGCGGGGGCGGTGCCCGGACCGGCTGGGGTGCCCGGAGCGGCTTCGGCTGGAGTGCTGTCGGCGACGACGGGGGCGGCGGCCGTTCGGCGCCGGACGGCCGCACGGCGGCGGGGCGTGGCTGAGGCCGGCGCCGGCGCGACGGCTCGGACCGGGTCGGCGGGGTCGGCGGGCGCGAAGGGCTCCCCTGCCGGTGACGCGGAGGATTCTCCCGCCACCGGTGCGAAGCGTTCCCCGGCCACCGGCGCGAAGGACTCACCGGCCAAGGGCGCGAAGGGCTCGCCCGTCACCGGTGCGAAGGGCTCCCCGGCCAGGGGCGCGAAGGTGTCTCCGCCCTGGGCTGCGAAGGCGTCCTCGCCCTCGGGAGCGGCGGCGTCCCCGCCCCCCGCCGCGACGGCGGCGGCAGCCGGGACCGGTGCGGCGGGCTCCTCGGCGCGGGCCGCCCGGGACTCCACGTAGGCGCGGGCGCCCCAGCCGAGGATCGCCTCGGCGAGTGCGAGGCCCAGACCGTGGTTGAAGCAGGTGAGCTGGCCGGCGGTGCGGCCGCAGTGACCGCAGCCGGCCAGGTGCTCGCGCAGGTCCGGGTCGATGTCGGTGCCGCCGCGCCGGAACGTCACGTCGAGCATGCGCAGATAGCGCCGGCACTCGGCGTCGGGGGCGAGTTCGCGGTGCGCCTGGAGGCATTCCTCCCGCAGCCGCTCGCGGGCCCGGCGGAGTTCCACGCGGACGTCCTCCTCGTCCAGACCGAGCAGCGCGGCGGGCACGGCCAGGGGTTCGGCCTCGACCTCGCTGTGCCACAGCACGGCGCGGGAGATCTCGGGGATCCGCTGGAACGCGCGGGACAGCAGCCGCCGGTCGGGCGGCGGCAGCAGCCGGGCCGCGGCGCGCTCGCCGGTTCCGTCGCCGGGGCGCAGGTCGGGGTGGAGGAGTTCCTGCCGGCCGTCGGTGTCCCACTCGGCCGCGATGCGGCGGACGGCGACCAGCACCTGGGGCCGCCAGGCGGCGGTCGGGCCGGCCTGCCGGAGGGACGCGCCGAAGAGCCGGGTGAAGGCGGCCGTGGTGAGCATGCCGGCGGCGCGCGGCCCGTCGGTGCACAGCCGGGCGTAGGCGAAGGCGGCCGCCCAGTGCCGGTCGAGGAGTTCGCCGACGGGATGCAGCGCGGGTGACGCTCCCGTCCACTTCTTCAGCTCGGCACTCAGCTGTTCGTCCGACGGGCCTGCCTCGGTCACGGCCGAATTCCTCCAGACGCACTACGGGGAATTAGTCCATACCAATTGATATGGCGAGGTCATGACGCAGCTCGAACGTCCACCTGAGGCGGCACTTTTGCACAGCCGAACACATCCGAACAAGTGATCTCCCGATTCTCGGGATTCACCGCACTCGTTTATTCATTGACATTTCGTCAACGGCGGCCCGCGCGGCACCCATTTCGTGCCGCACGGACCGCCTGGGCAGAGAGATCAGTGGCCGCTGATCGCGCGCGGGGTGTACGGCTGCTGGAGTTCCTCCAGTTCCTTCTCGCTCAGCTCCAGTTCCACCGCGGCCACCGCGTCCTCGATGTGGTGCGGCTTGGCGGCGCCGACGATGGGGGCCGCCACGGTGTCCTGGTGGAGCAGCCAGGCGAGGGCCACCTGGGCGCGGGACACACCGCGGTCGTCCGCGATCCGGGTGACGGCCTCGACGATCGCGCGGTCGCTCTCCAGGTACAGCCGGCCGCCGAAGTCGTCGTTGGCGCTGCGCTCGGTGACCGTGCCCCAGTCGCGGGTGAGCCGGCCGCGCGCGAGCGGGCTCCAGGGCAGCACCCCGACGCCCTGGTCCGCGCAGAGGGGCAGCATCTCCCGCTCCTCCTCGCGGTAGAGCAGGTTGTAGTGGTTCTGCATGGACACGAACTTGGTCCAGCCGTGCCGCTCGGCGGTGTACTGCGCCTTGGAGAACTCCCACGCGTACATCGAACTCGCCCCGATGTAGCGCACCTTGCCCGCCTTGACCAGGTCGTGCAGCGCCTCCATCGTCTCCTCGACGGGAGTCGCGTGGTCGTAGCGGTGGATCTGGTAGAGGTCGACGTAGTCGGTGCCGAGCCGGCGCAGGCTGTGGTCGATCTCGCTCATGATGGCCTTGCGGGACAGCCCCGCCCCGTTGGGGCCCGGCCGCATCCGGCCGTTCACCTTGGTGGCCAGCACGATCTCGTCGCGGTGGGCGAAGTCCCGCAGGGCCTTGCCGACGATCTCCTCGCTGGTGCCGTCGGAGTAGACGTTGGCGGTGTCGAAGAAGTTGATGCCCGCCTCCAGCGCCTGCCGGATCAGCGGGCGGGACGCCTCCTCGTCGAGGGTCCACTCGTGGACGCCGCGGTCGGGCAGGCCGTACGTCATGCAGCCCAGACAGATCCGCGAGACGTCCAGGCCCGTCGAACCGAGCTTCACGTACTGCATCGTTGCTGCTCCTGCCTTCGGGACGATGGTCACGGCAGAGCCTACGACGGCGGCCCGGGGCCGACTTGACGCCGCCGGTGTGCGGAGGATTTGATCCTGACACGTGCCGCGCCGCCCGGCGTGGGCAGGACGGAGCGGACGTGTCCCCCTCGGGTGTGCACCGCGCCACGGGAGCGCGCACGGCCCTGGGCGCCCTGGCGGCGACGCTGGTGGTCGCGGTGACGGCCCTGGCCGGCTGCGCCCCCGGCGAACGGGACGAGGACGGCACGGCCCGGTCCGCCACGCTGCGGCTGCCGCCGCGGCACGCCGGGTTCGACTACCAGATCGGCGGCGCCTATCCCCCGCCCGCGGGGGTGCGGATCGTCAGCCGCGACCGGTCCGACTCCCCCGCGCCGGGCCTGTACAACATCTGCTACGTCAACGCGTTCCAGGCGCAGCCCGCCGAGCGCTCCTCCTGGCCGGCCGACCTGCTGCTGCGCGACGCGCGGGGCGAGATCGTCATCGACAGGGACTGGGACGAGCCGCTGCTGGACATCGGCACCCCGGCCAAGCGGACGCGCGTGGCGCAGCGCGTCAGCCGGTGGATCGACGGCTGCGCGGACAAGGGCTACGACGCCGTCGAGCCCGACAACTACGACAGCTACACCCGCTCCCACGGGCTGCTCACCGCGTCCGACGCCACCGCCTTCATGGCCCTGCTCTCCCGGCACGCGCACGCCCGGCACCTGGCCGTCGGGCAGAAGAACACCGCGGAGCTGGCCGGGCGGCGCGAGCGGGCCGGGCTGGACTTCGCGGTCACGGAGGAGTGCGGGCAGTACGACGAGTGCGAGGTGTACGCGGAGGCCTTCGACGACCGGGTGGTGGACATCGAGTACACCGACGGCGGGCTGCGCGCGGCCCGCGCCCGCTGGGGCGACCGGCTGAGCATCGTCCGCCGCGACCGGGATGTGTCCACCCCGGGCGCCGCCACGTACGTCCGCAAGGTGCGCTGAAGGGCGCCCGGGCGGTACGGCGGCCCGTGGTCGCCGTACCGCCGGACGGCCCGTCAGCCCGTGCTGTCCCGCACGGTGATCGCGCTCACCGGGCAGGCGCGGGCCGCCTCCCGGACGTTCGCGTCGCCCGCGCCGTCCTCGCGGCCGGGCAGGAGGGTGCTGTAGCCGTCGTCGTCCTGGGTGAAGACGCCCGGCGCGGCCAGCGCGCACTGCCCGGCGCCGATACAGACGTCCTTGTCGATGTCGATATGCATGAGCAGAGCCTCTTACCAGGTCACCGGGAGTTCCAGCATTCCCTGGATCGTGTCGCCGGGTTTGAAGGGAATCTCCTCCGCCGGGACGGCCGGCCGTAGTCCGGGCAGCCGTGTGAACAGGCTGCCGAGGGCGATCTCCAGTTCCGCGCGGGCCAGGTTCTGGCCCAGGCACTGGTGGATGCCGAATCCGAACGCGATGTGGTGGCGGTCGGGGCGGTGGAAGTCCAGGGCGTCGGGGTCGTCGTACACGGAAGGGTCGCGGTTGATCACCGACGTGGAGAAGAGCACGCCGTCGCCGGCCCGGATCGTGGTGCCGGCGATCTCGATGTCCTCCAGCGCCACCCGCTGCAGCCCCTCCGCGATGGACAGCATCCGCATCAGCTCCTCCACGACGGCGGGCAGCAGCGCGGGGTCGGCGCGCAGCTCGGCCAGCCGGTCCGGGTGCTGGAGCAGGGTGTAGGTGCCGAGGGAGATCATGTTGGCGGTGGTCTCGTGGCCGGCGACCAGCAGGATGATGGCGAGCGACACGGTGTCGGCGCGGTCCAGTTCGCCCGTGCGGAGCCGCTGGTGGACCAGCTCGTCGAGGATGCCGTCGCCGGGCTCGGCCTCCTTGGCCTTGGCGTCGATCAGTCCGCCGAGGTACTCCTCCAGCCGGTCGCGGGCGGCCACGGTGTCGGCGCCGGTCGGGCCGCGCAGCAGCCTGCGGGACTGTTCCTCGAAGAACTCGTGGTCGGCGTACGGCACTCCGAGCAGGCCGCAGATCACCATGGAGGGCACGGGCAGCGCGAAGGCCGAGACCAGCTCGGCGGGCGGTCCCTGCGCGATCATCGTGTCGAGCAGTCCGTCCACGATCCGCTGGATCCAGGGGCGCAGTGCCGCCGCCCGCTTGACGGTGAACGACGGGATCAGCATCCGCCGCTGTCGGTGGTGCTCGGGGTCGTCCAGGCCGAGCAGGGCCACCCTGCGGTTGCGGCCCGCCTCGAACCGGGGGGTGGGCACGGGGAAGCCGGGGCGGCGGCGCTCGGTGGACAGCCGGGGGTCGGCGAGCAGGGCGCGGGCGGTGGCGTGGGCGGTGACCGCCCAGACCTCACGGCCGTCGTAGAGGGTGACGCGGGACAGGGGGCGCCCGTCGCGCAGCGGGTCGTAGCCGGTGGGCGGGTGGTAGGGGCAGGTGCGGTCCTGGGGGAAGGCGACGGGTTCGGCCGGGGCAGCCGGGCCGCTGGTGTCCGTCAGTTCCGTCATGGAAAGACCTCGCAGACGAAAGAAGTGCGTCGTGCCGATCTTCATTAGATGCCCCAGGCATCTATGGGTCGACGTCAAGTTCGGCCACTTCGGTGACCTTCGTCATCTGGCCGAAGTACCCGGGGTGCGGTGGCCGGATCCGGCCACCGGCCGTTCGGCGTACAGGGATCGTTCCCGCCCCGGGCGGGCAGTGATCGGATGGCACGGATTCGTTGGACCTAGGAAAGGAAGCGGGACCCATGCCTCTTGAGGGCGAGTACGAGCCCAGCCCGACGCAGTGGGTGCGCGAGCAGGTCGAGCTGTACGAGAGCTCCGGCGGGACGAAGGGGACGACGCTGCGCGACACCGGGCTGCCGGTGATCGTGCTGACCACGCGGGGCGCGAAGAGCGGGAAGATCCGCAAGACGCCGCTGATGCGGGTGGAGCACGAGGGCCGGTACGCGGCGGTCGCCTCCCTCGGCGGCGCGCCCAGGCATCCGGTCTGGTACTTCAACGTGAAGTCGGACCCGCACGTCGAGTTGCAGGACGGGCCGGAGAAGCGGGACATGCGGGCCCGTGAGGTCACCGGGGCGGAGAAGGCCGAGTGGTGGGAGCGGGCGGTGGCCGCGTACCCGCCGTACGCCGAGTACCAGGAGAAGACCTCCCGGGAGATCCCGGTCTTCGTCCTGGAGCCGCTCGACGAGGGCTGATTCAGGCCGGACACCGGCCCGTTTCAGAAAAATCTGTTCCGGGGACGTGTGAACCGGCTTCCGGCCGGGCACTCGTGCGTCAGGCCCCGCCGCGTTCCCCCGTCGCGGCGGGGCTTTCTCGCGCCTCGCCCGCCCGCCGGTCGGTGACGTCCAGGAAGATCTGGCCCGCGTCGGGGAACGTCCGGGTGACCGAACGCTTGATGCGTACGGCGACCTCCTCGACGCGCTCGCTGTCCAGGCCCGGCACCAGGTCGACGCGGGCGGCGACCAGGGTGGAGTCGAGGCCCATCTTCATGGTGAACACCGCCTCCACGCTGTCGATCTCCGGCTGCGCCCGCAGCAGCGCGCGGATCCTCCCGGTCAGCTCGGGGTCGGCGGCCTCCCCGATCAGCTGGGCCTGGGCGTCGCGGCCCAGCCGGTAGGCGACGTAGACCAGCAGCAGGCCGATCGCCAGCGAGGCGGAGGCCTCCCAGACGACCTGCCCGGTCGCCATGTGCAGGCCCATCCCGATGAGGGCGAGGGTCACGCCGAGCACCGCCGTGCCGTCCTCGGCGACCACCGTGCGCAGCGCGGGATCGCGCAGCCCGCCGAGACCGCCGCCCTGCCGGCGCACCTGGTGCAGCGCGCGCAGCAGCGAGACGCCCTCGGCGACCAGGGCCACACCCAGCACGATCAGGCCCGCCACATAGCCGCTGAACGTCTCCTCGGCGCCGCTGCGGAGGGCTTCGAAGCCCTGGAAGAAGGAGAAGCAGCCGCCCATGACGAAGATGCCCACGGCGGCGAGCAGGGACCAGAAGAAACGCTCCTTGCCGTAGCCGAAGGGGTGCCGGGTGTCGGCGGGGCGGCGGCTGCGGCTCAGCGCGGCCAGCAGGAAGACCTCGTTGAGGCTGTCGGCGACCGAGTGCGCGGCCTCCGACAGCAGCGCGGGCGAGCCCGCGAGGACCCCGCCGGCCGCCTTGGCGACGGCGATCACCAGATTGGCGCCGAGGGCCACGAGGACGGTGACCTTGGTGTGCCGGTCGGCGCTGACGGCGGCTGTCGCGTCGGCCGGGGCCTCGGCACCGGCTCCGCCGTCGGCTCGGCCGCCCGCGTGGGCGTCGGCGTCGGCCTGGACGCCCGCCGTGGTGTCGGTCTCGCCGCCGGCCTTGGCGTCGGGCCGGCCTCCGCTGTCCTCGGCCGTCCGTGCGGCCGTCTCCCGTTCCGAGGATGTCCTGCTCACCTTTCGCCGACTGCCCCCGACCGGACGGCTCACACCCCCGTGCGGGACGCGCGAAACGGGGAACGCGGGGCGAGGAGGACCCCGGGCGGCGAGGAGGAGAGCATGGGCGGCGACGGCAACAGGGCCTACGGGCACCGGACCTTCAGCCGGTCCAGGAGCCACTTCGCGGACCGGATCACCGCCGACGGCCGGGACGGCTGGCCGGTCGAGGCGGGCCGTTACCGGCTGGTGGTCTCCCGCGCCTGTCCGTGGGCGAGCCGGGCGGTGATCTCACGCCGGCTGCTGGGGCTGGAGGAGGCGCTGCCGATGGCGGTGGCCGATCCGATCCAGGACGACCGCAGCTGGCGGTTCACCCTGGACCCCGGCGGACGGGACCCGGTGCTCGGCATCCGGTTCCTGAGCGAGGCCTACGACAAGCGGGAGACCGGCTACCCGGGCGGGGTGAGCGTGCCCGCGGTGGTGGACGTGCCGAGCGGGCGGCTGGTCACCAACGACTACCAGCGGATCACCCTGGACCTGGCCACCGAGTGGGCGGCCCTGCACCGCGCCGGTGCGCCGGACCTGTACCCGGCCGGCCGGCGCGAGGAGATCGACCAGGTGATGGCCGAGGTCTACGAGGACGTGAACAACGGTGTGTACCGGGCCGGGTTCGCCACGCACCAGAAGGAGTACGAGGAGGCGTGCGCGGCCGTGTTCCGGCGGCTGGAACTGCTCGGTGAGCGGCTGTCCGGGCAGCGGTATCTGGTCGGCGACACCCTCACGGAAGCGGACATCCGGCTGTTCACCACGCTGGTCCGGTTCGACGCGGTCTACCACGGTCACTTCAAGTGCAATCGCTGGAAGCTGGCGGAGCACCCGGTGCTCTGGGCGTACGCGCGGGATCTGTTCCAGACGCCGGGCTTCGGTGACACGGTCGACTTCGACCACATCAAGCGGCACTACTACCAGGTGCACTCCGGTATCAACCCCACCGGCATCGTGCCGCTCGGCCCGGACCTCGCCGGCTGGCTGAGCCCGCACCGCCGCGCGGAGCTGGGTGGCCGGCCGTTCGGGGACGGGACGCCGCCGGGGCCGGTGCCTCCGGGCGAACGGGTGTCGCCGCAAGGACGGCCCGCATGAGGGACGCCTCACGAGGAAGTAGTCACACATGGCCAAGAACAAGAAGAAGAAGCTCCCTCTCGTCTATCAGCCGGTCGGATTCGTGCTCAGCTGGGCGGGCGGTGCGCTGGCCGGTATGGCCTTCCGCAAGGCGTGGACGGCCATCCGGCACGAGGAGGACGCACCCGACGCGCTGGACCCGGACCGCAGCTGGGGCGAGATCCTGCTGGCCGCGGCGGTCCAGGGCGCGATCTTCGCGGTGGTCCGCAGCGCTGTGGACCGCACCGGCGCGAAGGCCATCGCCCGGTCGACGGGCGTATGGCCGAGCACCGACAAGACCGGCCGCGACTGACCCCGTCCGCTCCGGCGCCGCAGCCACCCCCGGCTGCGGCGCCCCCGACCAGCTCACCGCGACGCCCGTCAGCCCTGTTTGGGCGCTGTCGGGGGCAGGAGGCGCAGGGTGAAGGAGTGGCCGGCGGGGTCGGCGTAGGCGCGGTGTTCGTACGGGCCCGTGGCGTCCCTCGTGTCGATGGGGCGGCCGCCCAGGGCCACGACCCGCCGCTCGGCCTCGTCCAAGTCGTGCACCAGGAAGTCGAGATGGATCTGGAGGGAGTTCTCCGGGCGGGGCCAGCTGGGCGGGGTGGCGTTGGCATCGCGCCGGAAGGCCAGCCGGATGCCGTCGGCGCCCCGGACCTCCACCAGGTTGGCGGAGGCGGCGGTCCGCTCGCCGTCCAGTAAGCCGCGGTAGAACTCGGCGAGCTTCTCGGGTTCGGCGCAGTCCAGCACCACCAGGCCCGCCTTCACCAGTGTCATGGGTCCTCCCGGGATCGAGGAAGTGTCCTCTCGGCCTCTTCCCAGGCGGATATCCCGGGCCGCCGGATTCAGTCGGCCGGCAGCCACTCCCCGTCGCGCATCAGCTCGCGCCCGCGCAGTTCGTTCTCCTCGCGCCAGGCCTGGATCCGCTGCGGGAGCACCCGGAAGTACAGATAGCGGGTGGCCAGTCGGCGCGGGTCGAAGCCGGTCTTCCCGGCGAAGACCTCGGCGTCCTCCTCGGGCAGGTCCTCGGGCGTCACCGCGCGCACGACACCGTCGACCAGGACGACGTCCCGGGTGGGGCCGATGCCGAGGCGGGCCCGGCCGGTGGCCACGAGGTTGCGGCCGGTGGGGCTCTCGGCCGGAGTGGCGATCAGCAGCGAGCTGCCGTCCCACACGAAGGACAGCGGTACGAGATACGGGGCCGCGCCGTCGGGTCCGGCGGTGGCGACCCACGCGTCGACGTCGTTCTCCAGCCGGTGGAGGGTGTCCTTCTTGCGCTGCTCGGCGCTGCGGGCGGGGGGCGGGGTCATGGCGTACGGCCTCCTTGGAATGATCGTTGCGCTCAGTGTGGCCGCGGATCCCCGGTCCGCGCACGGAGTCACCCAAGGCGTGTCCGGGCGACGCGTCCCGGCCGCCGGGGTGCCGTACCCCGCTCGGGATGATCGTGTCCGGGTTTCCGGTGGCCGGCCGGGCGACGTCTCGCCGAAACCGCCCACCCCCTCCAACCGACCGACCAGGAAAGGCACCATGCACGCTGACCTGCTCTTCACCGGCGGCCCCGTCCTCACCCCCGAGGGCCGTACCGCCACCGCCGTGGCCGTCACCGGGGACCGGATCACCGCCGTCGGGCACGCGGAGCTGCGCGCACTCGCCGGTCCGCGCACGGAGGTGGTGGACCTGGCCGGGCGGCTGCTGCTGCCCGGATTCCAGGACGCGCACGTCCATCCGGTGCCGGCCGGGCTGGAACTGTCCCGGTGCGATCTGACGGGCCGGGTGACGGCCGAGGAGACCGTGGCCGCCGTGCGCGCCTACGCCGACGCCCACCCGGAGCGGGAGTGGATCCTCGGCGGCGGCTGGTCGATGGAGGCGTTCGCGGGCGGTACGCCGACGAAGGAGCTGCTGGACGCGGTCGTCCCGGACCGGCCGGTGTACCTGCCCAACCGTGACCATCACGGCGCCTGGGTGAACAGCCGGGCGCTGGAGCTGGCCGGGATCGGCCGGCACACCCCGGACCCGGCCGACGGGCGGATCGAGCGGGACGCGTCCGGGGAGCCCGGCGGCACGCTCCAGGAGGGTGCGATGCAGCTGGTCGGCCGGCTGGCCCCGCCCGCCACCCCCGCCGACCGGCTGGCCGCGCTGCTGCGGGCCCAGCGGCATCTGCACGCGCTCGGCATCACCGCCTGGCAGGACGCGCTGGTCGGTGACTTCCTCGGCATGGACGACCCGGCAAAGGCGTATCTCACCGCCGCCGAGGACGGTTCGCTCACCGCCCGGGTCGTCGGCGCCCTGTGGTGGGACCGGGAGCGGGGTTCGGAGCAGATCCCCGAACTCGTCGAGAAGCGGGCCGCGTCGAGCCGGGTCCGGTTCCGGGCGGGCGCGGTGAAGCTGATGCTGGACGGGGTCGCCGAGAACCACACGGCGGCGCTGCTCGAACCGTACCTGGACCGGTGCGGCTGCGCGACGGCCAACCGCGGTACGAGCTTCATCGACCCGGCGCAACTCCCCCGGTACGTGACCGAGTTGGACGCGCTCGGCTTCCAGTGCCACTTCCACGCGCTGGGCGACCGGGCCGTACGGGACGCGCTGGACGCGATCGAGGCGGCCCGGGCGGCGGGCGGGCCGCGCGACACCCGGCCGCATCTGGCCCACCTCCAGGTGGTGCACCCGGACGACGTGCCCCGCTTCGCCCGGCTCGGCGCCACCGCGAACATCCAGCCCCTGTGGGCCGCCCACGAGCCGCAGATGGACGAGCTGACGATCCCGTTCCTCGGGCCCGAACGGGCCCGGCAGCAGTATCCGTTCCGGGCGCTGCTGCGCTCCGGGGCGCGGCTCGCGGCGGGCAGCGACTGGCCGGTGAGCAGCCCCGATCCGCTCCAGGGCATCCACGTCGCGGTCAACCGGGTCGAGCCGGGCGGCACCGGACCGGTGTTCCTGCCGGACGAACGGCTGGACCTCGCCGACGCGCTGACGGCGTACACGGCCGGGTCGGCGTACGTCAACCACCTGGACGACACCGGCCGGGTGGCCGTCGGCGCGCTCGCCGACCTGGTGGTCCTGGACCGGGACCCGTTCACCGGGCCGCCGGAGGCGATCGCGGAGACACGCGTGGCGCTGACCTATGTGGGAGGCGCGTGCGTGTACGCGGCGGAGTGACCGCGGCGCCGGTCAGGCGCAGCCGACACCCTCCTCGACCAGCGGCCACGCCTCCACGCCGTGGTCCGTGCGGACGTACGCCGTCGTCTTGTCGTCCGTCAGCCACAGCCGGCGGCCACGGTGGTGGTACCCGGTGTCCCGGGCACCCGCGGGCATGCGGACCGTCGCGCGGTACGGCGCCCGGAGCAGCCCGTCCCGGCCCAGCACACCCTCGGGGTCACGGGCGTACGTCCGCTTCCCCAGGGCGAGGAAGCCGGCGGACTGCCAGCCGCAGTGCGCCGGCCCCGACGAGCTGTGCAGGGTGGTGACCGGGACCCGGCGGCCCGCGCGGTCGGTCCAGATCTGCCAGTCCGTGGTGGCCGTGAAGCTCTCCGGGAGTTCGGCCGGGTCGCAGGAGGCGTTGGTCTCCGGGCCCCAGCCGGGCCGGTCCTTCTGGTCCTTGGCCACCACGACCGCCACCTTCGTACGGCCGTCCACATCGTAGGAGTAGAGGACCCGGTCCGGCTCCTCCCGCTCCACGCGGTAGCCGTGGCCGGGCTGCTCCGGCTGGACCATGTCGAAGTAGAGGGCGAGGCCCTCCGCCGGGGTGTCCCCGCCGTCGGACCTGCTCCATCCGTCGGGCCCGGAGCCGTCGAAGATCTCCCCGTCGCACTCCAGCGCCCGGCCGGCCGCCCCGGAGGCCAGCCGGATCGCCTCGGGAGTGCTCTCGTCGAGTTGCCTGGTCGGTACGTGGAGCGGGCCGCTGTAGGGGGTCGCCGGAGGGGTGCCCCGCACCACCAGGTCCGGCCGGGATCCGTCGTCGCACCCCGCCACCGCCGCCGTCAGCACCGCCACCGCCGTCACCACGAGCCCTCTGCGCATGCCCCGCCCCTGTTCTCCTGTGCACTGTGCGGTCCTTCGACGGCGGGGCGGGCCGGAACGTTCAGCGGGTCCGCTGGAAGGTTCTCCGGTAGGCCTGCGGGGAGACGCCGATCGCCGCGTGCAGGTGCTGGCGCAGCGAGGCGCCGGTGGCGAAGCCGACCTCGGCGGCGATCCGGTCCACCGGCAGGTCGCTGGCCTCCAGCAGGTGCCGGGCGCGGGCCACCCGCTGCTGGATGAGCCAGCGGCCGGGGCTGAGGCCGACCTCGTCGTTGAAGCGGCGGGCGAAGGTGCGCAGGCTCATCCGGGCGTGCGCGGCGAGGTCCGCCAGGGTGAGCGGCTCGTCCAGGCGCTCCAGCGCCCAGGCGCGGGTCGCGGCCGTGCCGGCGGCGCCGTTCTCGGGGACCGGCTGCTCGATGTACTGGGCCTGGCCGCCGTCCCGGAACGGGGGCACGACACAGCGGCGGGCGACGGCGTTCGCCAGCTCGCTGCCGTGGTCGGTGCGGACGATGTGCAGGCAGATGTCCACGCCGGAGGCCGCCCCGGCCGAGGTGAGGATGCGGCCGTCGGCGACGAAGAGGACGTCCGGGTCGAGGTCCACCTGTGGGTAGCGGCGGCGGAACACGTCGGCCACCTGCCAGTGGGTGGTGGCCCGGCGGCCGTCGAGGAGGCCGGCCTCGGCGAGCACGAAGGCGGCCGTGCAGATGGAGACGATCCGGGCGTCCGGGCGGATCCGGGCCAGGGCGGCGGTGACCTCGGCGGACAGCTCGGCGGGGATGTGGGCGGGCGCCATGGAGGTGACGACGACCGTGTCGGCCGTCCGAAGGATCTCGGGGCCGTGGGCGACACCGATGGTGAAGTCGGCGTTGGTGCGCACCGGGCGGCCGTCGACCGAGCAGGTGAGCACCTCGTAGTGGCCGTCGGCCGCGCCGAAGATGCGGCTGGGGATGCCCAGCTCGAACGGGTAGACGCCGTCGAGGGCCAGGACGACGACCCGTTCCGGGCGGCGGGGGCGCAGCTCCACATCAGACATGGCACGATCCTATCGAAGGTTGGCAATCGTGCCATTTCCCGGCCGGGCGGGCTCCGGCAGGCTGGGGGACCATGAGCGATGTGAACACGATGCGAGCCATCAGCCAGGACGTCCTCGGCGGTCCCGAGGTCCTGAAGGAAGTACAGGTCGAGCGGCCGCAGCCGCGCCCGAACGAGGTGCTGGTCCGGGTGCGGGCCGCCGGGGTGAACCCCACCGACTGGAAGCACCGGGCCCTCGGCCTGTTCCTGGGCGAGCCGCCGTTCGTCCTCGGCTGGGACGTCTCCGGCGAGGTCGCGGAGACCGGGATCGGCGTGGCCGCCTTCCGGCCGGGCGACGAGGTCTTCGGCATGCTGCCCTACCCCTTCGGTCACGGCTCGCACGCCGAGTACGTCACCGTCCCGGCCCGGGCCCTGGTCCACAAGCCGGCCTCCCTCGACCACGTGCAGGCGGGCGCGCTGCCGCTGGTGTCGCTGACGGCCTGGCAGGCGCTGACCGAGCACGCGGACGTCCAGCCGGGGCAGCGGGTGCTGATCCACGCGGCGGCCGGCGGCGTCGGCCATGTGGCCGTGCAGATCGCCAAGGCGCGCGGGGCGTACGTGATCGGTACGGCGAGCGCGGGCAAGCACGACTTCCTGCGGGAGATCGGCGTGGACGAGCCGGTCGACTACCGGTCCACCGACGTCACGGAGGCGGTCCGGGACGTCGACGTGGTCCTGGACACGCTCGGCGGCGAGACCTCCGTGCGGTCCCTGCGGATGCTGCGACCGGGCGGTGTGGTGGTGTCGATCCTGCCGGTGGGCGACGACGACTTCTACGAGGAGGCCGAGCGGCTGGGCGTGCGGGCGGTGCGCATGCTGGTCGACGCGGACCGGGCCGGGATGCGGGCGATCGCGGAACTGGCGGAGTCCGGGCGGCTGAAGGCCACGATCGCCGGGACGTTCCCGCTGGCCGACGCCGCGAAGGCGCACGAGTTGGGCGACACCGGCCGGACCACCGGGAAGCTGGTGCTGCTGGCGGACTGAGCGACACGCGCCGACGACACGCGTCAAACTCGAAGACATATGTCAATCGAACATGCTCAAATTCCTTCCATCGAGGGTAACTTGACGATCGGGAAGCGACGTCGGGGCGCGGGGTGGGAGGTGGTGCCGAGGTGCGACACGAACCCGTACCTCTCACCCGGCAACTGGGCATGTACGACCACCGCGGACACACGGTGCTGGAGTTCCGGGGCGAGATCGACATCGCCGCGGCGACGGAGATCGGCCCGTTCCTCGACCGGGTCACCGACCGGCCCGGCGCCCGGGTCGTCATCGACCTGCGGCCGGTGGAGTTCTTCGACTGCTCGGGGCTGCGGCTGCTGTACCGGGCGCGCGTCCGGGTGCTGGAGCGCGGCGGGCAACTGCACCTCGTGTGCACGCACCCGCTGACCCTGCGGGTGTTCCGGGTCACCGGACTGACCCGGCTGCTGCCCCCGCAGCCGGACCTGGACGCGGCCGTGGCCCGCTCCGAGGCCGCGTCCGGCTCGCTGTGACGGACCGGTCTGTTCCGGCCCTCCGGGGGCATCCGGTCGGCAGGAAGGAGGACCGTCGCGATGACGACTTCCGTGAGGCGCCTGCCGGGCTGGGCCAGGATCATGGCCATGGCCGTGGCGGCGATCGTACTGGTGCTCGCCGTGCTGTTCGCCGGGATCCGGCTGGCCGTACTGCCGGGCATCAAGGACCTGTTCGGCACCGAGACCCACGACCGTTCCGGGCCCGCGCTGCTCAAGTCGATCCGGGACATGAGCCGTTACGACGCGGCCTCGGGCAACTTCCAGGTCGTCGTGGACCTGGAGAAGGACGCCAAGTTCCTGCCCGACGCCGTCCGCGGCACCCGCACCCTGTACGTCGGCGCGGGCACCGTGGACGCCTACGTCGACCTCGGCCGGGTCGGCGAGAAGGACGTGCGGGTCGACGGCGACCGTACGTCCGCCACCATCCGGCTGCCGCACGCGCGGCTCGGCAGGCCGGCCCTGGATCCCGACCACTCCTACGCCGTGTCCAAGCAGCGCGGGCTGCTGGACCGGCTCGGCGACCTGTTCTCGGACAACCCCAACAGCGAGCAGGCCGTGCAGCGGCTCGCCGTGCGGCACATCGGCGACGCGGCCGAGCGCAGCGGGCTGACCGCGCGCGCCGAGAGCAACACCACCGGCATGCTCCAGGGCCTGCTGCACTCCCTCGGCTTCACGGAGGTGCACATCGTCTACGGCACCTGATCAGGACCCCAGCACCCCCGGCAGGGCCAGCGCGCCCAGGACGGTCGCGCCCACCAGCAGCCAGGCCACGTAGTCGCCGACGTGCCCGGACTGCAGATGTCTGACGGGCGTGGCCCAGTCGGGGGCGGCCACCCAGCGGGGGCGGGTGACGGCGAGACCGGCCAGCGCCACGGCCAGCACCGTGGAGGCCACCCCCAGCAGCGCACCGTGCGCGGTCCAGTGCACGGAGGCGTGGGCGCCGCCCGAGCCGGCCTCGTTGACGGACCGGGCCACCAGGGCGCCGAAGCCGGGGACCACCCCGACCGCGAGGGCGGCGGCGAGCAGCACGGCGGGCACGGTCGTCATGGTGTCCGGGATCCGGCGCAGCAAGCCGGACGTCTCCGGTTCCTCGTCGGAGCCGCTGGTCTCGTACTCCGCGTCCTCCGGGCGCGGGCCGAGGCCCAGGAAGACGCGGGCGGTGACCCGCAGCACCGCGCCCGCGGTGATCGCGGAGGCGGCCACGTACACCACGGTGAGCGGGCCGCCGACCGCCTCCTCGGTGACCGCCTTGCCCAGCGCCGTACCGAACGGCGGCAGACCGGCCAGGCCGAGGGCACCGACGGCGAACATCACCCCGGTGGCGCGCAGTTGCCGGGCCTGGCCGTGCAGCGCGTGCTCGTCCACGCTGCCGAACCGGTCCAGCAGGAAGCCCGCGCAGGCGAACAGCGCGGCCTTCACCCCTGCGTGGCCGAGCAGGTACAGGGCCACGCCGTCGTCGCCCTCGGGGGTGAGGACGCCGAGCCCGACGAGGAACAGGCCGGTGTGGGCGACCGTGGAGTAGGCGAGGAGCCGTTTGATGTGCCGCTGGTACCAGCACATGACGGCGCCGGTCGCGGCCGTGAGGGCGCCGAGGGTCACCAGGGCCCGGGTCAGGTCGGCGGCGGGGATGCCGCCGGGTCCGGCGAAGACGGTGCCGTACACCCGCCAGACGCCGTAGGCGCCGAGTTCGACCATGACGCCGGAGAGCAGCATGCAGACCGGGGTGGGGGCGACGGCGTGCGCGTCCGGGAGCCAGAAGTGGAAGGGTACGGCGGCCGCCTTCACCAGCAGCCCGGTGAGCACCAGCACGAAGGAGGCGAGGACCAGCGCGTCCGGCCCGTCCTGCCCGGCGGCGTCGAGCCCGCGGCCGATCTTCGCCATGGCCAGTTCGCCGGTACGGGCGTACAGCAGGGCGATGCCCATCAGCATGGCGTACGCGCCGAGGGAGTTGACCACACCGAAGGTCAGCGCGCCCTGGACGGCCTTCGCCTCGTCGATGCGGTAGCCGGTCAGGGCGTAGGCCACCACGCTCATCAGCTCGAAGAACACGAACGCGTTGAACAGGTCCCCGGCTACGGCGAATCCGCACATGGCGCCCTGGAAGACCAGCATCAGCGCGGTGAAGGAACCGGCGCGGCCCGGCGGGGGCTCGTCGAAGTAGCGCCAGGAGTAGGCGAGCGCGGCCAGGGTCAGCAGCGAGGCCAGCGCGGCCATGCCGAGCGCGGGGCCGTCCCCGACCACCAGGATGCCGACGCTCTCCCCGTCGACGGGCAGCCAGCCGCCGACCCACTCGACCATCGGCGGTGCGGAGTTCAGCAGCAGCACGAGCGCGAGGGCCGCGGTGCCGCCGGAGACGGCGAACCCGGTGATCTCGACGGCGATCCGGGGCAGAAGGCGGCCCAGGGCCACCAGCAGGGCGGCGCCGAGCAGCGGGATGGCGACGAGCAGCGGGATCAGGTGGTGCATCAGCCGCGCAGCTCCCGCAGTTCGTCGGGGTCGATCGTGCCGTGCCGTTTGGCGATCTGCAGGACGAGGGCGAGCAGCAGCGCGGTGACGGTGGCGCCGACGACGATGTCGGTGAGGGTGAGGGCCTGCACCACCGGGTCGACCACCGGCCGGGAGCCGGGCTTCATGTCGGAGAAGACGGGCGCGGTGGCGCCGTCGCGGTAGCCGACCGCCAGCAGCAGGACGTAGGTGGCGGACTGGCAGACGGCGAGACAGCCGACGGCGTGGATGAGGTTCCGGCTGGTGGCGAGGCCGTAGCAGCCCGTCAGGAAGATGTAGGCGGCGGCCAGGTACGGAAGGACGTGCATCGCGGTGTTCACCTCTCGTGCGCCCCCTCGGTCCTCTCCTGTTGGGTCTCCTCGATCTCCACGGCCTGGTCGAGGAAGTGGGCGAGCAGGACGACGACCGCGCAGGCCACCTCCATGCCGATGGCCGCGTTCAGCAGCGGGACGGTGCCGCCGGAGGACAGTGTGTTGAAGGTGCCGTACGGCAGCAGGGTGTTGGCCAGGAAGGCGGTGCCGGCCAGGACTCCGGCGGTGCCCAGGACGAGGTAGGCGGACACCGCGAGGGAGTCGGTGGTCTCGTAGACGCCGAGGGGGCGGACGCGTTCCAGTGCGCGGTAGTCGGCGCCGAGGTAGAGCAGGTGCAGGGCGGTCGCGGCGACGACCCCGCCCTGGAAGCCGCCGCCGGGGCTGAGCTGGCCGTGGGCGATGACGTACAGGCCGGTGAGCAGGGCGACGGGCAGCGCGAGCAGGGCGTAGCGGCGGACCGGGCGGGCCACCTCGGCGGGTTCGGGCTGCGCCCGGTGCTCGTCTCGGGTCTGGCGCAGCAGCACCACGCAGCCGAGGACCGCGGCGAACAGGATGCTCATCTCGCCGAGGGTGTCGTAGGCCCGCTGGTCGAAGTTGACGGAGGCGATCGTGTTGGCGGTGTGCCGGGTGAGGGAGGCGTGGACGGCCCGGTCGCCGTACGGGTGCCACCGGCCGCCGAAGTCCGGCAGGCGGAGGCAGGCGGCGACGAGCAGGGCGGCCAGGCCGGCGCCGCCGACGGCCAGCAGGACCAGCCGCAGCCGGTTCACTTCGGCCCCTCCTTCGAGCGGCCCCGGCGTCTGACCTTGCGCACTGACAGCATGATCAGCAGCGGGGTGAGGGCGGAGCCGACGGCGAGCTGGGACAGGCCGACGTCGGGGGCCTGGAGCACGGTGAACAACGCGGCCAGCAGGAGGCCGAGGAAGGACAGCACCAGCGCCTGGCGGGCGGGGTCGCGCTGGGCCACGGCCGCGGTGGCGGAGGCGGCCACGAGCAGCAGGGCGACGACGATCACCGCGTCGGACACATCGGCCTCGCCTGGTCACACGGGTTTCGCCGTCCTGGGGCACGGAGCCTTGCCGACCACGGGTGGTCGTCGGGTACGCGGGCGGTTCCCCGCGCCCCTGCGGGCCGCCTGGTGCGGGCCTCGTGCACGGGGCGGGCCCCGCCCACCGTGTCGTCAGCCACCCCGCACCCCCCGGAAGCCGCCCGCCAGTGCCCGGGAGGCGATCACGTTGCCGCTGATCAGGAGGGCTCCGATCAGCAGGAGCTTGAACATGGCCCGGCCCGGTCCGACGGTGGCGCACAGCGCGAGTACGGCCGCCGCGGCCAGTCCCGCCGCCGTCCAGGTCAGGCCCCAGGCGGCGGTTCGCTGCCCGGTCAGGTCGTCGCAGAGGAGGCGGGCGAAGACGAGGGTGCCGACCGGGCCGAGGAGGGCGAGGAGCAGGGCGAGGTCGACGTAGGACGGGCGGCCGTAGCCCTGGGCGAGGAGCAGCAGGGCCGGGCAGACGGCGGAGGTGGTCAGGTTCTGCGCGATCACCCGGCGGGCCGGCGGGCCGGTGGTCACGCCCCACAGGGCGGCCGCGCCTCCCCCGCCCAGCTCGACGGTCGCCGCGAGGATCCAGCCGTTCACCGCCAGGTCACCGCCCGCCGGCCGGCCCGGGCCAGCAGAGCGCCCGCGGCGGCGCAGCCCGCGCCGACGATCCGTTCCAGAGTGTCGACCGTGCTGATGAGCACCAGCCACAGCAGCGTCAGCGCCGCCCACCAGGCGAGGAGTTCGCCGGCGGCGAGGAGGGCCGCGCGGGGGGCCGTACGGCGGGTCATGCAGCACCTCCTCGGGTCCGCTGTGCGCTGTTCCACTGTTCTCCGGCCCGCTGTGCACGGGTACGCGGCGATGTGTCCGGAGTGCCGCTGGGGGCATCCAAGCACCGCCGGACCCGGGCGGGAGCGGCGGCACGCGGGTCCGCACCCGGAGTGCCCCGGAGGCGTGAACGGAAACCACGGGTGCGTGCCGGGCGGCGGCATCCCGGGCCGGGGTGCGGGTAACCGACGTTCGGAACGCGGAAGTTGACGACTGGAGGAGCGCATGGCCCGTACCGTCCCGCGGCTGCCCGAGGTCCTGCGCGCCGTCCGGAGGCAGTGGCCGCCCGTGAAGTCCCGCCCGCGTGCGGCCGCCGTCCGCAGGCGGCGCCCGGACGGCGAGACCCGTCCGCGTGCCGCTGCCGCCTGGAGGCACCGGCGGGACGCGAAGGACCGTCCCCGTGCCGCGCGGCACGCGCTGCCGCTTCCCGTCCGGCTGCTGGCGGTCCTGGTCGCCTTCGCGCTGATGGTGGCGTTCGCCGTCCTCCTGGCCCGGGTCACGCTCCAGCCGTCCCCCGCCTCGGTGCCGCTGACGCACAGCAATCTGCACCCGGGCCGCTCGCTCCGGGCCTATCTGGAGCAGGCGTCGGCGCGGGACGCGGTCCGGCAGGTCGGCGGGAACCTGCTGCTCGGCGTCCCGTTCGGGGTGCTGGTGCCGGTCCTGGCGCCGCGTGCCCGGGGGGTGGTGCGGGTGCTCGCGCTGACGGCCCTGGTGATGCTGATGGTGGAGCTGGTCCAGGGGGCGCTGGTGACGGGCCGGGCCTTCGACATCGACGACGTACTGCTCAACACGGCCGGGGCGCTGGTGGGTTGGCTGCTGCTGGGGCGGCGGCTCGGGCGGGGGGTGCACCGGCGGGTGCGGGAGCCGTCGGCCGAGTGATCGTCAGCACCAGGTCTGTACCACAGTATTGACACCCCCTTATCTCACTCCTTAAATCAAGAGGCGCGCAGCTCCCGCCCCCACACCGATCGGAGAGCCATGGCCTCCCCACGCCTGCTCCGCAGATGTCTCCTCGCCGCCCTGTCCGCCGCCCTGGTCGGCTCGGTCGCCGTCGGCCCCGCGCGGGCCGCGCAGACCGCCACCCCGGCGGCAGCGGCCGTCACCACCTTCTCGGACACCTTCGACGGGCCCGCCGGCGCCGCGGTCGACTCCTCGAAGTGGACCCTGGAGACCGGTGACAACGTCAACAACCACGAGCGGCAGTACTACACCTCGGGCACGAAGAACGCCGCCCTGGACGGCCAGGGCCACCTGGTGATCACGGCCCGGAAGGAGAACCCGGCCGGCTACCAGTGCTGGTACGGCAGCTGCCAGTACACCTCGGCGCGGCTGAACACCGCCGGGAAGTTCACCGCCCAGTACGGCCATGTCGAGGCACGGATGAAGATCCCGCGCGGGCAGGGCATGTGGCCCGCGTTCTGGATGCTCGGCACGCCGGTCAACTGGCCGGACTCGGGCGAGATCGACGTGATGGAGAACGTCGGCTTCGAGCCCTCGACCGTGCACGGCACCATCCACGGGCCCGGCTACTCCGGCTCGGGCGGCATAGGCGCCGGTTACACGCTGCCGAACGGGCAGGCCTTCGCGGACGCCTTCCACACCTTCGCCGTCGACTGGGCGCCCGACTCGATCACCTGGTCGGTGGACGGGAACGTCTACCAGCGCCGGACCCCCGCCGACCTGGGCGGCCGGACCTGGGTCTTCAACAAGCCGTTCTTCCTGATCCTGAACCTCGCGGTCGGCGGCTACTGGCCCGGCGACCCGGACGGCTCCACGCAGTTCCCGCAAGCGCTGGTGGTGGACTCGGTGTCGGTGACCACGAGCGACAGCGCCGCCGGTGTGCCGATCCGGGGCCTGGCGGGCAAGTGCGTGGACGTGGCCGGCGCGAACCCCGCGAACGGCACCCCGGTCCAGCTCTACGACTGCAACGGCACGGGCGCGCAGGCCTGGACCGTCGGCACGGACGGCACGCTGCGGGCGCTCGGCAAGTGCCTGGACGTCACGGGCAACGGCACGGCGGACGGCTCGACCGTCCAGCTGTGGGACTGCACCGGCGGCCCCAACCAGAAGTGGACCGTCACCGGGGCGCACGACATCGTCAACCCGCAGGCGAACAAGTGCCTCGACGTCACCGGCAACAACGCGGCCAACGGGACCCGGCTGCAGATCTGGACCTGCACGGGCGGTGCCAACCAGAAGTGGACGGTCGGCTGAGCCGGACGTGCCGGCCGGTCAGTGCACCGTCCACTTGTACTTGTCCCCGCCCACGAAGCGGACCACGTCCGGGTCGTCGAGGTCGTGGATGGGGATGCCGTAGGCGGCCGCCGTCTCCAGCACGTCCGTGACGGTCCTGGCCTCGCCGACCACCTGACCGTCGATCTCCATGATCCGGAAGGGCGGCTCACCGTGCCTGCCCGGGCACACCCCGAGGACCATGATCCGCGGATGGGAGATGTGGGGAGCTGCTTGTTCGGTCATGCAATCGAGGGTAGAACGCAACCCGCCCGGACGGGTCGTCCACCGGTACCGGCCGGCGGACCGGCTCAGGGGCGGCGCCAGTCGTCGCTGGTCAGATGGGAGCCGGCCTGCGGGCCCATGCGCAGCATGCCGCCGTCGACGCTCCAGGAGGCGCCGGTGACGTAGGAGGCGTCGGGGCTCGCGAGGAACGCGATCACCGCAGCCACCTCGCGGGCGTCACCGGGCCGGCCGAGCGGCACGCCGGGGCGGCGCTCGGTGTGCACGTCGGTGTCCTCCTGGCCGGTCATCGGGGTGGCGATCTCGCCCGGCGCGACCGCGTTCACGGTGATGCCGTACTCGGCCAGCTCCAGGGCCATCACCTGGGTCAGCAGGCCTAGGCCGCCCTTGGCCGCGCAGTACGGGGCCGCGCCGACCCGGGGCTGGTGCTCGTGCACCGAGGTGACGTTGACGATGCGGCCGCCGTCGCCCTGCCGGATCATCTGCCGCGCGGCCCGCTGTCCGAGCAGGAACGGGCCGACGAGGTCGATGTCCAGGACCCGGCGCACCTCCGTCAGGGTCAGGTCGAGGTAGGGGGTCATGGTGCCCGTACCGGCGTTGTTGACCAGGACGTCGACCCGGCCCAGCTCGGCGCACAGCTCGTCCACCGTGTCGGCGGCCTCGGGCAGCCGGGTGAGGTCCAGCTGGGCCACGGCGGCGCGGCGGCCGTGCGCGCGGACCTCCCGCGCCGTCTCCTCGGCGCCCTTCTCGTCGGAGTGCCAGGTGATGCCGATGTCCAGGCCCGCCTCGGCCAGGCGTACGGCGGTGGCCCGGCCGATGCCGGAGTCCGAGCCGGTGACGATCGCTGCGCGTGGCATGGACGGCCTCCTCTGGTGAGCGTGGGCATCGCAGTACCCGGGGGCGGGGTGGACAAACGGGTTTCGACGCGGGAGCACGGGGTGTGCTGCGGAGCGCGGGCCGGGGGTCGGCTGCTCGCGCGGTTCCCCGCGCCCCTTCAGGGCGTCTGGTGCACCCTTGGTGTGCATGGACCCCGTCGCCGCTCTCGACCGGATCGCCTTTCTCCTGGAGCGGGCGCTCGCGCCCACCTATCGGGTACGGGCCTTTCGCACCGCTTCCCGGACGCTGGCCGCGCTGTCCGCGGAGGAGGTCGCCGAGCGGGCCGCGGCCGGGACGCTGGAGTCGCTGAAGGGGGTCGGGCCGAAGACCGCGCAGGTGGTGCGGGAGGCGCTGGCCGGTGAGGTGCCCGGGTATCTGCGCAGGCTGGAGGAGGAGGCGGGGGCCTCGGTCGGTGCCGAGGGGGCCGGTGCCGAGTTGCGGGCGCTGATCCGCGGGGACTGTCACACGCACTCCGACTGGTCCGACGGGGGCAGCCCGATCGAGGAGATGGGGCGGGCGGCGGCCGAGCTGGGTCATGAGTGGACCGTGCTCACCGACCACTCGCCACGGCTGACCGTGGCCCGCGGGCTGTCGCCCGAGCGGCTGCGGGAGCAGCTCGCGGTGGTGGCGGAGCTGAACGCGCGGTGGGCGCCGTTCCGGCTGCTCACCGGCATCGAGTGCGACATCCTGGAGGACGGCTCGCTGGACCAGGAACCGGAGCTGCTGGAGCAGTTGGACGTGGTCGTGGTGTCGGTCCACTCCAAGCTGCGGATGGACGCGCGGTCCATGACCCGCCGGATGGTGGCCGCGGTGCGCGATCCGCACGCCGACGTCCTCGGGCACTGCACCGGGCGTCTGGTCACGGGCCGGGGGCGGCCCGAGTCGCAGTTCGACGCGGACGAGGTGTTCGCCGCGTGCGCCGAGTCGGGCACCGCCGTGGAGATCAACAGCCGTCCGGAACGGCTCGACCCGCCGCGTCGGCTGCTGCGCCGGGCGGTCGAGGCGGGGGTGCTGTTCTCGGTCGACACCGACGCGCACGCGCCCGGCCAGCTGGACTGGCAGATCCTCGGCTGCGCCCGGGCCGAGGAGTGCGGGGTGCCGCCCGAGCGGGTGGTGACCACCTGGTCGGCCGAGGAGCTGCTGGGCTGGACCCGTGAGGGCCGGCTGCCGGCGCGCGTGGCGGAGTCGGGGCGTGGTACCCGGGCCGGAAGCTGACTGTCGCAAGCTGATCGAGAGGACCTGGGATGGACCGTGCCGCCGTGTTCGACGTCGACGGGACCCTCGTCGACACCAATCACCTGCACGTCGTCACCTGGTGGGAGGCGTTCCGGCAGGCCGGGCACGAGGTCCCCATGCACGCCGTGCACCGGGCCGTCGGCCTCGGCTCCACGGACCTGGTCGCCCATCTGCTCGGCGACGACCGGGACCGGGACCAGGACGCACGGCTGAGCGGGGCGCACACGGCGCTGTACGGACAGTACTTCGACCGGCTGCCCGCGCTTCCGGGGGCCGGGGAGCTGCTGCGGCGGCTGCACGGGGACGGCTGGAAGGTGGTCCTCGCCACCTCGGCGAGCGGTGCCGAGCTGGGCGCGCTGCGCCGGGCGATCGACGCGGACGACGCCATCGCGGCCACGGCGAGCGCCGACGACGTACGGCAGGGCAAGCCGGCCCCGGAGCCCGTGGAACACGCGCTTCAGCTGGCCGGGGTGCCGGCCTCGCGGGCGGTGTTCGTCGGGGACACCGTGTGGGACATGCGGGCGGGCAGCAAGGCCGGGGTGCGCTGTGTGGGGCTGCTGTGCGGCGGGATCCCGCGGGCCGATCTGGAGGAGGCCGGGGCGGAGGCGGTGTACGCCGATCCGGCGGATCTGCTGGCGCGGCTGGCCGGAAGCCCGCTGGGCTGAGCGGTGACGGTGGTGACGCAGGTCACCTGTGGGGATGGAACACCCGGGTGTGGTTGCCCGTTGAACAAGCCGTGGGTGTGGATGGGACAGTGTCCCCGGGCCTCACCTTTTGCCCACAGGGACGATCGTTCGGCTGAAGCCCTGTGGAGCGTCTCGCCGAGAGGCGACCGCCATCCGCGCCCACCACCCGTCCGCCCCGGTCGTGATTCCCCCGTCACGGCCGGGGCTTTCCACTGCCCGCTTCCGCTGTGCGCCGTCCGGGGGCGCCGCGTGTGCGGATCCGGCGCCCGGGTACCCGGCCGCTCGTCGCAGCCTCCGCCGATGCCGACGAGAGGAGCCGAAGGTGAGCAGCTCAGCGGGCAGCAGGGTGGTCGTGACAGGCGCCACCGGCAATGTCGGGACGAGTGTGGTGCGTCTGCTCTCGGAGGATCCCGGTGTCAGGTCGGTGCGGGGGCTGGCCCGGCGGACGCCCGAGTGGTCGCCGCCGAAGACCGAGTGGTCCGCCGTCGACCTGGGCTCGGACCAGGACAACCTCGCCGAGCGGTTCGAGGGCGCCGACGCCGTGATCCATCTGGCCTGGGCGTTCCAGCCGACGCACGATCCGGCCACCACCTGGCGGACCAATGTGCTCGGCAGCATCCGGGTCTTCGAGGCGGTCGCCGCGGCCCGGGTACCGGTGCTGGTGCACGCGTCCTCCGTCGGGGCGTACTCGCCGGGGCCGAAGGACCGCCCGGTGGACGAGTCCTGGCCGACGCACGGCTGGCCGGACGCCGCGTACTGCCGGGAGAAGGCCTATCTGGAGCGCACACTGGACGTGTTCGAGCGTGATCACCCCGGGGTGCGGGTGGTCCGGATGCGCCCGGCGTTCCTGTTCAAGTGGGAGTCGGCGAGCGAGCAGCGGCGGATCTTCGGCGGGCGGTTCCTGCCCGGTCCGCTGGCCCGCCCGGAGCTGCTGCCGTTCCTTCCGGACATCCCGGGCCTGAGAGTGCAGGCGCTCCACACGGACGACGCGGCCGAGGCCTACCGGCTCGCGGTGCACACGGACAGCGCCCGCGGCGCCTTCAACCTGGCCGCCGATCCCCCGCTCGACGCGGGCGTCCTCGCCGAGCTGCTCGGCTCCCGGCCGCTGCGGCTGCCCCGTACGGCGGCTCGCTCGGCGATCGCCGCCGCCTGGGGCCTGCGCCTGCTGCCCGCCTCCCCGCACCTGTTCGACGCCGTCCTGCGGCTGCCGCTGATGGACTGCGCACGGGCGCGCGCCGAACTGGGCTGGGAGCCGCGGCGCACGGCGACCGAGGTGCTCCAGGAGTTCCTGGACGGGTTGCAGAAGGGCGGCGGAATGGAGACCGAGCCGATGCGCGGACGGAAGGTCGGCTGAACGGCCCCGCCCCGGACGAGGGAGGAACGGAGAACACCATGCCCGAGCAGAAGCCCGGATCCGGCCCCGGGGAACGGCCGGTACCCCGGGACATGCCCGACCAGCAGGCCAGCCCCGACAAGGACCCGTGGGACGTCACCCCGGCACGCCCACGCGACGACGAACCGGACGAGCACGCCGTACCCGACACGGACGAAGCCGGCACCGGCCCCCGCGACTCCCCCCGACCGGGCACGGTGCACCCGGAACATCCGACCCCACAGGAACCGTCGGCCTGAGCGGCCGGCCGTCGACCTCAGCCGAAGCGGCCGGGACGAGCCCGGGTCGCCCTGTGCCCGCCGGGGTCGCCGCTCACTGAGGGGTTCGGTCCTGGAGGGCTGTTCGCCAGGCGGGGAGGCGGGGTTCGGTGGTGGGTTCGGGGTGGCGGCCGCCGGCGGCGAAGAACTCGGCCAGGGGGAGGATCGCGGCGCCGACCGTGACCGCGTCCGGACCGAGCCGGCCGAGGTCGATGGTGACCTTGTCGGCCGGGTGCCGCAGGGCGTACGTGGCCGCGTGCCGGCGTACGGCGGGCAGGAACCGCGTGCCGAGCTGGAGCCCGGCCCAGCCGCCGATCAGGATCCGCTCGGGCTGGAAGAGGTTGATCAGGTCGGACAGGCCGGCGCCGAGGTACTCCGCGGTCTCCTCCAGGACGGCCAGCGCGACCGGGTCGGGTGTGCCGCCTTCGGGCGGGTACGCCGCCGCGAGCATCGCGGTCAGCGCGGTCTCCTCGTCGGTGCCCTCCGGCGGCCGGCCGCCCTCCTCGCGCCAGCGGGCCAGCAGCGACTCCGCGCCCGCGTAGGCCTCCAGGCAGCCCGGCGCACCGCAGCGGCAGCGGCGCCCGCGCACCCGTACCGTCAGATGGCCCCACTCCACCGCCCGCCCGTGTTCCACCTCGGGTGTGACCAGGCAGGCGCCGACGCCGGAGCCGAAGAGCACGACGACGGCGTTGCGGGCGCCGCGCCCGGCGCCGAACCACATCTCGGCCTGGCCGAGGGTCTTGGCGCCGTTGTCGATGAAGTACGGCACCTCGTCCGGGAGCTGGGAGGCCGAGCGGAGCAGCCGCTCCAGCGGGACCGCGTCCCAGCCGATGGTCTGGCCGTGGACGACGGCACCGCGGTCCGGGGTGTGTTCGACTATGCCGGGGACGCCGACGCCGACGCCGAGCAGCCGCCCCGGGTCGGCCTGTTCGGCGGTGAGGACCTCGGCGACGCCGTCGCGGATGTGGCCGGCGATGACGTCGACGTCGTAGCCCTGCGGGGCCAACGGCCGTTCCACGCGGGCCAGTTCGGTGAGGGCCAGGTCGAACAGCTCCACCCGGACCCGGGTCTCGCCGACGTCGACGCCGATCATCTGGCCGCTGTGCGGGGCGACCCGCAGCAGCGTGCGCGGCCGGCCGCCGTCGGAGTCGACGCTGCCGGCCTCCTCGACCAGTCCGTCCGCGATCAGGTCCGCGACCACGTTGCTGACCGAACCGGAGCTGAGTCCGGTGGCCGGACCCAGCTCGAACCGGCTGAGCGGACCGTCGAAGTACAGCCGCTGGAGCACCGCCGTACGGTTGCCTCGCCTCAGGTCGCGTACCGTGCGTCCGTTGCGCCCCGCCATGTGGCTCCCTTCACGAACCGTGCCCGACCTGCAACATACCCCTTCGGGCAGCCGGAACGCGACATTCTGCCAACCCTTAGTTCACGCTATGAGCTAAGGCGGAGGCGTTCGATGTCGTCCAGTGCGGCGACCAGCTCCGGGGCGACGGTCTCCTGGGTCCACCGCTGCCGGTCCGCGCCGACCGCCCGGGGCACCGTCTCGATCAGCATGATCAGGTAGAGGTAGGCGCGGTAGAGGGCTAGCCGCAGCCGCTCCGGCCGGTCGAAGGAGACCCGGCCGTCGGCGTCCCGGTAGCCGGCGAGGAAGTCCTGGTCCTTCTCGATGTCGTCCAGCAGGGCCAGGGAGACGAAGTCGGCGACCGGGTCGCCCCAGAACATGCGCTCGCCGTCGACGAGCCCGCCCACGCGGGGCCCGCCGGGGGTGCGGTCCACGAGGATGTTGCCCGGCCACAGGTCGAAGTGGACCGGGCGCGGCACGGTGACCTCGTCCAGCGCGCCGTACGCGGAGCGGAGCGTACGGGCCACCTCGTCGGCGGGCCGGGGCAGTTCGGCGGCGTAGTCGCGGGCGTCGGCGAGGACCGCGTCGAGCATCCCCGTGAACGCCGTCCGCCAGTCGGCGGCGAGCGGGCCGAGCGCGCCCGACGGGTAGCCGAAGCCGGGTCCGGTGATCCGGTGCAGCCGGGCCACCTGCGCGCCCAGCTCGCGGCGCAGGGCCGCCTGTTCCGCCTGGGGCAGGGAGCCGTCCCAGGGCGCTCCGGGGCAGAGGGTCTGCAGCGCGTGCCGCGCCTTGGGTCCGGGGTCGGTGTGCACCGTGCGGGGCGCGGGGACACCGGCCTCGGCGGCGGCCCGGCAGAACGCCTCCTCGGAGCGCAGCAGCCGGGACTCGTAGCGCAGGCCCGGCCCGGCGGGCGCGGTCTTCAGCACGTAGCGGCTGCCGTCGGCGAGCCGGAGTTCCTCGACGGTGTTGTAGGTGCCGCCGCCGAGGGGGCGCACCCCGACCAGCCGGGCGGGCGGCAGGCCCGCCGCGGCCAGGACCCGCCGCGCCCGCTCGTGCGAGTCCCCGATCCGCGTCCGCTCCTCGGACTCCCCCATCGGTGCCCCCTCCCCGGCGGCGGCTCAGCCCGCCGCGTACACGTCCTCCACGTAACGCCCGTCCGCCACCAGCGTGTCGAGCCACCGCTCGGCCGCCGCCCGGTCGGCGCCGGGGGTGTGTTCCCGGTACAGGGTACGGAAGGCCTCGCGGACGCCGGGGGCCATGCGGGCGCCGTCGCCGCAGACGTGGACCCGGGCCCCGGCGGTCAGCAGCCGCCACACCTCGTCGCCCTCGGCGGCGATCCGGTGCTGGACGAAGACGGCCCCGTTCTCGGGGGCGGCGCTGAAGGCCGGGCGCAGGGACACCGCTCCGGCCCGCTCGGCCGCCCGCAGCTCCTCGGCGTGCAGGTAGTCGGCCTCGGGCGCGTCACAGCCGAAGTAGAGGAGCGCCGGGGCGAGTCGGGTGCCTGCCTGACAGGCGGCCAGGCGGTCGGCGACGGCCCCCCGGAACGGAGCGAGTCCGGTGCCGGCGGCGACCATCACGACCGGTGCCGAGCCGTCGACCCGGAACGCGTCGCGGCAGGGCTGGACGCGGGCGTACACGGTGTCGCCGGGGCGCAGGGAGGCGAGATGACCGGAGCCGGTGCCCCGGTAGCGGCCCTTGCCCGACCGGGCCGGGGCGTCGAGCACGGACACCATGAGGTCGGCGTGGCGCGGGTCGGCCGCCGGCGCCGAGGAGATGGAGTAGTGGCGGGGCCGCAGCGGGGTCAGCAGGTCGAGCAGGAGCGGCCAGCCGAGGGCTCCGCGCAGGGCGGGGTGGTCCTCGGCCAGCTCCACCAGGGTGCGCGGGTCGTCGGTGGTCAGGGCGGCGAGGGCGGCACGCTCGGGCGGGCAGGGGTTGGTCTCGGCGAGGAGCGCCCGCTGCCGTTCGGTCGGCCGCTCCTGCAACTCGACGTGGTGAGTGAGCAGTTGCCGTGCCGTCAGCGGTCGGTCGACAGCGAGTCCGTCGCGACGCGGGCGGGTGGCCCGGATGTCGAGAACGGCGTCGGCGTCGAGGCCGAACGCGGCGAGGGCGCGTTCCACCAGCTCCGGGGCGTTGGCGGGCAGCACGGCCAGGTGATCGGCGGTGCGGTAGGTGACGCCCTCGGGCAGCGCCACGCGCAGGAACCGCTTGGTGCGGGGATGGCCGGGGGCGGTGAGGTCGTGGGCCTCGGTGACCGTCATCGGGACCAGCCCGTGCCGTTCGGCGAGGGCGTCCAGCGGGCCGCCGGTCAGGGTGCGCACCGCGTAGGCGTGGGCGGGCTCGGCCGGGGTGTCGTTCCCGGCGTCCGGGTCGCCGTACTCCGTGAGCAGCGCGGTGCGCAGCCGGGCCGTGAACTCCCGTACCGTGCCGGTGAGATCGCCGGAGGCGTCGGCGGCGGCGCGTTCGGTGAGCCGGGTGGCGCCGAGTTCGGCGAGGCGGGCGTCGACGCGGGTGGGAACCTGCTGGTAGGTGGCGGCCCAGTTGCGGTCGCCGACGCCGAGGACGGCGTAGGTCACTCCGGTCAGGTCGGGGGTGCCGTCGAGCCAGGCGGTGAAGGCGACGGCGTCGTCGGTGGGGCGGCCGTTGTAGGAGGCGGCGGTGATGACGACGGGCCGGTCCGTGGGCAGGCCGTCCGCGTAGGCGTCCAGGGCGGCGACCTCGGTGGCGCATCCCACGGCGGCGGCCTCGTCGGCGAGCCCGGCGGCGAAGTCCCGGCAGGTGCCGTAGTTGCTGCCGTGCAGGAAGAGGGCGCGGGTGCCGGGGCGGACCCGGGCCGGGAGGGCGTCCGGGGCCGGGGTGCCGGCGGCCCGCGCGGGGGCGGTGCCGGGCAGCGGGGCGTGCACGCGGTCGGCGGGGGTGCGCGGGGTGAGCGTGAGGGTGAGGCCCTCGGGCTTGAGGGTGAGGGTCTCCTTCACGGTGAGCCGGTAGCCGGCGTGGTCGTGCAGCCGGTAGCGGTGGACCAGCAGGGCGAGCAGCATGGTCGCCTCGTGCAGCGCGAACTGCCGTCCGATGCAGGCGCGTTCACCGGTGCCGAAGGGCTTGAAGGCGTGCACCGGGCGGGCCGCCTCGGCCTCGGGGGTGAACCGCTCGGGGTCGAACAGCTCGGGGTTGTCGCCCCACACGGGCTGGCGGTGCAGCATCGGCGCGAGCACGGTGACGGCCTGCCCGGCGCGCAGCGGGATGCGGCCGCCGAGCAGGGTGTCCTCGCGGGCGTGCCGGCTGAACGCGGCGGCCGTCGGCCACAGCCGCAGCGCCTCGTTGAGGACCTGGCGGGTGTACGTGAGCCGGCCGATGTCCTCGTACGTCGGCTCCGGGTCGGGGGTGTCGCCCCACAGCGCGTCGGCCTCGCGCTGCACGAGCCGGAGGACGGAGGGGTGCTTGGCGAGGTAGTACAGGGCGAAGGACATCGCGCCGGAGGTGGTCTCGTGGCCGGCGATCAGGAAGGTGATGACCTGGTTGCGGATGTTGGCCGGGTCCAGGGTGGTGCCGTCGGCGGGGTGCGGGGCGCTGAGCATCAGCCCGAGCAGGTCCTCGGCGCCGCTCTGGTCGGTGCCGGTGCGGGCGGCGATCACGTCGTCCACGACCCGGGCGAGATAGTCGGCGTCCCGGCGGAAGGCCGCGTCCGCCGCCGAGTGGTCCGCGCCCGGGGTGCGGGCCAGGCGGGTCATGCTCCACTCCAGGCAGCGGACCATCGACTCCACGAAGGGATGCGGCTCGTCGCGCTCGAAGGAGCCGAAGTCGTAGTCGAACCCGGCCAGTCCGATGGTGTCGAGCGTCATCCGGGTCATGTCGTCGGGCACGTCGACGGGCCGGCCGGCCCGGGCCGCGCGGTCCCAGGAGTCGATGAGTCGCCGGGCCACCTTCAGCATCACCGGGTGGTAGGTGCGCATCGAGCCGAGCGCGAAGGCGGGCATCAGGATGTCGTGCGCCCTGGCCCAGTTGGGCTCGTCGTTGTACGCCGTGAACAGGCCGTCGGCGGCGAACTCGCGCACGTTCTCCAGGGCGGGCCCGATGTGCTTGGCGAAGCGCTCCTCGTCGGCCAGGTCGGCGACCAGGTCCGCGTCGGCGACGAACATCGCGTCCCGGCCGTGCAGCCGGCGCACCAGCACCGGACCGTGCTCCCGCATCAGCCCCATGACCTGCTGGATCGGGGTGTGGCCAGGGCCGGTGGCGGTGATGTCGACGACGGGGACGCCGGCCAGGGGTGCGGCCGGTCCTGGGCGCAGTGCGGTGGGGGGCATGACGCGACAACTGCCTTTCGCGGTAGCGGACTACTGCGTTCCAGGGTGGTCGACGGGCATCCGGCGCCCGTGCCACGGCACTACACGTTCGTGCAGTGGAAAGTGGGCGCCGGGGCTTGCGCGGGCCGGCCGCGAGCCAGTGAACGGCCGGCGGCGCCGGGTTCCGCAGTGGGACGTCGTCCGGCGGTTCGTCGCCCTGTGCCGCCGTGCTGCTGCTGGCCGGCGACCGGCCGGACACGGGCTACGCGCCCGCGGCACGGCGCGCAGCGCACTCCTCCAGGCGGCGGGCGGGGTGCCGATGGCCTGCTCACGCGGCACCGGCCGCGTCGAGAGCCTGCGGCGCCCCTCGCTCCCCCGAGTTGCCGCTGACCTGCCGCTTCCTCTTGGATGGCAGTCGGCCGGCGGACCGGGAGGTGCCATGGAATCGGGTGGGGCCGACGCGGTGGTGTGGCGCAACCGTGCGCTCATGCTGTTCGACCGGGTGGCGGTACCGGTGGCGGTGTGCGATGTGTACGGCCAGGTGGTGCTGGCGAACCCGGCGATGGCCGCGGAGTGCGGTACGACCCCGGGCCGGCTGCGCGGCCGGCAGGTGCTGGAGCTGTTCCGGCCGCAGGAGGCCGGCCAGGTGGAGCGGATCGCCGAGGCGCTGCGGCTGCGGCACCGCTCCCGCTACCAGGTGTCGGTGTGCTGGCCGGCGCCCGGCGGGGGCGAGCGGTACGGGGAGCTGACGGCGGATCCGGTGAGCGACACCGTGGAGGAGACACCCGCGCTGCTGGTGATGCTGCGGGTGGGGGGCGAGCAGCCCGCGCGGGAGCCGGAGCCGGTGCGGACCACGGAGGTCGAGCGGCGGGTGCTGGCCCTGCTGGCCGGCGGCGCCACCACCGCCCGCGCCGCCCGCGAACTGGGCCTCAGCCGGGACGGCGTCACCTATCACCTGCGCCGCCTGTCGGCCCGCTGGGGTGCGACCAACCGTACCGAGCTGGTCGCCCGCGCCTACGCCCTGGGCGTCCTGAGCCCGGGCGTGTGGCCACCGGAGCCGAGGCCCGCCGAAGGGCAGTAGGGGACCGGAAATTCATTGGCCCACCCTTCTGGTGGCTAAATAGAGTAGCCGTGTACCTAGAGACCCTAGGTTTTCCTTGCATGCCACGCATCCGGAAGGACTCCCCATGAGACCGCTCACCGAGCAGGACATCCGCAGCTCGTTCATCAACTGCTCCAAAGGCGAGGCCAAGCGGCTGGCGGTCCCGCGTGATCTCGGCGAACGCCCCTGGGACGATCTGGACTTCCTCGGCTGGCGCGATCCCGGCGCTCCGGACCGGAGCTATCTGGTCACCGAGCGGGACGGCCGGCTCACCGGCGTCGCCCTGCGCTTCCCCGCCTCCCAGCGCGGTTTCCTGCACCGCAGCATGTGCTCGGTGTGCCTGACGACGCATCCCGGCGGCGGGGTGTCCCTGATGACCGCGCGGAAGGCGGGCGCGGCGGGCCGCGAGGGCAACTCGGTCGGGCTGTACATGTGCACGGACCTGGCGTGTTCGCTGTACGTGCGCGGCAAGAAGGTCCCGGAGTCCGGCGCCCGGTTCGAGGAGAGCCTCACCCTGGAGGAGCAGATAGCGCGCACCCGGGGCAATCTCTCCGCCTTCCTCGACAAGCTGTATGCGTAAGCATCTGGCCTGAAACAGACGGAAAGAGTCCGCAAACGGCCACGTTCGATGCCCCCGAGGACGGGGAACAGGCCAAGGGATGCACGACGTACGAAAGTGGACCGCGGGGCTGCTGCGTCTGGCGAAACGCCGCCGGGAGCCGGTGGTCGTCCAGACGCTGCGGTCGGCCGCGGCGGCGACGGTCGCCTACGTCATCGCGCTCCGGCTGAGCCCCGAGCCGGCCCCGCTCACCGCACCGCTGACCGCGCTGCTGGTCGTCCAGGTGACCTTCTACGCCACCCTCACCAACGGCATCCGCCGGGTGAACTCGGTGGTCGCCGGTGTGCTGGTCGCCATCGCCTTCAGCGTGCTGGTGGGCCTGACCTGGTGGAGCCTCGCGCTGCTGATCGTCGCCGCACTCGCCGTCGGGCACATGGTGCGCGTCGACGAGTACGTGGCCGAGGTGGCGATCAGCGCCATGCTGGTGCTCGGGGTGACCACGGTCGGGTTCACCGCGTGGGCGCGGATCGTGGAGACGCTGATCGGCGCGGTCGTCGGCACCGCCTGCAACCTGCTGCTGCCACCCCCGGTGTGGGTGGACGAGGCGGGCCGGTCCATCGAGGACCTGGCCCGGCGGGTGCGGCAGCTGATGCTGCGGATGGGCGAGGAGGCCGCGGGCCGGACCCCCTGGGAGCGGGCCGCCGAGCGGTTGCACGAGGCGCGTCGGCTGGACCACGACATCGTGCAGGTGGACGCGGCGCTGCGGCAGGCCGAGGACAGCCTGCGGCTCAATCCGCGGGTGAAGGAGGGGCTGCTGCACCGGGTGGTGCTGCGCACCGGTCTGGACACGATGGAGATCTGCACGGTGGTGCTGCGGGTGCTGGCCCGCTCGTTCACGGACCTGGCGAAGGCCCGCGGGTCCGAGGAGCTGTTCCCGCCCCGGGTGGGGGCGACCGTGGAGCAGCTGCTGTCGGAGATCGCCGACGCCATCGTCAGCTTCGCCGTGCTGGTGACCAGCCATGTGAGCGAGAACGCCGAGTCGGCGGAGGCGCGGCTGTCGGCCGAGCTGCACACGGCGGCCGGCACCCGGGACCGGCTGGCCGAGCTGCTCAGGGAGGAGATCCAGAAGGACTGGGCGCACTGGCAGCTGCTCGGCGCCGTCCTGACCGAGACGACCCGGATCATCGACGAGCTGAACACCGAGCACCGTGCCCGCCGCCTGCTGGAGGAGCTGGACCGGGTATCGCGCGGGCAGCGGACCAAGCTGCCCCGGCTGGCCTGGCTGCGCGACCGCCTGGGGGTCCAGGAGGAGCTGTGGCGGAACCGTGCGGGGTTCGGTGAGCGTTATCGGTGAGGGAGCCGCCGGGGCGGGCCGGCGCCGGAGGCGAGGGAGCGTACGGATGACCGGTGGCGGAGTCCGGATCGACGGGAACACACTGCGGCTGCCCGGCGGGGTGGCGGTGCGGTTCGTCCGCACGCTGCGGCTGCCGGAGAGCGGCACCCATCCGCTGCCGCCGGGCCTGGGCGAGTTCCCGGTCCGGCGGGTGGCCGACCACGCCGACCGGGTGCCGGAGCGGATGCGGGCGCGGGGCGGTGTGATGCTGCCGGTGTATCTGCGCGAGGCGATGTGGCTGAGTTTCGGCGGCACGACGGAGCCGGCGGCGCTCCAGGTCGGTGTGGGCAAGGTGTGCGCGGTGTCCGGCAAGCCGTGGCGCGACCGGCTGTCCCGGCGTCCGCAGAACTATGTGGTGCTGCCCCGCCAGCCCTGGCTGGACGGCATCAACTCCGGCAGGGGCACGGTCCGCCAGTTCGTGGCCGTACCGCTGGGGCTGGGCGCGACCGTCGAGGGACAGGTCACCGGCGAGGAGGTGTGGGGCGGGGTCCAGCTCCAGTCGTTCCCGCTGAAGGAGGAGGCCCTCGCCGAGTGGCGGCGCCGGGAGCGGGAGCGCTCGCGGCAGCTGGGCCCGCCCGGCGGGTACGGCGCGGCCGGCGGGTACGGCGCGGCCGGCGGGTACAACGCGGCCCTGCCCATGGCCGCGGCGGCCCCCGGCGGAGCGCCGCCGCCCCCGCCCGCCGCGTCCTTCGGCGCTCCCGCTCCCCCGGCCGCCGCTCCGCAGCGGCGCGCCGCGGCCATGGGGCTCGGCGTGGGCGGCTCGATGCGGCAGGAGGTGTACCGGGACGACCGGCCGCTCGGTGACTGGTCGGAGGAACCGGCCGGGCGGGTGTTCGTGCACCTGGTCACGCCCCCGGAGTGGCGCCGGATCACCGGCGAGGCGCCCCCGCCGTCGCCGGTCGACCGGGCCGCGTACACCCGGGCGGGCCTGCCCTGGTACGACTACTACGACGAGGACGCCGAGGACCTCGCCCCCACGGACACCCTGGAGGCGGTCAAGCCGGTCGGCGAGTGGCTCGGCAACGACCTGGACCCCTGGGAGGCGCCGTCCGCCGGGCAGGTGACGCCGCTCAAGGACGCGCCGGGCAGGCCGGTCGAGGACGGCGAGTGGTAGCACCGCCGGCATCCCCGCCGGTTGCAGCACGTGCAACGCCCGTTGCCCGGCTTGCCCTTGGCGGTGTGCGCGGGCCAAGGTGGCTGTCACGAGCGGGGCGACCGACGACCTGAGGTGCGGCATGGACACGGAGGCACGGACGGCGGACGAGGGGTCTTCCCCGTCCCGGCGGGACCGCGAGCGCGGCGGCGGCTGGACCCGGCGCCGGTTCGTCGGGGCGGTGGCCGGCACGGCGGCCGTCGTGGCGGTGCCCTCCCCGGCAGCCCCGCCGGCGGACCGCAAGGCCCCGGAGAGCCGGCCGGAGGCCACCCCGCCGCCCCGGAAGCCGTCCGGTCCGCGCCCGCTGTACGTGGGCACCTACACCTCCGTCGACGGCGGCGGCACCGGCATCGCTCTCGCGTCGTACGACCCCGGGTCGGGCCGGATCACCGGGTCGGGCACGCTCACCGGGGTCCCCGACCCGTCGTATCTCGCCGTGCACCCGAACGGCCGCACGCTGTACGCGGTGGACGAGCGGCAGGACGGCGGGGTGACGGCCGTACGCCTTGCCGACCGGCGGATCCTCGGCACCCGGAGCACCGGCGGCGCCGGGCCCTGTCACCTCTCGGTGCATCCCACGGGACGCTGGCTGCTGAGCGCCAACTACGGTTCCGGCAGTGTCGCCGTGCACCCGATCGACGCCACGGGCGCGCTCGGCGAGCGCACCGGGCTGGTCACGCACACCTCTCCGCCGCCCGGCCCCGGCCAGGAGGGCCCGCACGCCCACCAGATCGTCACGAGTCCCGACGGCGGGCACGTCCTCGCCGTGGACCTGGGCACCGACACCGTCTACACCTACCGCCTCGACCAGACCGAGGGGACGCTCACGGAGGTGGCCCGGGCCCGGACCCGGCCCGGTGCGGGGCCGCGCCATCTGACCTTCCATCCGGGCGGCCGGTACGCCTATCTGGCCAACGAGGTGGACGACACCGTCGCCGTGTGCGCCTATGAGCCGGAAACCGGGCGCCTGAGGATCGGCGAGCCGCAGCCGACCGGGTCGGGCGGCGGCACGAACTATCCGGCGCAGATCCTGGTGACGGCGGACGGGCGGTACGCCTTCCTCGCCAACCGGGGCCACAACAGCCTCGCCCGGTACGCCGTCGAGGCCGGCGGGGCCCGGCTGCGGCTGCTCGGCACGGTGCCGGTGGGCGGGGACTTCCCGCGGCAGATCGCGTTCGCGCCCGACGGCCGGCTGCTGTTCGCGGCGAACCAGCGCTCCGGCACGGTCACCGTCTTCCGCGTCGACCCCGACAGCGGTGAACTCCGCCTGACCGGCGAGCCGTTCGCGTCACCCGTCGCCGTCTGCGCGCTGCCGCTGTAGCGCGCGGGGGCAGGCGGCGGCACTGGCCTGGGCGAGCAGGGCGTGCACGCGCTCGGTGAGCTGGGTGATGTCGTCGGCGGGCGTGTGGAAGGGCAGTCGTACGTCGCCGTGGGCGCGGGTGCGTTCGATGCGCAGGGTCAGTCCGTGCCGGTCCACGGCGAGCGGCGCCACCCGGGTCGCGGCGTGCAGGCTCTCGGGCCGCACCAGGCGGGTGAGCCGTTCGACGGCGTCCGGGTGGGCGTCGGCGAGGTGGGTGAGCAGCCGGGCCTCGGCGCCGGCGAGGGGATCGGGCCGGGCGGCGGTGAACTCGTCCAGGTCCACCACCACGGCCCCGGCGGCCTGGCGCAGCACCACGCGGGTGGGCCGGAAGAGGAGGGCGCCCTCGGACGGGGCGAACCAGCCGGAGAGAAAGAGCCGGGCGCGGACACGGTGGCGCACCGGTACGGGGGCGACGTCGGCGAACTCCAGCAGGGCGGAGGGCTCTTGGCGCGGGGCGCACAGGACCGCCCCGAACAGGGCGCTGTCGTCGGGCACCGCCAGCCGCACCGCGCCGTCCTCGGTCACGGAGTGCGCGCCGACGTACTCCTCGCGGGCGCCGTCCGCGGTCACCGCGCACGACCACGCCGTGGCCAGCACCGAGCGTGCCCGTTCCGCCGCGCCGGGGGCGGCCGTCCAGTCCTGCGTGTCACCCATCCCGGGACCTCCTTAGGTAAGCCTTGCCTAACCTATCGAAGATCGGGGCGCACGCCAACCACGCCACACCGACGGACGGAATCATTCCGGCCTACGACGGGCCTACGGCAGGACGCCCAGCAGCGCGCGGGCGCACAGATCGCGCACCTGCTCCCGGCTCAATTCGCCCTCGCCGCGCAGCCATTCGAGACACACCGCGGTGGTGAAGGCGAGCCAGCCGCGCACCGCCAGCCGCACCCGGGGAGCGGTCTCCACGACGGGACCGAACTCCGGGTCGGCGGCGAGCGCGGCCAGGATCTGCTTCTCCTGGGCGGCGAGGGCCCGCTGGTAGACCCGGCGCACGGCCTGGTCGCCGGCCGCGTCGGCCCGGTGGAAGGCACGGAAGCCATGGGCGTGGGCCTGGACGTAGCCGAGGTAGGTGTCGAGGCCGGCGGCGAGCTGCTCGCGCACCGGCACCCCGGGCTCGGCGGCCGTCATGCGCAGCATGCGCGCGCTCTCCCGCTCCACCACGGCGGCGAAGAAGTCCCGCTTGGTCGGGAAGTAGTGGTACAGCAGCCCGCGCGAAACCCCGGCGATCTCGGCGACCTGCTCGATCCACACCTCGTCGTAGGGGCTCTCCGAGAACAGCTTCGCGCCGACCGACAGCAACTGCTCACGGCGTTCCCCGGTACTGAGTCTGCGCCGGGCTCGCTCCCCCTGGTTCGCGGGCATGGCGTCACTTTACTTGACGCGGGTTCAACAACGGGTCGACACTGAACCGCGTTATTGAACCCACGTACAACACGCGCGCGTCAGTGCCTCAACCATCCGCTGGATCAAGGGAGATCGCGTCATGGCGGAGACGACGGAGACCATGGAGACCGGGCTGCCGAGGGGTTTCCGGAGCGCCGAACAGGGCTGGCCCGAGCTGCACCGCATCCCGCATCCGCCGCGCCGGCTGCCGCTGCTCGGCGATGTGCTCGGCGCCGACCGGCACCGGCCGCTGCAGGACTCGATGCGCTTCGCGCGCGAGCTGGGGCCGGTCTTCCGCCGCCGGGCCTTCGGCAAGGAGTTCGTGTTCGTGTGGGGGGCACGGTTCGTCGCCGACCTCGCCGACGAGTCCCGGTTCGCCAAGCACGTCGGCCTCGGCGTCGCCAATCTGCGGCCGCTGGCCGGCGACGGACTGTTCACCGCCTACAACCACGAACCGAACTGGCAGCTGGCGCACGACGTCCTGGCGCCCGGATTCAGCCGGGAGGCCATGGAGGGCTACCACGGCATGATGCTGGCCGTCGCCGGCCGGCTGACCGACCACTGGGACCGGCAGCTCGCGGCCGGGCGCACGGTAGATGTGCCCGGCGACATGACCCGGCTGACCCTGGAGACCATCGCGCGGACCGGCTTCGGGCACGACTTCGGCTCCTTCGAGCGGGAACGCCCGCACCCGTTCGTCACGGCGATGGTCGGCACGCTCACCTACGCCCAGCGGCTGAACAGCGTGCCCGGACCGCTGGCCCCGCTGCTGCTGCGGGCCGCCGCCCGGCGCAACACGGCCGACATGGCGTACCTCAACCGCACGGTGGACGGCCTCGTCGCCGCCCGGCGCCGGTCCGGTGGCGGCGAGGGGGACCTGCTGGACCGCATGCTGGCGACCGCGCACCCGGAGACCGGGGAGCGGCTGTCCGCGGAGAACGTCCGCAAGCAGGTGATCACGTTCCTGGTGGCCGGCCACGAGACCACCTCGGGCGCGCTCTCCTTCGCCCTCCACTACCTCGCCCGGCACCCCGAGATCGCCGCCCGGGCCCGCGCCGAGGTGGACCGCGTCTGGGGCGACACCGAGCAGCCCGCCTACGACCGGATAGCCAAGCTGCGCTACGTCCGCCGGGTGCTGGACGAGTCGCTGCGGCTGTGGCCCACCGCGCCCGCCTTCGCCCGCGAGGCCCGTAAGGACACGGTCCTCGCCGACGAGCACCCGATGCGCCGGGGCGCGTGGGCCATGGTGCTGACGCCGATGCTGCACCGCGAACCCGAGGTGTGGGGCGAGGACCCCGAGCGCTTCGACCCGGACCGCTTCACCGCGCCGGCCGTACGGGCCCGTCCCCCGCACACCTTCAAGCCGTTCGGCACCGGCGTCCGGGCCTGCATCGGCCGCCAGTTCGCCCTGCACGAGGCGACCCTGGTCCTGGGCCTGCTGCTGCGCCGTTACGACCTGTCGGCCGACCCCGGCTACCGCCTGACGGTCGCCGAACGCCTGACGCTGATGCCGGAGGGGCTGCGGCTGAGGCTGGAGCGGAGAACGGTACGTCTGAGCGGGGCCGACGAGGGGCGCACCCCGAGGGGCGCGGGGAACCGCGCGACCAGCCACGACGAACCGGCAGACGAACGACGGCACCTCGGGTCGACCCGGGCCCGGCCCTGAGGTGACCTACCGGCCGAACACCTCGAAGGCCACCGCCGGTGTGCCGCCGAAGCGCTTGCCGGTGGCGGTGGTGGTCTCGGTCAGGAAGTCACGGACGTACGCTTCCGGGTCCTGGTCGGTCAGCGCCTCGATATAGGCGCGGTGTTCGAGCAGCGAGCGCACCGCCCGGTCCAGACCGGGTGTGGCGTCGACCGCGTGGGTGGGGCTGCTGGAGCCGGCGACGGCCACCCAGCGGACGCCGTTCCAGGGTGCCAGGCCCTGCTCGGCGAGTTCCGGGAAGATCCAGCGGTTGCCGGCGTCGGCCGCGGCGTCCAGGGTGGCGCGGCCGACGGCGACGTGGTCGGGGGTGTTCCAGGCGACTCCGCCCCAGGTGTCGCGGTGGTTGAGGGTGACGACGAGTTCGGGGCGGTGGCGGCGGATCGCGGCGGCGATGTCGCGGCGCAGCCCGACGCCGTACTCGATCACGCCGTCCCGGTGGTCGAGGAACTCCACGGTGGTGACGCCGACGACGGCGGCGCCGGCCCGCTGCTCGCGCTCGCGCAGCGGGCCGCAGACGGCGGGGTCCAGGGTGTCGATGCCCGCCTCGCCACGGGTGGCCAGCACATAGGCGACCTCGCGGCCGGCGTCGGTCCAGGCGGCGACGGCCGCGGAGCAGCCGTACTCCAGGTCGTCGGGGTGGGCCACCACGGCGAGGGCCCGCTGCCAGTCGCCGGGCAGGGGCTGGAGCTGAGTGATCTTGGACTCCGTCATGGGCGGCACACTATGCCGCCCTCCCCGGCACGCAACTCCTTTTGCCCGCACGCCCGGTCCGCCGCGTACGTCACACCTCGTCCGTCACACCGCCTCCGTCACACCGCCTCCGTCACACCGCCTCCGTCACACCTCGTCCGTCACACCTCGTCCGTCACACCTCGTCGCGCACCAGCGCCAGCAGCCGGTCCAGCACCCGGGGCGCGCCCGCGCGCAGGCCGTCGTGCTCGTACTCGTTGGTGACCCAGGGACGCAGGCCGCGGATCGCGGCGGCGGTCTCCAGGGAGTGGGCGGTGTCGACGTACATGTCGTCGTGGTAGACGGCGGCGGCGACCGGGACCTCGTTCGCGGCGAGCCGTGCCGGGTCGTAGAGCGGGCGCCAGTCGGTGCGGGCGGCGAGCAGTTCGGCCGTCTCGCGCAGGGGCCGCAGGGCCGGGTCGGCGTCGAACATCCAGGGGTGGACCGTCTCGCCGGTGAAGAGCACCGGGCCGTCGCCGGTGAGCGCCTTCGCCGCGTCGAACTGCGGGAACTCGGCGCGGACGCGTTCGGCGGCCCAGGCGGTGGGGCGGGCGTCCTGGCCGTAGATCGACTCGTGGACGAGGGCGTAGAGGGGGTGGGCGGCGTACGACAGGAGGGACTGGACCTGCTCCTGGAAGGCGTCGGCGAGTTCGAGGCCGGCCGGCGTGCGGACGAAGGCGTCCTCCAGCAGGTGGTGGAGCCGGTGGCTGCCGTCGCTCGCGCCGAGCATCAGGCCGAGGGACTGGAAGGCCTCCACCGTGAAGCGGTAGCCGTTCGGCAGGACCACGTCGTGGGTGAGGAGGTGGTCGGCGATCCGGCGGGCCCGCTCCACGTCCTGCGGGTAGCGGGCGTAGTGCGCGGTGACCTTGCGCTCGATGCGCGGGTAGGCGGCCCGGTAGACGTCGTCGGCGTGGGCGTGCAGGGAGGGCAGACCGCCGGTGACGAGCGCGGTGTGGACGCCTTCGGGGGCGAGGGAGAGGTACGACACCGTGCAGAAGCCGCCGAAGCTCTGGCCGAGCACGGTCCACGGGGCGCCGCCGGTGACCTGGGGGCGGATGGCCTCGCAGTCGCGGACGATGGAGTCGGCGCGGAAGTGGGTCAGGTAGTCGGCCTGTGCGGCGGGGCCGCCGCGCAGCGGCAGCGTCTGCCGGGTGGCGGGGGTGGAGCGGCCGGTGCCGCGCTGGTCGAGCAGCAGGACACGGTACTCCTTCAGGGCCCGGTCGAGCCAGGCCTGACGTCCGACGAAACGATGCGCCCCGAACCCCGGGCCGCCCTGCAGGTACACCAGCCAGGGCAGGTCCTGCCCGGCCTTGTCGCTCGCCACCGCCTCGCGGGCGTACAGCTCGATGGTCTCGCCGCCCGGGTCGGCGTGGTCGAGGGGAACGGTGAAGTGGCGGTCGGTGAGGACGACGCCGGGCTGGCGGTAGCTGAGGCTCAACGGGTCTCCTGGGACGGACGGTCCGGACGTGTCCCAGTTGAGCACATGAGCGGGCGTGGGCCGAGCCCCGGGATCATGGATCGTCACTGAACCGCCGGTCAGCACGGGACCGGCCGCGGGACCCGGCTCAGCGTGCGGCGAGGCTGGAGCGGCGCACCACCAGCTCCGGCTGGAGCACCACGCGCCGGTGCTCGTGCGTCCGCTTCCCTTCGCCCTCGCCCTGCTCGGTCTCCTCCAGCAGCAGCTCGGCGGCGAGGGCGCCCATGGTGACGGCGGGCTGGCGCACGGAGGTGAGGGGTACGGCGGCCGCGGCGGCGAACTCGATGTCGTCGTAGCCCACGATCGCCAGGTCGTCCGGGACGGTGACGCCCGCCGCGTACATCGCCTGGAGCACGCCGAGGGCGAGCAGGTCGTTGGCGCAGAAGACGGCGGTGGGCCGGTCGGCGAGACCGAGCAGCCGGGCCCCGGCGTCCCGGCCGGCGGCCACGTCCAGCCGTTCGGTGGGCAGTTCGCGCAGCGCCTCGGGGCCGAGCCCGGCCTCGGCGAGCGCGTGCAGCGCGCCGGTGCGCCGGTCGCGGACCTGGTTGAAGCCGGGCGGCCCGCTGACGTAGGCGATCGAGCGGTGCCCGGCGTCCACCAGATGCCGGACCGCGAGCGCGCCGCCCGCGACGTCGTCCACGGAGACCGAGCACTCGGTGGTGCCCTCGGCGACCCGGTCGACCAGCACGAACGGGATGCCGTGCCGGCGGAACGCCTCGATGTTGCGGCCGGTGGCGTCGGCCGGGGTGAGCAGCACCCCCCGTACTCGCTGCTCGGCGAAGAGCGACAGGTACTCGGCCTCCTCGGCGGCGTTCTGCGCGCTGTTGCACACCATCACACCGAGCCCCGCCTCGCGGGCCGCCCGCTCGGCGCCGCGCGCGACGTCCACGAAGAACGGGTTGCCCATGTCCAGCACGAGCAGCCCCATGATCCGGCTGCGGCCCGCCCGGAGCTGGCGCGCCGACTCGCTGCGGACGTAGCCGAGCCGGTCGATCGCGGACAGCACCCGGGCGCGGGTCTCGCCGGCGACGGTGTCCGGGCGGTTGATGACGTTGGACACGGTGCCCACCGACACTCCGGCGGCGCGGGCGACGTCCTTGATACCCACCGACTGGGCCATCGGGCTTCGGACCTCCAGGGAACGGGGATGCGGCGGGACGACCTTCACATTACCGTCACGCCGGCAGGGCGAAGTCGGCCACGTGCAGTGCCGAGGGTGTGGTGCCGGTGGATTTCTCCTGGTACATGAACGACAGCACGTTGTCCGCCCTGACCCGGGTCTCGTCGATGACGACCTCGCCGAAGGCGTTCAGTCCGCCGCCGTCGTACAGCAGCGTCCAGTCGGTGTACCCGGAAGCCCGCGAGGCCGCGGCGATACGACCGTACGGGAAAACGGCGTAGGCGTTGTCGTACCGGTCCAGGACCAGCTTGGTGCGCTGGCTGGAGCCGAGGGGGACCGGGATCTCGGTCTTCTGCCAGCCGCCGGAGGCGTTCTTGCGCAGGTGGAAGGCGCGTCCGTGGGCGGTGCGGTCGGCGACGTAGTCGGTGGTGCACTGGCCGAAGCGGCCGGGGACGTAGGAGATGACGGCGTGCGGCCGGCCGGCGGAGTCGGTGGTCTGGCTCTCCTGGTTCATCAGCGAGTGGTCCGGGTTCAGCGGGTCGACCACGAGGCCGCCGTCGCCGACGGAGACCCTGTCGGCGCCGCCGGTGGTGCCGACGACGGTGCCCGCGTCGTTGCGCCAGGTACGGCCGCGGTCGTCGGACCAGACGTAGCCGGTGTCGTGGTTGGTGATGCCGCCGCCGCCGCACATGACGGCCGCGTTCTGCTCCCGCCAGGTGAACAGGGCGTGCAGCCGGCCCCGCGTGTCGTAGTCGATGCCGTGCAGATACATGTTCCGGGCGGTGCTGGAGCCGTGCTCACTGGTGTACGTGCCGGTCGCGCTGGTCCACTCCCCCAGCGCGGTCCAGCGTGACCCGTCGTACTCCGCCAGGGCGCCCCGGCCGTTGCCGGAGACACCGGCGCGGTAGCTGAGCTGGAGCCGGCCCTCCGGGGTGGCGACGAACTGCGGGTAGGTGAACTGCGAGGTGAGCGCGAGCCCGTCGAGGGTGGTCTGTACGGCGCCGAAGACGGACGGGGTCCAGGCCGTGCCCGTCGGGTCGTCCATGAGCCCGGCGACGGACTTGACGTAGAAGAAGCCGTCGCTGTGGGAGTCCATGTTCAGGTGGAGGCGGCCGTCCGTCGCGGAGACGCCCATGGAGATGACGTTGTGGGAGTCGTCGGCCTTGAGCCGGTGCGGCAGGGTGGCCGTCGACCAGGTGGCGGAGCCGAGGGCCCGGCGGGCGACGACCGCGTTGCGGCTCGCCGTGTACCAGGCGGCGTACTGGTGGCCCTTGTGGGTCAGCAGGCCGTTCTTCTGGAAGGAGTTGTTGTTGACCAGGCCGTCGTAGGAGACGAAGTAGACGGCCTGGGCGTCGAGTCGGGTGGTTCCCTTGCTCGTGACCGACGGGCCGGGGGCGGCCGCCCGTGCGGTTCCGGCGGCCGTGACGGAGGCGGCGAGGGCGCCGGCCAGCACGGTGCGTCGTCTCATGGTGGGCTCCAGGTGGTCAGGCGAGGTGGAACACTTCGGTGAGCGGTTTCATGGCCTCGTCGGGGCGGGCGCCGTCCAGGGACTCGAAGAACGGCGCCATCTCCTTCTGCCAGCGCGCGTTGACGTCGGTGGCCGCCATGCCCGCCTGGGCGGCGGCGAAGTCCTCCGTCTCCAGATAGCCGACGAGCAGGCCGTCCTCGCGCAGGAACAGCGAGTAGTTGTGCCAGCCGGTCGCCCTCAGGGCCTCCAGCATCTCCGGCCAGACGGCCGCGTGCCGCTCCCGGTACTCGTCGAGCCGGTCGGCCCGCACCTTCAGCAGGAAACACACGCGCTGCATCAACAGCCCCCGTCGGCTCAGAAGTCGAACTGGTCGATGTTCCTGGCGTCGAACACGGTCGGCTTGCCCAGGCTGATCACGCCGTCCTTGCCGATGGTGTACGTCGTGCCGCCGGCCTTGAAGGTCTCGCCCTCCTTGCCGGTGATCTGCCCCGACGCCAGCGCGACCACGGTCCGGGCGGCCAGGTCCCCGAGCTTGGCCGGGTCCCACAGCTCGAAGGCGTCGACGGTGCCGTTCTTGACGTACTTGCGCAGGTCGTTCGGCGTGCCGAGCCCGGTCAGCTTGACCTTGCCCTTGTACTTGGAGCCCGACAGGTACTGGGCGGCGGCCTTGATGCCGACGGTGGTCGGGGAGATGATCCCCTTCAGGTCCGGGTGTTCCTGCAGCAGGCCCTGGGTCTGCTGGAAGGACTGCTGGGCGTCGTCGTTGCCGTAGGCGATCTTGACGAGCTTGATGTCCTTGTACTTGGGGTCCTTCAGCTCGTCCTTCATGTAGCCGATCCAGGTGTTCTGGTTGGTCGCGGTCTGCGCGGCCGACAGGATCGCGATCTCGCCCTTGTACCCGATCTGTTCGGCGAGCAGCTGCACCTCGGTACGGCCCAGGTCCTCGGCACCGGCCTGCGAGACGAAGGCGTTGCGGCAGCCGGGGTCGGTGTCGGAGTCGTAGGTGACGACCTTGATGTCGTTCGTCATGGCCTGCTTCAGCGCGGTGCACAGGGCACCCGGGTCCTGCGCGGAGACGGCGATGGCGTTCACCCGCTGCTGCGTGAGCGTGTTGACGTAACTCACCTGCCCGGCGGTGTCGGTGGCGCTGCTCGGCCCGGCCTCCTTGTACGTCGAGCCGAGTTCGCCGAGCGCCTTCTCACCGCCCTTGTCGGCGGTGGTGAAGTAGGGATTGTTGACCTGCTTGGGCAGGAAGCCCACGGTCAGCCCCTTCTTGGTGGCCGCGTTCGGATCGGCCTTGCCGGCGGAGGCGGCGGCGGAGTTGTCGTTCTTGACATCGTTCTTGGTCGTGCCACCGCAGGCGGTGAGGGCGAGGGCGAGGGAGGTGACGGAGACGAGGGTGAGGCGGGACGCGCGCATGGCGGAGGGTTCCTTACGAGGAGGAGGGGTGGGAGCGTCCCTTCAGGGACGCGGTGCTGTATTGCCGGGCGACCCGGGGCCCGAGCACGGAGACGACGAGCAGCACACCCGTCACGACGATCTGCGACTGCGCCGACACGTTCAGCAGACTCATCACGTTCTGCAGCGCACCGAGCAGGAAGACACCGGCGATGGCCCCGCCGATGGTGCCCTTGCCCCCGTCGAAGTCGATCCCGCCCAGCAGCACGGCGGCGACGACGGACAGTTCGAGCCCGGTGGCGTTGTCATAGCGCGCACTGGCGTAGTGCAGCGCCCAGAACACACCCGTCGACGCCGCCATGAACCCCGTGGCGACGAACAGCAGCAGCTTCGTCCGCTTCACCCGGATCCCGGCGAACCACGCCGCCTCCTCCCCCGCCCCGATGGCGAACAATGACCGCCCGAACGGCGTGGCGTGCAGCAGCACCACGGCGATGGCGAGCACCACGACGAAGGGCAGGAACGCCTTCGGCAGGAACGTGTCAGCGACACGGCCGGCGGCGAAGTCCAGGTACTGCTGCGGGAAGTCGGTCACCGCGTCGGACCCGAGGACGATCTGCGCGATGCCCCGGTAGGCGGCGAGGGTGCCGATGGTGACGGCGAGGGAGGGCAGTCCGAGCCGGGTCACCAGCAGACCGTTGACCAGCCCGCAGACCACGCCCAGCAGCAGGCACAGCGGAATGATCGTCTCGATGGTCATGCCCTCGTTCCACAGCCTGCCCATCACCGCGCCGGACAGCCCGGCCGTGGACGCGACGGACAGGTCGATCTCGCCGGCGACGACCAGCAGGGTCATCGGCAGGGCGATCAGCGCGATCGGGAGCGTGTTGCCGAGGAGGAACGACAGGTTGAGCGCGTTGCCGAAGCCGTCGACGAAGCCGAACGACAGCAGCAACAGGACGACGAGCAGCGCGCCGACGACCGTGTCCCAGCGGACCGCGCGGGTGAGCGACTCAGGCACCGGCCTTCTCCTTCGCCATGGCGATCCTCCTCGGGGCCGACTTCTTCTTCAGGGCGGCGGTCACGCGCAGCGCCACGATCCGGTCGACGGCGATGGCGAGCAGCAGCAGGACGCCGTTGATCGCGAGCACCCAGACGGAGCTGACGCCGAGCGCGGGCAGCACGCTGTTGATCGAGGTGAGCAGCAGGGCGCCGAGGGCGGCGCCGTAGACGCTGCCGGAGCCGCCGGTGAAGGCGATGCCGCCGACCACGACCGCGCTGACGACGGTGAGTTCGTAGCCGTTGCCGGTGCCGGAGTCGACGTTGCCGAACCGGGCCAGGTACATCGCTCCGGCGAGTCCGGCGAGCGCGCCGCAGAAGGTGTACGCGGCCAGGATCCGCTTGCGCACCGGGATGCCGGCCAGCCGGGCCGCCTCGGGGTTGGAGCCGAGGGCGTACAGTTCCCGCCCGCTGCCGTAGTGCTTGAGGTAGTACCCCGTCGCCACGAGCACCACGAGCGCGATCACGGCGAGCCAGGGGATCGCGAAGATGCCGCCGGAGCCGAAGTCCACGAAGCCGCCGGGGAGGTCGGCCGCCGTGATCTGCCGGGAGCCGACCCAGATGGAGTCGACGCCCCGGATGATGTACAGGGTGCCGAGGGTGACGACCAGCGCGGGCACCTGGCCCAGGCTGACCAGCAGCCCGTTGAGCAGGCCGGAGCCGACGCCGAGCAGCACGGCGAGGAGGATCGCGACGACCGTGCTGCCGCCGCCGTGCAGATAGGTGCCGGCGGCGAAGGCGCTGATGCCGAGGGTGGAGCCGACGGACAGGTCGACGTTGCGGGTGAGGACGACCAGGGACTGGCCGGTGGCGACCAGTACCAGGATGGTGGCGTTGAGCAGCAGGTCCTTGACGCCCTGCTCGGAGAGGAACTCACGGTTGCCCGCCTGGGTGACCGCGATCATCACCAGGAAGACGGCAAGGATCGCGAGTTCCCGCATCCTGAAGACCCGGTCGACCAGCCGGGTGCCGCCGGACCGGGGCACTGCGGCGACGGGGGTCTCGTCCGTGGTGGTCACCGTCATGCGGCGGTCCTCCCGGTGGCGGCGGCCATCACGGTCTCCTCGGTGGCGTCGGAACGGGGGATCTCGGCGGTGATCCGGCCCTCGTGCATCACGAGCACCCGGTCGGCCATACCGAGGATCTCCGGCAGATCGGAGGAGATCATCAGGACGGCGACCCCGTCGGCGGCCAGTTCGCCGAGCAGCCGGTGCACCTCGGCCTTGGTGCCGACGTCGATGCCCCGGGTCGGCTCGTCCACGATGAGCACCTCGGGGGCGGTGGCGAGCCACTTGGCGAGGACGACCTTCTGCTGGTTGCCGCCGGACAGGGTGGCGACGGCGTCCGCGATCCGGGCGTACTTCACCTGGAGCTTCACCGCCCAGTCCAGCGAACGGCTGCGCTCGGCACCCCGGTTCACCAGCCCGGCCCGGGCGGTCGTACGGAGCCCGGTCAGGCCGATGTTCCGCTCGATGGACAGATCCATCACCAGGCCCTGGGCGCGCCGGTCCTCCGGGACGAGGGCCAGCCCCGCCGCCATCGCCACGGACGGCGCACCGCCCGTGAGCCGGCGCCCGGCGACCTCCACCTCGCCCGCGTCCCAGCGGTCCACGCCGAACACCGCGCGGGCCACCTCGGTACGGCCCGCCCCCACGAGCCCCGCGAGGCCGACGATCTCACCGCGCCGCACCTCGAAGGACACATCGGTGAACACGCCCTCGCGGGTCAGCCGGCGGACGCTCAGCACCACCTCGCCGGGCTGCACCTCCTGCTTGGGGTACAGCTCGGCCAGGTCACGGCCTACCATCCGGCGGACCAGGTCGTCCTCGGTCATCCCGGCGAGCGGCTCGCTCGCGATCCAGGCGCCGTCCCGGAGCGTGGTCACCTTCTGGCAGATCTCGAAGATCTCCTCCAGCCGGTGCGAGATGAACAGCACGGCCGCGCCCTGCTCGCGCAGCGTGCGGACGACACCGAAAAGGCGGGCGACCTCGCTGCCGGTCAGGGCGGCCGTCGGCTCGTCCATGATCAGCACCCGGGCGTCGAAGGACAGCGCCTTGGCGATCTCCACGATCTGCTGGTCGGCGATGGACAGGCCACGGGCGGGCCGGTCGGGGTCGAGGTCGACGCCGAGCCGCTGCATCAGGGCGGCCGTCGCCGCTCGGGTGGCCCTGTGGTCGATCCGGCCGAGAGCGCGCCTGGGCCGGCGGCCCATGAAGATGTTCTCGGCGATCGACAGGTCGGGGAAGAGGGTCGGTTCCTGGTAGATCACGGCGATGCCGGCGTCACGGGCGTCGCCGGGGCCGTGGAAGAGGACGGGTTCGCCGTCGAGCAGCACCTGGCCGGTGTCCGGCCGGTGCACTCCGGCGAGGGTCTTGATCAGCGTCGACTTGCCCGCGCCGTTCTCGCCGGCGAGGGCGTGCACCTCGCCGGGCAGCAGCTCCAGGGAGACGTCCCGCAGGGCGCGTACGGCACCGAAGGACTTGGAGACGCCCTTCAGTGCCAGCACCGGGGCCGGTCCCGTGTCAGGCGGGTGGGTCATGGGGGCTCCTCAGCGACACCGGCGGCGGGAACGGCAGGGCCGCGGGGCCGCCACGGGGTCGTGAAAGGTTTCAAGTGGATGGCCGGGACGGTAGGCACCGCAGCCATGTCACGTCAATGGGTCCGTATCGAAAAAATTTCGATAGCCGAAGGTCACGGCGGGGTCACGGCGAGCCGGAGCCGTCGGACTGCTTGACACCCCTCCGGGCGCCCCCTAGCTTGCCGTTCTGAATCGTTTCACATGCTCAGTCGTCCGCCGACATCACAGGAGCCCCGAAGTGACCGACCTCGCCGCGGTGAAGGCCGCGCTCAAGACCCAGGCCGTCGAGACGCCGTCGTGGGCGTACGGGAACTCCGGGACCCGCTTCAAGGTCTTCGCCCAGGCCGGGGTGCCGCGCTCACCGTGGGAGAAGCTCCAGGACGCGGCCCAGGTGCACGCCCTCACCGGCGTCGCACCGACCGTCGCCCTGCACATCCCCTGGGACGCGGTCGACGACTACGCGGCGCTGGCGAAGTACGCCGAGGAGCGGGGCGTACGGCTGGGCGCGATCAACTCCAACACCTTCCAGGACGACGACTACAAGCTGGGCAGCATCTGCCACCCGGACGCGGCGGTACGGCGCAAGGCCGTCGATCACCTGCTGCGGTGCGTCGACATCATGGACACCACCGGGTCGCGGGACCTGAAGCTGTGGTTCGCCGACGGTACGAACTATCCCGGGCAGGACGACATCCGCGCCCGGCAGGACCGGCTCGCGGAAGGGCTGGCCGAGGTGTACGCGCGGCTCGGTGAGGGGCAGCGGATGCTGCTGGAGTACAAGTTCTTCGAGCCGGCGTTCTACACCACGGACGTGCCGGACTGGGGGACCGCGTACGCGCACTGTCTCAAGCTCGGCGACCAGGCCCAGGTGGTCGTGGACACCGGACACCACGCGCCGGGGACCAACATCGAGTTCATCGTGGCGACGCTGTTGCGGGAGGGGAAGCTCGGCGGGTTCGACTTCAACTCGCGCTTCTACGCCGACGACGACCTGATGGTGGGGGCGGCGGATCCGTTCCAGTTGTTCCGGATCATGTTCGAGGTGGTCCGGGGCGGGGGGTTCACCTCCGAGGTCGCGTTCATGCTCGATCAGTGTCACAACATCGAGCCGAAGATTCCGGCGATCATCCGCTCGGTGATGAACGTCCAGGAGGCCACGGCCAAGGCCCTGCTGGTCGACCGTGAGGCGTTGGCAGCGGCTCAGGGGGCCGGGGACGTGCTCGGGGCCAATGCCGTGCTGATGGATGCGTACAACACCGATGTCCGGGGGCTTCTGGCCGAGGTGCGGGAGGAGTTGGGGTTGGACTCCGATCCCATGGCCGCGTATGCCCGGTCCGGGTGGGCCGAGAAGATCGTCGCCGAGCGGGTTGGCGGCGAGCAGGCCGGTTGGGGGGCGTGAGCGTCTGCCGGGTTCTGTTGTCTGCGGGGTGCGGGCCGCATGTGGCGGGTCGCGCAGTTCCCCGCGCCCCTTTGCATCCCACCCTCTTCTGAAAAGGGAACCGTACTCATGACCACCCGTCCCGAAGTCGCCGCTCTCCTCGACCGCTCCCACCGCCTCGGCTCCGATCCCCGCAACACCAACTACGCCGGCGGGAACGCCTCCGCGAAGGGCACCGCCACCGATCCCGTCACCGGTGGTGATGTGGAGCTGATGTGGGTGAAGGGGTCCGGTGGTGACCTCGGCACGCTCACCGAGGGCGGGCTGGCCGTGTTGCGGCTGGATCGGCTGCGGGCGCTCGTGGAGGTGTATCCGGGGGCCGAGCGCGAGGACGAGATGGTCGCCGCGTTCGACTACTGTCTGCACGGCAAGGGCGGGGCCGCGCCCTCCATCGACACCGCGATGCACGGGCTGGTGGACGCCCCGCACGTGGATCACCTGCACCCCGACTCCGGTATCGCGCTGGCCTGTGCGGCCGACGGGGAGAAGCTGACCGCCGAATGCTTCGGGAACAGTGTGGTGTGGGTGCCGTGGCGGCGGCCCGGGTTCCAGCTGGGGCTGGACATCGCCGCGATCAGGGCCGCCCACCCGCAGGCCGTCGGATGCATCCTCGGCGGGCACGGGATCACCGCCTGGGGCGACTCGTCCGAGGAGTGCGAGCGGAACTCGCTGCACATCATCCGGACGGCCGAGGCGTTCCTCGCCGAGAAGGGGAAGGCGGAGCCGTTCGGGCCCGTCGTCGAGGGGTACGAGGCGCTGCCCGAGCCCGAGCGGAGGGAGCGGGCCGCGGCTCTCGCGCCGTACGTCCGTGCGCTCGCCTCGCAGGACAGGCCGCGGGTCGGACACTTCGACGACTCGGATGCCGTACTCGACTTCCTCGCCCGTGCCGAGCACCCCCGGCTGGCCGCTCTCGGCACCTCCTGCCCCGACCACTTCCTGCGGACGAAGGTACGGCCGCTCGTCCTGGACCTGCCGCCGGCCGCGCCGCTGGACGAGGCCGTGGCCCGGTTGAAGGAGCTGCACGCCGCGTACCGCGAGGAGTACGCCGCCTACTACCGGCGGCACGCGCTGCCCGACTCCCCCGCCATGCGCGGCGCCGACCCGGCCATCGTGCTCGTCCCCGGCGTCGGCATGTTCTCCTTCGGCAAGGACAAGCAGACCGCCCGGGTGGCGGGCGAGTTCTACGTCAACGCCGTCAACGTGATGCGCGGGGCCGAGTCCGTCTCGTCGTACGCGCCGATCGAGGAAGCCGAGAAGTTCCGCATCGAGTACTGGGCGCTGGAGGAGGCCAAGCTCCGGCGGATGCCCGCGCCGAAGCCGCTCGCCACGCGCGTCGCGCTCGTGACGGGGGCCGGCAGCGGGATCGGGAAGGCGATCGCGCACCGGCTGGTGGCCGAGGGGGCGTGTGTCGTCGTCGCCGATCTGAACGGTGAGAACGCCTCGGCCGTCGCCGAGGAGCTGGGCGGTCCGGACCAGGCCGTCGCCGTCACCGTCGACGTCACGTCCGAGGAGCAGATCGCCGCCGCGTTCCGGGCGGCCGTGCTCGCCTTCGGCGGGGTGGACCTGGTCGTCAACAACGCCGGGATCTCCGTCTCCAAGCCGCTGCTGGAGACGTCGGCGAAGGACTGGGACCTTCAGCACGACATCATGGCCCGTGGTTCCTTCCTGGTGTCGAGGGAGGCGGCGCGGGTGATGATCGCGCAGGGGCTGGGCGGCGACATCGTGTACATCGCCTCGAAGAACGCCGTCTTCGCCGGGCCGAACAACATCGCCTACTCGGCCGCCAAGGCCGACCAGGCCCATCAGGTGCGGCTGCTGGCCGCCGAGTTGGGCGAGCACGGGATCCGGGTGAACGGGGTCAACCCGGACGGCGTGGTGCGCGGGTCCGGGATCTTCGCCGGCGGCTGGGGGGCGCAGCGGGCCGCGGTGTACGGGGTGCCGGAGGAGAAACTGGGCGAGTTCTACGCGCAGCGGACCATCCTGAAGCGGGAGGTGCTGCCCGAGCATGTGGCGAACGCGGTGTTCGCGCTCACGGGCGGGGACCTCACCCACACCACCGGGCTGCACATCCCCGTCGACGCGGGTGTGGCGGCCGCGTTCCTGCGATGAGCGCGGGTGTGAGGTCGTACGCCGCGGTCGATCTCGGCGCCTCCAGCGGGCGGGTGATGGTGGGGCGGGTGGGCCCGGACTCGGTGGAGCTGAGCGAGGCGCACCGGTTCCCCAACCGGCCGGTGCGGGTCCCGGAGGGGCTGCGCTGGGACGTGCTCGCGCTGTACGGCGGTGTCCTGGACGGGCTGCGGGCGGCGGGTGCCCACTGCGGTGGACGGCTCGCCTCGGTGGGCGTGGACAGCTGGGCCGTCGACTACGGTCTGCTGGACGCCGACGGGGCCCTGCTCGGCAATCCGGTGCACTACCGCGATGCCCGCACGGAGGGCGTGGCGGAGAAGGTGTGGGCGACCGTGCCGGCGGCGGAGCTGTACGCGGCCACCGGCATCCAGTACGCCCCGTTCAACACCCTGTACCAGCTCACGGCCGCCCGCTCGACCGCCCAGTCGGCCGGTGCGCGGCGGCTGTTGCTCATCCCGGACCTGCTGACGTACTGGCTCACCGGCGAGCAGGGCACCGAGCTGACCAACGCCTCCACCACCCAGCTGATCGATCCCCGGACCCGTGACTGGGCGTACGGGGTCGCCGAGCGGCTGGACATCGACCTCGGCCTGTTCGCGCCGCTGCGGCAGCCGGGCGATCCGGCCGGGAGGCTGCGGCCGGAGGTGCTGGCGGAGACGGGCCTGGCCGGTCCGGTGCCGGTGACGGCCGTCGGCTCGCACGACACCGCCTCCGCGGTGGCCGCGATCCCGGCGGCGGCCGGTGAGCGCTTCGCCTACATCTGCACCGGCACCTGGTCCCTGGCGGGGCTGGAGCTGGACGCGCCCGTGCTCACCGAGGAGAGCCGGGCCGCGAACTTCACCAACGAGCTGGGCCTGGACGGCACCGTCCGCTATCTGCGCAACATCATGGGGCTGTGGCTGCTCCAGGAGTGCGTACGGGCCTGGGGCGAGCCGGATCTGGGGGTGCTGCTGCGGGAGGCGGCCACCGTGCCGACGCTGCGCTCGGTGGTGGACGCCGGGGACGGGGCGTTCCTGGCGCCGGGGCGGATGCCGGAGCGGATCGCCGAGGCCTGCCGGGTGTCGGGGCAGCCGGTGCCCGAGACCCGGGCCGAGACCACCCGGTGCATCCTCGACTCGCTGGCCCTCGCCCACCGGCGGGCCGTGCTGGAGGCGCAGCGGCTGGCCGACCGTCCGGTGGACGTGGTGTACCTGGTCGGGGGCGGCACCCGCAACGCGCTGCTGTGCCAGCTGACGGCCGACGCCTGCGGTCTGCCGGTGGTGGCCGGTGCGACCGAGGCGGCGGCCCTCGGCAACGTCCTCGTGCAGGCCCGCGCGCACGGACTCGGCGGCGACCTGGCCGCCCTGCGCCGGCTGCTGACCCGTACCCAGCCGCTCACCCGGTACGCGCCTCGCGGCGACACCGCCCGGTGGCGGGCGGCCGAGGCCCGGCTCGCCACGCGGTGAGCCGCGCTCTCTTCTCGGCGCGACCCGCCGACTACCCTGCACTCGTCCGACGACCGACACCGAGGAGCCGCGATGCGTGTCGCCCTGTTCCTGACCTGTGTCAACGACACGCTGTATCCGGACACCGGGCGCGCCGTGGTGAAGCTGCTGACCAGACTGGGTGTCGACGTCGACTTCCCGATGGGCCAGAGCTGCTGCGGGCAGGCGCACTACAACACCGGCTACCGCCATGAGGCGGAGCCGCTGGCCCGGCATTTCTCCGATGTCTTCCGGGAGTACGAGGCGATCGTGACGCCGTCCGGGTCGTGCGGGGCGATGGTGCGGGAGCTGTATCCGCGGATGGGGGAACGGGCGCGGGCCGAGGGACGCGGGGACGCCCTCGCGCGGACGCTGGCGCCGGTGGTGCCGAAGACGTACGAGCTGACCGAGTTCCTGGTGGACGTGCTCGGGGTGACGGACGTCGGCGCCTGCTACCCGCACAAGGTCACCTATCACCCGACCTGTCACGGGCTGCGCGGGCTGGGGCTCGGCGACCGGCCGCGCCGGCTGCTCCAGGCCGTCAAGGGACTGGAACTGGTCGAACTGCCGGGTGCCGAGGAGTGCTGCGGGTTCGGCGGCACGTTCGCGCTGAAGAACGCCGAGGTGTCGGCGGCGATGGGCGTGGACAAGGTGCGCAGCGCCGAGTCGACGGGCGCGGAGGTGCTGTGCGCGGCCGACAACTCCTGCCTGATGCACCTCGGCGGCACGATGAGCCGGCTGCGGACGGGCATGCGGCCGGTGCACATCGCGGAGATCCTGGCGAGCACGGAGGAGGAACCGGCGGCATGACCGGAACGACGCGGGAGGAGCCGGCATGACCGGAACGTTCGTCGGCATGCCGGCCTTTCCGGAGGCCGCGCACGACGCCGTCCACAACCCCACCCTGCGCGCCAACCTGCGGCACGCCACCCACACCATCCGGGCCAAACGGGCCAGGGCGGTGGGCGAGTTGTCCGACTGGGCCCAGTTGCGTGAGGCGGGTCGGCGGATCAAGGACCACACCCTGCGCCATCTCGACCGGTACCTGGAGCAGTTGGAGGAGTCGGTCACCGCGGCCGGCGGTACGGTCCACTGGGCCGCCGACGCCGACGAGGCCAACCGGATCGTCGCCCGGCTGGTCAGGGAGACCGGTGAGTCGGAGGTCGTGAAGGTCAAGTCGATGGCCACGCAGGAGATCGGCCTCAACGAAGCCCTGGAGGCCGAGGGCATCCGCGCCTACGAGACCGATCTCGCCGAGCTGATCGTCCAGTTGGGCAAGGACCGTCCCTCGCACATCCTGGTGCCGGCCATCCACCGCAACCGCGGCGAGATCCGGGACATCTTCCGCACCGAGATGGGCACCTGGGGCCGTCCCGCGCCGGACGGCCTCACGGACACGCCCGCCGAACTCGCCGAGGCGGCCCGGCTGCACCTGCGGGAGAAGTTCCTGCGGGCCAAGGTCGGCATCTCCGGCGCCAACTTCATGGTCGCCGAGACCGGCACGCTCGTGGTGGTGGAGTCCGAGGGCAACGGCCGGATGTGCCTGACCCTGCCCGAGACCCTCATCTCGGTCGTCGGCATCGAGAAGGTCGTCCCCACCTGGCGGGACCTGGAGGTCTTCCTCCAGACCCTCCCCCGCTCCTCCACCGCCGAGCGCATGAACCCGTACACCAGCATGTGGACGGGCACCACGGACGAGGACGGACCCCGTACCTTCCACCTGGTCCTGCTGGACAACGGCCGCACCGACACCCTCGCCGACCAGGTCGGCCGCCAGGCGCTGCGCTGCATCCGCTGCTCCGCCTGCCTGAACGTGTGCCCGGTCTACGAACGGGCCGGCGGGCACGCGTACGGCTCGGTCTACCCGGGTCCCATCGGTGCCATCCTCAGCCCCCAGCTCAGGGGCACGGCGAGCGAGATCGACGCCTCCCTGCCGTACGCGTCGAGCCTGTGCGGGGCCTGCTACGAGGTGTGCCCCGTCGCCATCGACATCCCCGAGGTGCTGGTGCACCTGCGGGAGCGGGTGGTGGAGGGCGGCCCGGCGGTGCGGCAGGGCAACAAGGTGGTGCTCCAGCCGGCCAAGGGGCACGCGGCGGAGCGGGCGGCGATGCGGGCGGCCCGCTGGGCGTTCACCCACCCGGGCGCCCTGCGCGCGGGCCAGCGGCTGGCCTCCCGGACCCGCCGGCTGCACCCCCGTACCCTGCCCGGCCCCGGCCGGGCCTGGAGCGGCACCCGGGACCTGCCCGCCGTGCCGGCGGAACCCTTCCGGGACTGGTGGCAGCGCACGCGCGGCGGAAAGGACGGTGCCGAGTGAGCGGCAGGGAGCGGATCCTCGGCCGGGTGCGGCGCGCGCTCGCCGATGTGACGCCGGACGAGCGGCCGTACGAGGAGGCCGTGCCCCGGGGCTATCTGCGCGAGCACGGGGAGCGGACCGCCGGGCAGACGGTGGAGCTGCTGGCGGAGAACCTGGCGGACTACCGGGCGATCGTGCACCGCGGCGAGGTGGCGCAACTGCCCGAGCTGATCGGCAGGTTGCTGGCCGAGCGGGGCGCCCGGGAGGTGCTGGTGCCGCCCGGACTGCCGCCGGAGTGGACGGCGGCCGCGGACCCCGTGCGGATCGATGACCGGGCGGCGGACACTGCGCGGCGGCTGGACCGGGTCGACAGCGTGGTGACGGGCTGCGCCGTGGCGATCGCCGAGACCGGCACGATCGTCCTGGACGGCTCCCCGGACCAGGGCCGGCGCCGTATCTCGCTCGTCCCGGACCACCACATCTGTGTCGTCCGCGTCCCGGACCAGGTCGTCTCCTCCGTCCCGCAGGCCCTCGAACGCCTCGACCCCGCCCGCCCGTTGACCTGGATCTCCGGCCCGTCGGCCACCAGCGACATCGAGCTCGACCGGGTGGAGGGCGTGCACGGCCCCCGCACCCTGGAGGTGATCCTGCTCGGCTGACGATCCCCTTGGTACGAGAACCGTCGTAGTTTGACAGTCATCGTACTTTGCCGCAGAGTGATGAGTGATCACTGTTGCGGCAACGGGGAGTTGACATGGCGAGGACGGTACGGTTCCACGAGACCGGCGGGCCCGAGGTGCTGCTGCTGGAGGATCTGGAGCCGGGTGAGCCGGGTCCCGGCGAGGTGCTGCTGCGCGTCGAGGCGATCGGCGTGAACCGGGCCGACGGGCTGTTCCGCAGCGGCCGGTACATCGAACCGGTCAAGCGGTTCCCGGCCCGGCTCGGCAACGAGGCGGCGGGCGTGGTGGAGGCGGTCGGCCCCGGGGTGACCGGTGTCGTGCCCGGGCAGCCGGTCAGTGTCGTGCCGAGCTTCTCCCCCAACGACTACGGCGTGTACGCCGAACGCGCGCTCGTCCCCGCGTCCGCGCTGCTCCCCCGCTCCCCCGACGTGGACCCGGTCAGCGGGGCGGCGGTGTGGATGCCCTACCTGACCGCGTACGGCGCCATGGTGGAGGTCGGCGGGATCCGGGCCGGGGACACGGCCGTGGTGACCGCGGCCTCCAGCAGCCTCGGTCTGGCCGCGATCCAGACGGCGAACCGGCTCGGCGCCACGCCCGTCGCCGTCACCCGGACCCGCGCCAAGCGGCAGCGGCTGCTGGACGACGGCGCCGCCGAGGTGATCGTCTCCGACGAGGAGGACGTGGCCGCCCGGGTGCTGGAGCTGACCGGCGGCCGGGGCGCCGAGCACGTCCTCGACGCCGTCGCCGGGCCGGGCGTGCGGGAACTGGCCCGGGCCGTGGCCGCCGACGGCACGCTGCTGCTGTGGGGGATGCAGAGCGGCGAGCCCACCCCGTTCCCCGGGTTCGACCTGGGCATGCCCGCGCTGAACATGCGCACCTACACCGTGACCCGCGAGGTCCTGGCGCTCCCCGAACGGATGCGGCGCGCCGTCGCCTTCGTCGACTCGGGGCTGCGCACCGGCACCCTGCGCCCGGTGGTGGACCGCACCTTCCCACTGGAGGACGTCGTCGAGGCCCACCGGTACATGGAGGCGGGCGCCCGGTACGGCAAGATCGTGCTGACGGCCGGGCGCTGACCGGCCCCGTGTCCGCCGGTCGGGGCACGACGGGATGAGGCCCGGGACGCGCTGCCGTAGCGTGAGGGAATGATCCGGTTCGAGCAGGTCACCAAGCGGTATCCGGACGGTACGACGGCCGTGGACGACCTCTCCTTCGAGGTGTCCGAGGGCGAACTGGTCACGCTCGTCGGACCCTCCGGATGCGGCAAGACGACCACCATGATGATGGTGAACCGGCTCATCGAGCCGACCTCCGGCCGCATCCTCGTCGGCGGCGAGGACATCGCGACCGTCGACCCGGTGCGGCTGCGCCGCCGGATCGGGTACGTCATCCAGCAGGTGGGCCTCTTCCCGCACCGCACCGTCCTGGACAACACCGCGACCGTGCCCGCGCTGCTCGGCTGGAAGCGGGCGAAGGCGCGGGCGCGGGCGGCCGAGCTGCTGGACCTGGTGGGTCTCGACCCGAAGACCTACGGGCCGCGCTATCCGCGGCAGCTGTCCGGCGGGCAGCGGCAACGGGTCGGCGTGGCGCGGGCGCTGGCCGCGGATCCGCCGGTGCTGCTGATGGACGAGCCGTTCGGCGCCGTCGACCCGGTGGTGCGCGAGCAGTTGCAGGACGAGTTCCTGCGGATGCAGGCCGCGGTGCGCAAGACCGTGCTGCTGGTCACGCACGACATCGAGGAGGCCGTCCGGCTCGGCGACCGTATCGCCGTGTACGGACAGGGCCGCATCGAACAGTTCGACACGCCGGGCGCGGTGCTCGGGACGCCCGCGACGCCGTACGTCGCCTCCTTCGTGGGCGCCGACCGCGGACTGAAGCGGCTGTCGGTCACCGCGATCGAGCCGGACGACCTGGAGCAGCCGCCGGTGGCCCGGCTGGACGAACCCGCGGGGCGGGCGCTGGAACGGCTGCGGGCCGAGGACGCCCGCTGGGCGGTGGTCCTGGACGCGGGCGGTGATCTGCACGGCTGGGTCGGCGTCGACGAACTGGTGGCGGGCGGCACGGTCGGGGAGCTGACCCACCGGATGACCGCCTGGGTGCCGGTCGGAGCACCGCTGAAGCAGGCGTTCGGGGTGATGCTCCAGTACGACGCCGGGTGGGTCGCGGTGCTGGAGGGGGCGCGGTTCCTCGGCGTGCTGACCCCGGCGAAGCTGCACGAGGCGCTGCGCCGCTCGGTGGACGCGGACGCGCGCGGGGTGACGCGGGGGCAGGTGCCGTTCGACTCGGTGGCGGACGCCTGACCCGGATCACTTCAGCAGGCCTTTGTCCTTGAGATAGGCGCGGGCCACGTCGGCCGGCAGCCGGCGCCAGCTGTCGACCTGCCGGTTCATGGCGGCCAGGTCACCGGTGGTGAGGACGTCGCCCAGCCTGCCGAGCGCCTTCGCCACACCGGGGCCACCCGCACGGGAACGGTTGACGACCGGGACGACGTAGTCGGCGTTCTGCAGCCGTTTGTCGTCGGCGAGGAGGACCAGGCCGAAGGAACCGAGGGTGGCGTCGGTGGTGGTGGTCAGCACCATCTGGTCCCGGCCGGCCTGCACGGCCCGCTTGGCCTGGGTGGTGCCGACACCCTTGGGGTCGACGCCGGTGATGTCGATGCCGTACACCTTCCGCAGCCCCGGCGCGCAGTACGGCCGTTGCACGCACTCGTCGCCCGCGGCGAGCCGTACCTTCAGCCGGGAGGCGCCGAGGTCACTGAGGGTCCTGAGCCGGTGCCGGCGGGCGTAGGCGGCGGTCACCGCGAAGGCGTTCTGGTCGACGGCCCGGCCCGGCGGCAGGACGGTGAGGCCGCGGGGCGCGGCGAGGGCGCGCAGCGCCCGCATGGTCGCGCCGAGATCGGGCGAGCCGACCGGGGTGGCGTCCGCGCCGTGCGTCCTGGCACCCAGCCAGTCGGCGAAGGTGGCCGCGTACTCGGGGACGACGTCGATCTGGCCCGACTCCAGGGCCGGTTCGTACAGTTCCCGGTTGGCGACGGTGAGGAGGGACGTCCGGTAGCCGGCCTGGTTCAGCAGCTGGGCGTACATCTGGGCGAGCAGGTCGCTCTCGGTGAAGCCGGCCGAGCCGACGGTCAGGTGACGGCTGTCGCCGGGCGGCGCGGTGACCTGGCCGCGGTTCTCCAGGGACGGGCCGGTGGCACAGGCGCCCAGGGCGAGGAGCGCGAGCGCGGCCAGTGCCGTACGGCCCCTCACCGGCCGCCCCTGAGCCAGACCGGCGCCAGCCGTTCGGCGATCTCGAAGACACCCTCGACGACGAGCGCGAACACGGCGACGAGCAGCGCGCCCGCAACCACCTGGGGCGTGCTGGCCAGGTTGAAACCGGCCGTGATGATCCGGCCGAGGCCGCCGCCGCCCGCGAGCGCGGCGATGGTGGCGGTGGCGACGAGCTGCACGGCGGCGATCCGCACCCCGTTCAGCAGCAGGGGGAGCGAAAGAGGCAGTTCCACGTGGAGCAGCAGCTGCCGGCCCGTCATGCCCATGCCCCGTGCGGCCTGGACGACACCGCGGTCGACCTCGCGCATGCCGACATAGGCGTTGGTGAGCAGCGGCGGTACGGCGAACAGCACCAGGGCGACCACCGTCGGCCCTTCGCCCCACCTGCCGACCGGGGTCAGGAGCAGCAGGACCAGCACGGCGAAGGTGGGGACGGCCCGGCCCACGTTGGAGATGTTCACGGCGAGCGCGCCGCCCTTGCCGAGGTGGCCGAGGACGAGCGCGACGGGCAGGGCGATCAGACAGCTCAGGAGCAGGCAGACGACGGTGAGCACGAGATGCTGGAACAGCCGGTGCCGGATGCCGTCGTCGCCCGACCAGTGCGCGGGGTCGGTGAGCCAGTCCCAGGCGGCGGTGAGGGTGCTCATGCGCGGGCCTTCCGCGGCCGGGCGCGGCTCATCCGCGGGCCGCCCGGGTCCAGGGGGTGATCAGCCGCTGCACGCCCAGCAGGAGCAGGTCGGCGGCGACGGCGATCAGCACGCACAGCACGGAGGCGGTGAGCACCTGGGCCTTGAAGTAGGTGTTCATGCCCGCGTAGATGAGGTTGCCGAGACCGCCGAAGCCGACGATCGCGCCCACCGTGACCAGGGAGACCGCCGAGACGGTGGCGATGCGCAGGCCGGCCATCGCGGCGGGCAGGGCGAGGGGCAGCTCGACGGTGAGCAGCAGGCGGATCGGGCCGTAGCCGAGGCCGCGCGCGGCCTGCCGGGTCTCCTCCGGGACCGCGCGCAGGCCCGCGAGGATGTTCCGGACCAACAGGGTGAGCGAGTACAGCACCAGCCCGGCGACGACGAGGGTGGCCGAGAGGCCGTAGAGGGGCAGCAGCAGGGAGAACATGGCCAGCGACGGGATGGTGTAGAGGATCGTCGTGACGGCGAGGACCGGGCCGGCCGCCCAGCCCCAGCGGCGGGCCAGCACCGCGAGCGGCAGGGCGACGGCCAGGCCGATCAGGACGGACAGGAAGGTCAGCTGGAGGTGCTGGGCGACCGCGTCCAGCAGGATCTGGCGGCGGGTGCTCAGATAGGCGCCGCAGATCCATTCGTTGCGCGCGAGGCAGTCGTCCGGGGGCGCGGTCACGGATCCATTGGACCGGGCGGGCGACCGGATCGGCGCGTTGGGCTGGCCCGTCCGGGGGGCCTGGGGTTCCGGGGTTTCCGGAGGGGCTCTACCGGACCCCCGCCGCGTCGAGCAGGGCGGTCGCCGTCGCCGTGGCGAGCCCGTCGTCCAGGTGCTCGATCTTCGCTCCGGCCCGCGCGCTGGCGCCGTCGAAGACCAGCACGAGCTGGCGGGCGAGCAGCTCTGGGTCGCGGGCGCCGCCCCGCTCCGCCTCGGCGCAAAAGCTCTTCGCCAGGGCTTCCTTGACCCCGCGCGCGACCACGCTCGCCGGGTGCCCGGGGTCCTTCAGTTCGACCAGCGCGGCCAGGTAGGGGCAGCCGTGGTAGCCGGGGTCCGCGGAGCCCTTCTCCAGCTGTCCGAAGACGTACAGGATGCGCTCGCGCGGGCTGGCGGCCTCGGGATCGGGGTGCGTGAACAGGGTCAGGTACCGCGGGATCCGCCGCTCCAGGCTCGCGGCCAGCATCGCGTCCTTGCTGTCGAAGAGCTGGTACATCGACCGCTTCGAGACACCCGCCTCGCGGCAGAGCGCCTCCACGCCGATGGACACGCCGTCGCGGTAGGAGAGCCGCGCGGCGGCGTCCAGCAGCCGGTCGCGGGGGGACGCCTTCTCTGTGGTGGCCATACGGCAAGACTACCGCCGGCGGAAACCGATCGGTGTATTCCGTGGCGCGCGGCCTGAACAAGCGCTTAGATAGATGACCGGACCCTGTCCCCGACCCGCCGGAGGCCCCGTTGTTCACGTCCGTCGACGACGTCTCCGCCCGCCTCGCCGAGACCGGGTACCTCGCCTCGCCCGCCGTCGCCACCACCGTCTTCCTCGCCGCCCGGCTCGGCAAGCCGCTGCTGGTGGAGGGCCCCGCCGGGGTCGGCAAGACGGAGCTGGCCAAGGCCGTCGCCCAGGTCGCCGACGCCCGGCTGATCCGCCTCCAGTGCTACGAGGGCGTGGACGAGTCCCGGGCCCTGTACGAGTGGAACCACGCCAAGCAGCTGCTGCGCATCAGCGCGGGCCGCGGCGAGAGCTGGGACGAGACCCGCACCGACATCTTCAGCGAGGAGTTCCTGCTCCCCCGCCCGCTGCTGACCGCCATCCGCGGCGACGAGCCGACCGTGCTGCTCATCGACGAGACCGACAAGGCCGACGTCGAGATGGAGGGGCTGCTGCTGGAGGTGCTCAGCGACTTCCAGGTCACGGTCCCGGAGCTGGGCACGGTCACCGCGACCCGCCGCCCGTTCGTCGTGCTCACCTCCAACGCCGGGCGCGAGCTGTCCGAGGCGCTGCGCCGCCGCTGTCTGTTCCTGCACATCGGCTTCCCGGAGGAGGAGCTGGAGCGGCGCATCGTACGGCTGAAGGTGCCGGGCCTCGGCGAGGCGCTGACCGAGTCGGTGGTCCGCGTGGTCGGGGCGCTGCGCGCGATGGACCTGCGCAAGGTGCCGTCCGTCGCCGAGACCCTCGACTGGGCGCGCACCCTGCTGGCGCTGGGCGCCGGCACGCTGGACGAGACCGTCGTACGGGACACCCTCGGGGTGATCCTCAAGCACCAGGACGACATCCAGAAGGCGGCGGCCAAGCTCGACCTGGACGCGCTGTGACCGCCGTCGCCGACCGGATCACCGGCCTGGCCGCGGCGCTGCGCGCGCACGGGGTGCGCATCGGCACCGGGGAGACCGTGGACGCGGCCCTCGCGGTGGAGGCGCTGGGCCTCGCGGACCGCGAGCTGCTGCGCGAGGGACTGGCCGCGACACTGCTGCACGGCCCGGGTCAACGGCCCCTGTTCGACGCGGTCTTCGACCTGTACTTCCCGCGCGGTGTCGGCGGCCCGGAGGACGCCCCCCGGGACCGGGAGACCCTGCGCGACCGGCTCGCGGACGCGCTGGCCGCCGACGACCGGGTCCTGATGGCCCAGTTGGCGGCGGAGGCGGTCGACGGCCTGGGCGGGTACGGGAGTTCACCGGGGTCGGACGGCTTCTCGGCGTACCAGACCCTGGAACGGCTGCGCCCGCAGACCCTGCTGGCCCGGGTGCGGGACGAGGTCCGGGGCCGCAACGGCAGCGGCCCGGGGTTCACGGACCGACTGCTGGACGACGAGATCCGGCGCCGCATCGAGGAGTTCCGGCGGCTGGTCGGCGCGGAGGCCCGGCGCCGGGTCGCGGAGCGGCGCGGGCGGGACGAGATCGCGCGGCGGGGCGTGAGGCCCACCGCCGACCGGGTCGACTTCCTGTACGCCGACCGGGACCAACTCACCGAGCTGCGCAGGGCGGTTCAGCCGCTGGCGCGCAAGCTGGCCACCCGGCTCGCCGCGCGCCGCCGGCGGGCCGCACGCGGCACGATCGACCTGCGCCGCACCCTGCGCTCCTCGCTGTCGACGGGCGGGGTGCCGATGCGGCCGGTGCTGCGCCGGCGCCGCCCGGTCCGCCCCGAACTCGTCCTGCTCTGTGACGTCTCCGGCTCGGTGTCCGGCTTCTCCGACTTCACCATGCTCCTCGTGCAGGCCCTGCACGACCAGTTCAGCAAGGTCCGCGTGTTCGCCTTCGTCAACCGGCTGGACGAGGTCACCGGCCTGCTCGACCACGGCCGCGCCGACCCCGACGGGCTCGGCGCCCGGATCCGCGCCGAGGCCACGCTCACCGGCTGGCACGGCAGCAGCGACTACGGCATGGCGCTGGGCGAGTTCACCGAGCGGTACGGCGGTGCGGTGGGCCCGCGCACGACGGTGTTCGTGCTCGGCGACGCGCGGACCAACATGAGCGACCCGAACCTCCCCGCCGTACGCGAACTCGCCCGGCGGGCCCGGCGCGTGTACTGGCTCAACCCCGAACCACGCGACCGGTGGGGCACCGGCGACTCGGCCGCGCCCGCCTACGCCGAACTGGTCGAGATGCACGAGTGCCGCACGGCCCGGCAGCTCAGCGGGCTGATCGCGGGGCTGCTGCCGGTGTGACGCCGGGCGCCGCTCCGTGATCCACTGGCCCTCACCGCCGACCCCGACCGAGGACGCGTCGCCATGAATCACCCTCCCGTGCCGCTGGGCACCTTCCCCACCCCGCTGGAGCCGGCGCCCCGGCTGGCCGCCGCGCTCGGGCTCGGGCCGGACGACCTGTGGGTGAAACGGGACGACCTGACCGGCCTCGGCGGCGGCGGTAACAAGATCCGCAAGCTGGAGTGGACCGTGGGCGCGGCGCTCGCCGAGGGCGCGGACACCGTCGTGACCACCGGCGCCCCGCAGAGCAACCACGCCCGGCTGACCGCCGCCGCGGGTGCCCGGCTCGGCCTGGACGTCGTCCTCGTCCTGCGGGGCGCCCCGGGCACCTCACGCTCCGGGAACCTGGCCCTGGACGGCCTCTTCGGCGCCCGGCTCGCCTGGGCCGGCGAGGTGGACCAGGCCGGGCTGGACGCGGCGGCGGCCGGGGTCTGCGCACGCCTGCGGTCCGACGGCGCCCGCCCGGCGCTGATCCCGTTCGGCGGCTCCAGTGCCCTGGGCGCACGCGGCTACCTGCGCTGCGGCGAGGAGCTGCGCGAGCAACTGCCGGACCTGCGTACGGCGGTGGTGGCGCTCGGCTCGGGCGGCACGATGGCCGGGCTGGTCGCGGCCCTCGGCAGCGGGTCGGTGCTGGGCGTCGACGTGGGCGCGCTGGCCGACCCGGCCGCGGCGGTGTCGGACTTCGCCGCACCCCTCACGGACGCGGAGGTCACACCGGAGGGGCTGCGGATCCGCCGGGACCAGGTGGGCGCCGGGTACGCGGCCCTGACCAACCCGGTACGCGAAGCCCTCCGCCTCGCCGCCCGCACCGAGGGCCTGGCCCTGGACCCGACCTACACGGGCCGCGCCCTGGCCGGGCTCCACGCCGCGGTCCGGGCCGGCGACATCCGCCCCGGCGAGAAGACGGTCTTCCTCCACACCGGCGGCCTGCCGGGCCTGTTCGGCCACACGGACGCGGTCGCGTTCGCGGAGGAGGGGGCGGGGGCCTTCGCCGGGTGAGGGCGGGGCCGGCGCCCGGCCCGGGACCGCCCCGCACAGGCCACCGGGCCGCACCCGGTGCGGCCCGGCAGGGAAATCTCGCGGGCGAGGCCCGGCGCTCGGCTAGCCCTTCGCGTACACGTTCGCCATCGTTCCGGCGAAGTCGTAGACCACGACCTGTTCGTCACCGACCACCCAGGCGTCGTGGCCGGGCGGGCAGACGAAGACGTCACCCGGGCCGACCTCGCCCTCGCCGCCGTCGTCCATGCGGATGTGCAGCCGCCCCTGCACCACGTACCCGTTATGGTGGACCTTGCAGCTCTCGGTGCCCGCGATCGGTGCCACGGACTCCGTCCAGCGCCATCCTGGTTCGAACGTGGCCACCGCGAAGTCGAGCCCGGTCAGGTGGAGCGCTTCGAGGTGGCCGCGGGGGAAGTCGCGCCGTTCGTCCGGCTTCTCGACCGTCTTCACTTCCAGCATGACGGTGTCCTCCCTTCCGGCCGCTGACCGCGGCCGGGGCCGGCCTCCGTCCCCCGGTGGCCTCGGACGGCACCGGTGCTGCGGCGGCGGCCGTACCCCACAGCACCATCGTCGGCCCCGCAACCCGGCCGCGCCATCCAGGGACGCCGGACAACGATGTCAGCTCCGGACCGCCGCCCGGCGTACGGTCCACAGGGCGGCGAGATAGGCGAGGTCCAGCAGCAAGCAGCCGGCGTAGAGGTAGTGCATGAGGGCGGTGTCGTGGCGGGGCGCCAGGTCGGGGTCGGTGAGCATCGCCAGGGAGGCGCAGGCCGTACCCAGCAGCTTGGTCAGGGCGATGCCCGTGGACTGGCCGCGCGTGCCCCGGCGGGCGGCGAGCATCGCGAGGAACATGGCGGACATCGCCAGGTTGCTGCCGAACGCGGTGACCGCGCCGCCGCCCTCGTCGAACTGCTCGGAGGCGAAGTTCATACCGGGGTAGGCGAGGACGAGCAGCGCGGCGAGGGCGGGGAGGAACAACTGCCGGGGCAGGTAGGGGAATTCCTCGCGGCCGTGGCGTACGACCGTGTAGCCGATGGCGAGATCGAAGCAGAACCAGACGATGTTGACGACGTGCATGACCCCGGAGGGAGGCCGCACGAACGCGAACATGAACTCCCAGCTGATGTTGGTGGCGAAGGCGACGACCGGCATACCGAAGGTGTGCTCCCGCAGTCCCGTGCGGATGAGCAGCACATAGGCCACCGTCCAGAACACGCCCGTGCCGAGCAGAAACGCCGTGTGCACCGCCTGCATCCATACCCCCGTCAGCCGGCCGTAGGGTGCGCGTCACTGACTACTCTGGCACGGTGACAGCCGACGACACGCCGTCGATCGCGACGGACGACACCGCGGACCCGCCCCTGCGCCCCCTGCCCCCGCGGGCCGCTCTGCTGCTGGAGCGGGTGGACGCGCCGCCACGGCTGGTGGCGCACCTGAGGGCGGTGCACGACGTCGCGGCACAGCTCGTGACATGGGTGCGAGAGCACTGCCCCCGGCTGGAGTTGGACGCGGAGGCGGTGCTGTTCGGCGCGGCCACGCACGACATCGGCAAGGCCCTGCACCCGGCCGAGCTGTCCGGGCCCGGCGCCCACCACGAGGCGGCGGGGCGGGAGTTGCTGCTGGCGCAGGGGGTGCCCGCGGAACTCGCCCGGTTCGCCGGCACGCACGCCTCCTGGACGGCTCCCGACACGGGTGTGGAGGACCTGCTGGTGAGCCTGGCCGACAAGGTCTGGAAGAACAAACGCGTCCCGGAGCTGGAGGACCTGGTGGTGGCGCGGCTGGCAGGGGCCGACGGCCGGCCGGCCTGGCAGTGGTTCATGGAGCTGGACGAGGCTCTCACCGCGATCGGTGAGGGCGCGGACCGTAGGCTGGCGTACCAGATGTCCCACCCCCTCACGCGAAGGTGACCATGTTCGCGACCTCTCTCGGTGACGACGGCGCCGAACTGTGCCCGCTCCAGCCCTGGCAGGCCGAGGAGTTCCTCGCCCACGTGGACCGGGGGCGGGAGTTCATCGGGCGGTTCAACGGGCTGCCGGACGTGGTGGCGGACCTGGCCTCCAGCCGGGCGTTCCTGGAGGCGTACGCCGCGAAGGAGGCGGCCGACGCGGGCCTCATCCGGGCGATCCGCCTCGACGGCACCCTGGTGGGTGCGGTGATCCTGCGTCGGATGGACGTGCCGCAGGGCACGGCGGAGGCGGGCTGCTGGCTGGAGCCGGCCGCGGTGGGCCGGGGCCTGGTGACCCGGGCGGCCCGCCTGCTCATCGACTGGGCGATCCGGGAGCGGGGCATCCACCGCGTCGAGTGGTGGGTGTCGGCCGGCAACGCGCCCAGCATCGCGGTCGCCCGCCGGCTCGGCATGCGCAAGGAGGCTGTACTGCGCGAGAGTCACCCGTACCGGGGCGAGCGGCACGACGAGGAGATCTGGGCGGTGCTGGCGCCGGAGTGGCCGGCCGCGCCCGGAGCCTACGCGCCCTGAACTCTCCTCCCACCCCTACCAGTTGCGTGCCGCCCGCAACAGCAGGGCGCGGACGCGGGCGACGTCGGGATTGTCGGAGGCGCCGGGCCGCTGGACGAGGAAGCCGGTGTTGATCGGCGGGTCCTCCGGTTCCAGCAGCGCGACGAGCGCGCCGGAGTCCAGCAGGTCCTGGCACAGATAGCGGGGCAGCACGCTGAACCCGGCGCCCGCCGCCACCGCCGCGAGGACCCCGCGCAGGTCGGGCACGGTCACCGCGGCGGTACGGGACAGACGCCGGCCGAAGACGTGCCGCCAGTAGCGGCGGGCGATCGGCAGATCCTCCGCGTAGGTGACGAGCGGGACGCCCTGCAGGACACCGGGATCCAAGTCGCCCTGTGCCGGGGCCTCTTGGCCTGCCGTGTCCGGGGCGCTCCGGCGGTCCGCCGACCGCTCGGCCCAGACCGGGGCCGCGACCAGTACGAACTCCTCGTCGCTCAGCGGCACGGCCTGCAGGGTGCGGCCGCGCGGACGGTGGGTGGCGATCACGAGGTCGTGCCGGCCGGCGCGCAGTTCGTCCAGCAGCGGATCGGTCAGCCCGGTCGCCACCCGTAGCCGTACGCCCTCGGCGACCAGCGGGGCGAGGGCCGGCAGGGCCATGGTGCACAGGAGTTCCGCCGGTCCGGCCAGGTGGACGGGCTCGGCCCGGGCACCGGCCGGCGGGGTGGGGCCGGCGACCGCGGCCAGCTCGTCCAGGGGCGCGGCGATCCGGGCCGCCAGCTCGTCGGCCACCGGCGTCGGCGTCACCCCGCGCGGCAGCCGCTCGAACAGCTCCCGCCCGGTCTGCCGTTCCAGTGCCCGCATCTGCGTCGTCACCGTCGGCTGCGACAGGCCCAGCAGGCGTGCGGCACCGGTGAACGATCCGGCGCGGTACACCGCGAGGAAGGTGCGCAGCAGGTTCAGGTCGAGGGAAGCGGTCTCCACGCTCCGAGTATCACCGCTCACTGCCACGGGCCGTGCGGCGCGACGGCATACCGCCCTGGGGGGGTCTCCGCCGCAGCCGCGGCCTGGCCGTCGCCGGCACCCCGACTGGGGGCCGGCGTCGGGAGGGGCTGCGTCGCGGCCGGAAGGGCTGCGTCCGGAGGGGCCCCGATGACGCGTCCGGTGGCGGGTGTGCCGGCCCTGGGCGCCGTGGCCGCGCCGGCGTTCGTCCCGGCTCCGCCGGACAGAACACCCACACCCCGGACACCGTAGCCACGCCGACGTTCGTCCCGCCTCGGCCAGACGGACCGCCCCGGCCCTGCCCGGCCTGGCCGGCCCGCTCGTCCCGCCCGCCGGGCGACACGCCGCCCCCGATGCCGAGCCCGGTGAGCCCGTCCACGGCCCAGCCCTCCCCGAGCGCACCGCGACCGTGAACCGCCCCCGCACTGGCCCTCCGGGACAGGGTGCGGGCGCTAGGTTGGGCGGTATGAGCAACCTTGACCGCGTGCCCGTGCCCAGTGTCTGTGGTGGCCGTGGATTCGTCGTCGCCGAGCCCGTCCGCGAACTGCTGAGTCCCCGTCGGGTGACGCTGGGCGGGTCCACCGAGGTGCGGCGGCTGCTGCCGAACCTCGGCCGGCGCATGATCGGCGCGTGGGCCTTCGTCGACCACTACGGCCCGGACGACATCGCCGACGAGCCCGGCATGCAGGTCCCGCCGCACCCGCACACCGGGCTGCAGACGGTCAGCTGGCTGCACGAGGGCGAGGTGCTGCACCGCGACTCCACCGGCAGCCTGCAGACGATCGGGCCCCGGCAGCTGGGCCTGATGACCTCGGGCCGCGCGATCAGCCACTCCGAGGAAAGCCCCCGCCCGCACGCCCGTTTCCTGCACGGCGCCCAGCTGTGGGTCGCGCTGCCCGACGAGCACCGGCACACCGACCCGTCGTTCGAGTACCACCCCGAGCTGCCCACGGTGACCGCGCCCGGGCTGACCGCCACGGTGATCCTGGGCGACCTGGACGGCTCCCGCTCCCCCGGTACGGCGTACACCCCGATCGTCGGCGCGGACCTGGCCCTGCGCCGGGGCGCCGAGGCCCGTCTGCCGCTGGAGCCCGACTTCGAGTACGGCGTGCTGGCCATGTCCGGCGAGGTGCGCGTGGACGGGGTGCCGGTGCTGCCCGGCTCCCTGCTCTACCTCGGCTGCGGCCGGTCCGCCCTCCCGCTGCGCGCCGAGTCCGACGCCGGGATCATGCTGCTGGGCGGCGAGCCGTTCGCCGAGGAGCTGGTCATGTGGTGGAACTTCATCGCCCGCTCCCAAGAGGAGATCGTACAGACCCGGGAGGATTGGATGAAGGGCACCCGCTTCGGCGGAGTGAAGGGGTACGACGGAGCTCCGCTGCCTGCACCGGAGCTGCCGGGGGTACCGCTGAAACCACGCGGAAGGGTGCACTGACCTGCGGAAGCATGGGCTAATGCCCCCAGCCGTTCGCGCAGGGTGTCCGCTTGGCATCCAACCAACACTTTCGTGCGGCGAGCGCCCTCGGACGTACGCAAAGCGCCTCCGGGGATGCCCGCGATTCCAAGGTGTGGCCATCTGCGAGCAGCTTTGGTCGGACGGATGCTAACCCAATGCTGACTTTCCTGATGGCCGTCAGCAGACGGTGAGGTGGTTGCATCGCCGCTGCGAGCCCAACAAGGAGGCCGTCTTCCGGACGCCGTCGCCAGCCGGGGCTGGTTCTGGAGTCGATGGGCTTCACCGCGACAGCTGTCACAGGGCCGATCTAGGAGGTGACTGTAGGGATCCCACAGACCCGGGTGCCCGTGGACGTGGACGAACCCTTCGCCACGCTCGGTCGGCGGCGGGTCCGCCCTCGCCTTCGGGACAAGAGGGCGGTCGAACCCGCGCTGTGAGGACCCGCGCGGGACCGACCCGCACCCAGGTCAGTGGATCATGACCGGTGCATCCGCCTCGGTGGCGTCCCGACCATCACCGCCTGCCGCGACGCTCGACGGGGCGCCGGGCTTGCCCGCGTTGATGAGAAGGGCCGCGATCACGAAGGCGAGCCTGAGGAAGGAGGCGGCCAACGCAAAGGCGCTGGTGTAGCCGTGCGTCATGCTCGCGAGCGCGGCCTGCACGCGCCCCCGGTGCCATGGGCGGCGGCGTACGCGACGGTGCCGGAGGCCGCGACCGTGTTCAGCAGGGCCGTGCCAACCGCGCCACCGATCTGCTGCGAGGCTTTGACAGTGGCTGAGGCCGCGCCCGCGTCGGTGGGTTCGACGCCACGGGTGCTCATCTGGATCGACGTCATGATGGGGGTGCCCAGGCCGAAGCCGAGCAGGATCAGCGCCAGCAGCGCATGGGGCGGCGTAACCGCTGCCGGTGTCGAGCAGGGCGAGCAGCACCATGCCCGCGGCGGCGAGGAGCAGGCCCGGCTGGATCAGCGTGCCCGGGCGACGAACGGCAGCAGGCGGGCCGAGGTCTGTGTCGAGCTGACCATCAGGCCGACGAGCATCGGGAAGACGGCGAAGCCGGTCAGCATCGGCGGGTAGCCCTTGAGGTCCTGCAGGTAGTACGTGAGGAACAGGAACACGGCCAGGCATCGCGCTGCCGCCCAGGGCGACTACCAGGTAGGCACCGGCGCGGTTGCGTTCGGTGACGACCCGGAGCGGAAGCAGGGGTGCCTGCTTCTTCGCCTGGACCGGGACGAACGCGGCTAGCAGGACGGCGGCGAAGATGAACATGGCGACCGTCACGGCGTCGCCCCCAGCCCGAGGTCTCGGCACGGCTGAAGCCGTAGACGAGGCACGCCTTCGGCTCCGCCACCCAAGCCAGCCAGGGAGCCCCTCGGAGGCTCGGCCGCCAGGCGTTCGCGACCTCTACGAGGGTGCCAAGCAGCGGTTGCTCGGCATCATTGCGCGGCAGGCCTGGCGGACCTGGTCGCCGCCGACACCCCGCTCGGCCCCGAGCAGGCCGCCGCCCGGTTGGGCGGAGCTTCGGCGACCAGGACTATCTCCTGCAGTCGACGCACGGCCTGGCGGGCTTCCTCCGGGGTCATTCCCTCATCCTTCCAGACGTCCGTGTCCGCCGGACCGGGATCAAAACACCCTCTGAACGGGCTGCCGCCTTACGCCACCGTCGCAGTGGAACTGCTCGCTGGGGCGCGCCGACGGGACGAGGTCTGTCAGCGGGCCGGCGTGACGGTGACGGGACCGTTCGGGCAGTCGTCAGTACCTCCGTGAGCGCGGCCTGCTCGCCGGTGTCGATGCTCAGGCCCAAGCGCATCCTGTCGGCCACCCAGTCGGAGCCGAGCGCCGGAGCGGCGTCCCTACATGTTCTCCACACAACGGATGAAGCCCTAGATTTAGAACATGGGTGCACCAGCTTCCCGGCTTCAGGGCGTGCCGCTGGGCGATCCACTGACTGAGACCGTCCCCGCAACGTGTGGCGTGTGGGGCAGCGTGGCAGGCCGACCGGCCCTGGCCACAGGCCACGTCGATGGCATGGTGCGGCTGTGGGACCCGGCCACGGGGAGGGTCGTAGGGCAGATGAGAGGCCACACCGACAAGGTGCGGTGGGGCGTGTGGGGCAGCATGGGTGGCCAGCCGGGTTTGGCCACTGGCGGTGATGACGGAGCGGTGTGCCTGTGGGATCCGGTCGCGGGCATACGCACCAACCGGGACCCGTCACTGGCTGGCCACACCGACAAGGTGCGGTGGGGCGTGTGGGGCAGCGTGGGTGGCCAGCCAGTTTTGGTCACCGGCGGTGATGACGGAGCGGTGTGCCTGTGGGATCCGGTCGCCGGTATACGCACAAATCGGATAGAGCCGCCCGGCCACATGAACAGGATGTGGTGGGGCGTGTGGGGCAGCGTGGGTGACCAGCCAGTTTTGGTCACTGGCGGTGTTGGGGCCTTGCGCCTGTGGGACCCGAGCACGGGCAGGGTCATGAGGGAGCTGCCGGGCCGCCGCACCCATCAGGAGTGGGGCGCGTGGGGCCGCGTGGGTGGTAGGCCGGTTCTGGCCGCTGAGGTCACTGACGGACTGGTGCGGCTGTGGGACCTGGCCACAGGCAAGATCGCTGACGAGGTGGGGGGCTACACATCTCTTCGATGGGGAGCGTGGGGTTGTGCAGCTGGCCGAGCGATCCTGGCCGCGGGGGGCGATGACGGAATCGTGCGCCTGTGGGCTGCGGATTGGGTCACGGGCATGACTCTGCTCGATCCGCTGCCCGGCCACACCGACACAGTGCGATGGGGCGAGTGGGCGAGCATGGATGGTCGGCCTGTGCTGGCTACCGGGGGTGATGACGGCACGGTGCGTCTGTGGGATCCGGCCACGGTCACAAGCCTGGGAGAGCCACTGCCCAACAGTCCCGGAAGTGCCGTTATCTGGGGCGTGTGGGGCCGTGTCCAAAGCCGGCCCGTCCTGGCCGCTGGTGACAGCCACGGCGCAGTGCGCCTCTGGGAGGTGGTTGAGGATCGGACGATACCCCGTCCGCCGTCGTATCGCTCAGACGTGACGGCCGTCGCGGACGAGTTGGACCGGACCGGGGATGCGCTGGCGGTCGCGGAGTTGATCACGGCGCGGACGGCAAGGCCGCCGTTGGCTGTGGGTCTGTTCGGTGACTGGGGTGAGGGCAAGAGCCACTTCCTCGGGCTGGTACAGCGCCAGGTGGAGGCGACGGCCCGGCCGGGCAACCTGGTCGCGCACAGTGCGGTGCGGCAGGTCCGGTTCAATGCATGGCACTACGCCGAAACGGATTTGTGGGCCAGTCTGGTCGCCGAGCTGTTCGCCCAGCTGGTCACACCAGCAGACGGAGACCGTGGTGCCGAACAGCGCCGCCAGTCCCGGCTGACGGCCGAGCTGGTCGCGGAGCGGGGTCTAAAGGAGCGCTTGCAGGCAGCCCAAGAGCGCCGCCGCAAACTGCAGGAGGCGCTGCGCGAGCCGGCAGGACCGTGGGACAAACTGCCAGCGGAACAGCAGAACGAGTTGCGGCTGCTAACCGGTGACCGTCCCGAAGAGGTGTATCGGCAAGCGGCCAGGCAGGTCGCAGCGCTGCGGGAAACGGGCCGGGCGTCCTGGCGGCTCGTCCGTAGTATTCCACGCGGTACCCTCGCCCGATTCCTGGCTGTTCTGATTTCCTTGATGACGGCGGTCGTTGGACTCGCGTGGGCGCTGACGTCGCTATGGAAGTGGGCCGCCGCGGTTCCAGCCCTCGCCTCGTTGTGGACGGCCCTGCAGCTTCGTGGCCGCGTCCGGAAAGCACAACAGATCCGGGAAAGCGACGCGTGGAAAAGGGCCTGGCAGTTCGCGGAAAGGCAGCGGCTTCGGCTCGAAACCGCCGCTGAGGTTGCCACCGCCGAGGTCACCAGCCTCGAGAAGCAGCTGCAGAACCTCACCTCGGCCGGCCAGCTCGCCGGACTCGTGACCGAGCGCGCGGCGGGCACCGACTACCGCAGCCAGCTCGGGGTCATGACGCAGATCCGGGAGGACTTCCAGCACATGGCCGCTCTCCTGGCCGACGCCGCCCGCGACCCCTCACCTGAGCAGCCAGCCCCCAACCGCCACCAGAAACCTGCAGACACAGCCCCTGGCCCCCGGGATCATCGGGCCGGTCCCAGCCTATCCACCCGTGAAGACGAGGCCCAAGACGAGCTCCCGCGGATCGACCGGATCATCCTGTACATCGACGACCTTGACCGTTGCCCACCACGGCGGGTGGTGGAAATGCTGGAGGCCATCCATCTGCTGCTCGCTGTGGAGTTGTTCGTGGTGGTCGTCGCGGTGGATCCGCGCTGGCTGTTGCGAGCGATCGAGACCCACTACCGCGACCTCCTGGGCCGCCGCGTAGGCCTGGTCGCGGTCAGTGAGCAGACCGGGCTGGTCGATGTCGAGGCCGAGGAACTGTGGTGCTCCACGCCCGCCCAGTACCTTGAGAAGATCTTTCAGGTAGTGCTCACCCTGCCGCCCCTGAAAGCCGATGGATACCGGCAACTGCTGGAGACGCTCGTCGGCGTCCGCGCCGAGCACCTCGCACCTCCCGATACGCAAGCCCTATCGCCCGCCAATACCGCTCCGCGCATCACTCCTGCCTCCCCGGTTGCCGCCATGCGGGTCCCAACCGACGAGTGGCGGCTGGGCGAGGGATCCGCCGAACCGTTGCCGCGAGAACCGCACGGAGTCGAGCTCCCGCCGGCGCGCGTGGTCGAGAGCGTCGACCCCTTCACCCTCACGCCGGACGAGCTGGCGCTACTGGACCTCCTCGGCCCTCCCCTGCTGGTAGCCACCCCGCGCGCGACCAAGCGGCTTGCCAACAGCTACGGACTTCTCACCGCCCTGCGACGAGAGCGTCGCCAGGCCGACTTGGCTGAACGGCACGCCAGCTTCTTCGACCCGGCCAACGGAGAGCGAAGGGATGCGACCTACTTCCCGTACCGCGCCAGCATGGTTCTGCTCGCCGCATTGATCGCGTACCCAGCCCTCGGCCCGACGTTGTTCCTCAACCTTCACGACACTGCGGCTAGGCGCCCGGACCAGACGTGGGAGCAGTACCGCGCCACCTTGACGCCACACAATGCCCACGGGGTCTGGCAGAACCCTGCCGACTCAGACATGACGCCCGTTCGGGCCCAGGAATGGCAGGCTCTACTCGAAGGACTCGACCGAGTCAGCGGACAAGCGGCAGCGACCCAGCTGGACCTCCCAGCGCCCCTCATTGCCTGGGCCGAGTGGGTCGTCCCCGTCGGCCGACTCTCCTTCCTCACTGGCGCGATTGTCAGCGGCCTCGAACGCCAACGCCCCCTGAAGACCAGCTCGGAGCGCCGTTGAAGACGCCCTCGCCGCGCCCGCGCAACCCGGAAGACTGGTATGCATAGCTCGCTCAGCCCGAGATTGAGCCGCTCAGCGTCAGGACGTTACGGGCCACGAGATCGAGAGCGACGTCTGGTACACGGCCAACGCACAGTGGTTGCTCTACGGTCCAGCCGTTGACGAGAAGGCGGTCTTGTGCCGCCGCTCACGCCTGGCTGAGGCTTGGCTGATCACACACCGGGGGGACTACGATGGGACGGTTCAATCCCATGAAGCAGCGGCGTGACCGCCAGCAACCACCTCGTCAGCGGTTTCACATCGACGGCCGAGCCGTCAGCCGGGCGGAGATCCTGGCGGCGGGGGCGCAGCTGAGCGACAAGGTCGACGACCACAGCCGGCTGCTCTACAGGACTCCCCCGCGCTCGGATTAGGTCAGGTCGCCACCGGCATCGCCCCGGACACCGGCACCGTGCAGACCACCGACAGAGAGGACCCGATGCCGATGGCGCTGTTCGAGCCGCAGCGCGCGATGATGTCGCGCCTGCCCGGCGGCGAGCCGAAGGAGATCCAGGTGGAGGGTGCGATCGCGGCCGGGATGCGGCGCATGCCTTGCGGCTTCGCCGATCTGCGGACCATCCCCGGCTGGGGCCTGCACCGACTCGTCGATGACCGGCTCGAACTGCGTTCTCCGGACGGCGGCGTCTACTCCCGCATCACCAGTGGCGATTCCCGTAGACCACCATGCCTTCCGGGATGTCCACCTTGCCCGACGCCTTGATCCGCTTCCACTGATTGTCCACCGCGTAGTGCGGATAGGGCCTGGTGGGATCGCTCGGGTGCCGAAGCAGATAGCCATCGACCGTTCCGTGTTTGTCGGCGTACCACTCGATTGTCTCCTTCACCTGGGCCGGCAGGGGAACATCCCGATACTCCCCGAGCTTCCGGTGCTTGAGCGGCCCGTACTGCCGGGAGGTCATGACAACCTACTCAGACACCCGGTACACGTCATCGGCGACGATGTTGTTGAGATTCACCGCGAACGCTTCGCCGTTCCTCAGACCGCAGCCACTCATCATGTCGACGATCAGCATGAACGCGTCATCGCCCGCAGCGCGTATGGCGCGCAGCTGCTCGGGAGACGGGATGACAGCCCGCCCGGACTCGTACTGCGGCTCGTTGACGCCGGCCACAGGGTGGTTGTCGGAGAAGAGCCCGAGCCGATGGGCGTCGTGGAGGATCGCACGCACCTTGTCGAAGGCGTTGGACTGCGTGGCCAGACCGGCGCCATTTCGCTCCATGGTGCGGACGAAGCCGTCGACCACCTTGTGGTCGAAGGAGTTCATCCGCCGGCTGCCGAGCGCCGGGTAGATGTGATGCACCAGGAGCGAGTCGAGGTGCCGAAGGGAGGCCACGGCCAGGTGCCGTTGCCAGGCCTTCCACTCCTCGGCGTATTCCTCGAAGCGCATCGCCCCGTACTTCCGGATGCGCTCCGCCTTCGGCTGCGACTGCCTTGCGGCCTTCTTCTCCTTGTAGATCTCCGTCAAACGCTCGATCGCGTCGTCCTGAGTGGCGAACCCCGTCTCCTCCAACTGATTACCGGCTGCAGACCGGTACCGGATCTTTTAGAGGTGGGAGCACTTCGACCACCGCGAGCGCGGATGCTCGCAGCCCTTGAAGAACGAACCCATCCCCCGGGGCAACGAACCCTGTGCCACGCGAACCGACTCCTCGCGACTGATGCTGACCTTTTGCTGACCAGGAGCAGTCGCGCAGGCTGTTGACCTGCGAAAACAGCGGCGGAGTTCGATATGTGGTGGAACTTCGTGGCCCGGACCCAGGCGGAGATCGAGCAGGCCCGCGCGGACTGGATGACGGGCACCCGCTTCGGCGAGGTGAAGGGCTACGAAGGGGACCCGCTGCCCGCGCCGGAGCCGCCGGGAGTGCCGCTCGAGCCACGACCGCGTTTCCCGGGTGTGGACGGCTGAGGGCGGCTTTTTCCGGACGCATGCCGACCCGAGGCCCCCTCTACTGACGGTTCGTCAGTCGATGCCTGTTCCCACTCGACGCGACCGGCAGGGTCCGGGGGGCCTGATCGGGGTGGCGCGCCTCGCCCACCGGCTGGTCCGCGGACGGCTCACGCCGCCGACGTCCCGGTCGGCGGCAGCCGGGCGGCCCCGGTCCTCCAGCCCGGCCCCCCGGCTCCGCTATCCCTCGGCGAGGACCGCCGCCCGCCGGAGTCCCGGGCTCAGCGAGGCGATCAGGGCGACCAAGAGGGTCAGGCCGGACAGGGCCAGGACGGCGCCGCGCGGGCCGGTGCGGTCCAGCAGGCCGCCCGCGATCAGTGAGCCGAAGGGGATGGCACCCCAGCTGACCAGCAGGACGATGCTCTTGATCCGGCCCAGCATGTGGTCCGGGATGACCTTGTACTGGTAGCCGACGACCACCACGTTCCACACCGGGCCGATGAACGCCATCGCCGCCACCAGCGGACCGAGCGTCAGCGGGGACGGCATCGCGGCGATCGGCACCAGCAGCAGCACCCACAGCCAGGTCGCCCCGATCGCCACGGTCCGCGGGGTGAGCCGGCGCTGGATCCACGGCGCGGCGAACGCCCCCGCGAGGCCCCCGCAGCCGAAGAAGCCGAGCACGGCACCGGTGAGCCCCGACGAGGCCCCCAGATGCCGGGCGAGCACGATCAGGACCAGGGTCAGCGCCTGGAACATGACGTTGGTGAGCGCCACGCACACCACGGTGACCCGGATGAACGGCTGGCCGAGCAGCCAGCGCACCCCGGCCGCCACCTCCCGCCACAGCGACCCGGCCGGGTCGGTGCGCCGTACCCGCAGATCGGCGCGGATGGCGGAGACCGTCAGGAAGGAGACGACGTAGGAGAGGGCGTCGGCGAGGAAGGGCAACGCGTGCGCGACGCCGTACAGCAGGCCCCCGAGCGGCGGGCCGGCGAGGCCGGCGCCCCGGGACTTCGCCTCCTGCTGGGCGAGTGCCGGTGTCAGCTGCTCGGGACGCACCAGCGCCGGCAGCACGGACTTCTCGGCGACGCTGAAGAAGACGTAACAGGTGCCGCCGACGAAACCCGCCACCAGGAGCTGCGCGTACGTCAGCCGGCCCAGCCACAGGGCCACCGGCACGCTGCCGAGCGCGACCACCCGCACGCCCTCGCACCACAGCATCACCCGCTTGCGGTCGAGCCGGTCGAGGAGCGCCCCCGCGGGCAGGTAGAAGAGGAGGTAGGGGAGGGTGGAGACGAAACCGGCGACCCCCGCGCGGCCGGGCGAGCCGGTCATGGCCAGCACGATCAGCGGGACGGCGACGGACGACATCCGGGTGCCGAGCGTGGACAGCACCTGACCGGACCACAGCAGCACGAAGTCCCGGTTGCGCCACAGCGACGGCACCGTCACCGTGTCCGCACGCCCGGCCGATTCCGCATCCGCCTGCCTCACGTGCCCTCACTTCCCACGCGCGTCCTGGCCTGTTCCCAGCCGATCACGGGCGGCCACCCCCGCACCACCGCTTCCCGGCCATCCGCAGAGCCGCCGGACACCACAACGGCGTATGGCCGGATCCAGCCCCCCGCCGCCCTTTCGAGGCGCCCCAGTGGCCGAAAGAAATCCCTTCCGGCGATCAGGCCCGCGGAATCTTTACATGCGATTGACCAGTCTTTCACGGTCGACCGGTGTGCCCTGCACGCGGTGTCGGCCGAATCTATTCGTTGACTGCGCAAAATAAACTCCCGTACGATCGACGACCGTTGATCAAAGCGGCCTGATAGGGCCCGTCGATCCCATCTGTGTGCACCCCCCGAAGGATTCATGGCGGAGACCCCGCCGCGCATCCGCGCATCCCCTGGAGGCGGAGACTTGAGTCAGGCACATACGGAAACCGGACAGCACCTCACCGCGAAACTGGAAGAGCGCATACGTGAACTCGCCAGGTCCACCGCGGCCAGCGACGCTCTCGACAACGCCTTCTACCGCACCTGGATGAACCGGGCGCTCACCGCGGACCAGGTGGAACTCTTCGCCCGCAACTTCTACGAGCGGGTGAGCGACACCCCGAACCGGATCGCCCTCGCCTTCCTGCACATGCGTGACGTCCGCGCACGGGCCGAGACCGTGGAGAACCTGGCCGACGAGATGGGCATGGGTGACTCCCGCAAGGCCCACTCGGTGCTGCTCCGGCGGTTCTTCGAGACCCTGCTGTCCCGGCTGCGCGGGGTGGACGTCGACTTCGACTCGCTCACCGCCCCCGTCCTGCCGACCACCCGCGCCCTGATCGAGGAGAGCCACCGGCTGTTCAGCAGCAGCCGCCCCGCCGAGGTCTGCGGCGCCCTCCTCGCCCAGGAGTGGCACGCCTACTCGCAGCTCGTCTTCATCTACGAGGGCGTCCGCAACTACATGCCGCTGTTCGAACTGGAAGAATTCCACGAGAACTGCGAGTACTTCTACCTGCACATCGGCGCCACGGAAAAGCAGCACAAGATCCACTCTCTTTCCACCGCCGCCCAGATGTGCCGCGACCTGGACGATTACGCCCATCTGGAGAAGGGGTTCCGCGGCTACCCCGACCTGCTGTCCGCGAACTGGGCGGAAATACACAGGGAAATCAATGCCCGCTGATCCGGAGCCACCTTCTGGGGCAGCGGAATCCACCACGGTGCTCGACCAGAGCCACATCGCCGAGATCATCCGGCGCAGGGGCAGGGACGCCGTCATGGACCGCGTCATCGACCGCCTGCAGGCGGCCTTCGCCGGCGAGCGCGCCGGACCCGACACCACACCGGCCCGCGCGGGCTTCGTCCGTGACGGCGAGCACACCGGCGTGCTGGAGTGGATGCCGCACCGGCAGCCCGGCCGGGCCATCACCCTGAAACTCGTCGCCTACACCCCCGACAACCCAGGAACCCGCGGCCTCCCCACCATCCTCAGCACCATCGCCCGCTTCGACGACGTCACCGGCCGGCTCACCGTGCTCTGCGACGGCGTCCTCCTCACGGCCCTGCGCACCGGCGCCGCCTCAGCGGTCGCCACCCGCCTCCTGGGCCGCCCCGACAGCACCGTCCTCGGCGTCATCGGCGCCGGCGCCCAGGCCGTCACCCAGGTGCACGCCCTCAGCCGGGTCCTGCCCCTGCGCGAGGTCCTGGTGCACGACATCGACCCGGACCGGGCCCGGAGCCTGGGCCGCCGAGTGGCCTTCACCGGCCTGCCGGTACGCGTCAGCGACCCCGGGACCATCGCCGCCGAGTCCCACGTCCTGTGCACCGCGACCACCGTGGCCCCCGGCGCGCCACCGGTGCTGCCCACCGTGCCAGACGCACCGGACGCACACGTCAACGCCATCGGCGCCGACCTGCCCGGCAAGACCGAACTGCCCCTGGAACTGCTGCGCCGGGCCGTCCTGGTCTGCCCCGACCACCCGGAACAGGCCCGCAGGGAAGGCGAGTGCCAGCGCCTCGACGCCTCCCGTGTCGGTCCCTCCCTCGGCCTGCTGTGCGCCGACCCAGGCCGCGCCGCGGCCTTCCGGACCGGCCTCACCGTCTTCGACTCCACCGGCACCGCGCTGGAGGACCACGTCGTCCTGGACGTGTTCGCCGAACTCGCCCGCGAGGAGGGCCTCGGCACCCCGACCCGGATCGAGTACGTGCCGGCCGACTGCGTCGACCCCTACGCGCCACCGGTCCCGGATGCCGCCCCGCCCCGGCCGCCCGGTTCGAGCCCGCCGTCACCGGGCCCGCGCTCTGCCGCACCCGCGCATGAAGGAGCGAGCGACACCAGGCCCGCACACGAAGGAACGACACGTGCGGGGCCCGCACTTGTACGAGCGAGCCGTGCCGAGCCCGGACACTGACGAGCGAGCCATGCCGGGTTCGCACATGAAGGAGCGAACCATGCCAGGCGACATCCCCGGAGACGACGTCCGAGCCCAGCTCACCGCACTACGCCGGGACCACCCGGACCTGTACGCCTGCGTCGACCGCGAGCGCGCCCTGGCCTGGGGCGCCGAGTTCCGCGCCGCGGCCCCCGACCGGGACCACTTCGGCGCCGACGCCGCCGGCGGCCGCGGCGACGCCTACGTCCGGGCCCAGGCCAGCGACATGACCGCCCGGGCCGTCGGTATCCGTCACCTCATGGACCTGGCCGTACGGCACGCCGCGGACCCCGGACCCGGCCGCGAACTGCTGCTGATCGACCTCCTCGGCGGTGACGGCCTCGTCCGGCGGGTCTGCGCGCACCTCGGCCTCGCCCGGCTCTCCGTGCTCACCTGCGACGCCTCGCCGTTCATGGTGGAGGCCGCACTCGCCGCCGGCCTCCCGGCACTTCTCCAGCGCGCCGAACGGCCGCTGATGCGCCCGGACTCCGTCGACGTGGTGCTGCTCGCCTACGGCTCCCACCACATCCCCGTCGAGCAGCGGGTGAGGGTGGCCACCGAGGCGTACCGAATGCTGCGCCCCGGCGGTGTCTTCCTGCTCCACGACTTCCTGGTCGGGTCGCCGATGGAGACCTGGTTCGCCGAGGTGGTCGACCCCTATTCCGTCACCGGGCACAAGTTCCCGCACTTCACCGGCACGGAGATCGAGGGGCTGCTCGCCAAGGCGGGCTTCGCCGAGCAGCGGCTGGTGGAGCTGGACGACCCGTACACCGTCACCGGGCCGACGCGCGAGGAGGCCGAACTGCGGCTCGGCGCCTATCTGCTGGACATGTACGGCCTGGAGCGCGCCCGCCGTCGGATGGGTGCCGAGGCGGCGGCCCGCTGGGCCCTGGAACGCGGCAAGGACGTGTTCCAGGGGGACGACACCGCGGCCCGCCGCACCATGACCGGCCAGGACCCCGCCGGCGGGGGCTGGCGCTCCGTGCTGCCCCGCCGCGCCGTGGTCGGCCTGGGCCTGAAACTCAGCTGAGCCGGCGGGCCGGCGCCCGCCCCGCAGGAGGGGTCAGCATGCTGCAAGGTTTCCGTTCCGTCCCCGAACTCTTCGACGCCCGGGCCGCCCGCACCCCGGACGCCATAGCCGTCATCGTCGACACGGGGGACGGGGAGGACGGCGGAGGTACCGGGCATGCGGGCAGTAGCGGCGGCTCCAGGACCGCCGGGTACACAGCGGGCGGCCGGAGCGCCACCGGGCCCGCCGGGCCCGCCGGGCCCGCCGTGCTCAGCTACGGGGAACTCGCCACGGCGGCCGGCCGGCTCGCCCGGCTGCTGCACGAGCGCGGCGCCGGGCCCGAGCGGGTCGTGGCCATCGCCCTGCCCCGCTCGGCCTGGACGGTCGTGGCTTCCCTAGCCGTCCTCAAGTCCGGCGCCGCCTACCTCCCCCTCGACCTCGACCTGCCCACGGCCCGCCTGCACACGATGCTCGCCGACGCCGGGCCCGTACTGCTCCTGACGGACCGCGCCACCCTGGCCCGGCTGCGCACCGCCGGCACCGCCGCACCCCAGACCGCCTCCTCACCCCAGGCGGCCTCTTCACACCAGACCGCCTCTCCGCCCCAGGCCGCCTCTCCGGCCCAGGCCGCCTCTCCGGCCCTGCTGACCGACGCGGTCCTGCTCGACGACCCGGCCGTCCGCAACGCCCTGACGGCACACCCCGCCGACCGGCCGGCCCCGACCAGCCCGGCCCACCCCGACCAGCCCTTCTACCTCCTCTACACCTCGGGCTCGACCGGGGTGCCCAAGGGTGTGGTGCTGCGGCACGAGTCGGTCACCCACCGGCTGCGCTGGATGCAGGGCGAGTACCGGCTGCGGGCCGGCGACCGCGTCCTGCACAAGACGTCCCCCGGCTTCGACGTCTCCGTCTGGGAGATGTTCTGGCCGCTGGTCACCGGCGCCACCGTCGTCGTGGCCAGCCCCGGCGGCCAGCAGGACCCCGCCTACCTCGCCTCCGTGATCCGCCGCCACCGCGTCACGACCGCCCACTTCGTTCCCTCGATGCTGGAGGTCCTGCTCCTCGAACCGGAACTCGCGCGCTGCACGGACCTGCGTCATGTCGTCTGCAGCGGCGAACCGTTCACCCCGCGCCTGGCCGAACAGTTCTTCGCCGTCCTCGACCGCACCGTCCACAATCTCTACGGCCCCACCGAGACCACCGCCTGCACCAACCGCCGTCTGGACCCCGGCCCCCTCGGCACCACCGTGCCCATCGGCCGCGCCCTCGGCGACATGCGGGTCTGGGTCCTGGACGCCACCCTGCGACCGGTGCCGCCCGGCGCCACCGGAGAGCTGTACGTGGCCGGTGCCGGGCTGGCACGGGGCTACCTCGGCCGGCCCGGGCTGACGGCGGGGCGTTTCGTCGCCTGCCCCTTCGGGGGCGAGGGCGAGCGGATGTACCGGACCGGGGACCTGGTGCGCTGGAACACCGACGGCGTGCTGGAGTTCGTGGGCCGCGCGGACGCCCAGGTGAAGGTCCGGGGTTTCCGGGTGGAGCCGGGTGAGGTGGAGGCGCGACTGGCCGCGCACGCCTCGGTGGCGCAGGCGGCGGTGGTGCCGTCGGCACGCCAGGACCTGGTGGCCTACGTCGTCCCGGCGGCCGGGACGGCATGTGATCCGGCGGAGTTGCGGGCGTTCGCGGCGCAGGTCCTGCCCGAGTACATGGTGCCGTCGGTAATTGTCCCGCTGCAGCGGCTGCCGCTGACGGTGAACGGCAAGCTGGACCGCCGCGCCCTGCCGGAACCGGAACGGACCGGCACCGCGGACGGCCGGGCACCGCGCACCCCCGAGGAGGCCCTCGTCCGCGAACTGTTCGGCGAGGTGCTGGGAGCCGACGGCGTCGGTGCCGACGACGACTTCTTCGCCCTGGGCGGGCACTCCCTGCTCGCCACCCGACTGGTCGCCCGGATCCGCGCGGCGCTCGGCACCGCGATCAGGGTTCGCGACGTGTTCGAGGCGCCGTCCCCGGCCGCGCTGGCCGGGCGGCTCGGTGGGGCGGTGGCGGCTGCGCGTCCGGTGGTCGTGCGGTCCGAGCGGCCGGAGCGGGTGCCGTTGTCGTTCGCCCAGCGCCGGCTGTGGTTCCTGAACCGGCTGGACGGGCCGGATCCCAGCTACAACGTGTCTTTCGCTCTGCGTCTGACCGGCCCGCTGGACCGGGACGCCCTGGAGCAGGCGCTGGGTGACGTGGTGGCCCGGCACGAGACACTGCGGACAGTCGTGCACGAGGTGGACGGAGAGCCGTACCAACGCGTACTGCCCACCACCGAGGCCCGACCGGTACTGGAGGCCCGGCCGGCCGGAGCCGCGGAACTGGCCGAAGTCCTGCGCGCGGGCGCGGTGCACGCCTTCGACCTGACGGCGGAACTCCCACTGCGAGCCGAACTGTTCACACTCGGTGACGACGAACACGTGGTCCAGCTGACCCTGCACCACATCGCCTGCGACGGCTGGTCCTTGCGGCCGCTGGCGGAGGACCTCTCCACCGCCTACGCGGCCCGGTGCACGGGCCGGGCCCCGAAGTGGCAGCCGCTGCCGGTGCAGTACGCGGACTACACACTCTGGCAGTACGACAATCCCCCCGACGACGACACCTACTGGACGACCACACTGGCCGGGCTGCCCGACGAACTCCCCCTGCCCACCGACCACAAGCGCTCCGCCTCGCCCGCCCACCACGGCGAACGCCTGCACCGGGCCGTCGACGCCGGCCTGCACCGCGGGGTCGTGGAGCTGGCACGGGCGTCGGGGACGAGTGTGTTCATGGTGCTGCACGCGGCCCTGGCGGCATTGCTGACACGGCTGGGCGCCGGACCGGACATCGTGGTGGGCACACCGGTGGCCGGACGCACGGACGACCGGCTGGACGCACTGGTCGGATTCTTCGTGAACACCCTGGTCCTACGGACCGACACAGGCGGGAACCCGACCTTCCGGGAACTACTGGGACGCGTACGGGAAACGGACCTCGCGGCCTACTCGCACCAGGAGACACCGTTCGAACGCCTCGTAGAGGTGCTCAACCCGCCACGGCACCCGAACCGCAACCCCCTCTTCCAGACCATGCTCGCCCTCCAGCCAGGCACGACACCCACCCCACGCCTCCACGGCCTGGACGTGGCCCTTGAGCCGGTCGCGACCAAGGCCGCGCGGTTCGACCTGTTCTTCGACCTCACCGAGGAACGCGACGCGCAGGGCGCCCCCGCCGGACTCGCCTGCGTCCTCGCATACGACGCCGCACTGTTCGCACAGGCCACGGCGGAGAAGCTGTGGTGGCGGCTGGAGACCCTGCTCCGCGAGGTGATCGCGGACGCCGACCGCAAGATCGGCGACATCGACCTCCTCACCCCGGAGGAGCACCGACTGCTGCGGCCGCCCGCCGCGCCCGCCGCCGCGCTCTCCGGCACCGTCCCGGAGGCCTTCCGCGCCCAGGCGGCCCGCACCCCGGATGCCGTCGCCGTGTCCGGACCCGACGCCGAATTCACCTATCGCGCCCTGGACGAGGCCTCCGACCGGCTCGCCGCCCGCCTCGCCCAGGAGGGGGTGCGCCCCGGTGCCGCGGTCGCCGTCCTGCACCGCCGCTCGACCCGGGCGGTCGTCTCCGTGCTGGCCGTCCTGAAGGCCGGCGCCGCCTATGTCCCCCTCGACCCGGCCGCTCCGCCGCACCGCAGGAACCGCGTCCTGGCCGACGCCTCCGTGGCCCTCGTCCTCACCGACGTGCCCGGCCCGGCCCCGGACTGGCCCGGCCACGTCCGTACGCTCACCGTCCCGGACCCGGCCCCCGCCGCGCCGGCCGGCCCGGCCCCGGAGCCCGCCGCGCCCCGGCCGGACGACCTTGCCTACGTCATGCACACCTCGGGCTCCACCGGAGTCCCGAAGGGCATCATGACCACCCACGCCGACATCGTGGCGCTGACTCGCGAGCCGGTCTGGCGGACGGGCGGTTACGAGCGCGTCCTGTGGCATTCGCCCCTGGCCTTCGACGCCTCCACGTTCGAGCTGTGGGTGCCTCTGCTCACCGGCGGCACCGTCGTCGTCGCGCCGCCGGGAGACGTGGACGGTCCGGTGATCCGCGACCTCGTCACCCGGCACGGCGTCACCGCGCTCTGGCTCACCGCGGGCCTGTTCCATGTGCTCGCCGATGAGCAGCCCGGCTGCTTCCATGGCATCCGCAGGCTGTGGGCCGGCGGCGACGCGGTGTCGCCGGACGCCGTACGCCGGGTCCTGCGCGCCGAGCCCGGCCTGGAGATCACCAACGGTTACGGCCCCACCGAGACCACCACCTTCGCCACCCGCCACATCGTTCCGGCCGCCGACACCCTCGGCGACCGCGTCCCCATCGGCCGGCCCCTGCACGGCATGCGGGCGTTCGTGCTGGACGAGTCGCTGCGGCTGGTGCCGCCCGGCGCCACCGGAGAGCTGTACGTGGCCGGTCCCGGGCTGGCACGGGGCTACCTCGGCCGGCCGGGGCTGACGGCGGGGCGTTTCGTCGCCTGTCCCTTCGGGGGCGAGGGCGAGCGGATGTACCGGACCGGGGACCTGGTGCGCTGGAACACCGACGGCGAACTGGAGTTCATCGGCCGCGCCGACACCCAGGTGAAGATCCGCGGCCACCGCGTCGAGCCGGGCGAGGTGGAGGCACGACTGGCCGCGCACGCCTCGGTGGCGCAGGCGGCGGTGGTGCCGTCGGCACGCCAGGACCTGGTGGCCTACGTCGTCCCGGCGGCCGGGACGGCATGTGATCCGGCGGAGTTGCGAACGTTCGCGGCCCAGGCCCTGCCCGAGTACATGGTGCCCTCGGCGATCGTCCCGCTGCAGCGGCTGCCCCTGACGGTGAACGGCAAGCTGGACCGCCGCGCCCTGCCGGAACCGGAACGCTCGACCGTGCCTCACGGCCGCCCGCCCCGCACCCCGCGCGAGCAGGCCCTGTGCCGGCTGTTCGCCGAGGTGCTGGAACGGGACCGGGTCAGCATCGACGACGACTTCTTCGCCCTGGGCGGGCACTCCCTGCTCGCCACCCGACTGGTCAGCCGGGTGCGCACGGTCCTCGGGGTCGAACTGCGGATCCGGGACCTCTTCGAGGCACCCACCCCTGTCCGGTTGTCGGCCCGGGTCGCAACCGCCGACCGGGGCCGGCCCGCACTGGCCCCGCAGCCCCGCCCCGCCCGGATCCCGTTGTCGTTCGCCCAGCGCCGGTTGTGGTTCCTGAACCGGCTGGACGGGCCGGATCCCAGCTACAACGTGTCTTTCGCTCTGCGTCTGACCGGCCCGCTGGACCGGGACGCCCTGGAGCGGGCGCTGGGTGACGTGGTGGCCCGGCACGAGACACTGCGGACAGTCGTGCACGAGGTGGACGGAGAGCCGTACCAACGCGTACTGCCCACCACCGAGGCCCGACCGGTACTGGAGGCCCGGCCGGCCGGAGCCGCGGAACTGGCCGAAGTCCTGCGCGCGGGCGCGGTGCACGCCTTCGACCTGACGGCGGAACTCCCACTGCGAGCCGAACTGTTCACACTCGGTGACGACGAACACGTGGTCCAGCTGACCCTGCACCACATCGCCTGCGACGGCTGGTCCTTGCGGCCGCTGGCGGAGGACCTCTCCACCGCCTACGCGGCCCGGTGCACGGGCCGGGCCCCGAAGTGGCAGCCGCTGCCGGTGCAGTACGCGGACTACACACTCTGGCAGTACGACAATCCCCCCGACGACGACACCTACTGGACGACCACACTGGCCGGGCTGCCCGACGAACTCCCCCTCCCGGTGGACCGCCCCCGCAGCACCACCGGCCAGCGCGGCGGTGCCCTCGTGTCCACCCGGATACCGGTGGAGCTGCACCGCGGGGTCGTGGAGCTGGCACGGGTGTCGGGGACGAGTGTGTTCATGGTGCTGCACGCGGCGCTGGCGGCATTGCTGACACGGCTGGGCGCCGGACCGGACATCGTGGTGGGCACACCGGTGGCCGGACGCACGGACGACCGGCTGGACGCACTGGTCGGATTCTTCGTGAACACCCTGGTCCTACGGACCGACACGGGCGGGGACCCGACCTTCCGGGAACTGCTGGGACGCGTACGGGAAACGGACCTCGCGGCCTACTCGCACCAGGAGACACCGTTCGAACGCCTCGTAGAGGTGCTCAACCCGCCACGGCACCCGAACCGCAACCCCCTCTTCCAGACCATGCTCGCCCTCCAGTCGGGCGCGACACCCACCCCCGACCTGCCACACCTGGACGTCGGCCTCGAACCCGTCGACACCGGCGCCGCCAAGTTCGACCTGTTCTTCGACCTCATCGAGGAGCGCGACGCGCAGGGCGCCCCCGCCGGACTCGGGATGCGCATCCGCTACGCGACGGCCCTCTTCGAGCACACCACGGCCGAGCGCATCGGCACGTACCTGATCCGGCTGCTCGGTGCGGCGACGACCCGCCCCGACCTCCCCATCGGCACCCACGAGCTCATCGCCCCCGCCGAGCGGGAGCAGCTGCTCGCGTGGGGACAGGGCCCCGCCGTCACGCCCGGACACCGCACGGTGGCCGAGGTGTTCGAGGCCCAGGCGGCCCGCACCCCGGACCGTACGGCCCTCGTCCACGGCGCGCGGCGGCTCACCTACGCGCAGCTCAACGCGCGGGCCAACCGCCTCGCCCATCTGCTCACCGCGCGGGGCGCCGGGCCGGGCGGACGCGTCGCGCTCTGCCTGCCGGCGTCGGCCGACATGGTCGTGGCACTGCTCGCCGTCCTGAAGAGCGGAGCCGCCTACCTCCCCGTGGACCCCGGTTACCCGGTGGACCGGCTGCGCCGCATCCTCGCCGACGCGGCCCCGGCGCTCCTCGTCACCACCCGGGCCGACGACCCGCCGGCGGACGCTCCGGCGCCCCGGCGGATCCTCCTCGACGACCCGGCGGTCCACGGCGCGCTGGACCGCTCCCCGGAGACGGACCCCGACGACCGGGCGCGCCCGCGCCCGCTCGACGGCGCGGACACCGCGTACATCCTGTACACCTCCGGCTCGACCGGCGAACCGCGCGGTGTGGAAGTGCCGCACAGCGCCGTGGTCAACTACTGCGCCGGACTGCGGGCCGCGCTGCCGGCGCCCCGGCTGTGGGCGGACGGCTCCGAAGCCGCGCTGGTCTCCCCGTTCGTCTTCGACGGATCGCTGAAGCAACTCGCCCTGATGCTGCGCGGTGTTCCCCTGCACGTCCTGCCGGACGACATCCGGCGCGACGCCGAGGCGCTCACCTCGTACGTCCGGGAGCAGCAGGTCACCACCGTCAACTGCACCCCCTCCTATCTGCGCGCCCTCACCGAGGCCGGGCTGTTCGAGTCCGCTCAGCGGCCCGCCGTCCTGCTGGTCGGCGGTGAGGCGATCACCGAGGAGACCTGGCGGGCCCTCGCCGCCACCGAGGGCGTCACCTTCTACAACCACTACGGCCCGACCGAGTGCACCATCAACACCCTGATCGCCGAGGTCACGGGCAGTACCCCGGTGATCGGCACGCCCATGGCGAACGTCCGCGTGCACGTGCTGGACGAGTCGCTGCGGCTGGTGCCGCCCGGCACGACCGGAGAGCTGTACGTGGCCGGTGCCGGGCTGGCACGGGGCTACCTCGGCCGGCCGGGGCTGACGGCGGGGCGTTTCGTGGCCTGTCCCTTCGGGGGCGAGGGCGAGCGGATGTACCGGACCGGGGACCTGGTGCGCTGGAACGCCGACGGCGTGCTGGAGTTCGTGGGCCGCGCGGACGCCCAGGTGAAGGTCCGGGGTTTCCGGGTGGAGCCGGGTGAGGTGGAGGCGCGACTGGCCGCGCACGCCTCGGTGGCGCAGGCGGCGGTGGTGCCGTCGGCACGCCAGGACCTGGTGGCCTACGTCGTCCCGGCGGCCGGGACGGCATGTGATCCGGCGGAGTTGCGGGCGTTCGCGGCGCAGGTCCTGCCCGAGTACATGGTGCCGTCGGTAATTGTCCCGCTGGAGCGGCTGCCGCTGACGGTGAACGGCAAGCTGGACCGCCGCGCCCTGCCGGAACCGGAACGGACCGGCACCGCGGACGGCCGGGCACCGCGCACCCCCGAGGAGGCCCTCGTCCGCGAACTGTTCGGCGAGGTGCTGGGAGCCGACGGTGTCGGTGCCGACGACGACTTCTTCGCCCTGGGCGGGCACTCCCTGCTCGCCACCCGACTGGTCAGCCGGGTGCGCACGGTCCTCGGGGTCGAACTGCGGATCCGGGACCTCTTCGAGGCACCCACCCCCGCCCGGTTGTCGGCCCGCGTCGCAACCGCCGCCCGGGCCCGGCCCGCGCTGACCCCACGCCCCCGCCCCGCCCGGATCCCGCTGTCGTCCGCCCAGCGCCGGCTGTGGTTCCTGAACCGGCTCGACGGGCCGGACCCGAGCTACAACATCCCCTTCGCACTGCATCTGACCGGCCCGTTGGACCGGGACGCCCTGGAACGGGCGCTGGGTGACGTGGTGGCCCGGCACGAGACACTGCGGACAGTCGTGCACGAGGTGGACGGAGAGCCGTACCAGCGGGTACTGCCCGCCGCCGAGGCCCGGCCCGACCTGGCCGTCGTACCCGTGCGCCGCGGCAGGCTCGCCGAGGCCGTGCGCACGGCCGCCCGCCGGACCTTCGACCTGACGACCGGGCTCCCCGTGCACGGCGAACTGCTCGTGGTCGGTGAGGACGAGCACGTCCTCGTGCTGACCGTGCACCACATCGCGTGCGACGGCTGGTCCAACGGCCCCCTCGCCCGCGACCTCGCCGCCGCCTACGCGGCCCGGTGCGCGGGCCGGGCCCCGAAGTGGCAGCCGCTGCCGGTGCAGTACGCGGACTACACGCTCTGGCAGTACGACAATCCCCCCGACGACAACGCCTACTGGACGACCGTACTGGCCGGGCTGCCCGAGGAACTGGCCCTGCCCACCGACCGGCCCCGCCCGACCGAGGCCACCCGGACGGGCGAACTCCTGCACGGACGGATACCGGCGGAGCTGCACCGGGGGATCGTGGAGCTGGCACGGGTGTCGGGGACGAGTGTGTTCATGGTGCTGCACGCGGCGCTGGCGGCATTGCTGACACGGCTGGGCGCCGGACCGGACATCGTGGTGGGCACACCGGTGGCCGGACGCACGGACGACCGGCTGGACGCACTGGTCGGATTCTTCGTGAACACCCTGGTCCTACGGACCGACACAGGCGGGAACCCGACCTTCCGGGAACTGCTGGGACGCGTACGGGAAACGGACCTCGCGGCCTACTCGCACCAGGAGACACCGTTCGAACGCCTCGTAGAGGTGCTCAACCCGCCACGGCACCCGAACCGCAACCCCCTCTTCCAGACCATGCTCGCCCTCCAGAACACCCCCCGCGGCGACTTCGGGTTCCCCGGGCTGACCGTGCGGCAGGAGACCGTCGGCACCGGTACCTCGCGGTTCGACCTCACCTTCCTGCTGACCGAGGAGCACCGGCCGGACGGCACCCCCGACGGGTTGCGCGCCACCGTCGAGTTCAGCACCGAGCTGTTCGACCGGGAGAGCGTCGCCGCCCTCCTCGACCGTCTCGTCCGGTTCCTGGACGCCGCCCTGCGCGACCCCGACCGGCCCATCGGCGCCGCCGACCTGCTCTCGCCCGCCGAACGGCACACCCTGCTCGCCGCGGACACCCCCGCCGTGCCCGTACGGCGCACCGCGCCCGAACTCTTCGAGGCACAGGTCCGCCGCACCCCCGGCGCCCCCGCGTGCAGCCACGCCGAAGGCGTCCTCACCTACCGTGAACTCGACGCCCGCGCCAACCGGCTGGCGCGCCACCTCGCCGCGCTCGGCGCCGGACCCGAGCGGCTCGTCGCCGTCGCCCTGCCCCGAGGCCTCGACCTGCCCGTCGCCCTGCTCGCCATCCTCAAGGCGGGCGCCGTCTACCTGCCGCTCGACCTTGCCCATCCGGACACCCGGATCCGGGCCGTCCTCGCCGACGCCGGCCCCGACGTCGTCCTCACCCGCACCGCCGCCCTGCCCCGGCTCGCCCACCGCGGCACCACCGTCGTCCTTGACGCCCCCGCCACCCTGCGGACGCTCTCCGCGCTCCCCGACGACCCGCCCGGCCACCGCCCCGACCCGGCGACCCTCGCCTACGTCATCTACACCTCCGGCTCCACCGGCACCCCCAAGGGCGTCGCCATGCCCCACCGCGGCCTGGCCAACCTCCTCGCCTGGCACCGCGGCCGCTTCCCCGGCGGCCCCGGCACCCGCGTCGGCCAGTTCACCGCCCTCGGCTTCGACTTCTCCGTGCAGGAGATCCTGGCCACCCTCGTCACCGGCAAGACCCTCGTCCTGCCCGACGAGGAGACCCGCCGGGACGGGGACCGCGCCACCCGCTGGCTCGCGGACGAACACGTCAACGAGCTGTACGCGCCGACCTCCGTCATCGACGCCCTGCTGGATTCCGCCGCTGCCCGCGGCCGTGACCTGCCCGACCTGACCGACCTCCTCCAGGGCGGCGAGGCCCTGACCGCCACGCCCCGCCTGAAGGACTTCTGCGCCCCCCGCCCGGGCCGGCCCGCCCGGCGCGTCCACAACGTGTACGGCCCCGCCGAGACGCACGCCGTCACCACCCACACCCTCGACGGCGACCCCGCCGGCTGGCCGCACACCGTCCCCCTCGGCGACCCGGTCAGCAACCTCCGGCTCCTGGTGCTGGACGCCTCCCTCAACCCCGTACCGCCCGGCGTGACCGGCGAGCTGTACGCCACCGGCGCCGGGGTCGCCCGCGGCTACCTGCGGCGGCCCGCCCTGACCGCGGCCCGCTTCGTGGCCTGCCCGTACGGGCCGCCCGGCACGGTCATGTACCGCACCGGGGACCTCGTGCGCCGCACCCGGCACGGACAACTGGAATACCTCGGGCGCGCCGACGGCCAGGTGAAGATCCGCGGCTTCCGGGTCGAGCCCGGCGAGATCGAGGCGCGCCTCGCCACCCACCCTGCCGTGGCCCGGGCCGCCGTCGTCGCCCGCCCCGCCGCCGACGGCGGACAGGAACTCGTCGGCTACGTGGTGCCCCGCCCTGGCCACGACGCCGATCCGGCGGCCCTGCGCGCCCATGTCGCGGACGCCCTGCCCGACCACATGGTCCCCGCGCACCTCGTCCAGCTGGACACGCTGCCGCTCACCGCCAACGGCAAACTCGACAAGCGCGCCCTCCCGGCACCGGCGGCCGGCGCCGCCCCCGGCCCGGGCCGCGCCCCCGCCAACCCGCACGAGGAACTGCTCTGCACGCTCTTCGCGGAGGTCCTCGGCCGGCCCCGGGCCGGCGCCGACGACGACTTCTTCGCCCTCGGCGGCCACTCCCTGCTGCTGATCCGCCTCATCACCCGGATCCGCACCCTGCTCGGCGCCGAACTCCCGCTCAGCGCCGTCTTCCGCGACCCCACCCCGGCCCGGCTGGCCCGCCGGCTCGGCAGCAGCGACGACCAGGACTGGCTCGACCCGCTGCTGCCGCTGCGCCCCACCGGCAGCGGGCCTGCCCTGTTCTGCCTGCACCCCGGCAGCGGCCTCGGCTGGTGCTACGCCGCCCTCATGCGGCATCTGCCCGACCACCCCGTCTACGCCCTCCAGGCACGCGGGCTCGCCCGGTCGCAGCCCATGCCGGACAGCGTCGACACCATGGCAGCCGACTACCTCGGCCAGATACGCAAGATCCAGCCCGCCGGCCCCTACCACCTCGTGGGCTGGTCGCTGGGCGGCATGGTCGCCCACAACATCGCCGCCCGGCTGGAGCAGGCCGGGGAACAGGTCGCGCTGCTCGCCCTGCTGGATGCCCGGCCCGCCCCGCCCGGCGCACCGGCCACCCCCTCCTGGGACCCCACCGACGAAGGGGAACTGCTGATCAGGGCCCTCGACTCGTTCGACCCGGACGTGCTGCGCGCCGCGGAGGCGCCCACCGACCGGGCCGCCCTGCGCGCCCTCCTGCATCGCGAGGGCAGCGCCCTCGCCGCCCTGGACGAACACACCCTCGACACCCTGGTCGAGGTGTACGCCCACAGCGTCGGCATCCTCGGCCGCTACCGCCCGCCCCACTACGGCGGCGACGCCCTGCTGTTCAGCGCCGACCTCGACTCCCACCGCCTCCCGATCGACGAGGCCTGGCGCCCCTTCATCGCCGGCACTCGGACCCCCCACTCCGTGCCCTGCCGGCACACCCACATGCTGCGGCCGGACCCCGCCGCCCGGATCGCCCGCGTCCTCGCCGAGGCCCTGCACGGCCCCGCCCGGCCCGGGCACTGACCAGGAGGAGCCCCGCATCCCATGGACACCGCCAACCCCTTCGACGACCCCGACGGCCGCTTCCTGGTGCTGGTCAACGCCGAGAACCAGCACTCGCTGTGGCCGGCCCCGATCGCCGTACCGCCCGGCTGGCGGGTCGCCCACCCCGAGGACAGCCGGGACGCCTGCCTCGCCTACGTCGAGGAACACTGGACCGACATGCGCCCGGCCGGCCTGGTCCGCGCCCAGGACGGCGGGGCCTGACCCGGCCGGGAACAGCGGACGGCGGGACACCGGGGTGAGCCGACGCCGGACGCAGGGCCGGCTGGTTGCCTGAAGCGTCCGTTCTGCGAGGCCGGCCGATCTCCCGCATAGTGGACGCGGTGGCCTCTTCCAGGGGCAGCCCAGCTGACCGGATCAGCGCCTTTGTGCATCGGCCGGCCCCCGACATCCCGGCGGGAAGCGTCTCCGACACGGTGACGGGCCGTGCCGACATCGTTGTCCGACGCTCGGCGGCCGGCACGGGAAGGACCCGCACCTCGGAAGCGACGCGCCCAGCGGCGCGCAAAGGAGGCTGTATGTCGTTCCACGACACGGCAGTGCCCGTCTGCCCGTTCGACTTCGCCGACGCGCTGGAGTTCGACCCCGCGCTGGCCGCGCTGGCGGAGCGCGGCCCGGTCAGCCGGATCCGCTTGCCCTACGGCGAGGCCGAGGCGTGGCTGGTGACCAGCTTCGCCGGAGTGCGTCAGGTGACCTGTGATCCCAGGTTCAGCCGGGCGGCGATCGTGGGGCGCGACTATCCGAGGATGACGCCCGAGCCCATCGTGTCACCGGAGTCGATCAACGTGACGGACCCGCCGCACGTCACCCGGCTGCGGCATGTGACGGCCCAGGCGTTCACCCGGGAGCGGGTGGCGGCCATGCGGCCGGCCGTGGACCGGGTGGTGGCCGGGCTGCTCACGGCGATGGCGGAGGCGGGGCCGCCGGCGGACCTGGTGACCCATCTGTCGGTTCCGCTGCCCCACCTGACGATCTGCGAGCTGCTCGCCGTCCCCGAGGCCGACCGCGACGAGCTGCGCGCGTACACCATGCGGCTGCTGGCCACGTCCCCGGACGCCCGGCAGGACGCGGCCGACGCCAAGGCCAGCCTCCGGAAGTACTTCGCCGAACTCATCCCGGCCCGCCGGAGCGCGCCCGGCGAGGACCTGCTCAGCGCGATGGCCACCGCCGAGGTGCCGCCGGGCGAGGAGCCGCTGAGCGACGACGAGTTGGCGGTGCTGGCGGTGACGCTGATCCTCAGCGGCAACGACACCGCGACCTGCCAGATCAGCAACATCGCCTATCTGCTGCTGACCCGGCCCGAGGAGCGCGCCGCGCTCGCGCGCGACCCGGAGCGGTTCCCCGGCGCGCTGGAGGAGCTGCTGCGGTTCATCCCCTTCCGCAAGGGCGTGGGCATCCCGCGGATCGCGCTGGAGGACGCGGAGATCGAGGGGACCGCCATCAAGGCCGGCGACTACGTGCACGTGTCCTACCTGGCGGCCAACCGCGACCCGGCCGTCTTCCCGGACCCGCACACGCTCGACCTCGAACGGCCGGTGCACCCGCACATGACGTTCGGCTGGGGCGGGCACCACTGCCTCGCCGCACCGCTCGCCCGGGCGGAGCTGGACAGCGCGGTCACCGGACTGCTGACGCGCTTCCCCGGCCTGCGTCTCGACGTCGACCCCGGCGACATCCAGTGGGACACCGGCACCATCCGCCGCTTCCCGCTGCGCCTGCCGGTCACCTGGTAGGGCCGGAGCGGGCGTCAGCCGTACCGCTCGAAGAGCGCTTGGAGGTACGCCTCCAGGCGCTCCGTGAGAACGGCGGGTGTCAGGTCGTGCCTGCCCAGTTCCCGCCAGGGCTCGGCGACCTTCTCGGCGTCCGGAGCGAAGGCCAGCGCGTCGAGGATCCGCCAGTACAGGTGGCCGGCCGGCTCCTCGGCGAGTGTTCCGCCGGCCGCGACGTAGTGCTCCGCCAGGCTCATGCCCACGGGCACTCCGTGCAGCAGGGCGAGCGCCGTCGAGCAGTGGGCCACGTCCAGGTCGGCGGGGCCCCAGGACGTCTCCACCCAGTCCACGACACCCGTGATCGCCAGATCCGCACCCGTTCCCGAGAACAGCACGTTCCCCGGGTGGAAGTCGCGGTGCAGGAAGCAGGGCCGGTGTGCCGGGGGCGGTCGGCGGATCACGTCCACGGCACGCCGCCACACGTCCGGCCGTCCCGGGCTCCGGGGCAGCCGCACCCGCTCCGGGCCGGTCCACGCCTCGTAGGCGCGCGGCCGTGCTCCTTCCGGCACGGACACCGCGTGTATCGCGACGAGTTGCCGGGCGAGGAGTTCCGTCGTCCGCCCGATGCCCTCCCCCGTCAGCCGGAGCGTCCCGGGAAGCGACGACATCAGCAGGGACGGGTGTTCGCAGTGCTCGGCCGTGGCGTCGACGGCGTGCAGCCGGGCGGCCGGGACGCTGCTGTCCGCGAGCAGCCGGAGGACGTCCGCTTCCCGCGTGAGCAGTCCCCGCGCGTGCCTGACGTAGAACGGCTTGACGAACGACCGCAGGACGAGGGAGTACCGCTCGCCGTTCCCCTCGACGTCGAGCCGCCGCATCCGTGAGGTCCAGCCCCCGCGCAGCCGCGCCCCACCACGGATCCGTTCACCGGGGCGCAGGCTCCGCTCCACCCACAGACGCGTCCGGGTCCCCTCCGTGCCGGCCTCGCCGGCTGCCGTGCTCTCGCCCTCGGTCACGGCAGCAGCCTAACGACCACGGTCTTCGCGGTGCGCATCACCGACGGCCCCCGCACCGGCCCGTACGCCGTCCGCGACCCCGAGAGGCTGTCGCGGACGGTGCGGGAGCCCGGGCACGGCTTACGGAGTCGTGACGTACGGGCGCGGTCTCGTGTTCCGCCGCCGTGGCGGGCCTAGCGTGGGCGTATGCGGGTTCTGGTCACCGGCGGTGCCGGGTTCATCGGGTCTCATGTCGTCGAGGCGCTGAGGGCGCGCGGGCACGAGGCGGTGGTGTTCGACGTACGGACGGATCCGGGCGCGGACGTACGCGACCCGGTGGCGGTCGCGCGGGCCGTGGCCGGTGTGGACGCCGTCTGTCATCAGGCCGCGATGGTCGGGCTCGGGGTCGGGTTCGGGGACGCGGCCGAGTACGTCTCCCGCAACGACCTGGGCACCGCGGTACTGCTCTCCGCCATGGCCGACGCGGGGGTACGGCACCTGGTGCTGGCCGGGTCGATGGTGGTGTACGGGGAGGGGCGGTACGTGTGCCCGCGCGACGGGGTCGTCCGGCCGGGGCCGCGGGCGGTCGCCGATCTGGACGCGGGGCGGTTCGAGCCGAGGTGCCCGGTGTGCGGCGCGGAACTGGCTCCGGGGCTGGTCGGCGAGGACGCGCCGGCCGATCCGCGCAACGTGTACGCCACGACCAAGCTCGCCCAGGAGCATCTGGCCGCCGCCTGGGCCAGGGCGACCGGCGGGTCCGCCGTGTCGCTGCGCTACCACAACGTGTACGGGCCCCGCATGCCCCGCGACACCCCGTACGCCGGTGTCGCCTCCTTCTTCCGGTCCGCGCTCGCCCGCGGTGAGGCACCGCGGGTGTTCGAGGACGGGCGGCAGCGGCGGGACTTCGTGCACGTGCGGGACGTGGCCGCGGCCAACGTCGTGGCGCTGGAGGCAGATTGCCCTCCGGGGGTGCTGACCGCGTACAACACCGGCAGCGGTGAGCCGCACACCGTCGCAGAGATGGCCCGCGCGCTGGCCGACGCCCACGGCGGGCCCGCGCCGGTCGTCACCGGGGAGTACCGGCTGGGGGACGTACGGCACATCACGGCCGACTCCTCGCGGCTGCGGGCCGAACTGGGCTGGAAGCCGGAGGTCGGATTCGCGGAGGGGATGCGGGAGTTCGCGGCCGCCGGGTGAACGAGTGCGCCGGGAGCGTGCCGCGCAAGTCCGGCGATCACCGCGGACGGGGGGATTCGGCCGGCCTCGGTGGCGGACGCCGGGGCGGTGGCCGAGTTGCGGGACGGGGTCGCTCCGGCGCCCGCCTGGGTGCTCGAGGTGGGCGGCGCGTCCGCCGGCTGTGTGCCGCTGCGCCCGGCCGAGGACGCCCACCGGCTGGAACACTTCCACCTGGCCCCGCGCCTTCAGGGCAGCGGCGTCCCGGCCCGGCTGAACGTCCTGCGGGGCGGTCCGGCCCGGCGGCTGTACGAGCGGCACGGATTCACCCGCGAGACCGAGGGTCCGGTGGACGTGTTCATGGTGCGGGAGCCGCGGGCAGGGTGACCTCGAAGCGGCAGCCGCCGGGGATGTTGCGTACGGTGGCCCGGCCCCGGTGGGCCTCGACGATGCCGCGCACGATGGCGAGGCCCAGGCCCGCGCCGGCCGGCGGGGTGCGGGCGTGGGTACCGCGCCAGCCGGTGTCGAAGACGCGGGGCAGGTCCTCCTCGGGGATGCCGCCGCAGGCGTCGGTCACGGACAGGACCACGCCGTCGGGCGACCGCTCGGCGGCGACGGCCACCGTGCCGTCGGCGGGCGTCCGGCGGATGGCGTTGACCAGCAGGTTGCCCAGGACGCGGCTCATCTCCTTGGCGTCGACCTCGACCGGGACCGGCTCCACCCGGTCGCCGACCAGCCGTACGCCGTGGGCTCGGGCGAGCGGGTCGGCTCCCGCGAGGGCGTCGCCGACGAGGTCGTAGAGGGAGATCCGGGACGGTGCCAGGGGGAGGGTTCCGGCGTGGATGCGGGAGAGTTCGAACAGGTCGCCGACCATGTCGTTGAGGCGCTCCACCTCGGTGCGGATCTGCTTCAGATAGCGTTCCGGGTCGGCGGCGACACCGTCCTCGAGGGCCTCCGACATGGCGCGCAGACCGGCGAGCGGGGTGCGCAGGTCGTGGGAGATCCAGGCGACGAGTTCCCGGCGTGAGGTCTCCAGCAGGCGTTCCCGCTCCCGGGATTCGGCGAGTCGCGCACTGGTGGCGGCCAACTCGCGGCTCAATTCGGCCAGTTCGGCGGTGGCCGGGCCCGCGGGGGCGGCGAAGTCGCCGGCCTCGCCGAAGGAGCGTGCCGCCAGGGCGAGTTCACGGCTGCGGGCGACGACCCAGCGGCCCAGCAGCAGGGCGGTGGCGAGGGAGACCACGGCCGCCATCGCGACGACCGTCGTCACCACGGTCAGGTCGTGCGGGGACAGGAACATCGCCCAGGCGACCGCGAGGGTGCCGGCGAGCACGCCGCCCACGCCGACGGCGGCGACGACGGCGAGGGACACGGTGAGCGAGCGGCGCCGCAGCAGCCGGAGCGCGGCGGCCCCCGCGAGGCCGGTGGCGGCGGCCCCGGCGAAGGCGTACAGGGCGATGAGGAGGGTGTCGCGCATGTCAGTCCTCCGCGTCCCGGCCGCTCGGGTCGAAGCGGTAGCCGACGCCCCACACGGTCTGGATCAGGCGCGGCCGGGCCGGGTCGTCCTCGACCTTGCCGCGCAGCCGGCGGATGTGGACCGTCACGGTGGAGAGGTCGCCGAAGTCCCAGCCCCACACCTCGCGCATCAGGTCCTCCCGGCTGTACGCCCGGCCCGGGTGCCGCAGGAAGAAGGCGAGGAGGTCGAACTCGCGGAGAGTGAGGGCGAGTTCCGTGCCGTCCTTGGTGGCGCGGCGGGCGGCGGGGTCGACGGTGAGGCCGGCCGCGGCCAGCGGGCCGGTGAGGGTGCCCGGGCGGGCGCGGCGGAGCACCGACTGTACCCGCAGGACCAGTTCGCGGGGGCTGAACGGCTTGGTCACGTAGTCGTCGGCACCGACCTCCAGCCCGAGGATGCGGTCGTCCTCGTCACCGCGGGCGGTGAGCATCACGACCGGCACGGAGGCCCGCGCACGCAACCGGCGGCAGACCTCCAGGCCGTCCATGCCGGGCAGCATCAGGTCGAGCACCACGAGGTCGGGCCAGTGGGCGGTGGCGCGGGTCAGGGCGGTGGGCCCGTCGTCGGCCCGGTCCACGACATAGCCGGCACGACCGAGATACCCGGCGACGACCTCACCAACGGTCGCGTCATCGTCAACGACCAGGACTCGGGCGGCGCCGGGGGCGGGCGCGGGAGCCGGGGCGGCGGGGGTGGGTGCGGGAGACGGGGCGACGGTGCCGGGCGCGGGCGCGGGAGACGGGGCGGCGGCACCGGATGCGGGGGCGCGAGCCTGGTCGACAGCGCCGGGCGCGGAAGCCGGGGCGACGGTAGCCGGGGCGGCCGCAGGGGCCTGGGCGACAGCGCCCGACGCCGGGCCCGGGCCAGCGGTGCCAGGAGCGGGCGCGGGAGACGGGGCGGCGGCACCGGATGCGAACGCGGAGGCCGAGGCGGCACCGGATGCGGGCGCGGGTGCCTGGACGACAGCGTCGGGCGCCGGGGCCGGGGCAGCGGTGCCGGAGGCGGACGCCGGGGCCGGGGCCGCGGTGCCGGGGGCGGGCGTCGGGGCCGGGGTGGTGGGGCCGGGGGCGGGGGCGTTCATGGCTCCGGGCGGGGGCGGTTGTTGCATGGTTTCAGACTCGCACCGGACCCTCGTGGGTGTCGCACCCTCGGCGGGGTCCCACCCCGGACGTCCGCGTTTCGTAAGGAGCGCCCGTCCGGTATGTCCGCTTCGCGTTCGTAGGGTGAACGGCGTGACCACCTCATCTCCCTCATCACCGGCGAGCGTGGACGTCGTGCTGCCCTGCCTGGACGAGGCGGCGGCCCTGCCCTGGGTGCTCGCCCGGATCCCGGCGGGCTGGCGCGCCCTCGTGGTCGACAACGGCTCCACCGACGGCTCGCCGGACATCGCCCGGGCCCTCGGCGCGACCGTCGTCCACGAGTCGCGGCGCGGTTTCGGTGCCGCCTGCCACGCCGGGCTGACCGCCGCCACCGCCGACGTCGTCTGCTTCTGCGACTGCGACGCCTCCCTCGACCCGGGCCACCTGGTGCCCTTCGTCCAGGACGTCCTCGACGGCCGGGCCGACCTGGTCCTGGGGCGGCGGCGGGCGCGGGGCCGGGGTTCCTGGCCCGCGCACGCCCGGGCCGGCAACTTCGCGCTCGCGCGGCTGCTGCGCCGCCGTACCGGACTGCGGCTGCACGACCTCGGCCCGCTGCGCGCCGCCCGCCGGGAGCCGCTGCTCGCGCTCGGTCTCAGCGACCGCCGCAGCGGCTATCCGCTGCAGATGGTGGTGCGCGCGGCCGACGCGGGCTGGCGGATCGCCGAGCGCGATGTGCCGTACCTGCCGCGCTCCGGTGCCTCCAAGGTGACGGGCACCTGGCGGGGCACCTGGCAGGCGGTGCGCGACATGAGCCGGGTGCTGGCCGAGCCCCCGGCCGGCGGAAGGGCGGCACCGTGACCACGCTGCTCGTCATCGCCAAGGAACCGCTGCCGGGCCGGGTCAAGACGCGGCTCACCCCGCCGTTCAGCCCGGCGGAGGCGGCCGCGCTCGCGGAGGCGGCGCTCGCCGACACCCTGCGCGCGGTGGCGGCGGCTCCGGCCACCCGGCGCGTCCTGGTGCTGGACGGGGCTCCCGGCCCCTGGCTGCCGCCCGGTTTCGACGTCGTACCGCAGTGCCCGGGCGGTCTGGACGTACGGCTCGCCGACGCGTTCGCCGGGTGCGAGGGTCCCGCCCTGCTCATCGGCATGGACACCCCGCAGGTGACCCCGGAGCTGCTCACCGTGGACTTCGCCGGGTACGACGCGTGTTTCGGGCCGGCGGAGGACGGCGGTTTCTGGGCGCTGGGGCTGGCCGAGCCCGATCCGGCGCTGCTGCGGGGCGTGCCCATGTCGACGCGGCGGACGGGTGCCGTCCAGCGGGGGCGGCTGGTGGCCGCCGGGCTGCGGGTGCGTGATCTGCCCCGGCTGCGGGATGTGGACACCGCCGCCGACGCGGCCGCGGTCGCCGCCCTGGCGCCGCACGGCCGGTTCGCCGCCCGGCTGGCCCGGTGCACCGCACGCACCGGATCCGGGACCGGGCGGTGAGCACACGCGCGGCCGTCGCCTGGGCCGGGGCCGATCCCTACGCCGCCGCGCTGCGCACCGGGCGCGGCCCGCTGTTCCTGCGCCGCAGCGACGGCTGGCTGCTGCCGCTGGAGGTCGAGCGGTGGTGCGCGCGGGCGGACCCGGTGGACCGGGCGGTGCTGGACCGGTGCGAGGGTGCCGTCCTCGACGTCGGCTGCGGGCCGGGGCGGCTGGTGGCGGAACTCGCCGCGCGGGGCCGTACCGTTCTCGGGATCGACGTCAGCGAGGCCGCCGTCGACCACACCGTGCGTACCGGCGGCCAGGCGCTGCGGCGCTCGGTGTTCGAGCCGCTGCCCGGCGAGGGACGCTGGGGCACGGTGCTGCTCATGGACGGCAACATCGGCATCGGCGGCGATCCGCGCGCCCTGCTGGACCGGGTGGCCCGGCTGCTGCGCCCCGGCGGTCTGCTGATCGCCGAGACGGCCGCGGTGGACGTCGACGAGCGGTCCGAGGTACAGGTCGTCGCCGGTCCCGAGGGCGGGACGGGTGGCGGCGCCGAGGGCGGGCCGGACAGCGGCGACACCGACGGCGGGGCGGGCGGCGGCACCGACGGCCGGACGAGCAGCCGCGCCACCGACGGCCGGACAGACCGCCGCGCCACCGGCGGCGCGGCGGGCGGCGGGGTCTTCCCGTGGGCGCGGCTCGGTACCCCGGCCCTGCTGCGGTACGCGGGCCGGGCGGGCTGGCGGCCCGTCGGTCAGTGGACGGCCGGCGGGCGCCGTTTCGTCGCCCTGCGCAACCGCAGCAGGAGCAGCAGCGCGGAGCCGCCGAAGAGCACCGCGCTGATCAGCAGCCAGCGGGCGAGGAAGCCGTCCGTCGACAGCCCGGTGGCGGACCGGTAGCGCCGGTCGACCATCCCGCTGACCAGCGGGAACCACACCAGCAGGAGCAGCCCGGACAGGGCGGCCGGGACGCGGACGTACATCGTCCGCTCCCGGCGCCCGGCGGCGCCGAGCCCGCGCACGACCGCCCGGTCCGCGAGCGTGTACAGCGGCAGCAGCACGAGGTCGTGCAGCAGGGCCGCCCCCACCAGCCACAGGGCGACGGCCCGCCAGTCGCCCGCGAGCAGCCGCACCCCGGCATAGCCGGCGAGCGCGAACGAGCAGGCCAACAGCAGGATCTGGAAGGGATTGCCGAGCGGCGGGCGCGGACGCATCACAGGTCTCCGAAGGTCAGCCGGGCCACCCACTTGGTGTTGAGCACACCGGGCGCGGCGGGCACGATGATCCGCGCCGGGTAGCCGTGGTCGGGGGACAGGGTCTCGCCGTTGACGTACAGGGCGAGCAGGGAGCGCGGGTCGGCGACCTGGTTGGCGCGCAGGGCCGCGCGGCGGAAGGCGCCGTGCCGCTGGAGCGACTCCACGAACACGTCCGGCGGGTCGCCGTCGTGGCCGACGAGCGCCGCGAGGTCGCGCAGCCGCACTCCGCGCCACCACTGGTCGGCCGTGGACCAGCCCTCGACACAGGCGATCGGCAACGACGAGCTGTGCAGCGGCATGCGGAGCAGTTCGGCGCGGCTGAGGCGCACGGTTCCGGTGCGTCCGGTGACGACGAGCCGCCAGGCGTCCTGGTGCGTGTCGGCCGGGGTGATCCCGGCGTACCCGGCCGTCTTGTTGATCTGGAACCCGTTCGGGCCGCCGCCGGGATCGGCCCCGCCGTGCGGCGCGAGCAGGGCCGTACGGCGGAACGGGCCGCCCAGGCTCTGCCCCACCGTGGTCAGGAACAGCAGCAGCGAGCCGCCGCCGACCAGTGCCAGCGCCCCGCGCCGGGAGACGGTGGGCGCGGCGGGGCTCGGGGTGACCAGGTCGCCCTCCTCGCGCCCGCGCCGCCGCAGGTTCCGCAGCGCCGTCGGCGCCTTCAGCACGGCGTGCGCCACGAACGCGGCGAAGAACACCCACGCGCCGTAGAAGTGCAGGGGGTAGAAGGAGCCCGGGAAGACGTAGTCCAGCTGGACGTTGAGCACACCGGTCGTGAACTCGAACAGCCCGCCCCCGACGAGCAGCAGCAGCGAGATCCGCTCCAGCGCGTGCGCGAGGGAGCGGGCCGGGGGCAGGGCGAACAGCCTCGGCACCACCGACCACAGCTTGGCCAGCAGCACCGGGATCAGGACGATGCCGAGGGTGACGTGGACGCCCTGGGTGAACCGGTACAGCCACACCGGCCCCGTCGGCCAGTCGAAGAGGTAGAAGCCCAGGAGTCCCTTGTCCGGGGTCTGGTCGTTCACCGGGGACAGGTCCGGGTTGTAGGCCGCGTACGACACCAGGCCGGTCACGAACAGCACGGTGATGCCGGCGAGCAGCACCACACCGAGCACCGAGGTGAACCAGGGGCCGCGCAGCGGGCTGCGCCAGAAACCGGGTGAGCTGGGAAGCCGTGGGTGGTCGTCTCGCATGCTCCGACGGTAGGCCGGAAGAACGCCCGGACCGGGTCCACGACCCATGACGAAACGCTGACGTCCGGCCACCGGTCCACCCGTTCCCCCGGTCGCCGCCCTAGCGTTCCGGTGTGACCCAGGCTCCCCTCCGCGACCGGTACGCCGGCCTGCGCGCCGACCTCGCTGCCGCTGCCGCCGCCACCCTGCTCGTCCTCGTCGCCGTGCTCGTCGGCCGGCACATCCAGGACACCCGCCGCACCCTGTTCGTCCACTGGCCGCCGCTGTTCGCCGACTGGGACCCGCACCTGGGCCCGGGCACGCCGGCCGCGGCGCTGGTGGCGGGCGGCGTGGTGGCCTACGGGCCGTCGGTCGCCGCCCGGCTGCCGTGGCGGCGGCTGCTCCTCACGGCCTGGGCGGCGGCACTGGCCTGGACGTGGTCGCTGGCGCTGGTCGACGGCTGGCAGCGGGGCGTGGCCGGGCGGCTCACCACCCGCAACGAGTACCTCACGGTCATCGGGCGCTTCCACGACATCCCCGCAGCGCTGCGCGACTTCACCCACCACATCGTGAGCGGCTCCCCGGACCCGTGGCCGGCCCACATCGCCGGGCATCCGCCCGCGGCCACCCTCACCTTCGTCGTCCTGGACCGGATCGGCCTGCACGGCGGCGGCTGGGCCGGCGCCTGGTGCATCACCGTCGGCGCGACCGCCTGCGTGGCGGTGCTGGTGACGGTACGGGCCCTGGCCGGCGAGCAGCCGGCCCGGCGGGCGGCGCCGTTCCTGGTCATGGCCCCGGCCGCGGTGTGGGTGGGCGCCTCGGCCGACGGGTACTTCGCGGCGGTCGCCGCCTGGTCCGTGGCCCTGCTGTCCCTCGCGGTCACCGGACGGTCCATGGCGTGGGCGGCGGCCGGCGGGCTGCTGTACGGCCTGACCTGCTATCTCTCCTACGGCCTCACGCTCGTCGCGCTGATCGGGGCGGCGGTGCTGGTGGCGGGACGGCGCGGGATCCGCGAGCGCCCGTCGCTCCTGCTCCTCCTGCTGGCCGGTGCGGCGGTCGTCCCGCTGACGTTCACGCTCGCCGGCTTCGACTGGGCGGACGGGTACCGGCTCCTGGTCACGCGCTACTACCAGGGTGTCGGCGGCACCCGCCCCTACGGCTACTGGGTCTGGGCCAACCTGGCCTGCACGGCCCTGATCACCGGCGTGGCCACGGCGGCGGGGCTACGGCGGACCGGCACGGCGCTCGCCCGCCGGCGCAGGGCGCCCGGGACCGAGGCCCGGCTCACCATGGCGGAGGAACGGCCCGCCCCGACGGAGAACCTGCTCACCCCGGCCAAGGGCCGCCCCACGAACCGCCCCGCCCCGACCGACGACCACCCCGCCAAGGCCGAGGCCCGGCTCGCTCTCCTCGTGGCGGCAGCCCTCGTCGCCGTACTGGTTGCGGATCTGTCCGGGATGAGCAAGGCGGAGACGGAGCGGATCTGGCTGCCGTTCGCGATGTGGCTGCTCCCGGCAGGCGCGCTGCTGCCGCGACCGCGGGCCTGGCTGGCCGCGCAGGCGGTGCTCGCGCTTCTGCTGAACCATCTGCTGTTCACCGGGTGGTGACCCGCGGCCCTGCCGTACGAAGCGGCCGCTGCCCGGGGTGACCACAGGCGGCGGCCGCTCCGCTGGACGGGCGCGCGGCCGGCCCGGTCAGGGCCGGGCCGCGCCGCCCGCCCCGTGACTCACCCCTCCCGGCTGGACACCCGGGACCGGAAGCGCCGGTGCAGCACCGTGCCGCCGATCAGCGACGCGAGGCTCGCGGCGGCGGCCACCCAGGCGCTGTCCGTTCCGGTGTGCGCGAGGGTGCCGGTCGGCTGCGGCACGACGACAGGGGCCGGCTTGGGCAGCGTGTGCACCTTGGGAGGGTGGTGCGGCCGAGGCCGGCTCGGAGGCTCGGAGTGCACCGGCGGAGTGACCCGGGTCGGCGGCTTGGGTGCGGGCGGGGTGGTGCGGCCGGGCTGCTCGGGGTGGTCGCCCGACCCGTTCACGGACGTGTTGCCGAAGACGGGATTGCCGATGCCCACGACGTTCACGGTGTTGCCGCTGACGTTCACCGGCAGATCGACCGGGAGCTGGATGCCGTTGCCGGAGATGACGCCCGGGGAGTTCTGTGTGCTGGACTGGGCCGTGGCCCCGCCCGGCGCCGCGGGCTTCTCCTTACCGGCGGCGTGGCCGCCTGTGTTGGCGCAGCGGTTGCCCATCGCGGGGTTGAGCAGTCCGGCCACGTTCACGGTGTTCCCGCACACGTTCACCGGGAGGTGCACCGGCAGCTGGATGCCGTTGCCGGAGATCAGCCCGGGCGAGCCGGCCGCGGTGCCTTCCGCGGCGGAGTCGGCGTGCACCGGCCCCGCCACTGCCATCGCACCGGAGGCGGCGGCGACTGCGATCACACTGTTTCGGGTAACCCGTTTCATCGGTTCCCTGTCCTTCCACATACGGTCGCGGGCACTCACCCGCATCCGGTGAAACGCTGGCCAAACCGTGCAAGTTATGGCTTATCAACCTTTCGCCGGTACAAGAGGCGGATGCGCAGCTCACCGGCCCCGGAACAAGCCACGTCGCGCCCTTCCCGCACACATGGCCGAGCGTGTCGCAGCGAGGGATCCGGGGACCTGGTAGCTGTCGTAGGGCAGCCGCTGCCGTGATCCATCGACCGAGGAATCGACCGAGACGAGGAACGATGGCAACCACCGTGCGCGAGACCAGAACCGCAACCGCGCCCGCAAGTCTGCAACTGCCCGGGCTCCTGCTGGGGGTGGGGCTCGGCGGATTTCTCGACGGGATCCTGCTGCACCAGCTCCTGCGCTGGCACCACATGCTCAGCAGCACCGACCACGACCGTATCGGCGTGCGGTACTACGACCCCCACACCGTCTCCGGGCTGCAGATGAACACCCTGTGGGACGGCGTCTTCCACACGGTGTGCTGGCTCGCCGTCCTCGGCGGACTCGCCGTCCTGTACGCCCGGGTGGCCACCGGCCGGCGGCGGGTGTGGGCCTCCCGGGTGCTGTGGGGCTGGATCCTGGCCGGCTGGGGGCTGTTCAACCTCGTGGAGGGCGTGCTGGACCACCACGTTCTGGGCATCCACCACGTCCACAGCGGCCCGCACCAGATGTGGTGGGACGTCGCCTTCCTGATCCTCGGCGCCCTGCTGCTGGCCGGGGGATGGCTGTTGCAGCGCGGCGGGCGGTCCTTCGACCCCGCGGCCGCCGGCGCCGGACGAGACGGACGCGTCGCCTGATGGGCCACCACGTGCCCCCTGTCCACCACCAGGAGGGCGGCGGTGCCGTGGGGGTGCTGCTGCCGGCGCTGGCCCTGCTGGTGTGCGCGGGCGGCTATCTGCTGCTGGCCCGCCGGGCGAGCCGCCGGAATCCGGCGCGGCCCTGGAGCCCCTGGCGCACCGCCGGTTTCGGTCTCGGTGTGATCCTGCTGGCGGTGGCGCTGCTGCCGCCCCTCGCCCCCTTCGCCCACCGTGACTTCCGCGGCCACATGACCCAACACCTGCTGATCGGCATGTACGCCCCGCTCGCGCTGGTGCTCGGCGCCCCGGCCACCCTCCTGCTGCGGACCCTGCCCGCGCCCCGCGCCCGCCGGCTCACCGGGCTCCTGCACAGCGGCCCGGCCCGCCTGCTCGCGCACCCGGCCGTGGCGCTGCCGCTGTCCACGGGCACGCTTCCGGCCGTGTATTTCACCCCGCTCTACGACACGGCGACGGCCCACCCGGCCGGACACTGGCTGCTGCACGCGCACTTCCTGCTGTCGGGGTGCCTGTTCGCGCACTCCGTCGCCGGGCCCGATCCCGCCCCGGCCCGTCCGGGGGTGCGCGCCCGGCTGGTCTGCCTGGGGTGCGCCATCGCCGTGCACGCGGTCGTGGCGCAGCTGATGTACGGCGGGTTCTGGGTGGACGTCCACGCTCCCGTCCCCGAGGTCCAGGGCGGCGCGGAGATCATGTACTACGGCGGTGACCTCGCGGAACTCCTGCTCGCGGCGGCGCTCGTGGCGACCTGGCGTCCGGAGCGGCGCGGGACCGGGAAGCCCGCGGTGCGACCGGTTTCGTAGCCACGGACTTAGTAGCCACGGACTTAGTAGCCATGGACATAGTAGCCATGTACTCTATTTCTCATGAGCAGGGTTTCCGAAGGAGCCACGCCCGGATTCCTGGTGTGGCGGCTGTCGATGAAGTGGCGCGTCGCCGTGGACCGGGCGGTGGCTCCGCTGGGCCTCACCCACGCGCAGTACGCGCTGGTGGCCTCGCTGCACGGCATGCAGCGCACCGGGCTGCGCCCCAGCCAGCGCCGCCTCGCCGACCACACCGGCCTGGAGGCGCTGTACGTCTCCAAGCTGGCCCGCTGCCTGGAGTCTGCCGGGCTCATCGAGCGCACCCGGGACCCGGACGACCCGCGCGCGGTGCAGCTCGCGCTCACCGAGCAGGGCCGCGAGACCACCCGCAAGGCGATCGACGTGGTCCAGGGACTGCTGCGCCAGCTGCTGGCCCCGCTCGGCGGCCCCGACAGCACGCGCGCCCAGGAGTTCACCCGGGACCTGGCGACCCTGCTCGACGCACCGCTTGACCCGTTCGGCACCACCGATCACGAGACGGAGCAGTCATGACCACCACCGCACCCCGCGCCGACGGCCGCACCATAGCCCTCGCCCACTACGCATCCCGCGCCGTCCTGGAGCACGTCCTCACCCCGCACGGCATCGACTACCTGCAGTCCATCGCCCTGCGGCTGACGGCCGTCGCGGGCGGGCCGGTCGAGCGGGCCGAGCTGGCGGACGGCGTCGTCAGCGCGGTGAAGGCCGACGAGGGCGACGCGCGGCGCGCGATCGAGGGCCTGGTGTCCGGGGGTCTGATCGTCCCCGAGGGCCCGGCGGCGGTGCGCGTCACCGAGGCCGGGCGGGAGCTGTACGCCACGACCTCCGCCGAGGCCGCGGTGTTCTCCGCGCGGCTGTACGCGGGCATCTCCGAGGAGGACCGGGCGGTGGCCGGCCGTGTGCTCGCCCTGGTCACCGAGCGGGCCGACGCGGAACTGACCGCCCTCCGCCGGCCGTAGAGCCACCCGCAGGTAGTGGAATATTGAACAACCGCGTTCCGTTGTGGCCGTCGAAGGAGGTCACGAGTGGAGACGCAAGGGAAGACCCCGTACTACGACCACGGCACCCCGGCCGAGCGCTGGGAGCGCGCGCGGCGGTTCTTCGACGCGAAGGACTACGCGGGCGCCGCCCGGGTGCTGGCCGCGCTGGTCGAGGAGGTGCCGGAGCAGACGGGACCCCGGCTGCTGCTGGCCCGCGCCTACTACCACTCGGCCCAGCTGCGCCGCGCCGAGGCCGAGCTGCGGACCATCGTGGAGCGGGACCCGGTGGAGCACTACGCCCGGCTGATGCTGGGCCGCACGCTCGAACGGCAGTCCCGGCACGAGGAGGCGGAGCGGCACCTGCGGATCGCCTCGGCGCTCGCGGGCGACTTCCCGCAGGAGTGAGCGCGCCTCACCCGGCCGCCCGGCCCGGTCCCCGAGAGGGCCGGGCCCTCGGGCTGTCCCCGGCCGGGGACGCCGTACGGATCACAGCGGGGTCGCCGCGTGCAGGATCAGGAACAGGGTCACGGCGGAGTTCGCCGAGGACATCGCGGAGACCAGCGCGCCCACGGCGGCGCCCCAGGCGGCCAGACCGACCGAGGTGAACGCCGACGGCCAGGTGCGGACCGCCGGGGCGGGGGCCAGCAGTGCGGCCACCCGGCGCGGCACGGGACCGGTCGCCGCCAGCGCGGCCAGGGTGGGCGCCGGAGTGCCGGGCGACAGCAGGGCCGCCTTGCCGATGGCGCGGGCGACCGTGCGCCGGTCGCCGACCGCGCGGGCCGCCTCCTCGTCCGCCCACCGCTCGGCGGTGTAGACGACGGCGGTGCGCAGCGGTCTCAGGAACGGGTTGGCGCGGGCCGCCAGGTGCGCGGCGAGCAGGTGGCGGTGGTGACGGGCGGTCAGGTGGGCGCGCTCGTGGGCGAACAGGGCGCGCCGCTCGGCGGGCGCGAGCCCGGCCAGCAGCGCCGTGGTGACGACGATCCGGCCCCGGCCGCCGGGGAGGGCGTACGCGTACGGCGTGCGGTCCGGCAGGACCGCGACCGTGCGCCCCGGTACGCCGGCCAGTGCCCGGCGGGCGCGGCGGGTGACCCGGCGGTGCCGCCACAGGGTGCGGGCGCAGGCGGCCGTGACCAGGGCGAGCGCGGGTATGGCGGCCCGGCCGGCCACCTCGTCGTGCGGGACGGCGGCCCGCACCTCGGGGTCGGACCAGCCGTCCGGCAGGGGGTTGCCGGGCAGCTGGGCGGTGCCGACCACCATGAGCAGGGCCAGGCACAGCGTGCTGCACACGGCCATGACGACGGCGACCGCGGTCAGCAGCCGGGTGGCGGTGCGCGGGTGCAGCCGGGTCTCGGCGAGCCGGGCGACCGGCCACGCGGTCAACGGCAGCACCAGCGGCAGGAAGACGAAGACCCCCATGAGCGGTCAGTCCTCCGGACCGCCGGCGTCCGGACCCGGGATGTCGAGCAGGGCCCGCAGCACCTGTTCGTCGCCGGGCGGCAGGGCGGTGACGAAGCTGGCGAGGACCGCCTCGCGGTCCCGTTCCCCGTCGAGCAGGCGGCGCATGCGCAGCGCGGCCAGCCGGGCCACGTCGGCCGTCGGCGTCCACACGAAGGAGCGGCCGTGCCGTTCGCGGGCGACGACGTCCTTGGCGAGCAGCCGGGTCAGGATGGTGACGACCGTGGTGTAGGCGAGGTCGCCGCCGAGGCGCTGCTGCACCCAGGCCGCGGTGACCGGCCCCTCCGCCTCGCGCAGCGCGCCGAGGACCTGGCCCTCCAGTTCGCCCTGGCCGCGCCGCCGGGCCCGGCCGCCTTCCGGTGCCGTCCGAGGTGTCATCTCCGGTTCCCTCCCCCGTCTTCCCTCACTCGCTCACCCGCCGTTCCACGCTACTTCACGCCACTGACACTCCCGTACCTGCGGCGCCCGCGCCGGTGTGCGATCTCGCCGAGGACGATGTCGACGGCGAGGAAGCCGGCCAGCGGGATGCCGAGCAGCGGCACGAACCAGCCGAGCACGGCGACGGCCGCGAGGGCGGGTACGAGGAGGTACGGCGGCACCTCCGCCCAGGCCCCGCGCGGGATCGGCCGGCCGAAGGCCGAGCCCCGGCCGCGCTGCCACCACAGGCGGTAGCCCCACACGACGAGCAGGATCAGGGCGAGTGCGAGCAGCGCGAGGGCGATCTGGTTGACGAGTCCGAAGAGGGAGCCGGTGTGCAGGTCGATGCCCCAGCGGGTGAGCTTGGCGAGCACCGGGTAGTCGGCGAACCGCAGTTCGTCGGTGACCTGTCCGGTGGCCGGGTCGACGGCGACGGTGTCCTGCTTCTCGGGCCAGCTGCGCTGGATCTGCTTGACGACGTAGGCGCTGTCCGCGTCCGTGGGCGGCACGATCTCGACCGGATCGCCGAGCCCCTTCGCGCGGGCCGCGGCGAGCACCTGGTCCAGGCCCACGCCGTGCTCGGCCGTGCCGCCGGCGGACGCCGCCGTGCCGTGGCCCGCGTGCTCGCCGCCGGCCACGGCCGCCGAGACGGACGGGGTGGCCTGGCCGATCGAGGTACGCAGCTCGTCGATGTTCGCGCCGGCGTACGCCGACCAGGTCAGGCCGGTCGCGGACAGGAACAGGAACCCGGCGGCCGTCCAGGCGCCGACCGTGCCGTGCAGGCCGAGGGTGCGGCGCCGGCCGCTGGTGCCGCGCACCCTGCGCAGGGCGCGGCGCCGGGAGAACCACAGCACGAGGCCGCCGCCCGCGATCACCCACAGCCAGCTGGCGGCCAGCTCGCTGTAGAGCCGGCCGGTCTCGCCCAGGTGCAGATCGCGGTGGAGTCCGTCGATCCAGGTGCGCAGGGGCAGCGCGCCGGTCGCGCCGTACTGTTCGAGCGCGCCGCGGACGGTGCCGGTGTACGGGTCCACGAACACGGCGAGGGTGTGGCCGGGGTCGACGCCCCTGACGCCGGAGAGCAGCACCCTGGTGGTGGCGCCGGCCTCGGGTGAGGGGCGTACGGCCGTGACCGTGCCCTCGGGGTGGGCCTTGCGGGCGGCGGCCACCTGGGCGGAGACGGGCAGCTCGTGCTCGCCGACCGGAACGGTCAGCTCATGGTCGTACACGAGCTTCTCGGCCTGGAAGGAGCCCGCGTACAGCAGGCCGGTGGCGGCGGCGACCAGCAGGAAGGGCGCGACGAGCAGGCCGGCGTAGAAGTGCAGGCGCAGCACGAGGGGGCGCAGGGGTGCCCAGCGGCTGCGGGCGGCGGGGCGGGACGCCTCGGCCGGGGTGGTCGAGGGAGCGGTGGTCATCGGCGGGCTTCTCCGGGGGCTCGGTGCCGAGGGACGGGCCATCGGCAGGGAGGCGAGGGCGCTCCAGTAGTCGGCCCGGTAAGGCGCCGGGTTCCCCGGGGTGTTGGTGAGCTGTGCCACAGGAGGAGGGGCGGGCATGGCATCCTGACGCGATGGCACCTCCCCGTGATCACGCACCGCTCGCCGAGCGGGTCGAGGAACTCCTCGCCGCCGGCGGCCCCTTGCCCATCGTCGCGGCCGGCCGGCCGGTGCTGCGGCGCCCCACCGAGCCGTACGACGGCCAGCTCGGCCCCGCGCTGCTGGCCCGGTTCGTCGAGGCTCTGCGCGACACCATGCACGCGGCACCCGGCGTGGGCCTGGCCGCTCCGCAGGTCGGGATCCCCCTGCGGATCGCGGTCATCGAGGACCCGGCGCCGGTGCCGGAGGAGGTCGCGGTGGTCCGGGGCCGTGTCCCGCAGCCGTTCCGGGTGCTGGTCAACCCGGTGTACGAGCCGGTCGGCGCCGCCCGGGCCGCGTTCTTCGAGGGCTGCCTGAGCGTGCCGGGCTGGCAGGCGGTGGTGGCCCGGCACGCCGAGGTGCGGCTGCGCGGCGAGGACGAGCACGGCCGCGCCGTGGACGAGGTGTTCACCGGCTGGCCGGCCCGGATCGTGCAGCACGAGACGGACCACCTCGACGGCACGCTGTACCTGGACCGCGCGGAGCTGCGCTCCCTGTCGACCAACGAGGCGGTGGCGGCCCTGTGGGCCGAACCGGCACCCCGGGCGGCGGCCGAGGCCCTCGGCTTCGACCTGCCGTGAATTCGAACTGCCCCAAGGAGGGCTTCAGTTGTCCCGGTAGGCCTCCAGCAGCCGCAGCCACACCTCGCTCAGCGTCGGGTAGGACGGGACCGCGTGCCACAGTCGGCCGACCGGGACGCGGCCCGCGACCGCGATGGTGGCCGAGTGGATGAGTTCGCCGACGCCGGGGCCGACGAAGGTGACGCCGCGCAGGATCTCCTCCTCCAGGTCCACGACCATGCGGGCGCGGCCCTTGTAGCCGTCGCCGTACAGGCCGGCGCCCGCGACGGAGGAGAACTCCACGTCGACGGCGCGGACCCGGTGGCCGGCCTGTTCCGCCTCGGCGAGGGAGAGTCCGACCGCGGCGGCCTCCGGGTCGGTGAAGACGACCTGGGGTACGGCGTGGTGGTCGGCGGTGGCGGCGTGGGCGCTCCACGGCTCCTCCGCGAAGGTGCCGCCGGTGGCGCGGGCGGCGATCGCGGCGCCGGCGATGCGGGCCTGGTACTTGCCCTGGTGGGTGAGGAGGGCGCGGTGGTTGACGTCGCCGACCGCGTACAGCCACTCGGTGCCGGTGACGCGGAGGCTGTCGTCGACGTCGAGCCAGGAGCCCGGTTCCAGGCCGACGGTCTCCAGGCCGAGGTCGTCGGTGTGCGGGACGCGGCCGGTGGCGAAGAGGATCTCGTCGGCCTCGATCCGGTCGCCGGCGGAGGTGACGGCCACGACCGTGCCGTTCTCGCGGCTGACGGACTCCACGGAGGTGCCGGTGCGGATGTCGGCGCCCGCCTCGGTGAGGGCCTCGGCGACGAGTTCCCCGGCGAACGGCTCCATGCGGTTCAGCAGGCCCTTGCCGCGCACCAGCAGGGTGACCCGGGAGCCGAGCGCCTGCCAGGCGGTGGCCATCTCGGTGGCGACGACACCGCCGCCCACGACGATCAGCCGGCCGGGGGCGGACTTGGCGCTGGTGGCCTCGCGGCTGGTCCAGGGCCGCACGTCGGTGAGGCCGGGCAGGTCGGGCAGCTGGGCGCGGGTGCCGGTGGAGACGGCGACGGCGTGCCGGGCGGTGAGGGTGGTGACCGTGCCGTCGGGTCCGGTGACGGTGACCGTGCGGGGGCCGGCGAGGCGGCCGTGGCCGCGGTAGAAGTCGGTGCCGGTGCCGTTCAGCCAGGCGACCTGGCCCCCGTCCTTCCAGTGCGAGGTGTACTCGTCCCGGCGGGCCAGGACGGCCGGGGTGTCGAGCGGGCCCTGGACCGCCTGGGCGAGGCCGGGCAGCCGGCGGGCGTCGGCCTGCGCGATGACCGGCCTGAGCAGCGCCTTGCTGGGCATGCAGGCCCAGTACGAGCACTCGCCGCCGAGCAGTTCGTTCTCCACGAGGGCGGTGGTCAGTCCGGCCGCGCGGGTGCGGTCGGCGACGTTCTCCCCGACGGGACCGCCCCCGATCACCACGACGTCGTACGCGATGGATTCCGTTTCCGTCATGGGGTCAGTCTGGTGGGTGGTGTGCGCCGTGGCCACACGGGTACGCGCGCGGAACACAGGCGTGCACGGGTGGAATAGGCGGCCCGGCGACCGTGTTTCCGCCGTCGGCACACCCCCTACACCAGGAAGTGGGAATCACGCCATGAGCAGCACCGTGGAGCTGACCAAGGAGAATTTCGACCAGACGGTCAGCGAGAACGAGTTCGTCCTCATCGACTTCTGGGCGGAGTGGTGCCCTCCGTGCCGGCAGTTCGCGCCCGTCTACGAGAAGGCCGCGGCGGACAATCCCGATCTGGTGTTCGGCAAGGTGGACACCGAGGCGCAGCCGGAGCTGGCCGCGGCCTTCGAGATCCAGTCGATCCCGACGCTGATGATCATCCGCGACCAGGTGGCGGTCTTCGCCCAGCCGGGTGCGCTGCCCGCGCCGGTGCTGAAGGACCTCATCGGTCAGGCCCGCGACCTCGACATGGACGAGGTCCGCAAGAGCATCGCCGCCCAGCAGGGCCAGGCGCAGCAGTAACGCGTGTGCGGGCCTCGGTGCCGGGTCAGCTGGACTCGCGCCGGATCGCCGAGGCCCCCAGCACGGTATGCACCTCGGGCTCGCCGCCGGGGTCGCGTACCGCGCGGTCGACCAGTTCGGCGAGGTCGCGGCCCGAGGGCAGGTCGATGTGGACGGTACTGAGCCGGGGCCGCAGCAGCCGGCCCAGCATCAGGTCGTCGGCGCCGATCACGGCGACGTCCTCGGGGATGCGCACGCCCTCGTCCTGCAGGGCGCGCATCAGCAGCATGGCGTACTCGTCGTTGTAGGCGAACACCCCGTCCAGGCCCGACCGGGGCCAGTGGGCGGCGAGTTCGGCGGCTGACTCCTCGGTGTAGGCGAGCGGCAGCTCCGTCACCTCGGCGTCCGTGTCGCGCAGCGCCGCGCGTACGCCGGCGAGGCGGGGTCGCGCGTAGGCGTCGAGTCCCGACTCCTCGGGCATGACGACGCCGATCCGGCGCCGGCCCCGCTCGTACAGGTGGGCGCCCGCGCAGTGGCCGACGGCGTCGTGGTCCATCAGCAGGGCGTGCGCTCCGTCGACGCGGGCGGGGCCGAGGGTGACGACGGCCCGGGCGCCGGAGCGCTTGAGGAGGGCGACGCCCTGCGGGCCGAGGCCGGTGCCGGGCACCAGGACGGCGACGGGCCGCAACTCGGCCCAGGCGCGGGCGGCTTCGTCGCCCTGGAGGCCGACGCTGCCGTACTGGACGACGGTGTAGTCGAGCCGGCCGAGCGCCCACTGGAGTTCGTTGAGGAACCCGCTGTAGAGCGGGCCCACCGGGATGGCCGGGGCGGGCATGAGGACCATGCGGCTGTGTCCGGCGCGCAGGCTGCGGGCGGCGGCGTGGGGGACGTACCCCAGTTCCCGGGCGGCCTCGTGCACGCGTCGGCGGGTGGCGTCGCTGATCCGTACGGCGCTGGTGTTGTTGAGGACGTAGGAGACGGTCGCGCGCGAGACGCCGGCGAGACGGGCCACGTCGGCACTCGTGGGCGTGTTCGGTATCTGCACCATCACAGACCGCATCTTGGCAGAGGGGCGGGGGCCGGGAGCGGCCGGGGCGAGGTGGTTCATCGTTCGACAAACTCGGCATATGCCTGCCGCGTGACGAACACGTTCGTCACGAACTTGTTCGTAGCGAACATGTTCGTTACGGTGACGCCATGACCGCTTCCCCACGCTCCCGGCGTGAGCGCCCCGCCAAGCCCGCCCTGACCCGGGAGGGCATCGTCGCCGCCGCCGTCGCCATCCTGCGGGCGGAAGGGCTCCGCAAGGTGACCATGCGACGGCTCGCCCAGGAACTCGACACCGGCCCCGCCTCGCTCTACGTCTACGTCCGCAACACCGACGAACTGCACGCGGCCGTGCTGGACGAGCTGCTCGGCACGGTCGGCCCGGCACCGGACGAGGGCAGCTGGCGGGAGCGGCTGGAGGCGGTGCTCACCGCCTACACCGCGGTGCTCCTGGAGCATCCGTCCCTGGCCCGCTCGGCGCTGACCGCCTGGCCGAGCGGCCCCCACTACCTGCGCCTCATCGAGACCCTGCTCGGCCTGCTGGACGCGGGCGGGGTGCCGCCCGCCCAGGCGGCCTGGGGCGTGGACCTGCTGCTGCAGCACGCCACGGCGACCGCCGCCGAGCACGCCGGGGAGGACTCCGCGCAGGACCTGCCGGCGCTGGCCCGGGCCCTGCGCGAGGCACCCGCCGCCACGCATCCGCACATCGCCGCCCGTGCCGAGGCGCTGCTGTCCGGCACCCCCGGGGCCCGCCTGTCCTGGGCCTTCCAGACCCTGATCAACGGCATCGAGCGGACCGCCGTGCCGACCGGCACCCCCCGCGAAGGCCAGGAGGCCCCATGAACCCCGCTCCCCTCCCCCACCACCCCGTCGCCGTCGTCGGCGCCGGCCTCGGCGGGCTCACGCTCGCCCGGGTGCTGCACGTGCACGGCATCGAGGCCGCGCTGTTCGACCTGGACGCCTCACCGGACGCCCGCACCCAGGGCGGCATGCTCGACATCCACGACGACTCCGGCCAGGAGGCGCTGCGGGCCGCCGGGCTGCACGAGGAGTTCCTGGCCCGGGTCCACGCCGGCGGCCAGGCCACGCGCGTCCTCGACCAGCACGGCACCGTCCGGCTGGAGCAGCCCGACGACGGCACCGGCGGGCGGCCCGAGACAGACCGGGGCGAGCTGCGCGACCTGCTGCTGGGCTCGCTGCCCACGGGCACGGTCCGCTGGGGCTCCAAGGTCACCGACGCGCGCCCGCTGGACGGCGGCCGGCACCGGGTGACGCTCGCCGACGGCTCCGCGTTCACCACCGATGTGCTGGTCGGCGCGGACGGCGCCTGGTCGCGGGTGCGCCCGCTGGTCTCCGCGGCCCGGCCCGCGTACACGGGCGTGTCGTTCGTGGAGGCGGACCTGCTCGAGGCGGATGTGCGGCACCCGGTGAGCGCGCGGGTGGTGGGCGGTGGCATGCTCTTCGCGCTCGGCCCGGGCCGCGGCTTCCTCGCCCACCGCGAGCCGGACGGCAGCCTGCATGTGTACGTCGCCGTGACGGCCCCCGAGGGCTGGCTGGACGGCATCGACTTCAGCGACACCGAGGCGGCGAGGACGGCCGTGCTGAAGGAGTTCGACGGCTGGGACGAGAGCCTGCGGGCGCTGGTCGCGGACGCCGACGGGGCCCTGGTCCCCCGCCGGATCCACGCCCTGCCGGTCGGCCACCGCTGGGACCGGGTGCCCGGGGTCACCCTCCTCGGCGACGCCGCCCACCTGATGTCGCCGTTCGCCGGCGAGGGCGCCAACCTGGCCATGATCGACGGCGCCGAACTGGGCCTCGCCCTGGCCGCGCACCCCGGCGACACCGAGGCCGCGCTGACCGCCTACGAGACCCGGATGTTCCCGCGCGCGGAGGCCTCCGCGCGGGACTCCGCCCACAGCCAGGCCCTGCTGTTCCGCACGGACGCGCCGCAGGGACTGGTGGACATGTTCACGGGCGAGCAGGCGTGACCGGGCGTCCGGCTCCGGCCCGTCTCAGCGCGGCGGTTCGGTGCGGGTCACCCGGGCCACCAGGTCGAGCCAGCCGGCTTCCAGGCGCTTCATGGACATTCCGCGTTGGCGGGTCAGGTGGTGGATCAGGGCGGGGTCCAGCGAGGCCAGCAGGGTGTGGGCGAGCAGGTCGCAGTCGGCGTCCGGCACGAGCTGGCGGAGCAGCACCGTGAGGTGCATGCGCAGCGACCCGGCCGCGGGGTGGGCGAACCGGCGGGTCGGCTCCGGCTGGGCGGCCAGCTGCAGATCCAGTTGCTCGGCCGTGCGGTACAGCACCGCCACGCCGAACGCCCGCAGCCGCTCCAGGGGCGGTGAGCCGGGGCCCAGCGGCGGGGGCCCGCCGAGGAAGTCGGCCTGGAGCTGCTTGGCGGAGTGGTCGAGGAGGGCCATCAGCAGCCCGGTGCGGTCGCCGAAGCGGCGGAAGACGGTGCCCTTGCCCACGTTGGCCGCCGCCGCCACCGCCTCCATCGTGACCCCTGCCACCCCGTGCTCGGCGATCAGCCGGGCGGCGGCCTCCAGCAGCCGGGCCCGGTTGCGGGCCGCGTCGGCACGCAGGCACGGCTCGTCGGAAGCCGGGCCGATCTCCAGCAACGGGGATGGTTCGAGGGGCTCTTGAGGCTTCGGGAAGGGCGGCAGAGCGCTGGACATGACGACAGCGTAAAGCATCGGGAAGAAAACTGGACCGCGGTCCGTTTGGGGTGATACAAAATTAAACGGACCCCGGTCCGGATCGTGACAGCGATGTTTCAGCCCCTTGGAGTAGCCATGTCTGTTCGCATCCTCGCGCTCGTCGGCAGCCTTCGCGCCGGTTCGCACAACCGCCAGCTCGCCGAGGCGGCCGTGAAGCTCGCGCCGGAGGGCGCCGAGGTCGAGCTGTTCGAGGGCCTGGCCGACGTCCCGTTCTACAACGAGGACATCGACGTGGAGGGCAGCGTCCCGGCCGCCGCCGTCAAGCTGCGTGAGGCCGCGCAGGCCGCCGACGCCTTCCTGTTCTTCTCCCCCGAGTACAACGGCACCATCCCGGCCGTCCTGAAGAACGCCATCGACTGGCTGTCCCGCCCGTACGGCGCCGGCGCCTTCGGCGGCAAGCCCGTCGCCGTGATCGGCACCGCCTTCGGCCAGTACGGCGGCGTGTGGGCCCAGGACGACACCCGCAAGGCCGTGGGCATCGCCGGCGGCAAGGTGATCGAGGACATCAAGCTGTCCATCCCCGGCTCCGTGACCCGCTTCGCCGAGACCCACCCCGCCGACGACGCCGAGGTCGCCGCCCAGCTGACCGAGGTCGTGGCCCGCCTGCACGGCAACGTGCCCGCGGCGGCCTGAGCCGTACGACGGTCCGCAGGGGCCGGAGCCGTAGGACTGCCCGCAGGGGCCGGAGCCGACCGGGCTCCGGCCCCTGCGTGTGCGTGCGCCTCAGTCCGGCCCCGCCGGCCGCTCCACCGCCGGCACCGGCCGGTCCCCGGCCAGTCGCTCCGCCAGCGGGCTGCGCCGGTACAGCACGCGCCGCCCGTCCCGGGCCCGGGTCACCAGGCCGGTGGCGTGCAGCACCCGCAGGTGCTGGGAAACGGCGCTCGGCGTGACGCCCAGGCGGCGGGCGAGTTCGACGGTGGGCAGGGGCTCGGCGAGCAGCCGGAGCAGCGTGGTCCGGGGCGCGCCGAGGAGCGCGGTGACGGCGGAGGCGTCGGGTGCCGGTTCAGGTTCCCACAGGGTCGCCGTGCCCCGGCCCGGATAGGCCAGCATCGGCGGCGCCTCGGCGCTGATCGGCGGGGCCGGCTTGTGCGCGAACACCGACGGCATCAGCCGCAGGCCCCGCCCGTCGCCCGCCACCTCGTGCCGGCCGATCATCCGGGCGATGGTCAGCACCCCGCCGTGCCAGCGCAGATTGGGGTGCAGCCCGGACAGCAGCGCTCCGGCGCCGCCGGTGGCCAGCTGTCCCGCCCGGTGCCGGACGTCGGCCTCCAGGACCAGCCCGATCCGGGGCCAGTACGGCAGCAGGGCCGCCTCCCAGTAGCGCAGCAGCGCCGCGCACAGCGCGTCGAGGAGTTCCCGGACGGGCTCCTCCCCGGGCACGGTGGCCTGCCGCAGGGCCGGGGGCAGCGGCCGGGGCGCGTGCGCGGCGCGCAGGTCGTGCCGTACGACCTCCACGGGCGTGGCGCGGACGACGGCCAGCTCCTCCTCGAAGGCCGGGGCGTGGACGGCGGGCCGGGGGGTCAGGAAGTCCGGCAGCGCGAGGGTGGGGCCGACCAGCGACGACAGCAGGGGCCGGTCGCCGGGTGCGAGGGCGGCGAGCGCGGTCCGGCGCCAGCCGCGGTGCAAGGGGTGCAGGGCGGGGGCGCGCAGGACGCGCAGGCTCTCCATCAGCTCGCCGAGCGGGGAGATCGCGAACCGGGTGTCGGCGAGATCGTCCACACCGAGCAGAAAGCTGATCATGTAGCCCCCGGCTGAATCCTTCGACAACCGGCCGCGTGTGCCCTGGACTTCGGCACATGACGGATCCTCGCACCGGGCAGCGTACCCCGCGCCCGTCCGCCTCCTCCCGGCTCGTTCCCCTGCTGGCGCTGGCCTGTGGGGTCGCCGTCGGCAACGTCTACTTCCCGCAGGCGGTCGCGCCGCTCGCCGCGGCCGGCCTCGGCGTCTCCCCCGGCGCGGCGGCGGGCGTGGTCACCGCCACCCAGTTCGGCTACGCGGCCGGCATCTTCCTGCTCGTCCCGCTCGGCGACCGGCTGCCCGCCCGCCCGCTGCTCGTCACCCTGCTCGGCCTGACCGGCCTCGGTCTGTGCGCCGCCGCGGGCGCGCCCGCGCTGCCGCAGCTGCTCGCGGCGAGCGCCCTGACCGGGGCGGCCACGGTGATCGCCCCGCTGGCCGGACCGCTGGCGGCCGGGCTGGTTCCCGAGGAGCGGCGGGGTGTCGTGGGTGGCACCCTGCTCAGCGGCTGCCTCGCCGGCATGCTGCTCTCGCGCGCGGCCGGCGGCGCGCTCGGCGACCGGCTGGGCTGGCGGGCGCCGTACCTCCTCGCGGCCCTGCTCACCCTGGCCGTCGCGCTGCTCCTCGCCCGCGCGCTGCCGGGCACCCGCCCGGCGTCCCGGCAGCCGTACCCACGGCTGCTCGCCGAACCGCTCCGCCTGCTGTGCCGGGAACGGCAGCTGCGCCGCTCCTGCTGGTACCAGGCGACGGTGTTCGCCGGTTTCTCCGCCGTGTGGACCGGGCTGGCACTGCTGCTGACCGGGCCGGAGTACGGGCTGGGCACGTCCGCGGTCGGGCTGCTCGCGCTGGTCAACGCGGTCACCATGCTCGTCACCCCCTTCGCGGGCCGGCAGGTGGACCGGCGCGGCCCCGACCGGGTGAACCTGTTCTGCTTCCTCCTGGTCGCGGTTTCCGCCGCGTTCCTCGCGCTGGGCGGTCGCGGTGGCACGCCCGGCCTGGTGGCGCTCGTGGCGGGCACCCTGCTGCTGGACGCCGGCATGCAGTCCGGCATGGTCGCCAACCAGGTCCGCGTCTACGCCGTCGGCGCGGACGTCCGCAGCCGCCTCAACACCGCGTACATGACCTGCGCCTACCTGGGCGGCAGCACCGGCTCCTGGCTCGGCGCCCGGGCCTACGCCTGGTACGGCTGGAGCGGGGTGTGCGGGCTGGTCGCCGCGCTGACCTCCCTGGGGCTGCTGCGGCAGGTCGGCCTCCGGGCGTCAGGGGGTAGACGGCAGATGACCGCGTACGTCGGACGGTGCCGGCGTACCGTCCCCGGCGCCGCAAGGAGGCGCGCCGCGGAAGGCGGACCGTCCCGGAAGGAGCAGCCATGTCCCTGGTCCCGCCGCCGTTCGACCCGGAACTCGCCGCGGTGCTGGAGTCGTTCCGGGGCGTGATCGCGCCCGGGTTCACCCCCGACGACGTCGAGGCCGCCCGGCGCGGAGCGGCCTGCGAGCTGGTCGACGTGACCCTGGAGGGCGCCTTCGAGGCGGAGGACCGTACGGTGCCCGGCCCGGAGGGCGCGCCCGGCGTCTCCCTGCTGCTGTGCCGGCCCACGGCCGCTCCCGCCCCGGCCGGGCTGCCGGTGATCTACCACGTGCACGGCGGCGGTCTGGTGGCCGGCACCAACCGGGCGGGCGTGACCGAACCGCTGGCGTGGGCGCGGGAACTGGGCGCGGTCGTGGTGTCGGTGGAGTACCGGCTGGCGCCCGAACACCCGCACCCGGCGCCGGTCGAGGACGTGTACGCCGGACTGCGGTGGACCGCGGAGCACGCGCGGGAGATCGGCGGCGACCCGGACCGGATCGTCGTCGCGGGCGCCAGCGCGGGCGGCGGTCTCACCGCGGCGCTCGCCCTGCTCACCCGGGACCGGCGGGGCCCGCGCCCGCTCGGTCAGCTGCTGATGTGCCCGATGCTGGACGATCGCAACGACACCGTCTCCAGCCGCCAGATGACCGGCCGGGGCGTGTGGGACCGCACGGCCAACGAGACGGCCTGGACGGCCCTGCTCGGCGACCGCCGGGGCGGCCCCGGGGTCTCCCCGTACGCGGCCCCGGCCCGCGCCGCCGACCTGTCCGGCCTGCCCCCGGCCTTCCTGGACGTCGGCTCGGCGGAGACCTTCCGGGACGAGGTGGTCGGCTACGCGTCCCGGATCTGGCAGGCCGGCGGTGTGGCCGAACTCCACGTCTGGCCGGGCGGCTGCCACGGCTTCGACGCCCTCGCCCCGGACGCGGCCCTGTCCCGTACGGCCCGCGCGGCCCGGGTCGCGTGGCTACGGCGGCTGCTGGCACGATGAAGCTCCCTGGCCAGCCCCCTGGCCGCCCCGCCCCGATCGCCAGGTCGCCGGTGCGCCGTCCGTACGTCCGCGGTACGAAAGCCGTACGCCGGCCCCACTCTGACGTTACCGTTCGGTAGACATCGTGCCCGGAGTCTCCCGGAGGTGCTCCCCATGACGCCCGACCGTGCCGACCGTGCCGCAGGACTCGTGGAGACCCGGCGTGCCCTCGCCGACGGGGAGGTGACCTCCCGGGTGCTGGTGGAGGAGGCGCTGGCCCGGATCGAGGCCACGCAGCCGACGCTGAACGCCTTCCGGATCGTACGGGCCGAGGCCGCGCTCGCCGAAGCGGACGCCGCCGACCGGGAGTTGGCCGCCGGGGTGCGGCGACCGCTGCTCGGGGTGCCGGTGGCGGTGAAGGACGACATGGACGTGGCGGGCGAGCCGACCGCGTTCGGCTGCCCGGGCGAGTTCCCGCCGGTGGCGGCGGACGGGGAGGCGGTACGGCGGCTGCGCGCGGCCGGCGCGGTGATCGTCGGCAAGACCAACACGTGTGAGCTGGGGCAGTGGCCGTTCACCGAGGGCCCGGCGTTCGGGGAGACCCGTAACCCCTGGGACACCGGGCACACGCCCGGCGGGTCCTCGGGCGGTTCGGCCGCCGCCGTCGCCGCGGGGCTCGTCCCGGCCGCGCTCGGTTCCGACGGCGCCGGCTCGGTGCGCATCCCCGCCTCCTGGACCCACCTGATCGGCATCAAGCCGCAGCGCGGCAGGATCTCGACGTGGCCGTGGGGCGAGTCCTTCCACGGCATCACGGTCAACGGCACCCTCGCCCGGACGGTCGCCGACGCGGCCCTGCTGCTCGACGCGGCGAGCGGCAACCACGACCGCGACCCGCATCGGCCGCCCGCGCTCACCGTGGCGGACGCGGTCGGCCGCGACCCGGGCCGGCTGCGCGTCGCCCTGTCCCTGAAGCCGCCGTTCACCGCCGTACCCGCCCGGCTGGACCCGGAGATCCGCACCCGGCTCGTCGAACTCGCAGGGAAGCTGGCCGAGTTGGGGCATGTGGTGGAGGAGGCCGATCCGCCGTACGGGCAGATCGGGCTGACCTTCGTGCCACGGGCCACCGCCGGGATCGCCGAGCGGGTCCGCGAGGCCCCCGACCCCGCGCTGCTCGACCCGCGCACCCGGGACGCGGCCCGGCTCGGCCGGCTGCTGTGCGGGGCCCCGCTGCGGGCGGCCCGGCGTGCCGAGGCGGTGCTGCAGCGGCGGATCGGCGCGTTCTTCGGGTCGTACGACGTGGTCCTCGCGCCGACGACGGCCCTGCCCCCGCCCCGGATCGGCGCCTTCTCCCAGCTCCGCGGGCTGGCCACGGACCGTGCCATCATCGCCGCCTGCCCGTACGCCTGGCCGTGGAACGTCCTCGGCTGGCCGGGGGTGAACGTGCCCGCCGGTTTCGCCGGTCCCGGACTCCCGGTCGGCGCGCAGCTGCTCGGCCCGGCCGGCAGCGAACCGCTCCTGGTCTCCCTGGCCGCGCAGCTGGAGGCGGAGCTGCGCTGGCACGAGCTGTGGCCGCCGCTGCGGACGGACGCGGACAGGCCGGTCGCGTGACGGCGTTCCGCCCGTAGGCTGGGGCCATGGGCGACGCGTCGATGGTCGGGCTGATGGGGCGGGTGACGGGGACGGTCGGGCCCGGGCTGGTCGGTGAGGTGATCGTGCGGGTGCGCGGTGGCGCCGAGCACTTCCTCGCCTACCCGGCCGACGGCACGTGCCGGATCACGACCGGGACGGTGGTGATGGTCGTGGAGCACCTGCCGCCGAGGACGGTCTACGTGACGGCCGCGTACGACAGTTGAGCCGCCGTCGCCCCTGGTGAGGGCGGCGCGCGTCAAGATTGTGACAAGGAATCGCCGGCGTCTTCACCCAGGGCCCCGGCAGGCGCACACTCCCTTCGTTCGGTGCCGAACGGGCACCATGCAAAGGGGGCGTATGCCGATGATTGTCGGCGTCGTTGCGGGGGCGGTCGTCGTGGCCCTCCTCGTGTTGATCGGTCTGTTCAAGCTGATGTGGCGGGTCGCCGAGCCGAACGAGGCGCTCATCATCTCCGGGTCCAAGCACCGTACCGAGGGGCTGGAGGAGGGCATGGGCTTCCGCATCGTCACGGGGCGGGGCACGCTGGTGCTGCCCGGGGTGCAGGCGGTGCGCAAGCTCTCGCTGGATCTGAACGAGACCGAGCTGCAGGTGGACTGCGTGACGCACCAGGGCATTCCGCTGAAGGTGCGGGGCGTGGTCATCTTCAAGGTGGGCGACGACTTCGTGTCGATCGCGAACGCGGCCCGCCGGTTCCTGGACCAGCAGCGGCTGATGGCGGAGCGGGTGCACAACGTCTTCGCCGGTCATCTGCGGTCCATCGTGGGCGGGTTGACGGTCGAGGACATGATCCGCGACCGGGAGAAGCTGACCGGGCAGACCCGGGCGGCCTGTGGTACGGAGATGGAGAAGCTCGGTCTGATCGTGGACTCGCTGCAGATCCATGAGATCGAGGACCCGACCGGGTACATCCAGAACCTGGCGATGCCGCACGCCGCGGCCGTGCAGCGGGACGCGCGGATCGCGCAGGCGGAGGCGAACCGGCTGGCCACGGAGGCGGAGCAGCAGTCGTTCGCGCGGATGGCCGAGGCCACCCGGGACAGCGAGATCCTGCAGGCCGGCTACCAGGCCGAGCGGGACAAGGCGGCGGCGAAGGCCCAGCAGGCCGGGCCGCTCGCCGCGGCGGCGGCCCGGCAGGAGGTCGTCGTGCAGGAGACGCGGGTCGCCGAGCTGGAGGCGCACCGGCGTGAGCAGCAGCTCCAGGCGGACGTCCGCAAGCCGGCGGACGCCAAGGCGTACGAGAAGCGGACGCTGGCCGAGGCCGAGCGCGACGCGCGGATCTCGGCGGCCCAGGCGAAGGCGAAGGAGACGGAGCTGGCCGCGGCGGCCGAGGCGACCCGGGTGAAGGCCGCCGCGGCGGCCGAGGCCGAGGCGACCAAGACCCGCGGCGCGGCGACCGCCGACGCCACCCGGGCCACCGGTGAGGCCGAGGCCGCCGCCGCGCAGGCGAAGGGCCTGGCGGAGGCCGAGGCGACCCGGGCGCGGGGTCTGGCCGAGGCGGAGGCCATCAAGGCCCGGGCCGCGGCCCTCGCGGAGAACCAGGAGGCGGTCGTCGCCCAGCAACTCGCGGAGAAGTGGCCCGAGATCGTCCAGGCCGGCGCGTCCGCCTTCGGCAACGTCGACAACATGGTGCTGCTCAACGGCGCCGACGGCATGGGCGAGTTGTTCGCCAAGGCGCTCACGATGGGCGGCACGGGACTGGGCCTCGCCCGGAAGCTGCTCGCCGCGACGGGCGACGACGGGCAAGCGGTGAACGGCGGTTCGCCCTCGCTCAACGGCGTGATGACGCCTCCGCCGCAGAAGGTTGCGGTGGACCGGGAGGGTTGAGGAAGAAAGAGTGCCGGGGGGGGGGGGGGGGGGGGGGGGGGGGGGGGGGGGGGGGGAGGGGGGGGGGGGTGGGAGCTGTTATTTCGGCGGTCGTATGTCCGGGTAGGGG
>NZ_JBVHVI010000001.1:1099865-1284309 GCF_055564915.1 Streptomyces sp. NPDC028928
CGGATCTTGGCGAGCATAGCCCCCCCCCCCCCCCCCCCCCCCCCCCCCCCCCCCCCCCCCCCCCCCCCCCCCCCCCCCCCCACGTCTGCACGAGCCGGTCGACCGTCTCCGGGGCCAGGGCCGGGTTCGCGGCGGCGGCGTGGGCGAGTTCCGGGTCGGCGAGGAGTTCCGCGAGCCGGGGGGCCGGGAGGTTCGGGTGGCGGGCCAGGGCCGCCCGGACCTCGGGGTCGGGGTCACGGGTGAGCCGTTCGGCGAGGGCCGGCCCGGTGTCCGGGTCCCGGGCGGCCAGAGCGCGGACGCGGGGGTCGGCGTGCTCGGCGAGCTGGGCGAGCCCGGTGCGCGGGAAGTTCGGCAGGGTGGGGAGGCGGTCGCGTTCCCGGCCGGTGTACTTCGGGGGGATCACTTCGGCGGTGGATCAGTCGCCCGGTGCCCCGGCCAAGTGGGCCACGCAGGAGTCGGGTTCGGCGAACGGTTCCAGCGCGGTGGCCGTCACCGGTGCGCCCAGCCGTGCCAACGCCCCCTGCATCAGGCCCAGGTGAAGGGGACACACCAAGCGGCTGCGCTCCTCGGCGAGTTCGAGGAAGGGGCAGTGCCGCAGCCGGATCCGCTCGGGCGCCCCGCCGGACTCCTCGCCTCCTTCCGGCCGCGGGGCGAAGCCCAGGCCGTCCAGCAGGGCGAGCAGGTGACCGACCGACCGCTCGGGCGTCGGCGGTTCGTCCGGCGGGAGCGGATCCGTCAGGAAACGACCCCAGGCGCGGCCCGTCTCCGTCAGCTCCGCCCGGGCCTCGGCCGGGTCGGCGGCGGCCCACCGGCTGAGCAGCATGCGGGCGAGCAGCCGGTAGTCGCGGAGACCTCCGCGGTCCATGCCGGGCCGCGCGGTGTAGACGGTGCGGGGCCGGCCGCGCCCCGAGGGCGCCTCGGTACGGCGCTCCACCAGGCCGTCGGTCACCAGGGCGTCCAGGTGGAACCGCACGCTGTTGGGGTGGAGCCCCATCCGCTCGGCGGTCTCCGCGACACCGAGCGGCGCGGGCGCGGCGCGCAGCACGTCCAGCACTTCCCGTCGGCGCGGGCTCTCCCGCGTGGTCACGTCCGGCACCCCTCTCTCCCCTGCGCCCATTTTTCACGAATCCTACATGTATTAATTGTAAAGTGGGTGGGCAGTGTGGGGCGGGGGACAGGGAAGAGCCGAGAGGAACACCAGATGACGTCGCCGTCCGCGATGGACACCATGACGGCTGAGCACCGGGCGTCGGACCCGCGGGTCCTGTGCGACATCCGCGCGCTGGCCGAGGCACCGCCGGTGGCGTCCGGCGTGCTGTGGAAGCTGGCGGAGAGCGGACGTCAGCTCGACGCGAACGTGGTCCGGCTGGCACCGGGCGGGCGGATCACGGCGCACACCGAGGCGCAGCTGGACGTGCTGGTCCTGGTCGTCGCCGGGGACGGAACGCTCGGCGACGGCAGCGCGGACGCGGTGGAGCCGCTCGCCGAGGGCGCCCTGGTCTGGCTCCCGCACGGCGCCGCCCGCAGCATCACCGCCGGTCCGGCCGGACTGACGTACGTGACCGTGCACGGCCGGCGTCCGGGCATGCGGATCGGCGCACGCCCCGGCATGGCACCGGTCCGGCACACCGGCGCCGCCCCCGGGTAACGTACGGGCGCCCGACGGGACTTACGCGGACCACTAGGGTGCCCCCGTGAGCACGTTTACCGAAGAGAACGCCCCCGGCCGCCGCGGCCCGCACGCCACCACCGAGGCCGACCCGCGCCAGGTGGGCCGGGTGCGCACCGAGTACTCCCCCGCCCACGACGGCGACCCGGACCCCGGGGAGATCGTGTGGACCTGGGTGCCCTTCGAGGAGAACGACGGCCGGGGCAAGGACCGGCCGGTGCTGGTCGTGGCCCGGGAGGCGGCGGGCACGTTCCTCGCCGTGCAGCTCTCCAGCAAGCGGCACGACCACGACCGTGAGTGGGTGGCGATCGGGAGCGGGCCGTGGGACCGGTCGGGCCGGGACTCGTGGGTGGACGTGGACCGGGTGCTGCGGCTGCACGAGGAGGGCATGCGCCGGGAGGCGTGCGCGCTGGACCGCATGCGCTTCAACCTGGTCCGCAGGAGCCTGCACGAGCGCTACGGCTGGACCTGACCGGCCCGGCCATCGGCCGGACGCTACGCGAAGGCCCGCACGAACGCCTCCCGTACGACGGCACCCGGCGTCCGGTCCAGCACCCCGAACACCACGTGCTCGAAGGAGCGGGCGAACCGCCCGCCGGGGGCCAGCAGCGCCCGGAAGGCGCCCGCGACCTGCGCCGGGTCGTTCTGGAAGACGCCGCATCCCCAGGCGCCGAGGACCAGTCGCCGGTAGCCCTGGGCCGCGGCCGTCTCCAGGACGCGTTCGGCGCGTGCGGCCAGGGCGCCGGGGATGCCGGCGGCCCGCTCCGGTGCCGTACGCCGGATCACGCCCGCGTTGGGGGCGGCGGCCGTCAGGAAGCCGGCGAGGTACGGCTCGGCGAGCAGCCGGCCCCGGTCGTCGCGGAAGACGGGGACCGCCGGGGAGTGGATCACCCGGTCCGTGTAGAACGGGTCGCGGTCGGCGCGGTGGTGGTCGTAGAAGGCACGGGCCGTCAGCAGGCAGGTGTGCAGCGCGGAGGCGCGGCACAGGGCCTCCTCCTGGGCCTGCGCGCCGTTGAGGTAGCCGCCGCCCGGGTTCCGCGCCGAGGCGAAGTTCAGGACGGCGACGGGGGCACCGGCCAGTCGGCGGGCCGCCTCCAGGCTGCTCTCGCCGGTGACCTCGAGGACCGTGTCGCCCACGGGCGGCGCCGCCGGCACCGGCACCGGTGCGGGCCCGAACATCCGGGTGGCCGCCCGCGCGGCCTCGACGGCCTCCGCGACCGACACCTCCCGGCCGTCCGGCGCCCGGTACCGGCCCGCGGCCACGATGCGTTCCGTCTCCACTGCGACCCCGCGCAGGCGCGCGCTCACGGCGCCACCCCCGTGGGCGCCGCGACCGCGGCCCGCGCGGTCTCCCCCGTCGTGCTCATGCACGCATCCTGGGTGATGCTGGTGATGCGGTGCAACGGAGTTTCCCGCGCCCGGAACGGTCCGCGAACGCCCAAGGAAACGGAGGTGACGGATCCGGAACGTCCGGGTTGGCACCCTTGTGCGAATCGGCTCGAGGGTTTTGGGTGGGACGAGTGCTTGCCCGGCCCACACTCCGGGCCGGTGGCATGGTGGAACCTCAGGAGGATCCCGACATGTCCGATACACAGCGCGACGGTGGTGACTGTACGGAGCACCGCACCGCCGTCACCGAGGCCGAGGTGGAGGCCCTGGTCCGGGGCATCTGCTTCAAGACCGGACCGCCCCGCACCCTCGGTGTCGAGCTGGAGTGGCTGGTCCACTCGCTGGAGCTGCCCCAGCTCCCGGTCACACCCGAACGACTCGAAGCGGCCTACGCCACCCTGCGGGCCGTACCCCTCGGTTCGGCGCTCACCGTCGAACCCGGAGGCCAGCTGGAGCTGAGTTCGCCGCCCGCCGCCTCCCTGATGGAGTGCGTCGACACCGTCTCCGCCGACCTGGACACCGTCCGGGCCGTGCTGGCCGAGGACGGTCTCGGCCTCGCGGGCATCGGCCACGACCCCTGGCACACGCCGCGCAGATTCCTGCGCGAGCCCCGCTACGACGCCATGGAGGCCTGCCTGGACCGCACCGGTCCGGCCGGCCGGCACATGATGTGCACCTCGGCCTCCGTCCAGGTCTGTGTGGACGCCGGTCACGAGGAGCCCGGCCCGCTGGGGCACGTCCGGCGCTGGTGGCTGGCGCACCAGCTGGGCGCGGTGCTGGTGGCCGCGTTCGCCAACTCGCCGCTGCTCGGCCGGAGGCCCACGGGCTGGCAGTCCACCCGGCAGCTGATGTGGACGGAGATCGGTGCCGGCCGGGCCGGCGCTCCCCCGCTGAACGGCGAGCCGCGGGCCGCCTGGGCCCGGCATGTGCTGGACTCGCCGGTGATGTGCGTCCGCCGGGACAGCGGGCCCTGGGAGGTGCCCGAGGGGCTCACCTTCCGGGAGTGGACCCGTTCCGGCGGGCCCCGGCCGCCCACCCGGGAGGACCTCGACTACCACCTGACGACCCTGTTCCCGCCGGTCCGGCCGCGCGGCCACCTGGAACTGCGGATGATCGACGCGCAGCCCGGCGAGGACGGCTGGCTCGTGCCGCTCGCGGTGACGGCGGCGCTGTTCGACGACCCGCAGGCCGCCGAGACCGCCTACCGCGCCGTGAAACCGCTGGCGGAACGGGCCCTGAACCTGCCCGCCCCGCACAACCCGCTGTGGGTCGACGCGGCCCGGCGCGGGCTCGCCGACCCGGAGCTGCGCGAGGCCGCCGACCTCTGTTTCGCGGCGGCCCTGGAGGCGCTGCCCCGGCTGGGCGCCACCGCCCGGGTCGCCGACGCCGTGGCGGACTACCAGGACCGCTATGTCGCCCGGGGCCGCTGTCCGGCCGACGACCTGCTGGACCGGCTGCCCGCCACGGACCCGCCCCGTTCACGCCCCGCCGGGGGCACCCCCACCGCCCACCGGAGGAAGGACATCCGTACATGACCGCCCCCGAGACGGAGACCGCCCCGACGGACACCGAAGCGCTGCGGGAGCGCGCGCTGGCCTCCCTCACCACCGCGCGTGACCGCACCACGCTGCTGACCTCCTGCGTCGACGAGCCGGACCTCACCGCCCAGCACTCCCCGCTGATGTCCCCGCTGGTGTGGGACCTGGCGCACATCGGCAACCAGGAGGAGCTGTGGCTGCTGCGGGCGGTCGGCGGCCGGGAGGCGATGCGTCCCGAGATAGACAGCCTGTACGACGCCTTCGAGCATCCGCGCGCCGAGCGGCCCTCGCTGCCGCTGCTGCCGCCCGCCGAGGCCCGCCGGTACGCGGCCGAGGTGCGCGGCCGGGCACTCGATCTGCTGGAGGCGGCGGACTTCCACGGCACCCGGCTGACCGAGGCCGGCTTCGCCTTCGGCATGATCGCCCAGCACGAACAGCAGCACGACGAGACGATGCTGATCACCCATCAGCTCCGCAAGGGGCCGCAGGCCCTGACCGCCCCGGACCCGGAGCCGGTCCCGCTGTTCACCGGACCGGCCGAAGTCCTCGTCCCCGGCGGCCCGTTCACCATGGGCACCTCCAGTGAACCCTGGGCGCTCGACAACGAACGCCCGGCCCACCCGCGCGAGGTGGCGCCGTTCTGGATCGACACGACCCCGGTGACGAACGCGGCGTACCAGGCGTTCATCGAGGACGGCGGCTACGACACCGAGCGCTGGTGGTCCCCGGAGGGCTGGGCGCACATCAGGCAGCACTCCATCACGGGCCCGCTGTTCTGGCGGCGGGACGGCGGCCAGTGGCTGCGGCGCCGGTTCGGGATCACCGAGCCGGTCCCGCCGGACGAGCCGGTGCTGCACGTGTGCTGGTACGAGGCGGACGCCTACGCCCGCTGGGCCGGACGGCGGCTGCCCACCGAGACGGAGTGGGAGAAGGCGGCCCGCTTCGACCCGGCGACCGGCCGCTCGCGGCGTTACCCCTGGGGCGACGCCGACCCGGCGCCCGAACACGCCAACCTGGGCCAGCGCCACCTCAGGCCCGCTCCGGCCGGCAGCTACCCCGCCGGTGCATCGCCGCTCGGGGTACGCCAGTTGATCGGTGACGTGTGGGAGTGGACGGCGAGCGACTTCCTGCCGTACCCGGGCTTTACGGCCTTCCCGTACAAGGAGTACTCGGAGGTGTTCTTCGGCCCGGAGTACAAGGTGCTGCGCGGCGGTTCGTTCGCCGTGGACCCGGTGGCCTGCCGGGGCACGTTCCGCAACTGGGACTACCCGATCCGCCGGCAGATCTTCTCCGGGTTCCGCACCGCCCGCTCGGAGGCGGTCTGATGTGCCGTCACCTCGCCTACCTGGGACCCGAGGAGCCGCTCGGCCGGGTCCTCGTGGAGCCCCCGCACAGTCTGGTCCGCCAGTCCTGGGCGCCCCGCCGGCAGCGGTACGGGACGGTCAACGCCGATGGTTTCGGCGTGGGCTGGTACACCTCCGAGGACCCCGTCCCGGCCCGCTACCGGCGGGCCGGGCCGGTCTGGGCCGACCTGTCCTTCGCCGACCTGGCCCGGGTCGTGCGCTCGGGTGCCGTGCTCGCGGCCGTCCGGGACGCGACCCTCGCGGGGGCGGACGCCGAGGCCGCTGCGGCGCCGTTCGCGGCCGGGCGGTGGCTGTTCAGCCACAACGGTGCGGTCGCGGGCTGGCCGGACTCGGCCGCGCCCCTGGTCTCCGCGCTGCCGCCGGTCGAGCTGCTGTCGCTCCAGGCCCGCACCGACTCGGCGTTCGTATGGGCGCTGGTCCTGCACCGGCTGCGCGGCGGTGACGAACCCGACCAGGCCTTGGGCGAAACGGTTCGCCAAGTGGCCGGGGCCGCCCCCGCATCCCGTCTCAACCTGCTGCTGACCGACGGAACCACGATCGCCGCCACCGCCTGGGGCGACTCGCTCTGGTACCGCACGGAGCCCGGCCGGAGCACCGTCGTCGCCTCGGAGCCGTACGACGACGACCCGCTCTGGCAGGAGGTCCCGGACCGCACCGTGCTCACCGCGAGCCGCGCCGGCGTGCTGCTCGCCCCGCTGGAGGAACCGGCGGCCGCAACCCCGAAGGAGCCCTGCCGTTGAGCCCCCTGCACGTCACCCGCACCCTCCCCGAGGACGCGACGGACGCCGCGCTGCGCGCCGACGTCCTGCACGGCCTCACCGTCACCCCGAAGTGGCTGCCGCCCAAGTGGTTCTACGACGCCCGCGGCAGCGAGCTGTTCGAGCGGATCACCGAACTGCCCGAGTACTACCCCACGCGCGCCGAACGGGAGATCCTCGCCGCCCGGTCCGGTGAGATCGCCGCGGCGAGCGGGGCCCGTACCCTGGTCGAACTGGGCTCGGGCTCCTCGGAGAAGACCCGCTATCTGATCGAGGCGCTCCCCTCGCTCGCCGTCTACGTCCCGGTCGACGTCAGCGAGAGCGCCCTCGTCCAGGCCGGACAGGCCCTGATCGGGGAGCGCCCGGACCTCGACGTCCACGCGCTGATCGCCGACTTCACCGCCCCGCTGACCCTGCCCGCCACGCCGGGGCCCCGGCTGGTGGCGTTCCTCGGCGGCACGATCGGCAACCTGCTGCCCGCCGAACGCGCCGAGTTCCTGGCCTCCGTGCGCACGCTGCTCGCCCCGGGAGACGGGCTGCTGCTCGGCACGGACCTGGTCAAGGACGAGCGGGTGCTGGTCCGTGCATACGACGACGCGGCCGGGGTGACGGCCGCGTTCAACAAGAACGTGCTGGCCGTGGTCGACCGCGAACTGGGCGCCGACTTCGACCCGGACGCCTTCGACCACGTGGCCCTGTGGGACGCCGAGCGGGAGTGGATCGAGATGCGGCTGCGCTCGCGTACCGCACAGACCGTGAAGGTGCCCGCGCTGGATCTCGCCGTGGACTTCGCGGCGGGCGAGGAGCTGCGCACCGAGGTGTCGGCGAAGTTCCGGAAGGAGGGTGTGACCGGGGAACTGGCCGCCGTCGGCCTGGAGTTGACGCACTGGTGGACGGACGCGGAGGGCCGCTTCGCGCTGTCGCTGAGTGTGGCCCGGTGAGTGACTCCGTGCGCTCAGCCCACGTTCGGGGCGAGCGCCTCGGTGATCTTCCGTGAGGCGCGGCGGGCCTCGGTCGCCGGGTCCGCGCCGTTCAGCACCCGGGTCATGTACTCCTTGATCGGGTTGTCGGCCTCCACGTCGGCCCACTGAGGGGTGTGGGGGGTCGCCCGTCCGTGCGCCGCGCCCGCGGCCATGGCGGCGACCCCCTCCTCCCCCGCGACCGCGCCGGCCAGTGTGGTCTTGTTGGGCACGTAGTTCATGGTGCGGGCGAGTTCGGTGTCCCACTTGGCTCCGGTGAGCGCCTCGACGACGGCGGTCGCGGCGAACTGGTCGTCGGTGTTGCGCGGGACGACCAGGTCGGAACCGCCGGTGAAGACGGCTCCGGGCCGCCCGGCGGTCCTGCCGGGCACGGGGAAGAAGCCGAGCTTGCCCTTCAGCTCCGGGTTCTTCCGGACGATGGACTGGGCGAGTCCGGGTACGGCGATGATCTGAGCGACCTTGCCTCCGGCGAACACCCCGGCCTGGGGCGGGTGTTCCTCGTCGGCGTCCGCGGGTCCCTCGCCGAGCGCCTGGAGCCGGCGGTAGAAGTCCATGCCGCGCAGGGCGGCCGGGGTGTCCAGGGTGCCCTGCCAGGCGTAGTCCTTCTCCCGGGCGAGGTCGCCGCCCTCGTCCCAGATGAAGCCGGAGAGCGTGTACCAGTCCTGTCCGGCGAGGTAAATGCCCTGGGTGTCGCCGGAGTTCAGCTTCTCGGTGGCGGTGAGCCATGCGTCGCGGGTCTTTGGCGGGCGGGTGATGCCGGCCTGCTGGAACAGGTCCTTGCGGTAGATGACGACCCGGTTGGCCGCGTACCAGGGGATGCCGTACTGCTTGTTGCCGTCCTTGCCGGGCTGGGCGAGGCCGGGCAGCCACTTCTCCTTGCCCCAGTCCCGCATCGACTCCAGGGTGAGGTCCACGAGCCGGCCGCCGTCCGCGTACAGCGGCACCTGGGTGTTGCCGACCTCGATGACGTCCGGGCCGTCGCCGGAGTCCCCCTCGAGCGCGGTGCGGACCTTCTCGACGATGCCGGTCCAGTGCTGGATGCGGATGTCGAGGCGCAGGTCCTCGTGGGTGCGTTCGAAGTCCTCGGTGAACCGCTGCAGGAACTCCGTGGAGGCGCTGTCCTTCATCAGCCACACGGTGACGGTCTTCCGCTCGTGGTCGCCGGGGAGCATCCCGCAGCCGCCGACGAGGGTTCCGGTGACACAGACGAGGGCGAGCAGACGACGTCTCACGAGGGGTCCTGTTCTGTCTGGCAGTGCTGCTGGGACAGGGAAGGCGGCCCGACGTGGGGGGACGAGCGCGGGGGCTCGTACGGGTGTGCTGGATTTTGGTATGGACCAATGCGGAGGTCAAGGGCTACCGGGGGTTCGGCTGTGACGCGCTACGACCGCGACGCCGTGCGGACGGGGCGCGGATACGGCACGGTGGAGTACGGCGTGACACGAGAGGAGCACCCGCATGTCGAACCACACCTACCGGGTCACCGAGATCGTCGGCACCTCGCACGAGGGCGTCGACCAGGCCATCCGCAACGGCATCGCCCGCGCCGACCAGACGCTGCGCAACCTGGACTGGTTCGAGGTCACCCAGATCCGCGGCCAGATCGAGAACGGCCGGGTCGAGCACTACCAGGTGGGTCTGAAGGTCGGCTTCCGCCTGGAGGACACCGCCTGAGCCGGACCGCGTACGCCCTTCTCAGGTACGCCCCTCGCGCTCCTGCGCCTCCTGGAGCGCCGCCGACTTCGCGGCCCAGCGGGCCCGTACGACGGTGAACCCGGCGCGTTCGGCGTCGTCGCAGACCAGCTCGTCGTCGTCCACGAGCACCCGGATCTCCCGGTCACGGGCGAGCCGGCGCAGGATCTCCAGCTTGGTGAACCGGGCCGGCCTGCGGTCGGCGTTGCTCCGCATGAACACGCGCCCCTCGGGCAGCCCGTGGGCCGCGAGCCAGTCCAGCGTGTCCCGGCGGCACCGCTCGGGACGGCCGGTGAGGTAGAGGACCTCGCACCCGCGGGCGCTCTCCACGGCCAGCGCCACGCCCTCGGCGAGCGGCGGGTCCTGGGGCGCAGCGGCGAAGAACGCGTCCCAGTTCCGCGGCCGGCTCTCCAGGAAGTGCTGGCGGTGGGCGGTGTCGGCCAGCGTGTTGTCGAGGTCGAACACGGCCAGCGGGCGCTTGCTGCTGTCTGTCACACCGGCCACCCTAGCCAGCGCGCCGGCCCCGGCAACCTCCGTGCCGCCGGCGGCGACCGGGGTACGACGGAGCCGGCGGACACCCGGGAGACCTGATGCACAACACCTCGATATGGACCCTCGCGGGAATCCCGCGCCCGCCAGGGCGTTGAACCCTGCGTGAGCAGCTCAGTGATCAGCCGGACCCGGTTCTCCGTCCTCGACCGCTCCCGCACCCGCGAGGGCCACCCGCCCGCCGAGGCGCTGCGGGACACCGTCGCGCTGGCCCGCGAGGCGGAGGCGCTCGGCTACCACCGGTTCTGGGTGTCCGAGCACCACGGGGTGCCGGGCGTGGCCGGCTCCGCGCCGACCGTGCTCGCCCCCGCCGTCGCCGCGGCCACCCGCACCATCCGGGTCGGCACCGGCGGGGTCATGCTGCCCAACCACCGACCCCTGGTCGTCGCCGAGCAGTTCGGGGTGCTGGAGGCGCTGTTCCCGGGGCGCGTCGACATGGGGCTCGGCCGTTCCGTCGGCTTCACGGACGGGGTGCGCAGGGCGCTCGGCCGGGACAAGGGGGACGCCGAGGACTTCGCGGCGCAGCTCGGGGAGCTGCTGGACTGGTTCACCGGCGGCTCCCCGGCCGGGGTGCACGCCCGCCCCGCGGAGGGCCTGACCGTGCCGCCGTTCGTGCTGGCCATGGGCGAGGGCGCGCGGATCGCGGCCCGCGCGGGCCTGCCCATGGTCATCGGTGACCTGCGCAGCCGCGAGAAACTGCTGCGCGGCATCGACCGGTACCGCTCCCTGTTCCGCCCGTCCCGCTGGGCGTCCGAGCCGTACGTGGTGATCTCCGGGACGGTCGCGGTCGCCGGCACCGCGGCCGAGGCGCGCCGGCTGCTGGTCCCCGAGGCCTGGTCGATGGCGTACTCCCGCACGCACGGCACCTTCCCGCCGCTCGCCCCCGCCGAGGCGGTCGAGGCCCGCGCGATGACCGCCAGGGAGCGGGACCTCTACGAGTCCGGTCTCGCCGGGCACATCGCCGGCACCGCGGAGCAGGTCGCCCACGAGCTGGAGACGGTGCTGAAGGAGACGGGCGCCGAGGAGGTCCTCGTCACCACCAGCACCTACGACCGTACGGCCCTGCTGGACTCCTACCGGCGGCTCGCCGGGCTCTTCGCGCCCGGCCGGTGAGCGGCTCGAGATGCGAACCCCGCCCGGGACGGTGACCCTGGGAGGGCAAGCCTGGAAGCGACGAGGAGGGCTGCCATGTCCGTGCTGGACAAGCTCAAGCAGATGATCAAGGGCCATGAGAGCACGGCCGACAAGGGCATCGACAAGGGCGGGGACTACCTCGACCAGCGCACCGGCAACAAGTACCGGTCGCAGGTCGACACCGGCCAGGACAAGCTGAGGGACGAGCTCGGCACCCGGCCGCAGGACCGCGACAACCCTCCGCGGTAGCGGCGCTCGGGGGCGGATAGAGTTCCCCCGATGCACAGCCCCCACGACCCCTACGTCCGTGTCCGCGGCGCCCGTGAGCACAACCTCAAGGGCGTCGACGTGGACATCCCCCGCGATGTACTGGCCGTGTTCACCGGCGTCTCCGGCTCGGGCAAGTCCTCCCTGGCGTTCGGCACGGTCTACGCCGAGGCCCAGCGGCGGTACTTCGAGTCGGTCGCGCCGTACGCGCGCCGTCTGATCCACCAGGTCGGGGCCCCCAAGGTCGGTGAGATCACCGGCCTGCCGCCCGCGGTCTCGCTCCAACAGCGCCGCGCGGCCCCCACCTCGCGTTCCTCGGTGGGCACGGTCACCAACCTCTCCAACTCGCTGCGCATGCTGTTCTCGCGCGCCGGCACCTACCCGTCCGGCGCCGAACGGCTCGATTCGGACGCGTTCTCGCCGAACACGGCCGCCGGCGCCTGCCCCGGATGCCACGGCCTCGGGCGGGTGCACGAGACCACCGAGGAGCTGCTGGTCCCCGATCCCTCGCTGTCCGTCCGCGAGGGCGCCATCGCCGCCTGGCCGGGCGCCTGGCAGGGCAAGAACCTGCGGGACATCCTGGACACGCTCGGGTACGACGTGGACCGGCCCTGGCGCGAACTGCCCGCCGAGCAGCGCGAGTGGATCCTGTTCACCGACGAGCAGCCGGTCGTCACCGTGCACCCGGTCCGGGACGCGGACCGCATCCAACGGCCGTACCAGGGCACCTACATGAGCGCCCGCCGGTACGTGCTGAAGACGTTCTCCGACACCAGGTCGCCCACCCTCAGGGCGAAGGCGGAACGGTTCCTGACCAGCGCGCCCTGCCCGGCCTGCGGGGGCAGCCGGCTGCGGCCCGAGGCGCTCGCGGTGACCTTCGGCGGCCGGACCATCGCCGAGCTGGCCGCGCTGCCGCTGACCGACCTCGCAGGGCTGCTCGACGGCGGATCCGAGACGGCCCGGGTGCTCACGGCCGATCTGAAGTCCCGGATCGCGCCGGTGGTCGAACTGGGCCTCGGCTACCTCAGCCTGGACCGGGCCGCCCCCACCCTCTCGGCGGGCGAGCTGCAACGGCTGCGGCTGGCCACCCAGTTGCGGTCCGGGCTGTTCGGCGTGGTGTACGTGCTGGACGAGCCGTCCGCCGGACTGCACCCGGCGGACACCGAGGCGCTGCTGACCGTGCTGGAGCGGCTCAAGGCGGCCGGGAACTCGGTGTTCGTGGTGGAGCACCACCTGGAGGTGGTGCGTGGCGCGGACTGGGTGGTCGACGTGGGCCCCGGGGCGGGCGAGCACGGCGGGCGAGTGCTGTACAGCGGGCCGCCGGCCGAGCTGGCCTCGGTGGAGGAGTCGGCGACGGCCGTGTTCCTCTTCGACGAGTCCCCCGGTCCGGCCCGCGAGGTCCGCGAGCCGCGCGGCTGGCTGACGGTGGGTCCGGTGACCCGGCACAACCTGCGCGGGGTGACGGCCGGGTTCCCCATCGGCGCGTTCACCGCGGTCACCGGTGTCTCCGGCTCCGGAAAGTCGACGCTCATCGGCGAGTTGACCGAGGATGTGCCGGGTGTCGAGCGGCTGGTCCGGGTCGACCAGAAGCCGATCGGCCGCACCCCGCGGTCCAATCTGGCCACCTACACGGGCCTGTTCGACGTCGTGCGGAAGGTGTTCGCCGGCACGGAGGAGGCGCGGGCGCGCGGGTACGGGGTCGGGCGGTTCTCCTTCAACGTGGCCGGGGGTCGCTGCGAGACCTGCCAGGGCGAGGGGTTCGTCAGCGTGGAGCTGCTGTTCCTGCCCAGCACCTACGCGCCGTGCCCGGACTGCGGCGGCGCCCGCTACAACCCCGAGACGCTCCAGGTGGCGTACCGGGGACGGAGCATCGCCGACGTGCTGGACCTGACCGTGGAGGCCGCCGCGGAGTTCTTCGCGGACACCCCCGCCGCCGCCCGCAGCCTCGGCACCCTGCTCGACGTGGGCCTCGGCTATCTGCGGCTCGGCCAGCCGGCGACCGAGCTGTCCGGTGGGGAGGCGCAGCGGATCAAGCTGGCGAGCGAACTCCAGCGCGGGCGCCGGGGCCACACCGTGTACCTGCTGGACGAGCCGACGACCGGACTGCACCCCGCCGATGTGGAGGTGCTGATGGACCGGCTGCACGGGCTGGTCGACGCCGGGCACACCGTCGTCGTGGTGGAGCACGACATGACGGTGGTGGCGGGCGCCGACTGGGTGATCGACCTGGGCCCGGGCGGCGGCGACCGGGGCGGCAGGATCGTGGCGGCCGGCCCGCCGGACCGGGTGGCCCGCACGGAGGGCAGCGCCACGGCGCCTTATCTGGCGCGGGTCATGCCCTGAGCCCCGGGTGGTCCACCGCGGCCAAGGCATCGATGCGGTAAACGAGTTGTGCAAGTCCGGCGGCTCCCCGGCGCTCCCCGCCGATAATACGAGCGTGTCCACTTCACCCGATCTCGCGCTCGCCGACGGCACTCCCGTCCGGTTCCTGCTCACGCCCGGCCCGGACGCGGAACCCGCTCCGGCGGACGACGACCTGCCGGAGGGCATGGGCCGGGCCGAGCCGGTCGGCGCGGGCGGCCGGGCCGTCGCGAACTTCGCGGCCGAGGCGCTCCGCGGGGCGCTGCGGCCGATCGGCCCGCTGCTGCAGGAGGTCCACGACGCCGCCACCGCGGTGCCCGACCCGCCCACCGAGCTGACCGTGACCTTCGGGGTGCAGGTCGGCCAGGACCTGAAGTTCGGCATCGTCGGCGCGGCCGGGCAGGCGCATCTCACCGTGACCGCCGCCTGGAAGCCCGCCCCGGCAACCGGCGCGGCATCCGGCGCGGCATCCGGCGCGGAGTGACGCGTGGGATGGTTCCGGAACCGGTGGGACAGCTCCGACGACCCGTCCCGGTATGTCGTGTCCGTGCTGCGCACCGAGGACGGCAAGGCCGCCGGCGCCGGTTTCGTCCTCGGCCCCGACACGGTGCTGACCTGCGCGCACGTCGTCAACGCCGCGCTGGGCAGGAAGAAACTGGACCCGCGGGCCCCGGGCGTGGAGGAGGTTCCCGTCGAGGTACCCGAGGCCGATCTGATCGGCAGCCGGCGGTACCCGGCGCGCGTGGCGCACTGGATACCGCCCCGCACCCGGGACGGCGGGGCGGTCCGCGCGGGCAGTACCGACTGGCTCGGTGACCTCGCCGTCCTGCGCGTCGACGCCCCCGCGGGAGGTCTCCCGCCCGGGCCCGGCCAGGCCGCCATGACGGTCGGCCACAAGACGGACGCCTGGCACGGCGGCGGCCATGCCGCCACCATCGCCCGACTCACCGTCACCGCGCTGCACGGCCCCCTCGCCTACCTGGACGGTGCCCCCACCGGCATGGCGGTCGGCCCCGGCTACAGCGGCAGCCCGCTGTGGTGCGGGGAGGAACGGGCCGTGGTCGGGCTGGTCGTCGGGCACTTCATACCGGTGGACGGCGCGGTGAAACCGCTCGCGCTCGGTTTCCAGAGCATGGTGCGGCGCAGCTGGGCCATTCCCTGGCAGGCCGTGGAGGCGGAACTGCGCCCGCTCGGTGTGCTGGACGGCGCCCGGCCCGCGCCGGCCGACCCGGACGACCCGGCCTTCGGGCTGCTGGTGGAGGCGATCGAGGACGCGCTGCCCTCACCCAGCGGGCGGGGCGACTGCGCGCGCCGGCTGGCCCGGCAGTGCGGGGTCGAACCGGGCAGCGATGTGGTCCCGCCGTCCCCGGAGGAGTTCGCCGCGTTCGTGCTGGCCCATCCGCGCGCCCTGGCCGCGCTGACCGGGATCCTGCGCCGGGACGACCCGCGCGCCGCCGACCGGATCCTGGCCGTGGGCGCCCTGTCCCGCACGCCCCGGCTGCTGTCCGCGGCGGAGTACACCGAGCTGCGGGGACTGCTGCGCGCCATCGACCCGGCCGTGCTGGGCCGGTTCCCGGAGGCGGTGCGGGCCGCGTTGCCGCACCTCGCGGCCCGGCCGGGCGGCGACACCGTGGACGCGCTGCTCGACCACCTGGAGGGGCTGAGCGGAGACGGCCGTGCGAGTGGTGACGAGCGCCGGGTGCCGGCCCTGCTGCGGGTGCTGGAGTACGTCGGTGCCCTGTGCCCCGACACCCAGCGGGGGCGGCTGCGGCTGTGGGCGGACGGGGTGGCCCAGCGGCTGGGCATCCAGCGGTCGGCGCTGGGCGAACGCCGTTTCGACGCGCAGGAGTGGGCGCGCGCGGCACGGGCCCGGGCCGGCCGGGTGCGGGTCCTGGTGCAGGTGACCAAGGCCGGACGCGGCCGGCACCGGCTGCGGATCTGGTGCGACGAGGGGACCGGGCCGCGGCAGGTGTCCGCCGAGAGCATGAGGTCGTACACCTCCTCGGAGGCCGCGCGCGAGGTGCTGCGCGCCCTGGACTCGCTCACTCCCCCAGCCGGGGACGAGCGCCCGCCGCTGGTGGAGGTGCTCGTGGACCGCGGCGGTCTCAACCTGCCCGTCGACGAGTGGGCGGCCCGGGACCCGGCCGAGCTGGTGCCGGGCGTGCTCGGGGTGGAGTTCCCGCTGGTCGTGCACTGCCCCGAACTGCTGCGCCGCAACGGGCGTTTCGTCTCCCGGTGGCGCACCCGGTGGAACCGGCTGGACGAGGGCAGGACGCTCGTCGTCTCCGAACCCACGGACCGGGACACGCTCTACTCGCGGCTGGTCAACCAACTCGACACCGTGCGCGTCTCCGTGGACGTACCACCCGGACCGCCCCGGGACCGCATCGTGCAGACCTGCCTGGCACTGGGCATACCTGTGGTGATGTGGGACCGGCGCGAGGAAGGATCCTCGCACAGTGTCCGGCACATGGCGGAGGTCGCCACCCGGGAACTGCCCGACGGCGTCCACCACTACCGGGCCAACGCCCTGACCAACGCACCGGAGTTCCCCGGCCGGCCGGTCCTCGCCTGGGCCGACGCCGACCGCACCGTCCCTCGTCTGCATCTGTCCGAACCCCAGGAGGGCCCATGACATCCGCCGCCGGCGCCGACTGGCGCCTGTTCCGAGGCGACGGCGTGCCCCGGGCCGTGAGCCTCCCCGCCGCCCCGCCCTGGCGGCGCTTCACCCCGGCCCGCAGAACCCGCCCCGAGCTGCCGTACGTCATCGACCCGCGGCACGCCGACATCGTCAACGCGGCCCTGCACCTGCGCCGGCCGCTGCTGGTGACCGGGCCCGCCGGCACCGGCAAGTCGTCCCTCGCCCGCGCCGTCGCGCACGAACTGTGCCTGGGCGAACTGCTGCGCTGGTCGGTCACCAGCCGCTCCACCGTGCCGGACGCGCTGTACGTGTACGACGCCATCGGCCGGCTGCGGGAGACCACGCTGAGCCGGGACCGCGGCGAGGGCGAGCCGGCCATCGGCCAGTTCATCCGGCTCGGCCCGCTCGGCACGGCGCTGGTGGCGTCGGCCGCGCCGCGCTGTCTGCTCGTCGACGAGATGGACAAGGGCGACGTCGACCTGCCCAACGACCTGCTCACCGTGTTCGAGGAGGGTTACTTCGAGATCAAGGAGCTGGTCCGGCTGCCCGAGGGCACGGCTGACGTGGAGGTGCAGACCTCCGACCACCGGGGCACCGTCCGGGTGCACCAGGGGCTCGTGCAGTGCGCCGAGTTCCCCGTGGTGATCATCACCAGCAACGGGGAGCGGGATTTCCCGCCCGCGTTCCTGCGCCGCTGCCTCCGGCTGGAACTGCCGGTGCCGGACGAGGAGCGGCTGCGCGACATCGTCGCCGCCCACCTGGGCGAGGAGGCGCTGCGGGAGGCGGACGACCTGATCGACGCCTTCCTGCGCCGCCGTGCCCTGGGCGAGCTGGCCACCGACCAGCTGCTGAACGCCGTGTTCCTGCGTGCCGGGGGGGTCGACCTGGACGCGGACGGTCTGCTGGACGCCGTACTGCACCAGCTCACCGGGGCGATGTGACCGTGCCGGGCGGGGGCGAGCGGCTGGCGGAGGTGCTGCGGGTGCTGGCGGCCTGCGGGCACGAGCTGGACGCGGACCAGATCCTGGACGTGCTGTGGCTCGCCCGCCGGCTGCCCGCGGACGCCGGTGCGCCGCTGCTGCGCGAGCCGTCGCCGCCGCCCGGCCGCCCGGCGCCGGACCCCTCCCCGGAGCCCGGCCGGACGGAACCGCGGCACCCGTCGCCGGAGCCCGACGACCCGGACCTGCCGGACCTCACCGCCCCCTCCCTGTACGCGGCGGCCCGGCAGGCCCCGGTGCCGGAGGTACGGCTCGCCCCGGCCGCCCCCGAGCCGCGGCGGGCGCTGCCGGTGCGGGTGCCCGAGGACAAGGCGCTCGCCGACGAACTGGAACTGGGCCGGGCGCTCAGGCCGTTGCGCCGCCGCCTGGACAGCCGTCACCGCACGGAGATCGACGAGGAGCGCACCGCCGCGCAGCTCGCCGAGACCAGCCTGCCCGACGTGGTGGAGCGGCCGGTGCGGGAGCGCTGGCTGAATCTGGCGCTGCTCGTGGACGACGGTCTGTCGATGCTGTTGTGGCACCGGCTCGGCGCCGAACTGCGGACGCTGCTGGAGCGGTTGGGTGCCTTCTCCACCACCCGCGTCCTCGGCCTCGACACCCGCGGTGCCCGCGATCCCCGGTTGCGCGCCCGGCCGTTCCGGCCGGAGAGCGGCACGCTGCCGCTGAGCACGGTCAGCGACCCCTCGGGCCGCACCCTCGTCCTCGTCGTCAGCGACGGTATGGGCGCGGCCTGGCGGTCCGGCGCGCTGCACCGGCTGCTGGCGGAGTGGGGCTCCCGCGGCCCGGTCGCGGTGCTGCAGACGCTGCCGCCGGACATGTGGGAGGCGTCCGGTATCGCCGCGGAGCGCTGGCAGGTCACCACGCGGCGGATCGGCGGCGCCAACGCGGCCTGGGAGGTGGGTGATCCGTTGCTGCCGCCGGAGCTGGCCGCGTTCGAGGGGGTGCCGGTGCCCGTCCTGGAGCCGACCCCTCGGTCCCTGCGGGACTGGGCACGGCTGCTGGCCTCCCCCGGCACCACCGCGGAGCTGCCGCTGCTGTCCGGTCCCGACCCGTACGGCAGTGTGACCGCCGCCCGGGACCTGACCAGCGCCCAGCACTTCCGGGACGCGGCGACCCCGGAGGCGTACCGGCTGGCGGCGCATCTGGCGGCGGTCTCCCCGCTGTCGGTACCGGTGATGCGGCTGGTGCAGTCGGCGGTGCCGTGGCCGGCGACGACCTCCCACCTGGCCGAGGTGTTCCTGGGCGGCCTGGTCCGGCCGCATCCGGCGCCGGTGCCCGGCCCGCTGCCCGCCAAGCACCGGGTGTTCGACTTCTCCGAGGAGTCCAAGGCGGTCCTGCTGGACTCGGTTCCCCAGGCGGAACTCCTGCGCACCAGCCGCCGTATCGGCCGCCATCTGGAGGAACTCGCCGGCAACTCGCCGGACTTCCCGGCCTGGCTGGCCCATCCGGACGGCTCTGCCCAGCTGCCCGGCTCGCACCAGCCGTTCACCAGCGTCGAGCGCCGGCTGCTCACCCGGTTCGGGGTGTCCTTCGACCGGGTGCCGGGCCTGCCCCGCTCGGAACCGGACCGGCCCGCCGCGCCCGCCGACGGCTGGGAGCCGCTGACCGACGCCGACCCGGAGCGGCTCGGCGGGTACACCCTGCGCGACCGGCGCCGGGGCCGCCGTACCGTGCTGTACCGGGGAGTGGACGCGCGGGGCACGGACGCGGTGCTGCGCACGCCCCGGCCCGACCTGCCCGCGGCCAACGCCCAGTTGATCGCCGTGGAGGCGGAGGTGCTGGGCCGGCTGCAGGGCCAGTACGCGCCCGCGCTGCGCGGCACCGGGCTGGACGACTCCCCGCCGTGGCTGGCGATGACCCCGATCAGCGACGGGGACACCCCGGACGGGCAGCCGCCCCGGCTGTCGGAGGTGTTCGCCCGCTCCCTCCAGCACGGCACCGCCCCCTTCGACCTGGTGCGGGGGCTGCTGGTGTCGTGGCATCTGGCGAACGCGCTCGCCCTGAGTCACGCCGCCGGTCTGGTGCCCGCCGACTTCGGCATGGACAGCGTGTACGTGCTGCGCCGCACCATCGTCCTCGGCGACCTGTCCGACTACGCCGTGGACGGCCGGTACCTGGGGTCCGGGCCGGCGCCGACCGTCGCGGACAGCATGCGCGCGCTGGGGGCGATGCTCCAGCTCATCAGCAGCAAGGCGGGCGTGGAGGTGCCGAACCTGCCGGAGGGCATGCATCTGTGGCAGGGCGACGGCTGGGAGAAGCTGCGGGGCCTGGTGCTGCGCTGCCTGGACGACGACCCGGACCGCCGCCCCTCCGCCAGCGAGGTCGCGGACGCCCTCGCCAAGTACATCGCGCTGGCCCGGCTGCGGTACGACGACGAGGGCCGCTCGCCGGTCCCGCCGGTGGCCGCCCGGCCGCCCGACCCCGTGCCGCTCGCCCCGCCGGACCCGCCGGAGGCGGCCCCGCCGGCCGAGCGGCTGCTGCCCCAGCCCCGCTTCGGTCCGGCCCGCGCCGAGTTCCGGCAGCGCCTGGACCGGCTGCGCGCCCCGCTGCCGCACAGCAGGCGGGTGACACTGGTCAGCGCCTTCCACTACAGCGGCCGGGCCACCGTGACGGTCGCCCTGGGCTCCCTGCTGGCCGCCGTACGCGCCGAACCGGTCCTCGCCGTGGACGGCGCCGCCACCGAGGGCGCCCTCGGTTTCTTCCTGCCGCCGGGCCGCAACAGTGCCGTCCCCCGGGACCTGGCCGCGCTGCCGCTCGGTCCGGCGTACGAGGACGTCCGGGCCCTCACCACCCGGCTGCCCTCGGGCCTCGAAGTGGTCGCGCACCGGGCGGGGCACTACGGGCCCAACTCCGCGCACGCGCAGGAGTACCTGCGGGTGCTGGCGCACACGGCCCCGTACTACCCGTTCCTGCTGACGGACTGGGCGCCGGTGCGGCTGGACCGGACGGCGGACGTGGTGCTGGACCACACGGACCAGCTGATCGTGTGCTGCGGCACCGCCGACTGGTTCCTCGACGCCGCGGCGCGCACGCTGGACCGGATCCGGGAGTCCGGCCGGCACCGGCTGGCGGACCAGGCGGTCGTCGTGGCCACCCGCACCGACGGCTCGCACCGCCGCGGTCTCCCCGACAACCTGCACTGGAGCCTGGGCGTCCAGCTGGACCAGATCGTGCAGGTGCCGTTCGACACCGCGCTCCAGTCAGCGCACTGGGAGCTGAAGGACCTGCGTCCGGCCACCGTGCAGGCCTGTGTGCGGCTGGCCGAGCTGGTCGTGCGGCCCCTGTAGCGCGCTCGCGACCAGGGCGGCATGGGTCCAGGCCGGCTCCGGGGCGGTCGGCTGGGCCGCGTGGGCGAGGGAGCGGCGGTCGGGGTGGGTGCCCGGGTCGATCACCGGGCGGACCTCCACCTCGGCGACCAGGCCCCGGGCCCGGGCCACCCGCCACAGCGAGGCCGGCAGGGTGTCGTCGCCGACGAAGGCCGCCGCGGTGCCGGGCCCGCCGCCCAGCTGCCGGTAGCGCAGGGCGACCGGCTGGACGGGCACGCCCGCGTCGAGCGCGGCCTGGAACACGGCCCGGCGGAAGCGGCCGTGGGCGCGCCCGCACCAGGTGCTGCCCTCGGGGAAGGCGGTCACGGCGGCGCCCGCGCCGAGGGCGCCGGCGATCTCGGCGACCGTGCCCGGCAGGGCGCGCAGCCGGTCCCGTTCGATGAACAGGGCCCCGCGCGCCGCGAGCGGGCCCGCCACGGGCCACTGCCGGACCTCGGTCTTGGCCAGCATCCGGGCCGGGCGTACGGCGGTGAGCAGCGGGATGTCCAGCCACGAGACGTGGTTCGCGACCAGCAGCAATCCGCCCGTCGGCGGGGCGGCGCCGGTGATGCGGACCCGGACCCCGACGGCCCGCACGATCATCCGGCACCAGCGCCTGACCCAGTCGGCGGGGACCCTCCCGCCGAGCGGGGACAGCGCGACCCCGGCCAGCAGCAGGGCCGCGACCGCGGTGAGCCGCAGCACGGCACGGGGTACGGCCGCGGCGGCCCGGACCGGAGCCACGCAGGCGCCCGGGGTGCAGGGTGCGGTGGGCAGCCAGACGCTCATCAGGCCGGGACGAGGGAGAGGAAGTGCCGCAGGTAGCGCGGGTCGACCCGGCGCATCGACAGCAGGACGTACAGGTCGGCCACCCCGAAGTCGGGGTCGTGCGCGGGCTCCCCGCACACCCAGGCGCCCAGCCGGAGGTAGCCGCGCAGCAGGGCGGGCAGCTCGGTGCGGGCGGGCGGGACCTCGGCGTTCGGGGTCCACGGCAGCAGCGGCCGGACCCGGAACTCCTCGGGCGCCAGGTGCCGCGCCCGCACCCGCTCCCAGGCGCCCGTGGCGAGGGCGCCGCCGTCGGTGAGCGGCACGGAGCAGCAGCCCGCCAGCCACTCGTGGCCCCGGTCGGTCATGTAGCGGGCTATCCCGGCCCAGATCAGGCCGATGACGGCGCCGTCGCGGTGGTCGGGGTGGACGCAGGAGCGGCCGACCTCGACCAGGCCGGGCCGGATCGCGTCGAGCGCGGCGAGGTCGAACTCGCCCTCGGAGTAGAGCCGGCCGGCGACCGCGGCCCGCTCCGGGGGCAGCAGCCGGTAGGTGCCGACGACCTGCCCGGTCACCTCCTCGCGGACGAGGAGGTGGTCGCAGTAGGCGTCGAAGGCGTCGACGTCGTGCCCCGGCTCGGCGGTGGCCGGCAGGGCCCCCATCTCCCCGGCGAAGACGTCGTGCCGCAGCCGCTGCGCGGCACGCACGTCGGCCTCGTCGCGGGCGAGGGTGACGGTGTAGCGGGTGGGTGCCGCGGGGTGCGGGGGACGGTCGAGGGTGGTGGACACGCCGGTCATGGCTCTCTCCTGGGCACGGGCCGGGTGGGCGACGGGGGCGGCGGGCCTGGTGCGTACGGCCCGCCGCTCCTGTTCTTCCGAGGCCGGTTGGCGTGCGCGTGACGGGTGCCGGGAGAGCGGATGTGGGGGTGGTGAACGCCGGGGTCAGCCGTCCTTGGTGAGGCATCCGGCGAGCAGCCGCCCGGCCTCGTCCTCGTCCAGCACCCGCTCCAGGACGAGGTCACCCTTCATGTGCGGGAAGAAGCGGCCCGCGGGCCAGCCCCGGTCGTACGGCGGCGGGTCCAGGACGAGCAGGCGGACGCCGTCCACCACGGGGATGTCCGAGGGGGTGCCCTCGTTCCACACCCAGTCGCCGGAGGGGGTGACGAGGTTGAAGGAGCCGATGGTGTCCACCTGTCCGGGCTGGTCGCGGCAGACGGCCGCCTCCTCGGCTGAGGGGGCGCGGCCGGGCAGGTGGCCGCCGCCGATGAGGACGTCGGCGAGCAGCGTGTGCAGCTGGAAGTTGTCGCCGATGCCGGTCATGCGCATGGCGTAGCCGGTGCCGGTGGGGCGGTGCAGCACGACCAGCGGTTCGTCGTCCAGGACGAGCAGGGCGTAGGCCAGGCACTTGAAGTCGTGCCCGGAGGCCTCCTCCACCGAGCGCAGGGTCCGGAAGAGGCCGGTGCGCGTGTCGGTGTCGAGGGCGGTGCGGACGGCGGCGTGGTTGAGCATGGCGACGGAGGCCATCTCCCAGTGGTGCAGGGTGAGCCAGGCCACGGCCGCGTCGTCCCCGACCCGGTCGAAGAGGTCCGGGTGCTCCTCCTCGATGGTCGGGGCGGGGAGATCGCCGCCGCCGGTCGCCTCCCACCGTTCGCAGGCTTCCCGCGCGCCGTCGAGCGCCTCGGCGAGCCCGGCGAGGATGCGCGGTCCGCAGGCGGCGGCGTCGGCGCCGCGCTCGACGCAGGCGCCGACGATCACGGCGACGGTGGCGCGGGGGCCGGGCGGCACCTCGTCGAGTATTCCGGCGAGGCGTGGCCCGGCCTGCCGGAACTCCTGGTCGTCCGCCTCACCGAAGTACTGGTGCAGGTCCTGGAAGTACTGCTGCGAGCGGTCGGCGTCCTGCTCGCGGACAGCGGCCTCGAAACCGGCTACGGCGTCGAGGAACCGCTCCCTCCCCTTGTTTCCGAAGATCATGCGCGGAGCCTACAAGGGCCCGGGAAACCAGACGGGGCCGGGGAGCACCACTCCCGGCCCCGCCCGCCCGCCTCCGTCCGGCGAACGTCCTCAGGTGGTGACCGCTACCGTTTCCCCGCCTTCCGGGCGGCCCGCAGCCACTCCTTGTTCATGCTCGTGATCGACACCAGCGGAATGCCCTTGGGGCAGGCGGTGGCGCACTCACCGGTCAGCGTGCACCCGCCGAACCCCTCCGCGTCCATCTGCTCCACCATGTCCAGCACCCGCGTCTCCCGCTCGGGCGCCCCCTGGGGCAGCACGTTGAGATGGTTGACCTTGGCGGAGGTGAACAGCATCGCCGCCCCGTTGGGACACGCGGCCACACACGCCCCACAGCCGATGCACTCCGCGTGCTCGAACGCGAAGTCGGCGTCGGCCTTCGGCACCGGCGTGGCGTGGGCCTCCGGCGCGGACCCGGTCGGGGCGGTGATGTAGCCGCCGGCCTGGATGATCCGGTCGAACGCCGTCCGGTCCACCACCAGGTCCTTGATCACCGGGAACGCGGACGCCCGCCACGGCTCGATGTCGATCGTGTCGCCGTCCCGGAAGGACCGCATGTGCAGCTGGCAGGTGGTGGTGCGCTCCGGCCCGTGCGCGTCGCCGTTGATGACCAGGCTGCACGCGCCGCAGATGCCCTCGCGGCAGTCGTGGTCGAAGGCGACCGGCTCCTCCCCGGCGAGAATGAGCTGCTCGTTGAGGACGTCCAGCATCTCCAGGAAGGACATGTCGGGCGAGATGTCGTCCACCTCGTAGGTGGACATCGCTCCTTCGGCGTCGGCGTTCTTCTGCCGCCAGACGCGCAGGGTGAGCTTCATGCGTAGCTCCGCTGGGTGGGGTGGACGTACTCGAAGACCAGGTCTTCCTTGTGCAGGACGGGCGCCTCGCCGGTGCCGGTGAACTCCCAGGCGGCGGCGTAGGAGAACGCGTCGTCCTTGCGGGCGGCCTCGCCGTCCGGGGTCTGGGACTCCTCGCGGAAGTGGCCGCCGCAGGACTCGGTGCGGTGGAGCGCGTCGAGGCACATCAGCTCGGCGAGTTCCAGGTAGTCGACGATGCGGTTGGCCTTCTCCAGCGACTGGTTGAACTCCTCCCCGGTGCCGGGCACCTTGATCCGCCGCCAGAACTCCTCGCGGATCTGCGGGATGCGCTCCAGGGCCTTGCGCAGCCCCGTGTCGGAGCGGGCCATGCCGCAGAACTCCCACATCAGCTCGCCGAGTTCACGGTGGAAGGAGTCGGGGGTGCGGTCGCCGTCGACGGCCAGCAGCAGGTTGATCCGGTCCTCGGTCTCGGCCAGCACCTCCTGGACGACGGGGTGTTCGTCGGTGACCGGTTCCTGGTGCGGGTTGCGGGCCAGGTAGTCGTTGATGGTGGCCGGCAGCACGAAGTAGCCGTCGGCGAGGCCCTGCATCAGCGCGGAGGCACCGAGCCGGTTGGCGCCGTGGTCGGAGAAGTTGGCCTCGCCGATCGCGAACAGGCCGGGGACGGTCGTCTGGAGGTCGTAGTCGACCCACAGGCCGCCCATCGTGTAGTGCACGGCCGGGTAGATCCGCATCGGCACCTCGTACGGATCCTCGTCGGTGATCCGCTGGTACATGTCGAAGAGGTTGCCGTACTTGGCCTCGACCGCCTTGCGGCCCATCCGCTGGATGGCGTCGGCGAAGTCCAGGTAGACGCCCTGGCCGCCGGGGCCCACCCCCCTGCCCTCGTCGCAGACGTTCTTCGCGGCGCGGGAGGCGATGTCGCGGGGCACGAGGTTGCCGAAGGACGGGTAGATGCGCTCCAGGTAGTAGTCGCGCTCGTCCTCGGGGATCTCGTTCGGCGGGCGGGTGTCGCCCTGGGCCTTCGGTACCCAGATCCGGCCGTCGTTGCGCAGCGACTCGCTCATCAGCGTGAGCTTGGACTGGTGGTCGCCGGTGCGCGGGATGCAGGTCGGGTGGATCTGGGTGAAGCAGGGGTTGGCGAAGTACGCGCCGCGCCGGTGCGCCCGCCAGACGGCGGTCGCGTTGGAGTTCATGGCGTTGGTGGAGAGGTAGAAGACGTTGCCGTAGCCGCCGCTGGCGAGTACGACGGCGTCCGCGAAGTAGGTGTCGATCTTCCCGGTGATCAGGTCCCGGGCGACGATCCCGCGGGCCCGCCCGTCGACCACGATCAGGTCGAGCATCTCGGTGCGCGGGTGCATCTCCACGTTGCCCGCGGCGATCTGCCTGCTGAGGGCCTGGTAGGCGCCGAGGAGCAGCTGCTGGCCCGTCTGGCCGCGGGCGTAGAAGGTGCGGGAGACCTGGACGCCGCCGAAGGAGCGGGTGTCGAGCAGGCCGCCGTACTCGCGGGCGAACGGCACGCCCTGGGCCACGCACTGGTCGATGATCTCGACCGAGATCTGCGCGAGCCGGTGCACGTTGGACTCGCGGGCCCGGAAGTCGCCGCCCTTGACGGTGTCGTAGAACAGGCGGTGGATGGAGTCGCCGTCGTTGCGGTAGTTCTTCGCCGCGTTGATGCCGCCCTGCGCGGCGATGGAGTGGGCGCGGCGCGGGGAGTCCTGGTAGCAGAACTGGACGACGTGGTAGCCCTGTTCGGCGAGCGTGGCGCCCGCGGAGCCGCCGGCCAGGCCGGTGCCGACGACGATGATCGTGTGCTTGCGGCGGTTGGCGGGGTTGACCAGCTTGGCCTCGAAGCGGCGCTTGTCCCAGCGCTCGTGGATCGGGCCGGCGGGGGCCTTGGTGTCGGCGACCGGCGCGCCGGTCGTGTAGTCGGCGTAGGTAGTCATGTCAGCTCACCACTCCGGTCATCACGCCCACGGGTACGGCGATGAAGCCGGCCGTGAGCAGCAGCGCGAGGACGTTCGCGAGGGTCTTCAGGGCGCGGTCGCGGGTGCGGCTGCCGACGCCGAGGGTCTGGGCGGCGCTCCAGAAGCCGTGCCGGATGTGCAGGCCGAGCGCCAGCATCGCGACGATGTAGATGACGTTGCCGTACCAGGTGGAAAAGGTGTCCACGACGTTCTGGTACGGGTGGCCCTCCTGGAAGCCGCCGGAGTGCACGGTGCCGGTGGTCAGGTCGAGGACGTGCCAGACGATGAACAGGCCGAGGATGACGCCGCCCCAGCGCATGGTGCGGGTCGCGTAGCTCGCCCGCGGCTTCTTGTGCACGTACTTGCTGGGCCGTGCCTTGATGTCGCGGCGGCTGAGCTGGTAGGCGGACGTGGCGTGGGCGACCACGGCGACGAGGAGGACGACCCTGATGAGCCACAGCGTCCACGCGTAGTGCATGAAGGGTTCGCCGACGGTGCGCAGCCAGTGCCCGTAGTGGTTGAACTCCCCCGCGCCGAAGAAGATCTTCAGGTTCCCGATGACGTGGGCGACCAGGTACAGCAGCATGATCACGCCGCTGACGGCCATCACGGTCTTCTTGCCGACGGAGGAGTCCCACATCGTGCGCGCCATGGACGGCCGTCGGTCCGTCCGCGTTGCCAGAGCCATGGCACAAGACGCTAGGGCCGAACGGGCCAATCGGTCCAAGACATGGTACGGCTGGATTCCATAGGCGGAAGCTATCGTGGCACCATGCAGTTCCAGCAGCTCCAGTACTTCGTGGCCGTCGCCGAGACCCGGCACTTCACCCGGGCCGCCGAACGGGTCCATGTCGCCCAGCCGTCACTGTCCCAGCAGATCAGGGCGCTGGAGCGGGAGCTGGGCGCGGATCTCTTCCTGCGCGCCCGGGGCAACATCACGCTCACCGACGCCGGGGAGGCGCTGCTGCCGCTGGCCCGGCGCATCCTCGCCGACGCGGACACCGCCCGGCACGAGGTGCAGGAGCTGGTCCAGCTGCGGCGGGGGCGGGTACGGCTGGGGGCGACGCCGAGTCTGTGCACGGGGCTGCTGCCGGATGTGCTGCGCGCCTTCCACGACCGGTACCCGGGGATCCGGCTGCTGATCGAGGAGGGCGGCTCGCACGACCTGGTACGGGAGCTGGCGCGCGGTGCGCTCGATCTCGCTCTGGTCGTGCTGCCGCTGCCGACGCCGGCGCCCGCGCTGACGACGGTGGAGCTGTTGCGGGAGGACCTGGTGGTGGTGTCCTCACCGGAGGCGCCGGTCCCCGGCCGGGGCGGGCGGGCAGTCGAGATCCCCGATCTGGAGGGGGAACGACTGGTGATGTTCCGGCACGGCTACGACCTGCGGGAACTGACCGTCGCCGCGTGCCGCTCCGCCGGCTTCGAGCCGGACTTCGCCGTGGAGGGCGGCGAGATGGACGCGGTGCTGGGGTTCGTCCGGGCAGGGCTCGGCGTGGCCGTCGTCCCCCGGATGGTGGCAGCTCGGGCGGGCCGGGGCCTGCGCGTCACCCCACTGGCCCGCCCCGGCCTGCACCGCACCATCGCACTCGCCCACCGCAGCGACGTGGCCCCACCACGTGCGGCCCGGGAACTCCAGCGGATGCTGCTGGAGCGGTAGGCGGTGCGTGGAGGAGCGGTGGGCCATGCCGGCGCAGCGGCAGGCGATGCCGGAGCAGCCGCAGAAGGCACGGGACCACCCGCAGACGACGCCGATCCAGCCGTGGACGACGCCGGGGCAGCCGTAGACCGTGCCGCTCCAGCCCAACAGGCAACGCCGGACCAGCCGCAGACGACGCCGATCCGGCCGCAAACGACGCCGGGGCAGCCGTGGACCGTGCCGCTCCAGCCCAACAGGCAACCCCGGACCAACCGCAGACAGCGCCGGCCCGACCGTAGACGGCACCAGCCCAACCGTAGGCAACCCCGGCCCAGCCGCAGACGGCACCAGCCCAGCCGTAGGCGGCGTCAGCCCAGGACGGTCGGTTTGAGTGTCTCCTCGCACCAGCGGCGGAAGGAGGTGGGCGCGGTGTCGGGCGTGGTGGGTGCCGTGCTGCCGTAGAAGCCCTGCTCGGCGGTGGCGGTCGCGAGGTCGGTCACGGCCCGCGCCCAGTCCTCGCTCGCCCCGTGCCGCAGCAGCGTCGCCTTGTACTCCGCCCCGGTGAGCCGCTGGAAGCGCACCGGCCGGTCCAGCACCTCGGAGACGACGCGCGCCATGTCCTCGGGCGTCAGCGCGTCGGGACCGACCACCGGGACGTCCTCCTGGCCGGTCCAGGAACCGTCGAGCAGCAGCCGTGCCGCTGTGACTCCGACGTCACGGGTGGTGCAGGTGCGCAGCACCCGGTCGCCGTACGTCGCCATGGCGATCACACCGCTGTCGCGGATCGCCGCCGCCTGGTGGAGCAGGTTCTCCATGAGGTAGGGCGGGCACAGCGCCCGGTGGTGGACGCCGGTGGCCCGGATCACGTCGTCCATGGCCAGCGAGGCCGAGATCTGTCCGGCGTTCCGGGCGGCACCCCGGCCCAGGGTGGAGACGGCGACGACCCGCTCGACGCCCTCGGTGCGGATCGCGTCGACCAGGGGCCGGGTGAAGGCACGGAAGTGACCATCGACGCTGTCGGCGGTGGGCGTCGGCGGCACCAGCCAGAACACGCGGTCGACGCCCGCGCACGCCTTGGCGGTGACATCGGGGTCGGCGTGCGAGCCGGTGACGGCCTCGACGCGGGCGCGCACGCGCGGGGACAGGCGCGCCGGGTCCCGGACGATCACGCGGACCTCTCCCGCCGCGTCCCCGGCGTCGAGGAGGGAGTCGAGGACCTGGCTGCCGATCTGGCCGGTCGGGGTGGTGACAAGGATCATGGAAGGCTCCAGAAGGGAAGGGAAGGGGGCGTGGTCGAGCCTGCCGTCCGGCCGCCGGCAACTGAAGGACCGCTTCGCTCCCGGTTGTTACCCTCAGGGCAATACCGAAGGGAGGGCGACACCGTGGAGTCCCGCCCGCTGCGCTACTTCGTCGCCGTCGCCGAGGAACTGAACTTCGCCCGCGCGGCCGAACGGCTGGGCATCTCCGCCCCGCCCCTGTCCCGGGCGATCCGCCGGCTGGAGACGGATCTCGGGGTCACCCTCTTCGAACGGACCACCCACAGCGTCGCCCTGACCCGGGCGGGCGAGGTGCTCCTCGCCGAGGCGCGGTTCGCGCTGGACGCCCTGGAGGCGGCCGGGCGGCGGGCACAACGCGCGGCAGGCCCGGAGCGGAAGCTGGTCCTGGCGGTCAAGGCCGACGGCGACGCGGGCCTGCTGGAGGGGATCCTGGAGCGCTACGCCACCGACCCCGCCGCCGTGCCGGTGACGGTCCGGCTGTGCGGCTGGCTGGAACAGCCGCGGCTGCTGCGGCGCGGGGAGGCCGACGCCGCGCTGGTCCACGAACCCTTCGACCGCACCGGCCTGGACAGCGAGACCCTGGTCGCCGAGCCGCGGGTCGCGGTGCTCGGCACGGCCCACCCGCTCGCCGCCCGCGACCACGTCCTGCTCGCCGACCTGGGGCTGCGCCCCGGGGATCTGCACCGGTTCCTGGAGGAGATGCGGCACGGGGGCCGCGATCTCGCCCAGTTGCTCACCCGTGTCGCCCTCGGCGAACTGGTCACCCTGCTGCCGGCGTCCGTCGCCGACCGCTACCCGCGTCCGGGCGTCGTCTACCGGGCCGTCCCGGACGCGCCGCCCTCGCTGCTGGCGGTCGCCTGGCCGCAGCAGTCCCGCTCCACGGCCACCGCGGCTCTGGTCCGGGCGGCCGCCGCCATGGCCGCGGCCGCCCGCGACGGCGCGGCTCCGGCCGGTCAGCCCGTGGCGTCCACCAGGGCCAGGTCGTGGAGTCTCTCCGGTGGGCCCGGGCGGGCGTAGTACCAGCCCTGGGCCGTGTCGCAGCCCAGTACCCGCAGTTGTTCGGCCTGGGCGCCGGTCTCCACGCCCTCGACCGTGACCGCCAGGTCGAGGCTGTGGGCCAGGGAGACGATGCCCTCCACGATCTTGAGATCGACGGGGTCGGCGGGGAACTGCTGCATGCCCTGGGTGAAGGAGCGGTCGAGTTTGAGGATGCTCACCGGCAGGCGGCGCAGGTTGGCGAGGTTGGAGTAGCCGGTGCCGAAGTCGTCCAGGGCGATGTCGACGCCCATCTCGGCCAGCCGGCGCAGGGGTTTGAGCAGGTCGTCGTCGGCGCCGATGAGCGCGGACTCGGTGACCTCCAGGCAGAGGGCGTCCGGGGTGACGCCCGACCGTTCGAGGATGTCGACCGTGTCCTGCACCAGGCCGGGGTGGCTGAGCTGGCACGGGGACAGGTTGACGTTGATGCGCAGCGGGCCGGCGGCGGTCTCCTCGCCGTAGCACTCGCGCCAGGCGCGGGCCTGGCGGATCGACTCCTCCAGGACCCAGCGGCCGAGCGGCACGATCAGGCCGGTGTGCTCGGCGAGCGGGATGAAGCGGTCGGGACCGAGGACGCCGTGCTGCGGGTGCAGCCAGCGCACCAGGGCCTCGGCGCCGCGCACGCTGCCGTCGCCGAGGTGGACCAGGGGCTGGTACTCGATGAAGAACTCGCCGCGTTCCAGGGCGGTGGGCAGGGCCGTGGTCAGGCCGTGGCGGGTGATGGCGCGGGCGTCGGCCTCGGGATCGGCGAGTTCGGAGCGGTTGCCGCCCGCCGACTTGGCCCGGTACATGGTGATGTCGGCGCTGCGCAGCACCTCCGCCGCGGTGCGTTCGCCGGCCGGGCCCTCCACGATGCCGAGGCTGCCGCGCACCATGAGGTCGCGGCCGTCGATGCTGATGGGGGTGACCAGCGCGTTCATGATGCGGTCGGCGAGTTCGTCCACCTTGCGTTCGGTGCCGGGTCCGGTGGTCAGGGCCACGAACTCGTCCCCGCCGAGCCGGGCGACCATCTCGCCGGGCGCGGTCGCGCAGGACTGGAGCCGGTCGGCGACCTCCACCAGCAGCCGGTCGCCGGCCGCGTGGCCGAGGCTGTCGTTGACGGTCTTGAAGCCGTCCAGGTCGAGGTAGCACAGGCCGAAGCGCTGGCCCTCACCCGCGTTCAGGGCCTTCTCCAGCCGTTCGAAGAACAGCGAGCGGTTGGGCAGGCCGGTGAGGGCGTCGTGCGTGGCCTCGTAGCGCAGCCGGAGGTTGAGCAGCCGGCGCTCGGTGGTGTCCTCCATGAGGGCGAGCTGGTACTGCGGGGTGCCGTCGGCGTCGCGCAGCAGGGAGACCGTCAGGTTGGTCCACAGGACCGTGCCGTCGGTGCGGTTGAAGGCCTTCTCCACGTGGTAGTGCTCGCGCTCGCCGCGCACGAGTTCGTCGTAGAGCCGCCAGGTCTGCGGGGCGTCCTCGGGGTGGACCCAGTCCTGGACGCGCCGGCCGCGCAGGGCCTGCTCGGAGAGGCCGAACATGCGCAGCAGCGCCTCGTTGACCTGGAGGACGTTACCGTCGAGGTCGGCGATGCCGATCCCTATCGCCGCGCCCTCGAAGACCGCGCGGAAGCGGGCTTCGCTCGCGTGCAGCGCCTGGGCCACCACGCCCTGGGCCTGCAACGCGGCCTGGGCGATGGCCTCCTGCTCGGCGAGGGTGCGCTCGCGCAGCGCCTGGGCGTAGCCGGCGGCCATCGCGTGCTGCAGGCGCGAGGAGCGCATGCGCAGTTCGTCCTGGGGGCCGTCCTCGCCGCAGTAGAGGACCAGGTAGGCGTCGACGCAGTCCAGGGTGCGGGCCAGCGCCTCGGGGTCGGTGCAGTGCGCCCCGACCAGGGCGGCGCCCACGGCCTTCGCCGCGTCCGCGTCGAAGCTGCGGGCGCGCAGCAGCTCGCTCAACCGGCGTGCGAGCGGGAGGAGTTGTTCCTCGAACTCGGCGCGGGTCAGCGACGTGGAGGTCACCGGGAAGAGGGCCCGGCTCCAGATCGTCGTCAGCCGGCGCAGTCTGTCCTCCGGCCCGTCCGGCTCCGCGATCACGCCGTACGCCCCACGCCGGCGAAGCCGGAGAAGGCATACGGATCCTCGTCCTCCGGTGCCGATTCCGGGCGCCAGTGCGGCATCGGCACCAGTCCGGGTTCCACCATGTCGTACCCCTCGAAGAACCGCGCGATCTCGTCGCGCGAGCGCATGATCAGCGGGTTGCGAATGTCCTTGTACACGTCCACCGCGCCCTCGGCCCGTTCGGCGGGCAGCGGGATTCCCTCGTACGAGGCATGGGTGAGGATCAGCACGCTGCCGGGCGCGAGCGCCTTGCGCAGCTCGGCCACCGCAGCGTACGGGTCGTCCGCGTCTTCCACGAAGTGCAGTATGGCAACGAGAAGCAGGGCCACTGGCCGATTCAGGTCGATCAGCCGCTCCAGTTGGGGGCTTGCGAGGATCTCATGGGGCTTGCGGAGGTCGGCCGCGACCACGTCCGCGTCGTCGTTTCCCGCCAGCACCGCCTGGCTGTGGGCCACCGCGACCGGGTCGTGGTCGACGTAGACCACGCGGGCGCCCGGTACGGCCGCCTGGGCCACCTCGTGGACATTGCCGAAGGTCGGGATGCCGGAGCCGATGTCGAGGAACTGGGTGATGCCCTCGTCGGCCGCGTACCGCACGGCCCGGCGCATGAACGCCCGGTTGGCCTGCATGATCTTCGGCAGGCCCGGCATGAACTCCATGGCCTTGCGGGCCGCTTCCCGGTCGACCTCGAAGTTGTGCGAACCGCCCAGGTAGTAGTCGTAGATCCGCGAGACGCTGGGCACCGAGATGTCGATGCTCCGTGGGGCCCAGGCGGGACGCTCCATGTGACTCTCCAAGGCGTGGACAGGTGTAGGCGATCCGGTGTTCGAGCTGAGGCTACTGATCGCTCGCCAAAGGGGCGACCTGAACCGGAAATTGACCGTCCGTTCCCGGTCACTGCCTGCGGCAAGTGCCCGTATGACCCCGCTGTGTGACGGCTGTGCGGCCGTGTGCGCGCCCGCCGCGCACAACGATCCGCCCCCTCCGTGCGGTGCGGAGGGGGCGGATCTTCGGCCGTGCGCGCCGGGTCGGGCGGGGCGATCGACCCTGGGGAGGTGATCTATTCGCCCGGCGCGCCGACCGGCTTGCCGTCGGGCGAGACGGCGTACCACGTGCCGCCGACGCCCTGACCGTTGGTGTCGCCGGGGGCCTTGTCCCCGGAGAAGGTGTAGATCGGCCAGCAGTTGACGGTCATCTGCTTGCCGCCGTCGGGGCGGTCGAAGGACATCAGGCCCTTCTTCTTCACACCCTCGGTGTCGTCCGCGTTCACCGGGGCGACGGCCGGCCACTTCTCCAGGCAGGCCCCGGTGCAGTTGGAGACGGGCTTCGGCCAGGCCTCGTCCTTCATGAAGCGGTAGACCGTCATGCCGTTCCTGTCCACGACGACGTCACCCAGTTTGGGGTCCTTGCGGACGGACAGACCGGGCAGGTCGGACAGCTTGGCCTTCTTGCCGTCGGGGGCGAGCGCGAACCACTTGCCGCCCACGCCCTGGCCGTTGACGTCACCGGCGTTGACGTCCTTGGCGTAGCGGTAGGCGGGCCAGCCGCCGATGGTGAGCTGCTTGGTGCCGTCGGCGCGGGTGACCTCGCCGAGCAGCGCCTTGTCGATACCGGCGCCGGCGGTGGCGTCGTCGGCGGGGACCGGGGGCCAGGTGGTGGCGCAGTCGCCGTCACAGTTGGACTTGGGCGGGTTGGCGGTGTCCTTGTCGAACCGGTAGAGGGTGAGGCCGGAGCCGTCGGTCAGGACGTTGCCCAGTTCGGGGTTGCCGGCCACGGAGAGCTTGCCCGCGGGGGCGACCTCGGCCGGGGAGGCGGAACTCTTGTTGCCGTCGGCGCCGTAGCCGTTGCCGGCGCCGGTCGCGGTCCCGCTGCCCGGGTTGCCGTAGTCCCCGGCCGCGGCCGTGGCCCCGACGTTCTGGGCCGCCGACGCGGGAGTGGTGGTGTTGTCCTGACCGCACGCCGTCGTCAGCGCCAGCACCGAAGCGGCTGTGGCCACCAGTGAGGCGGTCCGCCAGGAGGTCTTCATCGTCTAACTCCCCATTATCGCCTGGATATTGCAGCGCCCTGCTGCGCCGCCGCACGGTCATGGGTACGCACCGCAGGGGTCACGGTGTTCAACGGCGGCCGGAATTTCTTTCCGGGTCCTGCGCGGGTGCACAGGGGAAGAGGGGACAGAGGGGGCCGGTGGCGGCTCTTCCGCTCGTCAAACCTCCGACCGCACCATCTCCCTCGTTCGGAGCAATCTCGGCGCACTACGGCGCGCGGCGGCCCTGCGCGCCTCATGATCTTCGTCGTGCATGGACCCGAAGTGACCCGATGCGCGCCCGCCACCAGGGTCGTGGCCCTGTTGACGCTGACCTGGGCCCTGGTGGGCTGCCCGGCCGGCAGCGCGTCGGCCGACGCCTGCGCGTCCGCCTCGACGGGCCCGGACGGCACGGTGGCGGTGGCCTACGCCGGCGGCCACCACTGGCCCGACCCGCCCTGCCCGAAGCCGCCGCCTCCTCCCCCGTGTCCGCCCACACCGACGCCGACACCCCCGCCACCGCCGAAGCCGACGCCACCGCCGAAGCCGACACCGAAGCCGACGCCCACCCCCAGACCGACGCCGAAGCCGACGCCCACACCGAAGCCGACGCCGAAGCCGACGCCCACACCGCGGCCGCCCGCCCGGCCCGCTCCGGCACCCCCGGCGCCCCGGCCGACGCCCACGCCCACCCCGCCGCCGGCCCCCGAGCCGCCACCCCGGCCGAAGCCGACGCCCAAGCCCGCCCCGCGCCCCTCCGTGACCCCGGTGGGCTACCCGGCGTACCACCCCCACGTCATCAGCCACCCCAAGCGCGGCCGCACCACGCCCGTCACCTACGTCCTGCTCATCACCGTCCCCGCGATCGTCGCTGTCGCGGCGCTGCGCCCGCGCTGACGCGCGGCCCGCTCACCTCTGGAGGCACCAGTTGTCGGATTGGCTTGTTCTCGTCCTCGCGATGCTGGGGGCCTGTGGCGTGGTGGTCGTCATCACGCTGCTACGGCACCGGACGGCCGCCGAGGACGAGGATCCGAGCGAGACCCCGGACGTCATCGAGTACATGACGATGTGGATCGGCGTCATCTACGCCATTGTGCTGGGCCTCGCCATCGCGGGCGTGTGGGAGGCCCGCAACGCCGCCGAGGACTATGTGCAGTCCGAGGCCCAGGCGCTGCACGAGATCTCCGAGCGGGTCCGGGTCTACCCGCCCGACGTCCGGAACGGCATCCGCGCGGACGTGGACGCCTACGTGACGTACGTCGTCCACACCGAGTGGCGGACGATGGCGCACGAGGAGCGCGTCACGGACCGCGGCGCCCGACTGCTGCGGCAGGTCCGGGCGGACGTCACCGACTACCGTCCGAAGAACGACTTCGAGGCACAGGCCTACCAGCCGCTGCTGGACCAGCTCGCCGCCGCCGACCAGGCGCGCAACGCGCGGGCCGACTCCACCGGGCCGACCATGCCGCCGGTGGTGTGGTGGGGGCTGCTCACCGGGGCCCTGATCACCATCGGCATGGTGTTCGCGCTCCAGATCCGGCGCACCGGACGCGAGCTGATCCTGGCCGGGCTGTTCTCCGCGACCATCGCCTTCATGCTGTTCCTCATCTGGGACTTCGACGCGCCCTACAGCCGGGGCATCGCGGTGACCGCGGAGCCGTTCCTGAGCCTGTTCCCGGGCGCCGGCGGATGACTTTGCCGCCGCACCGGCGCCCGGCGTCCCGTTGGGACGGCCGCCACGACAGGCCTTCGCCCCCGCTTCCGTGCGGAATCGGGGCGAAGGCCTGTCGGTGTGCGAGGGCTCGGGCGCGGGGACGGCTCCCGGTGGCCCCGGCGGCGCACCGGGGCGCTCAGACGCGCTTCTCGTGCCGCCGGTGCAGCCAGAAGGCACCACCGCCGACCAGGGCCGCGGTCACCAGCCCGCCGCCGATGGCCACGTCGGCCGGTGTCGCACCGGTGGTCCTGCTTCCGCCGAGGCCGCCGTTGACACCGCCGAGCACGGTGAAGGCGTCCCGGCGGGTCAGGGTGCGGCCGTCACAGCGCACGGTGACGTCGTAGCGGCCGCGGCGGGCGTCGCGGTCGACGGTGGCGACACCCCGCGCGGTGTCGTCGCGGAACGGCTCCAGCCGGATGGTGCCGAAGGCGTCGGAGCTCGCCGTGCCGGACGTGCAGCCGTTCACGATGATGGTGAGGCGGCCTCCGGCGGGCAGGACGTCGGGCGTGACGAAGATGTCGCGCGAGTTCACGCCGTCACCACGGCCTTCGCCCTCCCCGCCGAAGCCGTTCCCGCGGCCGAAGTCCCCTCCTCGGCCTCCGCCGCCTTCACCCCCGCGGCCGTTCCCGTTCCCGAACCCCTCGCCGCCGCGGCCGTTCCCCTCGCCTCCACGGCCGTTCCCCTCGCCTCCGCGGCCGTTGCCGTTGCCGTTCCCGAAGCCGTCGCCACCACGGCCGTTCCCGTTTCCGTTGCCGTTTCCGTTGAAGTTGCCGTTCCCGTTCCCGTTGAAGTGGCCGTTCCCGTTCACGTTGCCGGTCCCCGGCAAGACGCCGTTCCCGCTGAAGGTGCCGATGTTGCCGGTGCCGGGGACGATGACGGTGGTGTTGTCGGTGCCGCTCGGTCCGCCCCCGTTGCCCATGCCGTCCGCGACGGCCACCGGGGCGGCGAGCCCGAGCACGGCGACTGTGGTGCACGCCGCCGCCAGGGCACGTTGGTTGCGCATGTGATCCTCCGCGGGAGGTCACCGGGTCCCGTCCCCGGTGGATCGGCGAGAAACACCTCCCAGGGAAGACCCTCGGACGCGCGGAACACGCCCGCATGTCGAGAATGGTCCGTCCCGGTGATCCGACACGCCGACGGACAACCACACAATCTGATATTGCCGCAGGTCACGGACCGTCAGAAAATTCCTGGGAACGGCAACTCGGATGGCTCACCGAACGGGCGGCCCGCCACCCGTTCGCCGATCGCCCCGTCGCCCCTGGCCCGCGCGGGATTTAGCGTTTTCCCATGCGCGACGGACGTGGTGACGACCGCGTCGAGAGGGGATGGCGAATGTCTGCGTCCAAGCTGTCCGAGCTTGCCGAGGAGGAAGCGCGGCGGAGGAAACGCGCCCCGTGGGGCGTCATAGCGCTTGCTCTGCTTTCCGGCCTGGCGCTCATCCGGAACGGTTCCGGAGAGTTCGACGTCGGCCCGCCGCAGCCCGCCTCGGCGGCGGCCCCGGACACCCGCGCCACCCTGGGCTCCCTCGCGCCCGCGCCCACCGCGCTGCCGTTCTCCCCCGTGCAGCGGGTGCGGATCCCGGCGATCCGGGTGGACGCGCCCGTGGTGCAGGTCGGTCTGGACGCGGACGGCTGGGTCGCCGCACCCCCGCCGGACAACCCCAACCTGGCCGGCTGGTTCACCGGCGCCGTCTCCCCGGGGGAGAAGGGCACCGCGGTCGTCGTCGGGCATGTCGACAACAAGCAGGGGCCCGCCGTGTTCTACGGCCTCGGGGCGCTGCAGAAGGGAAATCAGGTCGAGGTCCTGCGCCAGGACGGAAAGACCGCGGTGTTCGAGATCTACGGGGTCGAGGTCTTCGCGAAGAACAATTTCCCCGGCGACCGCGTGTACGGCTCGAAAGGGACACCGGAACTGCGGGTCATCACCTGCGGAGGCGGATTCTCGAAGCAGAACGGCTACGAAGGGAATGTCGTCGTCTTCGCCCGCCTGGCCGCGGTCGTCTGAACCACCGCGGCCAGGACGGTGACCGTCACACGCGCCGTCGCGGCACGGTGAGGTGGTATCCGGAGTCGATCAGATAGGGCAGCCATTCACGGATGGCGTGGACGGTCTGCGAACGGTCGCCCCCGGCGTCGTGGGAGAGCACCACGACCCCGGGGGCGGCCCCCTCCTCGACCCGGTCCACGATGGTGTCGGTGCCCGGCTCCATCCAGTCGGTGGTGTCCACGGTCCACGCCATCGGCTCCATGCCCATCTCGGCACCCAGTTGGAAGGCGGCGCGGTTCCAGGCGCCGTAGGGGGCGCGGAACCACTGCGGGCGCTCGCCGTAGGCGTCCTCGATGGCGTCGCTGGTGCTCTCCATCTCGTCGCGGATCTCGCCCCGGTCGAGGTCGGTCAGCAGCGGGTGCGTCCAGGTGTGGTTGCCGACGACATGGCCCTCGTCGGCCATCCGGGCCAGCAGTTCCTTGTTCTCGACCACGCACTCGCCGCACACGAAGAACATCGCCCGTGCGCCGTAGCGGGCGAGGGTGTCCAGGATGTGCGGGGTGTACTCCGGGTGGGGGCCGTCGTCGAAGGTCAGCACCATGCGCCGGCCGCGCCCGGTGATCCGCAGAATGGGTTCCTGACGCACCTTCACCTTGCGGGGCGCGGTGCGCGGCGGGCCGTATCCGGTGAGCGGCTGGAGCCGGAAGGCGGAGGGCGCCAGCGCCTGACGGGCCTGCGGGCCGGCGACGGGCGCCGCCGCGGTCCGGGCGGTCTCCTCGGCGCCGGCCAGGATGGCTCCGGCGGTGCCCGCGGCTCCCAGGACGGCGCCGCCGGCGAGGAGCATCCGGCGGCGCGTGAACAACTGATCCTTCTGCATGACCCATCAGTCGCCCCGCCGGACTCCGGCGCACCCCAACGACACCGGTGCGGCTGCGGGAATGCACCCGGACAGCGCAGTGGACGCGGGTTCCGGCGGCGACGGGGCCGGCCGGCCGCGGGTTCCGGACCCGTCCTCGCGCGGGCCCGGCCCCGTCCCCTCCGGCGAGGCCGGACACCGGCACGGACGGCGGGTCCGCCGTGGTGACGGGCCGCCGTCCGGTCTCCGGGTGCCCCATCGGCGTCCATGAACTCACCGGACCGGAGCGGGCCGGTCACGGTGCATCAGGTCCGGGGAGCCCGCACGGCCACGGGAACCGCTGGTTCCGATAGCCTCACGGCCGTGACGGAACAGCACGAGCAGCACTCGCACCGGTTCGAACGGGGCACGGACGGGCCGAAGGTCATCGTGGTCGGCGTGGACGGATCCGACTCCTCGATGCGCGCCGCCGCCTACGCGAGCGGTCTGGCCCGGCGCCAGCACGCGCTGCTGGCGGTGGTGTACGTGCAGCCGGTGCTCGCGGCAGGGGCGGCGCTCGGGGCGCCGGTGGCGGAGACCACCGACGAGATCGCCGAGGACCTGGTCGCGCAGATCCGGGAGGCGGCCGAGCGGGTCAAGGGGATCTTCGAGGTGCGCTGGGAGTTCCACACCTTCCGCGGGGATCCCTACAACGGGCTGGTGCAGGCGGCGGACGAGCTGAAGGCGGACGCGGTGGTGGTGGGCGCCTCGGAGCAGGCGGGGCACCGGATCATCGGCTCGGTGGCGGTCCGGCTGGTGAAGGCGGGGCGCTGGCCGGTGACGGTCGTACCGTAGGGCGCCACGGCGGCAGCGGGGCGGGCGGCGGCACCTACCCGGACCCCGGCCCCGGCCGTGCGTGGCGTCTTCCCTGGGCGGCGACCCTGAGACATCATGATCGGCCGTCAGCCGTTGCCGCAGGCGAAGAGGTGAGACGCATGGCCAGGATCCGGGCGGGTGAGGGAATTCTCCGCCGCAAACCCATCGAACACATCGAGGAGACCGAGGTCGGCGAGGGCACCCGGCTGGACAAGTCGCTGGGGCTCTGGCAGCTCACCGCCATCGGCGTGGGCGGCATCATCGGGGCGGGCATCTTCACGCTGGCCGGCACGGTGGCGAACGGTACGGCCGGGCCCGCGGTGCTGGTGTCCTTCCTGATCGCCGGTGTCGCGAGCGCCTGCGCGGCGCTGTCGTACGCCGAGTTCGCGGGGCTGATCCCCAAGGCGGGATCGGCCTACACGTACGGGTACGCGGTGCTCGGCGAGTTCGCGGGCTGGTTCATCGGCTGGGACCTGCTGCTGGAGTACACGGCGATCGTGGCCGTGGTGGCCATCGGCATCTCCGGCTACTTCAGCTTCCTGATCGAGGAGCTGGGCGCCGGCCTGCCGCAGTGGATGCTGGGCGCGCCCGGTACCGGGCCGGGACACCGGGTCGACCTGTTCGCGGCCGTGCTGTGTCTGCTGATCGCCTGGCTGCTGAACCTGGGCATCCGCAGCGCGGCCCGCTTCGAGACGTTCGTGGTCGGGCTGAAGGTGCTGGTGGTGCTGCTGGTGATCGGGGTGGGCGTGTTCCACATCAACAGCGGGAACTACCAGCCGTTCTTCCCGTTCGGCATCGGCGGGGCGTTCACCGGCGCCGCGACGGTGTTCTTCGCGGTGTTCGGCTACGACGCGATGTCGACGGCGGCCGAGGAGTCGAAGGACGCCCAGCGGCACATGCCGAAGGCGATCGTCTACTCGCTGGTGATCTCCATGGTGCTGTACGTGGCGGCCTGTCTGGTGCTGACGGGCATGCAGAACTACAAGGACATCGACAAGGAGAGCGGCTTCTCGACGGCGTTCAAGTCGGTCGGGCTCGACGCGCTGGCGGACGTGATCGCGGTCGGGGCGATCATCGGCATCCTCACGGTGATGTTCACGTTCATGCTGGGCGTGACCCGGGTGTGGTTCGCGATGTCCCGGGACGGGCTGCTGCCCCCGTGGTTCGCCAAGACGCACCCGACGCGGCACGTGCCGACCCGGGTGACCTGGATCGTCGGGGTGGCCTCGGCAGTCATCGCCGGTTTCGTCCCGATCGGCGAGGCGGCGCAGCTGACCAACATCGGCATCCTCCTGGCGTTCGTGGTGGTGTGCGCGGCGGTGATCGTGCTGCGCTACCAGCAGCCGGAGCTGCCGCGCACCTTCCGGACGCCGTGGATGCCGGTCGTGCCCGCGCTGGGCATCGTCTTCTCGATCTGGCTGATCACGTTCCTGCAGTGGCAGACCTGGGCGCGGTTCGCGGTGTGGTTCGCGATCGGCTGCCTGATCTACTTCGGCTACTCCTACCGGCGCTCGGTGCTGGCCGCCCGGCAGCCCGCCGGGTGACCGGGACACCGGTCACTCCCCCATCACCAGGCCGTCCTGGGCGGCCCCGCGGCTGAGCACGACGTCCCTGATCCGGTCGCGCCGGGCCTCCAGTTCGGCGCCCCGGGCGATGGCCTGGTTGAGGTTGACGACCCGGCCGGCGTCGAGGTCGTACAGCTGCGGGACGAACTCGGCCTTGGTGACCCGCCAGGCCTCGCCGGGCCGGGCGGGCGGGGCGAAGGTGAAGCGGCCGAGGGTGGACTCGTTGCCCCGCGGGTCCTGGGCGCCCTCGCCGTTGTACATCTCGCCGGCGATCTGGTCGCCCATCCCGTAGATCACCCAGGTGCCGTTGACCTTCTCGTACGCCTGCGGGACGTGGGCGTGGGTGCCGAGGACGAGGTCGATGTCCGGGTGGCCGTCGGTGGCCGAGGCGGTGAGCCGCTGGGCGAGGCCGAGCTGCAGCCGGTCGGGCTGGTCCTGCCATTCGGTGCCCCAGTGCACGGAGAGCACGACCACGTCGGCGCCGGCCTTCCGGGCGGCGCGGGCGTCGGCGATCATCCGGTCGGCGTCGATCAGGTTGACCGCCCAGGGCTGTTTGGGGGGCAGCGGGTTGCCGTTGGTGCCGAAGGTGTACGACAGGTGGGCGACCTTGGCCGAGCCGGCCCGCAGGATCGTGACCGTGCGGGCCTCCGCCTCGTCGCGGGCGGTACCGGCGTGCCGGAGGCCGGCCTTGTCCATGGCGTCGAGGGTGCGCCGGATGCCGGCGGTGCCGTCGTCGAGGGCGTGGTTGGAGGCGGTGGAGCAGCCGTCGTAGCCGGTGGCGGCGAGGCCGTCGGCGATCTGCGGCGGGGACTTGAAGACGGGGTAGCCGGCGTAGTCGCCGTCGGCGCCGTAGACGGTCTCCATGTGACACAGTGCCAGGTCGGCCCGAGAGACGACCGGTTGGACGCCGGCCAGCATGGGTCGGAAGTCGTGGCCGCCGCCGTCGGCGTCGTAGGCGGCCCGTTCGATGACGGAGGTGTGCGGCAGGACGTCTCCGGAGGCGACGAGGGTGAAGCCTCGGGCCGCGGTGGGCGCCGAGCGTCCCTGGGCGCCGGAGTCCCGGTGCTGGTTCTGGCAGGCCGCCCCGGCCGCGAGAACGGCGGTCAGGGCCAGGGCCACCTGCTGTCTGCGTCCGATCATCAACTCACCCCAGGATTGTCGTATATACAGACGAAGCCGTGACGGGCATATGGGTATGAAGCTGATGTGCCGGATAAACAGACCGGGTGGGGTCATTAGCCCGTCCGGTGTCCTGCTGTCCCGATTGTCCGACCGTTCGCCGACGCGATCGACCGTCCGTCGCAGGGCCGGGCCCGCCCCCTGTCCGCCGGCCGCGCCCTGCGCTGCGATACGGCCATGACGGCCGGAACCTCACTCACCCGCCAGGAGACGACCGCCGAGCACGAGCTGGCCGCGCTCCAGCGCGAGCACGGCGGATTCCTGTTCGCCCTGCTGTTCAGGCTCTGCGACGGGGACCGGCAGCGTGCCGAGGACCTCGTGCAGGAGACCCTGGTGCGCGCCTGGCAGCATCCCGAGGCACTGCGCGCCGACGACTTCGACTCCGTCCGGCCCTGGCTGCTCACCGTGGCCCGGCGGCTCGCCATCGACGCCCGGCGGGCCCGGCAGGCGCGGCCGCCCGAGACCGGCGACGAGGTCCCGGAGAACGCGCGGGTGACCGCCGACCACGCGGAACGGGCCGCGGCGATGCTCGATGTCCGGGAGGCTGTGAAGACACTCACGCCGGAACACCGTGACGTCCTGGTACTCGTGTATTTCCTCGGGGCCAGTGTGGCGGAAGCGGCGCAGACCCTGGGAATTCCACCCGGTACCGTGAAGTCGCGCGCGTACTACGCGCTGCGCGCCCTGCGCCGGGTCCTTCCCGGTTACGCGGCCGACCTGCGGTGAAACCGGAAGCCTGGTCAAACCTCGGTAAAGCGCCTTGCTGCCACCCCCGTTCGGGCAATGGGCTGTCCTCATCCGCGTTCCGGTCGGGGGCCGGGGCCGCGACCCGACAGGGCGGGCGACGCGCAGGTACCGGAGGAAGGGCAGGAAGGCATGCTGCACAGAGGTCACGAGAGCACGGACGGCACCGACGGCGGTGAACTGGCCGTCCCGATGGCCTGGTTGTACGCCGAGTACATCGCCGACGAGCTGCTGCGCACCGGCGATCTGATGCCGCCGACGTCCTTCGAGTTCCGGGCCGGCCGGGACGCGCTGGCGCTGACCGTGTTCCTGTCGGACACCGACGGGGAGCTGTCCGGCATCCGGGTGATCTCCCAGCTGGAGAACTGGCTGTCCCTGACCGCCTACGACCAGCCGTGGCGGGACTGGGTCCGTGAGCGGATGGCCGAGCTGACGGATCGGGCGGCCGGCTCGGGCACGCCCAGTCCCGACCTGGCACTGGCGGAGGACGCCTGGCGGTGGCTGGAGGAGACCGAGCTGCTCGCACCGGACCTGGACGCGGTGCCGGGCGGCGGGGCGCTCGGGGAGGACGACGGGCCGAAGGTGTGGACACCGGCCTGGCGGCTCGGCCTGCCCCTCGGCCACCTCGCGATCCACCTCTTCTGAACCTTCCGGAATTCACACCAATCCGCGGGCCGGGCCGCTCCGAATCTCTTGTCCGTGATTCTGTGCGCGGCTTGAGTGATTCGGCGGTCGGCTGCGTACGGGTGGGAGCAAGGAGTAACCCTTCCCCCACCCTTCGGCACGAGGATTCGGCATGAGGTCCCTGGAAAGGCATCGCGACGTCGGCGCGTACGCGCTCGGCGTGCTGGACGAGGCGGAGGCCTTCCGCTTCGAGGACCACCTCATGGAGTGCCCTCAGTGCGCGGCACACGTGACCGAGTTCGGGCCCACGACCCGGCAGTTGATGCTGTACCGCCGGGCCACGCCGCGTTTCGTGCACCCCATGGCACAGCCCGGTCCCCGGCTGCTGGACCGGCTGCTCGGCGACCTGGCGCACCGGCAGCGGGCGCGGCGCCGCCGGCTGCTGTACGGGCTGGCCGCCTCGGTGGTCCTGGCCGTGGCCGGTCCCGGGATCGTGGCCTTCGCCGGCCATGAGGAGCCGGCCGCCCGGGTCACGGCGGCGACCGATCCGCACACCGGGGTGTGGGCGCGGGTCACCTCCGCCGACCAGGACTGGGGCAGCGATCTGCGCCTGGAGGTCAAGGACGGCTCCGGGGCGCACACCTGCCGGCTGGTCGCGGTCGGCCGCGACGGCACGGAGCAGGTCGTCGCGGGCTGGACCAACCCGGGCGAGGGCGCCCGACCCACCACCACGATGGGCGCCGCCTCGATGCACCCGGAGCAGATCGCCCGCTACGAGGTCCGGACGGCGGAGGGAAAGCTGCTGGTCACAGTAGGGGCACGGTAACGACACCAGGACTTGACCCAAGATTCACATTAGGTAAGCCTTGCCTGAGTTTTGCTGTGAGTCTTCCAGGAGCAGTCTGTGTCCGTACGCCCCGAGCCCTCCCCGTCCCCCCGGGCGCGCTCCGCGCCCCGGCTGGGCCTGTATGACACCTGGTGGACCGTCGGCGCGGCGGCGGTGGGCGTCTGTCTGGGCCTCGCGGCCTGTGCCTGGGTCTCCGCGCACCTGCGCGTGGACGCCACCCTGCACACCGCGGCGCTCTTCGCCCACCTCGCCTCCCTGGTGCTCGGCTTCGGTGCCGTACTGGCCGCCGACTACCACGCCGTGCTCTGGCTGACCGGCCGCTGCTCCCTGGCCGAGGCCCTGGACGGCACCCACCGGCTGCACGTGCCGATCTGGGCCGGGCTCGCCGGACTGGTGGCCAGCGGGGTCCTGCTCCACCCCGACCTCGACGCGCCCCTCACCCGGATCAAGCTCGCCCTCGTCCTCGGGCTCACCCTCAACGGCCTGCAGGCCGGACTGCTCGCCCGGCGCATGCGGGCGCGACAGGACGGGACCGTGGCGCCGCGGCTGCTGGTCCGGGGCGCCGGGACGGCGGTCGTGTCCCAGGTGTGCTGGTGGGGAGCGGTCCTCATCGGGTTCCGCAACAGCCAGCGCTGAGCCCGGGCTCACTTCAGCAGGCGGGACAGCCTGCGGTCGGCCAGCGGCTTGCCACCCGTCTGGCAGGTCGGGCAGTACTGGAGCGAGGAGTCGCTGAAGGAGACCTCGCGGATGGTGTCGCCGCACACCGGGCAGGGCTCGCCGGTACGGCCGTGGACACGCAGGCCGCTCTTCTTCTCCGCCTTCAGCCGGCCGGCCGCCACCCCCCGGGACCGCTCGACCGCCTCGGCGAGCGTGTCGCGCAGCGCCGTGTACAGCCGGTGGGTCTCCTCCGGGGTCAGGGAGGCGGCGAGCTTGAACGGGGACATCCTGGCGGCGTGCAGGATCTCGTCGCTGTAGGCGTTGCCGACGCCCGCGATCAGCGACTGGTCTCGCAGGGCGCCCTTCAGCTGCCGCCGCTCCTCCCGGAGCAGGGCGGCGAAGCGGTCCTCGTCGAAGTCGGCGGCGAGCGGGTCGGGACCGAGGCGGGCGACGCCCGGGACCTCCCGCGGGTCCCGGACGACGTACACGGCGAGGCGTTTCTGGGTGCCGGCCTCGGTCAGGTCGAAGCCCTCACCGGTCTCCAGGGCCACGCGCAGCGCCAGCGGGCCCTTGCCGGGTCTGGGCGGGCCGTCCGGCAGCCGGTCCTTCCACTGGAGCCAGCCCGCGCGGGCCAGATGGGCCACGAAGTGCAGCCCGGTGTCCGTCTCGATGTCCAGGAACTTGCCGTGCCGGCGCACGGCCGTGACCTCCCCGCCCTCGACGGCGGTGACCGGGGGGTCGTAGGTCTTCAGGACACTGACGGCGACCGGCAGCACCCGCACCAGCCGCCGTCCGACCAGGTGCTCGCTCAGGAAGTCCGTCAGCGCTTCTACCTCGGGCAGTTCCGGCATACGTCCAGAGTGCCATCCGGCACCGACAACGCCCCGCGGCCCCGCCCGGGCGGTGGCTACGGCACCCGGAACTCGCACCACACCGCCTTGCCGCCGCCGCGGGCCTCCACGCCCCAGACGTCGGCGAGCCGGTCCACGAGGAGCAGACCGCGGCCGGAGACGCCGTCCTCCCCCGCGTCACGGCGGCGCGGCAGGGCGCTGGAGGAGTCCTCGACCTCGATGCGCAGCCGGCGGTCGCTGCCGACCAGGGACCGCAGGGTGACGATCGCGGAGCCCTCGGTGTGCAGCAGCGCGTTGGTGATCAGCTCGTCGGCGGCCAGCTCGATCTCGTCGGCGCGGTCACGGGCGCCCCAGGCGCGGACCGCGGCGCGGATCATGTGCCGGGCGTGGATGAGGGCCTCGGGGTCGCCGGGCGCGACGTGCTGCTGGAGCCGGCCCGTGGCGCGCGCGGTCCCGGGGGCGCTGCGGCGCAGCAGGAGCAGGGCCACGTCGTCGTCGCCGCCCTGCTCCTCGGACCGCTGGATCAGCCGGTCGGCCAGCTCGCACACGTCGTCCGGGCCGTCCCCGATGAGCGCGGCGAGGCTGCGCATGCCGTCGTCGAGATCGGTCCCGGGCTGCTCGACGAGCCCGTCGGTGCACAGCAGCAGGGTGTGCCCGGGGTCGAGTTCGAGGGTGGCGACCGGGTACTCCAGCCGGCCGAACTCGGCGGACAGGCCGAGCGGCAGCCCGCCCTCGACGGGGATCCGGACGCAGTTGCCGTCGCCGTGCCGGACCAACGGGTCGATGTGGCCGGCGCGGACCATCTGGACGACTCCGGTGGACAGGTCGGCCTCGGCGTACAGGCAGGTGGCGAACCGGTCGGTGTCGAGTTCGTGGAGGAAGACCGAGGCGCGGGCCATCACGGTGGCCGGGGTGTGGCCCTCGGCGGCGTAGGCGCGCAGCACGATCCGCAGCTGGCCCATGACGGCCGCCGCGTGCGTGTCGTGGCCCTGGACGTCCCCGATGACCGCGCCGACCCGGCCGCCGGGCAGCGGGATCAGGTCGTACCAGTCGCCCCCGATGTCCCGGCCGAGCGCCGCCGAACGGTAGCGGACCGCGACGTCGGCGCCGCGGACGCTGGGGATGGTGCGGGGCAGCATGGCCTGCTGGAGGCCCTGGGCGAGGTCTTTCTCCTGTTCGTAGAGCATGGCCCGCATCAGGCTCTGCGCGATGCTGCTGCCCAGCGCGACCAGGACGGCGCGCTCCTCGGCGGAGAAGCCGCGCCGGTCGTCGTAGAGCAGCCCCATCGCGCCGATCGGCCGGGCCTGGGCGATCAGGGGCAGATAGGCGGCCGAGGTGATGTGCAGGTCGGTGATGTGCGGCCAGAGGATCGGGTAGCCCGCGGCGAACTCCTCCGGTGACTCGATGAACCGCGGGGTGAGCGTGCGGACGACCTCGCTCATCGGGTACGGCTCGTCGATCCGGGTGACGCTGGTGCCGGGGACGGAGGCACCCGCGGGCCCCTCGGCCACCAGCCGGATCCGGCCCGCCTCCACCAGGCCCATCACCAGGCTGGCCGCGCCCAGATGGCGGACGCCGTGGGTGTCCTTGAGGACGTCGATGACGTCTTGGACGCTGCGGGCGTGGGCGAGGGCGGCGGAGATCACCTGGACGACGCCGGTCTGCTGCCGGAAGGCCTCCTCCTGGGCGGCCCTCAGGCTGCGGGCCGAGGTGTCGGCCAGTTCCTCGGTGGCGTCGCGGACGATGCCCACGACGCGGCGCGGGCGGCCGGTGTCGTCGCGCCGGATGTAGCCCTGGGTGTGGGTCCAGCGCATGGTGCCGTCGCGGCAGCGGATGCGGAAGTAGGCGCCGTAGTTCTCGCTGCCGTCCTTGATCGCCCGGGCGACCGCCGCGTCCAGCCGGGCGGACTCCGGCGGCGGCACCCGGACGGCCAGGGTCTCGGGGCGCCCGTCGTATTCCTCGGGCCGCAGGTCGAACACCTCGAAGGCCTGGGCGTCCATGTGGAAGAGACCGGCGTCCAGGTCCCAGTCGAAGCTGCCCATGCGGTTGAGCGCGAGGATCGGGTCCGGGTGTGCCGGCCAGTCCTCCGGGAGTGACAGGGCGGCGCTCGCTCCCTGATGGGCCATGGGGCCCAGATTGCCAGCATCCGGCCGATTATTCGACCTGATCGGCGCGCTGGTCCGCGGGGGGCTGCGGTGGGGGCTGCGGCGGGTCGTCCCGGCGGCGGTGCGGCATCGGGCGCCGGACTCGGCCAGGGGCGGCGGTGCCGGTCGGGCCGGTGGCCGTGGTGCCGGTGCCGGTGCCGGTCGGGCCGGGGGTGATGGCGGATCCGGCGGCGGGCGGATCGGCCGGGAGGGGGTCGCCGCCGTCGGCGAGGTCCGGGAGCCCGGGCGGGCCGAACTCGTCGGTGGGGCCCAGGGACGGGCCGGGAGGGAGATCGAGGGCGGGATCGAGAGGCGGCGGCAGCTGTGAGGTGCTCGCGGTGCTGCCCGTCGCGAGGCCGGTCGCACCGTCCGGGGGATCACCGGGGCGGTCCGGTGCGCTGGGGGACGGCGGGGTGCCGGTCCGGCCCGGGGAGACGGGCGGCGTGCTCTCCTCGGGGCTGGGCCGTCCGGTCACCGGCGGCCCGGCGTCCGCCGGGCCGGACGGGGTGGGGCTGACGGTGGCCGGGCCGGCGGTGGCCCACGCGGGCGGGGGTACGACCCGGTCGCGGCGCACGTCGGGGCCGACCCGGCGCTCGATCCAGGTGCGGGTCGCGGTGTCGACGAGGGTGATGCTGGTGACCGGCCGGGGCGCCGGGGTCACCACGACCACCTGGTTCGGCCGGTAGCCGGCCCAGGGGGTGCCGCGGGCGCCCGCCCCGCCGCGGGTGGGCGCGGGCGATTTCAGCGGGTTGCCGCAGGCACAACGCACCCGGGGCATGCCCCGGGTGTCGACCAGGACGGCGGTCCCGGCCTGTAGTACGGCCTGGTAGCGGGCCGCCCGGCCGTCGCGGTAGGCGTGGCTGGTGACGCGGGTGTCGGCGCCGAGCACGACCGGGGTCAGGCCGCGCAGATAGCCGGGGAGCGCCGCCCGGGTGACCCCGGCCACCCGGGCGAAGGCCTCGGCCTTGGCCTCGTTCGCCGCCAGATACCTCATGTGCCGCTCGACGTCGCAGCCGGCGACGCGCGCGGTGCCCCGGTACAGGCCGGGTGTCGCGCCGGACATGCTGCGGGTCGCGCGCAGGGGCGCCTCGACGTCACCGGGCTGGACCCGGGCGGTGACCCGGGGGGACTCGGCCTTCGGGGTGCCGGTGTCCGCGGGTTCGGTGAAGGGCTCGGGCCCTCGCTCGCCGGCGGCCTGCAGCAGGACCAGCTCCCCCGCCCTGGTCTGCTTGACGCCGGTGCCGGCGCAGCCCGTGGCCAGCAGCGCCCCCATGAGCGCGCAGGCCGTGACGATGGATCGGGTGGGTATCCGCACCGCACACTCCGCATCACTGTGGGTGATTACGCCCTATTGTTGGCATTGCCCAGGTTTGCCTGGCAACTCGGGGAACGTCGTGACGACAGCGGCGCCGGTGTACCCGCACAGGAGGCACGCACAGCCGTGGACTGGTTCACCGCACCCGACTACTGGCTGAGCCGGCTGGTTCTGCAGCGGGCTCTGGCGGCCGTGTACCTGGTCGCGTTCCTGACGGCGGCCCTGCAGTTCCGGGCCCTGCTGGGCGAGCGCGGGATGCTGCCGATCCCCCGCTTCACCGCCCGGGTACGGTTCCGGCACGCGCCCAGCCTGTTCCATCTGCACTACTCCGACCGCTTCTTCGCGGCCTGCGCCTGGGCGGGCTGCGCGGTGTCGGCGGCCCTGCTGGCCGGTGCGGACTCCGCGCTGCCGCTGTGGGCGGGGATCCTGCTGTGGCTGGTGCCGTGGGCGCTGTACCTGTCGATCGTCAACGTGGGCCAGACGTGGTACTCGTTCGGCTGGGAGTCACTGCTGCTGGAGACGGGTTTCCTCGCCGCGTTCCTCGGCAACGGGGAGGTGGCGCCGCCGGTCGTCGTGCTGTTCCTGCTGCGCTGGATCCTGTTCCGGGTCGAGTTCGGCGCCGGGCTGATCAAGCTGCGGGGCGACGCCTGCTGGCGGAAGCTGACCTGCCTCGACTACCACCACGAGACCCAGCCGATGCCGGGCCCGCTGAGCTGGTTCTTCCACCATCTGCCGAAGCCGCTGCACCGGGTGGAGGTGGCCGCCAACCACGTCACCCAGCTGGCCGTGCCGGTCCTGCTGTTCACGCCGCAGCCGATCGCCTCGGCCGCCGCCGCCGTGATGATCGTCACCCAGCTGTGGCTGGTGCTCTCCGGGAACTTCTCCTGGCTGAACTGGATCACGATCGTGCTGGCCCTGTCCGCGCTCCGGCTGCCGGCGACCGCGCCCCCGGTGCCGGCGGCGCCGCTGTGGTACGAAGTGCTGGTGCTCGCGGTGGCCGCGCTGCTGGTCTTCCTGAGCTACCGCCCGGTGGCGAACATGGTCTCCCGCCGCCAGGTGATGAACCGCTCCTTCGACCCGCTGCACCTGGTGAACACCTACGGCGCGTTCGGCAGCGTCAGCCGGATCCGCTACGAGGTGGTGGTCGAGGGCACGCTGGACGACACCCCGCGCGCGGACTCGGACTGGCGGGAGTACGCGTTCAAGGGCAAGCCCGGCGATCCCCGGCACTGGCCGCGCCAGTTCGCCCCCTACCACCTGCGCCTGGACTGGCTGATGTGGTTCGCCGCGCTGTCGCCCGGCTATGCGGGGGAATGGTTCGGGGCCCTGGTGGAACGCCTGCTGGAGAACGACCGGGACACGCTCAGGCTGCTGCGCCGCTCCCCGTTCCCGCCGGACACCCCGCCCCGCTATGTCCGGGCCCGGCTGTTCCGGTACCGGTACACGAGCTGGCGGGAGCTGCGGGAGACGGGGGCGTGCTGGGAGCGGACGTTCGTGCGGGAGTATCTTCCGCCGACGCGGCTGGCGGGGGTGGCTCAGAGGTCGTAGACGCGGGTCGCGGTGGTCTCGAACAGCGCGGTGCGTTCGGCCGGGCCGAGCGCCCTGGTGACCTCCACTGCCGCCTCGTGCACCTGCGTGTAGGTGGCGGCCGGGGTGCACACGGGCCAGTCGGAGCCGAACATCAGACGGCCGGGGCCGAAGGTCTCCAGGGCGGTGTCGGTGTACGGGCGGAGGTCGTCGGCCGTCCAGGAGGCGGGGTCGGCCTCGGTGACCAGGCCGGAGAGTTTGGCGACGGTGTTGGGGAGGGCGGCGAGGGCACGGAGACCGGCGGCCCAGGACGCGTGGTCCCCGGAGGCGATGGGGGGCTTGCCCAGGTGATCGAGGACGAAGGTGAGCCGGGGCAGCGCCGCGGCCGCCCTGGCACAGGCCGGGAGCTGGTGGGGCAGGACCACGAGGTCGTAGACCAGGCCGGCGTCGGCCACGGCGGCCAGGCCGCGCAGGACGTCGGGCCGCAGCAGCCACTCGGGGTCGGGTTCGCCCTGCACCTGGTGCCGGACGCCCTTGAGGTAGGAGCCGCCGGGGAGCGCGCGCAGCCGGGCCAGCTCGTCGGCGATGTCGGCGCGGGTGAGGTCGGTCCAGCCGACGACTCCGGCGACCAGGTCGTGCCCGGCGGCGAGGGCGATGAACTCGGGGGTCTCCTCGGACACGGTGACGGTCTGGACGAGGACGGTACGGTCGACCCCGGCGGCCCGGGCCTCCGGTTCCAGGTCGGCGAGGCTGAAGTTCCGCCGCAGCGGCGCGAGTTCGGGACCGCGGATCCAGCCCTGGTCGCGGACGGTCAGGTCCCAGACGTGGTGGTGGGCGTCCACGGTCACCGTTCCTCCGGGGGCAGCAGGCCGGTGTCGCGCAGTTCCTGCCAGAAGGCGTCCGGCACGGCCGCCTCCAGCTGGTCGGCGCAGTCGTGCACTTCGGCCGCCGAGCGGGCACCGGCCAGGACGCTCGCCACGGCCGGGTGGGCGGAACAGAAGGCCAGGGCGGCGGCGCGCAGCGTGGTGCCGTGGCGTTCGGCGATCCCCTTGATGCGCAGCGCCCGGTGGAGCAACTCCTGCGGCGCCCGCGTGTAGTTGTACGTCGACCGGGGCGTCGGATCGGCCAGCAGGCCGGAGTTGAAGGGGCCGCCGATGACCACCGACACGCCCCGGCGTGCGGCCTCGGGCAGCAGTCGTGCCGCCGCGCTCTGGTCGAGGAGCGTGTACCGGCCCGCGCAGAGCACCACGTCGACGTCGGTGTCGCGGACGAACCGGGTGAGCATCTCCGTCTGGTTCATGCCCGCGCCGATCGCACCCACCACGCCCTCCGAGCGGAGCTTCTCCAGGGCCGGGTAGCCCTCGCGGAAGGCCTGTTCCGCGTGGTCGTCGGGGTCGTGGAGGTAGACGACGTCGACGCGGTCGAGGCCGAGGCGCTCCAGGCTCGCCTCCAGGGTGCGGCGGACGCCGTCGGCGGTGAAGTCCCAGACGCGGCGGTGGGTGGCGGGTACGGCGAAGCCGTGGGCGAGGTCGTCGCCGGTGCCGTCGGCGGGGTCCAGGCGGCGGCCGACCTTGGTGGAGAGCGTGTACCGGGCGCGGTCGTACTCCCGCAGGGCCGCGCCCAGGCGGCGCTCGGACAGGCCGAGGCCGTAGTGGAGGGCGGTGTCGAAGTAGCGGAGGCCGCGCTGCCAGGCGGCCCGGACCGCCGCGTGGGCCTGCTCGTCGCTCACCGGGGTGTAGAGGTTGCCGAGGGCAGCGGCGCCGAAGCCCAGTGGGGTGACCTCGACGCCGCTGCGTCCCAGAGGGGTCACCGGTCCGCCGCCGGCCGCAGCCGCAGGCCCTGCATGCCGCCGTCGACGGCGAGGGCGGTACCGGTGGTGGCGCCGGACAGGGGGCCGGCCAGGTAGGCGATGGCGCCCGCGACCTCGGCGGCGGAGACCAGCCGTCCGGTGGGCTGGCGAGCCTCCAGGGCGGCGCGTTCGGCGGCCGGGTCCTCGGCGGCGTCCAGCAGCCGGCCGATCCACGGGGTGTCCGCCGTACCGGGGTTGACGCAGTTGACGCGGATGCCCTCGCGGACGTGGTCGGCGGCCATGGCGAGGGTGAGGGAGTACACGGCGCCCTTGGTGGCGCTGTACAGGGCGCGCCGCGGCAGGCCCGCGGTGGCCGCGATGGAGCAGGTGTTGACGATGGCCGCGGTGCCCGGACGCGCAGTGGCAGCGCGGCGCAGGTGCGGCAGGCAGGCGCGGGCGGTGCGGACCATGCCGAGGACGTTGACGTCGAAGACGTGCCGCCACTCGGCGTCGTCGTTGTCCTCGACGGTGCCCTGGGCGCCGATGCCCGCGTTGTTCACCAGGATGTCGAGCCCGCCCAGCGCCTCGGCGGCCTCGGTCACGGCCGTGCGGACCGAGGTGTCGTCGGTGACGTCGGCGCGCAGCCCGAGGAGCGGTTCGTCCACGGAGGCCGGGTCCAGGTCGAGGACGGCGACCTGGGCGCCGCGTTCGGCGAGGAGGCCGGCGGTGGCCCGGCCGATGCCGGACGCGCCGCCGGTGACCAGGGCCCTGAGGCCGGTGAAGTCGCTCATGGGGCCTGTCCCTTCCGGGTGTCGAGGCCGGCGGCCCAGTAGGTGCCGCCGGGGTAGGTGTAGCGGGCGATGGACTCGGGGCGCAGGGCGGCAGAGAAGCCGGGCGCGGTGGGGGCCGTGTAGTGGCCGTCGCGGATGACGACCGGGGCGAGGAAGTGCTCGTGGAGGTGGTCGACGTACTCGATGACCCGGTCCTCGGTGCTGCCGGAGACGGCGAGGTAGTCGAACATCGACAGGTGCTGGACGAGTTCGCACAGGCCGACCCCGCCGGCGTGCGGGCAGACGGGGACGCCGAACTTGGCGGCGAGGAGCAGGATGGCGAGGTTCTCGTTGACCCCGCCGACGCGGGCCGCGTCGATCTGCACGATGTCGAGGGCGCCGGCCTGGAGCATCTGCTTGAAGACGATCCGGTTGTGGACGTGTTCGCCGGTGGCCACCTTCACGGGGGCGACCGCGCGGCGGATGGCGGCGTGGCCGAGGACGTCGTCGGGGCTGGTGGGCTCCTCGATCCAGTAGGGGCCGAACTCGGCGAGGGCGTTGGTCCAGCGGATCGCCTCGTCCACGTTCCAGCGCTGGTTGGCGTCGATCGCCAGGCGCATGTCCGGTCCGACGACGGCGCGGGCCGTCCGGCAGCGGCGGATGTCGTCGGCGAGGTCGGCGCCGACCTTCAGTTTGATCTGCCGGAAGCCGTCGGTGACGGCCTGCGCGGCGAGCCGGCCGAGCTTGTCGTCGTCGTAACCGAGCCAGCCCGGTGAGGTGGTGTAGGCGGGGAAGCCGCGCTCCAGCAGCCGCGCCCGGCGCTCCGCGGCGCCTGCCCGCCCGTGCCGAAGCAGGGCCAGGGCCTCCTCGGGGGTGAGCGCGTCGGTGATGTACCGGAAGTCGATCTGCCGGACCAGCCACTCGGGTTCGGCGTCGGCGAGCAGCTGCCACAGCGGCTTGCCGGCCCGCCGGGCGGCGAGGTCCCAGGCGGCGTTGACGACGGCCCCGACCGCCATGTGCATCACCCCCTTCTCGGGGCCGAGCCAGCGCAGCTGGCTGTCGGCGACCAGGTCCCGGAAGAGCGAGCCGGGGTCGGCGCACAGTTCCTCGACGTCGCGGCCCAGGACATGGCCCCGCAGCGCGTCGATCGCGGCGACCTGGACGTCGTTGCCCCGCCCGATGGTGAAGGTGAAGCCGTGTCCCTGGAGTCCGTCGGCGGCGTCGGTGCGCAGCACGACGTAGGCCGCCGAGTAGTCGGGGTCCGGGTTCATCGCGTCGGAGCCGTCCAGCTCGCGCGAGGTGGGGAAGCGGATGTCATGGGTGTCGACCGCGGTGACGCGGGCTGGGGCGTCGGACACGGATCCCCTTGTCTCTGCAAGGAATTGACGGAGCGTGACGCCGCATATTTATCAGACCACTCGGGCGACGGGACAGTCCCGTGTACCGAGAAATCGGGGATTCTGCCCGCAGTGGTCGGACCACTTGGCTGGCTAGACTGCGACGCACCCGGTGACTGGAGGAGCGGCGTGGACGAGGCAGCCCCGCGGAAGGGCACGGTGACCCAGCGCGCCGTCGAGGAGGTCAAGGCGATGATCGCCGAGGGCCGGCTGGAGCCGGGCCAGCGGCTGCCCACCGAGCGGGAGCTGGCGGCCGGGCTGGGCATCTCCCGCAGCTCGATGCGGGAGGCGATCCGCGCTCTGACGGTCATGGGTGTCCTGGAGGCGCGGCACGGCTCGGGGATCTACGTCACCGCGCTGGAGGCCGGGGACCTGCTGGAGACCTTCGGGGTGGTCGCCGACCTGTCCCGGGGGCCGCGTCTGGTGGAGCTGCTGGAGGTGCGCCGGATCCTGGAGTCGACGGCGACCGCGCTGGCCGCCGCGCGCATCACCGACGACCGACTGGCCGCGGTCGAAAAGCACTTGGCAGCCATGAACGCCACCGACGACCCCGAGGAGATCCTCGCCCACGACCTCGCCTTCCACCGCGAGATCGCGTCCGCCGCCGGCAACGAGACCATGACCGCCATTCTGGACGGCCTGTCCTCGCGCACCTTCCGCGCCCGCGTCTGGCGCGGCTACCAGGAGGAGGGCGCCTTCGCCCGCACCCGCCGCGAACACGCCGCCATCCACCGCGCCCTCGCCGCCCGCGACCCGGAGGCGGCGCGGGCGGCGGCAGCGGCCCACGTGGGCGAGGTGGAGGAGTGGCTGCGGTCCCGGCTCGGCGGTTAGCGCCTCCTCAGCCGCAGGGTCACCAGCTCGAACGGCCGCAGCCGTACGCCGATGCGCTCACCGTCGGCCCGCGGCGCCGGGGCGTCCGGCAGCGGGCGTTCCAGCAGGTCGGTGACCGTGACGCCGGCGACCGGGAAGCCGGCCGTCAGGGCGGCCCGGGCCCGGCCGCCGTGGGCCTCGTGGAAGCGGACGACCACGTCCCCGCTGCCGTCGTCGGCGAGTTTCACGGCGGTGACGACGACGGCGTCGTTGTCGACGGTGACCAGCGGGGCGACCTCGTGGGCGCCGGTCGTGTGCCGTTCCGGCAGGTTGATCCGCCAGCCCTCGCGGACCGCGTCGGCGAGGGCGGCGCCCGGCAGCAGGGCGTGCCGGAAGCGGTGGACGCCCTGGTCGGTCTCGGGGTCGGGGAAGCGCGGGGCGCGCAGCAGGGAGACCCGGACCGTGGTGGTCGTACCGTGGTCGCCGTCGGTGCGGACCGTGCGGGTGACGTCGTGGCCGTAGGTGGAGTCGTTGACGACGGCGACGCCCCAGCCGGGTTCCTCCAGGTGGACGAAGCGGTGGTTGCAGGCCTCGAACTTGGCCGCCTCCCACGAGGTGTTGGTGTGGGTGGGGCGGAAGACATGCCCGAACTGGGTCTCGGAGGCGTACCGTTCGGCGTGCAGGTCGAGCGGGAAGGCCAGCTTCAGGAACTTCTCCGTCTCGTGCCAGTCGACCTCGGTGTCGATGAGCAGCCGCCGTTCGCCGGGCGGCAGGGACAGCAGCTGGGTGACCCGGGAGGAGCCGAAGGTCCGGACGATCCGCACCGAGGCGCCGTCTTCTCCGGCCGTGACCGACTCGGCGTCGGTGAGGTCGGTGACGGTGTTGCGGTAGAAGGAGTCGACGTCCCAGGCGTCCCACATGTTCGGGAAGTCCGGGTGGAGCTGGAGGAGGTTGGCGGCCCTGCCGGGGGCGACGGTCTCGCGGTCGGCGGCGGGGTCGTAGACGGAGACGACCAGGCCCCGGGCGTCGACGGTGATCCGCAGCAGGCCGTTGTCCAGTGTGAACCCGCCGTCCTCGCGAGAGGCGAGCGTGGTGGCGCCGGCCTCGGCCGGGCCGGCGGCACCGCCGGCCGGGACGCCGTGGCGGGGGTGCGGGGCCGCGTTGAAGGCCAGCGGGGTCGCGCCCGCGCCGGCCAGCGCGCGCTGCGCGGCCTCGATGATCTCGGTCAGTTCGGCGGCCACGCGCTCGTAGGTCGCCCGCGCCTCCCGGTGCACCCAGGCGATGGAGGAGCCGGGCAGGATGTCGTGGAACTGGTGCAGCAGCACCGTCTTCCAGATCCGGTCCAACTCCTCGTAGGGATAGGGGAATCCGGTGCGGACCGCGGCGGTCGCCGCCCACAGCTCGGCCTCGCGCAGCAGGTGTTCGCTGCGCCGGTTGCCCTGCTTGGTCCTGGCCTGGCTGGTGAGGGTGGCGCGGTGCAGTTCGAGGTACAGCTCGCCCACCCAGACGGGCGGTTCGGGGTACTCGGCCTCGGCCTTCTCGAAGAACGCGCGCGGCGGTTCCCACGTGACGGTGGCCGAGCCCTCCAGGTCGCGCAGGCGGGACGCCTTGGCGACCATCTCGCGGGTGGTGCCGCCTCCCCCGTCGCCCCAGCCGGTGGGCGCGAGCGAGTGCCGGGCCCTGCCCTTGTCCCTGAAATTGCGTTCCGCGTGGGCGAGTTCGCTGCCCTTCATGGAGCAGTTGTAGGTGTCGACGGGTGGGAAGTGCGTGAAGATCCGGGTCCCGTCGATGCCCTCCCAGTGGAAGGTGTGGTGCGGGAACTTGTTCGTCTGCGACCAGGAGATCTTCTGCGTCAGCAGCCACTTGGAGCCGGCCGCCTTGATGATCTGCGGCAGACCGGCGGCGAAGCCGAAGGTGTCCGGCAGCCAGGCCTCCTCGTTCTCGATGCCGAACTCGTCGAGGAAGAACCGCTTGCCGTGCACGAACTGCCGGGCCATCGCCTCCGAGCCGGGCATGTTGGTGTCCGACTCCACCCACATCCCGCCGGCCGGCACGAAGCGCCCCTCCGCCACGGACTTCTTCACCCGCGCCCACACCTCGGGCCGGTGCTCCTTCACCCAGGCCCACTGCTGTGCCTGGGACATGGCGAACACGAACTCCGGCTCGTCCTCGATGAGCGCGGTCATGTTGGACGTCGTACGGGCCACCTTGCGCACGGTCTCGCGCAGCGGCCACAGCCACGCCGAGTCGATGTGCGCGTGCCCGACCGCGCTGATCCGGTGCGCGGACGGCACGGCGGGCGCGGACAGCACGCCGGTCAGCTGCTGCCGGGCCCGGTCCGCCGTGCCGTTCACGTCCTGGAGGTCGACGGCGTCCAGGGCGCGCTCGACCGCGCGCAGGATGTCGTGCCGGCGCGCGGAGTCCACGGGCAGCTCGGCCATCAGCTCGCCCAGCACCTCCAGGTCCAGGGCCAGCTGCCACACGGTCTCGTCGAAGACGGCGAGGTCCATGCGGGTGAGCGTGTACTGCGGCTCCTGGCCGGCGGTGTCCTTGTCGCCGAGCCAGGTGGGCCGGAAGGGGTGGTAGTCCAGGATGACCGGGTTGGAGGCGGCCTCGATGTGCAGGCGCACCTCCTCGCCGCCCGTGACGGGCGCGCCGATGCGGACCCACTGGTTGCGCGGGTTGAGGCCCTTCACCGGGGTGCCGTCGGGCCGGTAGACCAGGCCCTCGCACTGGAAGCCGGGCATGTTCTCGTCGAAGCCCAGGTCCAGCAGTGCCTCGACGGTCCTCCCGGCCCACGCCTCGGGCACGGTCCCGGTCACCCGGAACCAGCTGGTGCCCCAGGGAGCACCCCACCGGGCGCCCACCTCGATCGGCTCGGGCTCGGCGGCGAGCCCCTCCGCGACCGGGACGGGCTCGCCGGGCGCGTGCCACACCGCCGCCCGGAGCGGCACGGACTCGGGGTACACGGCAGGGCGGATACGTTCGTCCAGGACGCGCCGGAGGCGGGCTTCCACCAGAGTGCGGTCGTCATGCATGCGGGGTGCTCCCTGCGGGTTCCGGGTGGTTACCAGGGGTGGGTGACGGTGGCGGGGGACGAGGCGTTGTACAGCTCCCCCACCGCGCGCACTTCGAACCGTGCGGCCTTCTCGCCCTGTTCCGGCCGCAGGCCGGCGACGTAGTACGCGCGCTGGCCGGTGGCGCCGAGGAAGCGGCGGGTGCCGTCGGGGAGGAGGCGGTGGAGGGTGTAGTGGCGGACGGTGCCGGGGGCGGCGGTCCAGGCGAGGCGGAGGTCGCCGCCGTTCGCGGCGGTGACGCGGGCGCCGGAGGGGGCGGCGGGGGCCTGTGGAGTGCCGTCGGGGCGGACGGCGAGGCCGCCCAGCCGCCAGCGGACCGGGCCCCCTGCCGCGGTGAGCCGGACGCCGAGGGTGCGGAGGGTGCCGGACAGCCCCGTGAGCGGGACGGTCACGGTCTGCCAGCCGTTGACGGACCGCACCGGGCTTTTGTGGTTGACCGGGTTCACAGCGAGATACGTGTACGGCGGTGTCGTCCCCGGCGTACGCGGTTCGGCCGTCGCCACCGCCAGCTCGACATTCACCTCCCCAGCCTCGCCCCGGAAGGTCAGGTCGACAACCGTGTTCACACCGATCGGCAGCCGGGTCGCGTACAGGTCCAGCACCGTTGGTCGATCGAGTTCACCCGCCACCAGCACACTGCTGCCGCCCCGCCAGGCGGCGGCGAAGTCGAAGGAGACCGCCGGCCGCTCCCCCGCCGTCCGCACCACCCACCGCCGCGACGGCAGCCGGTCCTGGAGTCCGAGGTGGTTCCAGGGGGTCTCCGAGGCGACGGCCCCCTCCTCGTACCAGCGCAGCCCGTGCCCGGTGTTGAACACGCTCGCGAACGGCATCGAGGCCACCGTCGACCGGTCGGCCACGGACACCGCCGGCGCCCGCCACGGATCGTCCGGGTCGGGTCGCGACGGGTCCAGCGACCGCCCGGTCCAGAACCGGTCGTCGGCGGCGTGGAAGTCCTCGGGGGCGCGCCGGTCGGCGGGCAGGTGGGTGCGGGTCCACTCGGGCCGGTAGAAGCCGATCGAGGTCACGTGCGGCTTGCCCGCCGGCACGATCGCGTCCCAGTTCACATACGTACCGGACCCGTTCGACTCGACGTCGACACCGGCCCACAGCTCGTACCGGCTGCGCCCCAGCCGGTCCGCCTTCGTGCCGGACGAGGCGAGTGTGGCCGCGCTCCACCGGAAGTCCACGAACATGTCGTCGGCGGCCTGGAAGAACGTCTGGTTCTGGCTGTTCAGGGCGCCCTGCCAGCTGACCGTGCCGTTCACGGTCATCGCGTCGTACCAGGTCACCCGCTGTCCCCTGGCCGCCGCGAGGGCCTTCAGCTCCTTGACGAAGCCCAGCATGGCCGTGCCCAGCGCGGTGTTCCCGCCGCCGGTCTCGGCGTTCAGGAACCAGCCGTCGAAGCCGTACGCCGCCGCGACCGCGACGAGTTGCGCGGCGAGCGGGTAGTGCCCGCCGGCGTCCTTCTGCACCAGGTCCCGGGTCCACTGCAGCTGTCCGCCGTAGGCCGCCGGCGGCAGGAAGATGGTGCCGAGGACGGGGACGCCGTGCCGGTGGGCGGCGTCCACGACCGGTGCGTTCGGCGCGAGGACCAGGCCCTCGCCGGCCGAGCCGCCCCAGAAGACCAGCTCGTCCAGGTACGCCCAGTGGGTGAGGGCGTACGTGTCGGCGGTGGCCGAACCCTGGGAGGGGTTGCCCGACGTCGGCCCGAAGGAGACGAGCGCCTGGACGCGGGCCTGTCCGGAGCGGGCGGTGGGGTTGGCGGGGGCCGGGGTGAAGCGGCGGGCGAGCGGCACGGTCGCGGCGTTGAAGGCGAGGTCGGGGTCGCCGGCCGCGCGCCAGCTCTTCAGGCTGCGCCAGGTGATGCCGGGGCCGGGGCTGCCGGCGGGCAGCGAGTCCGGGTACCAGTACGAGGCGTACGGCGGGGTCGCCGCGGCGGCGCGCGGGGCTGCCGCAGCGGGCGGTGCGGGGGTCAGGGCGGTGGCGCCGGCGGCGATCAGGACGGTGCGTCTGGTGGGGTGCACGAGCGGGTGCCTCCTTGGGGGGTGGGGAGTACCTGGCCGGGAGTGACGACGTCGGTGATGCCGCGCACGGCGAGGTGGTCCGGGTCGTCGGCGCGTGTGTCGAGCACGGTGGTGGGGCGGGCGCCGTCGGCGACGAGCCGGAAGAAGGCGTCGAAGACGTCGCCGCCGGGAGCGCAGCGGGAGCGGTGGGCGGGCTCGGCGGGGACGACGAGGGCCGTGCCGCGCACCGCCGGGGTGCGCTGCGTCCGGCGGGCCGCCCCGGCCAGGACCCGGGCGAGGTCCTTCGGCCGCCGGTCGTTGGTCAACAGGCCGAGGGAGTACTCCAGTTCGGGGAAGTCGGCGAGGGTGCGCGGAACGTCGTGGGAGCACCACCAGGTGATGCCCCACAGGTCCGGGCAGTCCAGGGCGTTCTCGATGGTCGCCTCGGCGAACGCGGCGGCGTGCTCGGCGGGCACCAGGGGCGCGGGGGCGCCGACCTCCTGGAGCCAGACCGGCCGGTGCGGCTCGTCCGCCCAGGCCTTGCTCAGCTCGACCAGGTAGGCGGCGTGGTGCTCGGCGGGCACGGAGGTACGGCCGTGGCGCTGGGCGGTGCCGTTGAAGACCCAGGAGTGCACGGCGGTGAGGTCGCCGAGCCGGGCGGAGTGGCCGGGGGTGAAGGGCTGGTCGTCCTGGTACCAGGCGGCGTCGTAGGAGGCGTGCAGGTGGAGCCGGCCGGGGGCGCCCTCGGCGCAGGCGGCGAGCATCCGGGTGAGCCAGTGCTCGGCCTGCTCGGCGGTGATCCGGTCGGGGTCGGGGTGGGGGCCGGCGGCGAACTGGTTGATCTCGTTGCCGACGGTCATGCCGAGGAAGCCCGGCCGGTCGGCGAGGGCGGCGGCGAGGGTGCGCAGATAGGCGGCCTGGCCGTCGGTGACGTCCGGGTCGGTGAAGAGGTTGCGGCGGTGCCAGGTGCGGGTCCAGGCGGGCAGGAAGTCGAAGCTGCTCAAGTGGCCTTGCAAACCGTCCACATTGACGTCCAGACCACGTTCGGCGGCCGCGTCGGCGAGGGCCACGAGCTGGTCGACGGCGCGGGGGCGGATCAGGGTGCGGTTGGGCTGGAAGTAGGGCCACAGCGGGAAGACCCGGATGTGGTCGAGGCCGAGCGCGGCGATCGCGTCCAGGTCGGCGCGCACGGAGTCGAGGTCGAAGTCGAGCCAGTGGTGGAACCACCCTTCGCTGGGCGTGTAGTTGACGCCGAAGCGCACGGCAGGAGGCATGCGGTGTCCTTGCAGTCGGGGAGGTTCAGCCCTTGACCGCGCCCTCGCCGACGCCGCGGAAGAAGTACCGCTGGAGGCAGGCGAAGAGGGCGATGAGCGGCGCCACGGCGATCACGGTGCCGGCGGCGACGAGACGCTCGTCGTTGGCGAACGTGCCGTGCAGGTAGTTGAGGCCGATGGTCAGGGTGAACTTGGACGGGTCGCTCAGCACGATCAGCGGCCACAGGAAGTCGTCCCAGGCGCCCATGAAAGCGAAGATCGCCACGACGGCGAGGGTGCCCTTCACCGACGGCAGGGCGATGCGCCAGAACCGCTGCCAGACGTCGGCGCCGTCGACGTAGGCCGCCTCCTCGATCTCGTAGGGCAGGTTGCGGAAGGCGTTGCGCATCAGCAGCACGTTCATCGCGCCGATGCAGCCCGGCAGGACCACGCCGACGAGGGTGTTGTTGAGGCCCAGCTCCCGCATGGTCGTGAACTGGGCGATGATGACGCCCTCCACGGGCACCAGCATCGCCAGGACGAAGGCGAGCGTGGCCGCGCGGCGGCCCCGGTAGCGCAGGCGGGCCAGCGCGTACCCGGCGAGCGCGGAACCGGCGCAGTTGGTCACGACGTTGGCGGTGGCGACCTTCAGCGAGTTCAGGGCGTAGTCCCACACGGGGATGGTGTCGGCGACCCGCTCGTAGTTGTGCAGGGTGGGCTGCTCGGGCACGAAGCTCGGCGGTGAGCCGTAGATGTCCTCGGTCGGCCCCTTCAACGAGGTCGACAGCTGCCACAGGAACGGCCCGGCGGTGAGGGCGAGTACGGCGATCAGCAACGCGTACCGCAGGACGAGTTCCCACAGCCGGACGCGGCGGCCGTGCTCGTCGGTGACCCTCATGCCTCCTCCCTCCGGTCCGCGCGCAGCACGAGCAGCATCAGGGCGACGGTGACGGCGAACACGACGACGGAGAGGGCGGAGGCGTAGCCGACGCGGCCGGTGAGGCCGGTGCCGGTGCGCTGGACGAGCATGACTAGGGTGGTGTCCTCGCCGGCGGGCCCGCCGCTGGGCCCGGCCATCAGGTACACCTCGGAGAACACCTTGAAGGCGGCGACCGAGGACAGCGCGCCGACCAGCACCATCGTCGGCCGGACGGCGGGCACGGTGACGCTGAGGAAGCGCCGCACCGCGCCCGCCCCGTCCACGGCGGCGGCCTCGTGCAGCTCGCGCGGGACGTTCCCCAGGGCCGCCAGGTAGATGATCATGTAGTAGCCGAGACCCTTCCAGACCGTGACGGCCATGGCGCTGAGCAGCAGCAGCCACTGGTCGCTGAGGAAGCCGACCCGGCCGACGCCGATGGTCTCCAGCAGCGAGTTGACCAGCCCGCGTTCGTCCAGCAGCCACACCCAGATCAGGCCCACCACGACGATCGAGGCGACGACCGGGGTGTAGAAGGCGGAGCGGAAGAAGGCGATACCGGGGATGCTCTTGTGCACCAGCAGCGCGAGCAGCAGCGGCAGGATCACCAGCGCGGGGACGACCCCGAGGACGTAGAGCGTGCTGTTGCGCAGCCCGGTCCAGAACATGTCGTCGTGGAGCAGCTCGCGGTAGTTGGCGAGACCCACGAAGCGGCCGGGGAGAAGGGTGCGGCGGTCGGTGAAGGAGTTCACCAGGGTGGAGACGAACGGGTAGAGCACGAAGGCGCCGGTGACCAGCAGGCCCGGGGCGGCGAACAGCCAGGGACTGTACGGTAGTTGGCGCCTGACGCGGAGGGGCGCGGCCATGGCGGGTCAGCCCTGCCCGAGCAGCCGGTCGGCGGCTTTGACAGCGTTGTCGAGGGCTTCCTCGGGGCTCTCCTTGCCCTGGAGCGCCTTGGCGACCTCGTTGCGCAGCGCGGTCTTCATCTGGTCGCTGAACAGCACGGGCGTGTAGTTGACCGCGTTCTTCAGGGACTTGGCGGCGGCGACCCGTACCCGGGTCTCGTCGGTGCCGTCCTCCTTGGTGAAGTACGGGTCGTCGAGGGAGCCGGCCGTGCTCGGGAAGATGGCGACCTTCTTCGCGAAGGACATCTGGTTCCGCGCGTCGGTGACGAAGTGGGCGAAGGCGACCGCGGCCGGGGTGTGCCGGGTGCGGGAGTTGACCATCACCCCCATCACATACATGTTGACGTGCCCGGTGCTGGTGATCTGGTCGGTGATGCCGATGTTCCTGTACAGGCTCGGCGCGTTCTTCTTGAAGTTGCCGAGATCGAGGGCGCTGCCGGGGTTCATGGCGACGGCGCCGGTGAGGAACTTCTTGCCGGAGGACTCCGGAGTCGCGGTCAGCGCCTGCGGGTCGAGGGCCTTGGCGTCGTACAACCGCTTGTACTCGGTGAGGAGTTCGACACCCTTGGCGTCGTTGAAGGCGAAGGCGGTGCCCTGCTCGTTCATCAGCGGGACGCCGTAGCGGCCGAAGTCCTCGATGGTGGGCACGTTGGCGAGGGTGGCGACCTCGCCGTGGCTCTTCTCGGCCATCCGCAGGGCGTCGGCGAAGAGTTCGTCGTACGTCTTCGGCGGCTGGTCGGGGTCGAGTCCCGCCTTCCTGAACAGTTCCTTGTTGTAGAAGAGCGGGCCGGTGTTGAGGTACCAGGGGAAGGCGTACGTGCCCTTCGTGCCCGGTACCTGGTGGCTGGCCCAAGCGCCCGGCAAGTACTCCGCCTTGTACTTGGCGGCGGCCTTGTCGAGGTCGAGCGCGAGGCCGGCCTTGGCGAGCGGGGCGACCAGGTCCGGGGAGACGTTGACGACGTCGGGCAGGGTGCCGCCGGCCGCGTCGGCGCTGAGCTTGTCCGGGTAGCCCTCGGCGGGCTGGTCGACCCACTTCACATGGGTGCCCGGGTACGTGTTCTCGAAGTCGGCGATCAGGCCCTCGAAGTACGGCTTGAAGTTCGCGCGCAGGTTCCAGGTCTGGAAGGTGATGTCGCCCTCCACCTTGCCGGAGGCGTCGGTCGAGCCGCCGTCGTCACCGCCCGAGCCGCAGGCGCTCAGCGGCAGGACGAGGGCGACGGCAGCGGCGGCGAGGGCTCTGCGGGACATGGGCACGGTGACACGGCTCCCTTGCGGTGTCGGTCTGCGAGTGGCGTCGAAGACCTTGCCCGCGGCCTTCCGGCAAAGTCAATGGATGCGCCGAGCTAAAGAAATACACGCTTCATCAGTGCAGGTCAGAGGCTTCGTGGACAAAACTTGCCGTGATTCGCTAACGCGCTTTAGGGTCTTGACACTCAAGCGCTTTAGTTCAAGCGCCTCAGCGAGCATGTTCCCGAAGGGGGAGAAACGTGCCGACCAGACGGTCCCCCGCCCGCCGGCCCACGATGAAGGACATCGCCCGGCGCGCCGGAGTCTCCGAGAGCGCCGTGTCCTTCGCGCTCAACGACCGCCCCGGCGTCTCCGAGGCCACCCGCGCCCGGGTCCGCCGGGTCGCCGAACAGCTCGGCTGGCGTCCCAGCACGGCGGCCCGCGCGCTGTCCGGAGAAGGCGCGGCGACGGTCGGCTTCGTCCTGGCCCGCCCCGCGCACACGCTGGGCGTGGACTCGTTCTTCCTCCAGCTCGTCTCCGGCATCCAGGAGGTCCTGGCCGAGCGGCACCTGGGCCTCCTCTTCCAGGTGGCCGGGGACGTGGCCGACGAGTGCGCGGTGTACCGGCGCTGGTGGGCGGAGCACCGGGTGGACGGGGTCCTGGTGGCCGATCCCCGCGCATCGGATCCCCGGCCCGACCTGCTGGACGAACTCGGGCTGCCCGCCGTGGTGATCGGCGGTGCGCCCGACGTGCGCCATCCCGGACTGTCCACGGTCTGGGCGGACGACGCGGGCGCGATGGCCTCCGTGGTGGACGAGTTGACCGCCCTCGGCCACCGGCGGATCGTCCACATCGCGGGCCTGCCCGACCTGGCCCACACCCGGCGCCGTATCGCCACGCTGCGCGCGGAGGCGGAGCGGCGTGGTCTGACCGAGGTCCGCTCGGTGACCACGGACTACTCCGACGCGGAGGGGGCCGCGGTGACCCGCCGGGTGCTCGGCGGTTCGCCGCCGCCGACGGCTCTGATCTACGACAACGACGTGATGGCCGTGGCCGGTGTGGCCGCCGCGTCCGACCTGGGCTTCCGTGTCCCGCAGGATGTGTCGGTGGTCTCCTGGGAGGACTCGGCGCTGTGCCGCATGGTCACCCCGCGGCTGTCCGCCCTGTCCCGCGACAGCGCCGAGTTCGGCCGCACGGCCGCCCGCGAACTGCTGGCCCTGCTGGACGGCAGCCCGGCCCGGGCGGTGGGGGTGCCGGTGCCACGGCTGACGGGGCGGGGCAGTACGGGAGCGGCGACGCCAGCCGAGGGCGGGGAGGTGCCGGGCGCCTGAGCGACCGGCGGCGGCCGCCCGACGCACCGCGGCCTCTCGACGTGCCGCCTCCGACCGGGCACAGTTCCTCCTACCCCTCTTCCGTACCGATGAGTAACGAGGAGCGTCACGTGAGCAGCTGGGCCGGCCGGAGTGCCGTCGAGATCGCCGCCGCCGTTCGTGAGAAGCGGGTCACGCCCCGGGAGGTGGTGGCCGAGCACCTCGCGCGGATCGAGCGGCTCGACGGCCGGATCGGTGCGTTCCGGAAGGTCCGGGCCGAAGCGGCGCTCGCCGAGGCCGACGCCCTGGCCTCCCGCGCCGATCTGACCGAACTGCCGCTGGCGGGCGTGCCGTTGGCGGTCAAGGACAACCTGGGGGTGCGCGGCGAGTCGCACCGCAACGGCTCCGCAGCCACCCCGGACACCCCGGCCGCCGAGGACCATGTGACGGTGGCCCGGCTGCGGGCGGCCGGTGCGGTGGTCGTCGGCCTGACGAACGTGCCCGAGCTGTGCGTCTTCGGCACCACGGAGGGCCCGTACGGCATCGCCCGCAACCCCTGGGACCTCTCCCGCACGGCGGGCGGCTCCTCCGGCGGCAGCGCGGCGGCCGTCGCCGCGGGTCTGGTGCCGCTCGCGCTCGGCAACGACGGCATGGGCTCGCTGCGCATCCCGGCCGCGAACTGCGGGCTCGTCACCCTGAAGCCGGGGCACGGAGTGGTGCCCGCGGGGATCGGCAACGGCGACTGGTTCGGCATGTCGGAGAACGGCCCGCTGGCCACGACGGTCGAGGACCTGCGGCTGATGCTGGCGGTCCTCGCCGACACGCAGTTCGAACGCCCGGAGGAGCGTACCCGCCGGAAGATCGCCGCCGCGGTGCGCAGCCCGCTCGCCGGGGTGAGCGTGAGCCGGCCGTATACGACCGCGGTCCGGCAGGCGGCCGGCGTGCTGGCCCGGGCCGGGCACCAGGTGCGGCGGGCCGAGCCGCCGTACCCGCTCTCCCTCGGCGTGACCGCGCTCCGGCACTGGACGGCGGGTACGGCGGTGGACGCCGCCGGCCTGGACCGGGCGCGGCTGGCCCGCCGGACCCGGGTGCACGCGGCCGTGGGCCGCCGGTTCGTCCGCGCGGTGCGCACCGGCGACGCCCGTGAGCGGCTGCGGGCCCGGCTGACGCCGTTCCTCACCGAGTACGACGTGCTGCTCACCCCGGCGCTGGCCCGCCGCTCCCCGCAGGCCGGCCCGTGGCACGAACGCGGCTGGCTGCGCAACGTCCTCGCCAACACCGCGTATTCGCCCTTCACCCCGGCGTGGAACCTGACCGGCTGGCCCGCGATGTCCGTCCCGGCCGGCGCCCTGCCCTCGGGCGCCCCCTGCGCCGTACAGCTCGTGGGGCGGCCGGGCACGGAGGCCGTGCTGCTGGAGCTGGCGCAGGAGCTGGAGGAGCTGAGCCCGTGGCAGCGGACGGCACCCGTGCCGGACCAGCCGTGAGAGCCCGAAGTGCCGGCTGCGAAGAGCGCGATGAGGGGCGGCCGCAGAGAGAGCGATGAGAGGCGGCCGTAAAGGGCCCTGAAAAGGGAGAGCCCGGCACGGGTGTGAGTCCTCACGCCCGTGCGGGCGGCGATCGCGAAGGGCCCGACCCCGGGGGTCAGTCCACGCTCGGCAGGATGTGCGGCTCGGCGAGGTCGTCCTCGTACCCCGCGAGGCGGATCGGGGCGGACCGGGCCCACACGTCGAGACTGCCGAGTTCTCCGGGCCGGCGGCCCGAGCGCTCCGTGCGTTCCTCGGGGCGCTGTTCGCGATTCGTCTTCTCCGGTGTCACCGCGCACTCCTTATGTGTCGGGCTCACCCTCGGGGCGTACCGGACAGCCTGCGCTCCGGCGCTCGACGCCCCGCTCGGGTCTGGATGGAAGGCCAGTTCGGACGCGGTGGCGCCGGTACCTCTGTCGGAGCAGGCCGTTGTCGACCGGATCGCCCCAGGACGGACGATGGGTGTGGGTGGGACCCCTTACTGCTGTCCGTCCACCCCAGGTTAACCAAATGAGCGGCCATCCGCTCGATAGGGAGTGCAAACAACCGGTAACCGATACGCGTCATGCAGCTCCCCAATACCCCCTAATATGGGGCCTTTTGAAACAAGATGCTCACTCGTACGACCCCGGGAATCACCCACGTGGCCTACAGGGGCGAACACCTCTTCAAGTGCTGTTGGCCGAGGCGCAAGCTCGCCATGGTCTGCTGACGCGGCAACGGCTGTCTCGCAAAAGGACTGACGCATGGAGCTGCGCAGCGTCGAGGAGCTGATGGATCTGCTGTACGCCGGCCGGCACCAGCACGCGCTGCGGACCGCGGCCGAGGCGGTGCGCGCCCTGCTCGGGGAGCGGGTGTTCCGGCTGGTGCGCGGGGACGGGGATCCCGCCGACGACGGTGCGCTGCGGCTGCGCCCCGGCGAGGAGAGCCGCACGGCCGGTTTCGACGCGGGCGTGCTGGAGGACTGGCGCACGGTGCTGGAGCTGGTGGCGGCCCGCCACGGGCGGCTCGGCGCGGTCGACTGAGCGCCGGCCGCCGCCCTGGCCCCTGATCCGCGTGTCACCCGCGCGGCGGCTCACCACTTGCCGGGCGCGTAGTCCTTCAGGAAGACGCCGTACACGTCCTCGCCCGCCTCGCCGCGCACGATCGGGTCGTAGACGCGGGCGGCGCCGTCGACCAGGTCGAGCGGTGCGTGGAAGCCGGCCTCCGCGAGGCGCAGCTTGTCGTAGTGGGGGCGCTCGTCGGTGATCCAGCCGGTGTCGACCGAGGTCATGAGGATGCCGTCGGCCTGGAACATCTCCTCGGCGCTGGTCCGCGTCACCATGTTCATCGCGGCCTTGGCGGCGTTGGTGTTGGGGTGGCCCGCACCCTTGTAGCCGCGGCCGAAGACGCCTTCCATGGCGGAGACGTTCACGACGTACGCCCGTCCGCTCTCCGCCTTCCGCGCGGCGTCGGCCATGGCCGGGCGGAGCTTGCTGATCAGGATGAACGGCGCCGTGTAGTTGCACAGCTGGGTCTCGAGCAGCTCCACCGGGGAGATCTGGTCGATCGTCTGCACCCAGGTGTTGCTCTCGACGACGTCGGGGACCAGGCCGCCCGCGTCGATGGCGGTGCCGTCGAGGTGCCGGGCGACGCTGGCGTTGCCCGCGACGAGGGCGAGGTCGGCGACCTTCTGCGCGTCGAGGCCGCTGGTGCCGACGGGCAGCGCGGCCAGGCCGTCGACCGCGCCGGAGTTGAAGGCGCCGATCACGTGGTGGGCGGGCAGCTCGCCGGCGGGCAGCGGGGCGCTCTCGCCCTCGACCAGGGCGGCGTAGGCGGAGGGCAGGCGGCGTACGGTCTGCGTGGCGTTGTTGATCAAGATGTCCAGCGGGCCGGCCTCGGTGACCTGGTCGGCCAGCGCGACGGCCTGGGCGGGGTCACGCAGGTCGATGCCGACGATCTCCAGGCGGTGCATCCAGTCCGCCGAGTCCTCCATCGCCTTGAAGCGGCGGATGGCGTCCTTGGGGAACCGCGTGGTGACGGTGGTGTGCGCGCCGTCCCGCAGCAGCCTGAGGGCGATGTACATGCCGATCTTGGCCCGGCCGCCGGTGAGCAGGGCGCGCTTGCCGGTGAGGTCGGCACGGGCGTCGCGCTTGGCCCGGTTGACGCGGGCGCAGTCGGGACAGAGCTGGTGGTAGAAGTAGTCGACTTCCACGTACCGGGTCTTGCAGGTGTAGCAGGAGCGCGGGCGCTGGAGTATGCCCGCGATCCTGCCCTCCTCGACCTTCGAGGAGGGCAGGATGCCCTCGGTCTCGTCGTCGATGCGCTCGGCCGAGCCGGTGGCGGTTGCCTCGGTGACGGCGCGGTCGTGGGCGGTCTTGGCGGCGCGGCGCTCCTGGCGGCGGCGCTGCTTGACCGTGCGGTAGATGTGCGAGGTGGCCCGGCGCACCTTGATCGCGTCGGGGTGGTCGACCTCCAGCCGGTCCAGCTCCTCCAGCACGCTCAGGCAGACGGCCAGCCGCTCGGGGTCGATACCCGGCCCGTGGACCGCCTCGTCCACGGAGGCGTCCGTGGGCATGTCCATGGACGCCGAGCCGTCCTCTGTCACCGTCATCGCGCTGCCGCTTCCCTGATCACCCGCGCAGCGCTCCGACTCGCGCCCGCTTTCGAACAGCGGATTTTACGGACCCCCACCCGGGGAACCAAACCGCTGCCCGGCGGCGGCTCCCGTGATCAGGCGTCGCAGACCGTCAGCAGGGTCTGTACCTCGGCCGACACCGCGCGGGCGAACCGGTCCAGGTCCGGTACGGCCTGAGCGTCGGCGACCAGGCCGTAGTGGACGCGTCCGCGGTACGTGGAGATCGCGACCGCCAGCGCCTGGCCGGGGGCGAGGGGGGCCAGGGGGTACACCTCGGTCAGCTCGTGGCCGCCGAGCCGCAGGCCGAGTCCGGGCAGGGGCACGCTGGTGACCAGGATGTCGAACCACAGCCGGGCCGCCTGGCCGACCAGCGGTCCGCCGAGCCGGTGGCCGAGCGCCGGCACGTGGTCGGCGAGCAGCGCGACCGCGCCGGCGCCCCGGTCGGGCCCCGCGTCCTTGTTGCGGATCATCGCGGTGCGCACCGTTTCCAGACGCCCCAGCGGGTCCGGCTCGTTCACCGGAAGCCGTATCAGGTAGCCGGAGAGCCGGTTGCCCTGTGGCTGGGCGGTGTGCGGGCGGCGCCGGGAGACGGGGATCAGGGCGCGGGGCGCCACGCCCTTGCTGCCGTCGCCCCGCTCGTCCAGCCAGCGGCGCAGCGCGCCGGCGACGACGGCGACGAGGACGTCGTTCACGGTGCCGCCGGCACTCTTGCGCACCCGGTGCACGTCGTCGATGTCGAGCACGACCCCGGCGGTGCGGCGGGTGCCGCTGGGCGCGGAGGTCAGTGCGGCGGTCGGGCGCATGCCGAGCGTGGACAGGGCGAGCGAGGCGCCGATGTCCAGGGCCCGCCCCATGTCGGACAGCGCTCCCCGGACCAGCCCGGGCACGCGTGCGGGCAGCCGGCGTACGTCGGACAGCAGACCCTGCGGCGGCTCGACGGCGCGGGGCGCGCGCTCGGGCAGGTCGACGGGGTCGAGGACGCCGGCGGCGAGCTTCAGCGCGCGCAGCCCGTCGGCGAGGGCGTGGTGGAACTTGAAGAGCACCGCGAAGGACACCCCGTCCTCGCCGGGCAGCACATGCGCCTCCCACGGCGGCCGGCCGCGCTCCAGCGGACGCTCCATCAGCCGGCCGGCGGCCGCGTGGAAGTCGTCCGTCGGGGCGTGCAGCCGTACGTGGTTGAGCGGGTCGAAGTGCGGGTCGGTCTCGCGGGCGGCGCCGCCGAAGGCGAGTGGCTGCCAGGTGTCGCGGATGCGCATGCGCAGGCCGGGCACGGAGGCGGCGCGGGCGGCGAGCAGGTCGGCGGCGTGGGCCCCGGCCGTGGGCGAGTGCGCGCCGAAGACGCCGAGCGCGCCGAGGTGCATCGGGTGCCGGTCGGACTCCATGTTCCAGAAGGCCAGGTCGAGGGGAGCGAGCAGGTCGGAAGTCAAGGGCTTGCCTCACGCGTCGACAAGGGGTGGATCAGCAGTCAATCCCCGGTGGGCGATTACGGTCAAGTACGATCAGGCTACGCTCAGTTAACGCCAGGTTAAGTCCCGTCACCGGTGGAAGAGACGGGACGCAGGCGACGGCTGAGGTCACCTCAGGACGGGCGGCGCCGCTTCGGGTGACGTACCCCACTCCGACGGGCGCGGGCCGACCGTGAATGCGACGGAGCGCAGGGAGCGCAGGGCGCCGGTGGTCAGATAGGTCCGGTCGTGCGGCCTGCCGTCCGTGTGCACGGACTGGACGTAGCGGTCGGCGGCCGAGGTGCCGGGCGCGGTCACCGTGAGCCGGCCGGCGGGCCAGTAGCGGCGGTCCAGGGTCAGGTCGACGCGGTCGAAGACCGGGGTGGTCAGGCCCCAGGTGTCGTAGCCGGGCTGGACCGGGAAGAGGCCGATGGACGACAGGACGTGCCAGGCGGACATGGTGCCGAGGTCGTCGTTGCCGGTCATGCCGGCCGGGCTGTCGGTGAACAGGGTGAGCGCGGCGTGCACCACGTCCGTGGTCTTCCAGGGGCGGCCGGTGGAGAGGTAGGTGTAGGGCGCGATGAGGTCCGGCTCGTTCATCGGGTTGTACACGGCGGCGTTGTAGTAGGCGTACGGGTCGCCGTGCACCCACACCTCGCGGGCGGTCCTCTCCGGGTCGGCGAGCAGCCGGTCGTAGGCGAAGAAGGCGTCCAGGCGGTCGTCGGCCGCGCGGTTGCCGCCGATCAGGCCGACCATGCCGGGGACGTCCTGCGGGACGAGCCACTGGTACTGCCAGGCCGTGCCCTCGTGGAAGCCGGTGCCGCGGGCCGGGTCGGGCGAGCCGGTGAAGGCGCCGGAGGTGTCGCGGGCGCGGAAGAAGCCGGTGGCGGGGTCGAAGACGTTCCGGTAGTTCCGCGAGCGGGCGGCGTACCGGGCGGCGTCCTCGTGGTGGCCGAGGCCGCGGGCCATCTGGGCGAGCATCGCGTCGGCGAGCGCGTACTCCAGGGTGACGGAGGCGCCGTGGTGGTAGTCGGAGTCGCCCATCTTGGCGTACGGCCGGCCCTTGACGTAGGGCGCGAAACCGTTCGCGATGTACTCGGCGTTGGCCTCCCGCCCGACGCCCGGGTACGCGGCGGGCGGCACGCCGTCGGCGTTCTTCCTCAGCGCCCGGTAGGCCCGCTCCTCGAATCCCTTCAGCAGCCCCATCCGGTAGGCGGTGGTCAGGAACGGGGTGACCGGGTCGCCGGTCATGATGTTCGTCTCGACCGGGCCGTAGCCCCACTTGGGCAGCCACCCGCCGTCCTCGTCGACGGCGACCACCGACCGGGCCATGTCCCGTGCCTCGCGCGGGGCGAGCAGCGCGAGCAGCTGGGCCTGGGTGCGGTAGGTGTCCCACAGCGACCAGTTCTGGTAGTAGGTGAAGCCGCGGGCGCGGTGGGTACGGCGGTCCCAGCCGAGGTAGCGGCCGTCGGCGTCGCTGCCGGTGTTGGGCGCGAGGTGGGCGCGGTACAACGAGGAGTAGAAGGTCCGGCGGAGCGTGGGCGTGCCGCCGCGCACCCGGACGGCGGCGAGCCGGCGCTCCCACTCCTCGCGGGCCCGGTGGCGTACGGCGTCGAAGGACCGGCCGCCCTCGGCGCGCAGGTTGGTCGCGGCGCCGCGCGCGTCGACGTACGACAGGGCGGTGGTCGCCTCGACCGTGCGGTCCCGGGTGGTGTCGAAGCGGACGTAGGCGCCGCCGGATCCGCCGCGGGCGCCGGGGGTGACGGTCCCGCCGTCCCAGGTGCCGTAGGCGGTGAAGGGCCGGCTGAAGCGGGTGATCGTGTGGACCGTGTAGGGGCCGGTGTCCCGGCAGAAGCCGTGGCCGGTGATCTCGGTGCGCACGGTGCGGTCGTCCAGGATGCGCACCGTGCTGCTCACCGGCTTGTGCAGCGACTGGGCGGCGTTCAGCAGGACGTTGGCCTTGCCGGTGGCCGGGAAGGTGTAGCGCTGCACGCCGGTGCGGGCCGTCGCGGTGAGTTCGGCGCGGATGCCGGAGGCGAGGCCCACCCGGTAGTAGCCGGGGCTCGCCTCCTCGTCGTCGTGCGAGAAGGCCGCCGCGTACCGGGCGTAGTCCGTCTGGGTGACGTCCCCGGTGGTGGGCAGCACGGGCAGGTCCCCGCCGATGCGGCAGCCGACGCCCGAGAGGTGGACCAGGGAGAAGCCGCGGACACGGTTCTGCGCGTAGTCGTAGCCGGTGCTGTGCCCGGTGTCCGGGGAGAGCTGCACCATGCCGAAGGGCACGGCCGCGCCGGGGAAGGTGTTGCCCTCGTTCTGGCTCCCGATGAACGGGTTGACCAGGTCGGTGAGGTGGCCGTCGGTCCGCTCGGCGGCCCGGGCGGCGGGGGTGGCGATCAGCGCCGACGCTGCCATCACCCCGGCCAGACACAGCCGCGTGCGCCGGGTCCCTCTCATGTCGGATGACCTCCGCAGGTTGGACATCGTTGGCTGCATCCTGAACGGCGGAGGCCGAAAACCCGGGCATTCGTGGATATTTCCATGAAACGCGTCGCGCGGACGCGAGGGGCCCGAGGGCCGAGGGAGGGTCAGAGGGCCGAGGGAGGGTCAGAGGGCCAGCTTGAAGCCCTCATGGCTGCGGGCGAACCCCAGCCCGGTGTAGAAGCGGTGCGCGTCCTCGCGGTTCTTGTTGCTGGTGAGCTGGACGAGCGAGCAGCCGCGCGCCCGTGCTCGGGTCATCGCGTGCTCCATCAGGGTCCGGCCGAGCCCGCCACCCCGCCGGTCCGCACGGATCCGCACCGCCTCGATCAGCGCCCGCTCGGCACCGCCCTTGCCGAGCCCGGGGATGTACGTCGCCTGCAGGCAGCCCACCACGGTGCCGGTGCCGTCCTCGGCGAGGACCAGCATCTCGTTGCGCGGGTCCGCGTCGACGGCGGCGAAGGCCCGCTCGTACGCCTCCGTCACCTCGACCGTCGCCGGATCCACCACCCGCTCCTCGTCGGCGAGCAGGGCGAGGACGGCGGGCAGGTCGGCACGGGTCGCCGGACGGAACACGAGTGCGAGAGCAGCGGACATGGCGTCGACCCTAACGCCCGCTACGGCACCCGCTGCCCCTTGCCCAGCGCGATGACACCGCCCTTGGAGACGGTGTACAGCTCGGCGTCGCGCTCCGGGTTGACGCCGATCGTCGCGCCGGGCGGGACCTCGACGTTCTTGTCCAGGACGGCACCGCGGACCACCGCGCCCCGGCCGATGTGCACGTTGTCGTGCAGCACCGAGCCCTGGACGACCGCGCCCGGGTCGACCCGTACGCCCGGCGACAGCACGGACCGGGTGACCTGACCACGGATCAGACAGCCGGCGCTGATGATGGACTCGCTCGCGATGCCGCCCGCGTTGAAACGGGCCGGGGACAGTTGGTAGGAGTGCGTGTAGATGGGCCACTGGCGGTTGTAGAGGTTGAACGCGGGGCGTTCGGCGATCAGGTCCATGTGCGCCTCGTAGTAGGCGTCCAGGGTGCCCACGTCCCGCCAGTAGCCCTGGTCGCGGCTGGTCTCGCCGGGCACGTGGTTCTCGCTGAAGTCGTACAGCTGCGCCTCGCCGCGCGCGGTCAGCTGGGGCAGGATCGAGCCGCCCATGTCGTGCACGGACCGGTCGTCCTCGGCGTCCCGCTGCAGCGCCTCGATGAGGACCTTGGTGGTGAAGACGTAGTTGCCCATCGAGGCGAACACCGTCTCCGGGTCGTCCGGCAGGCCCGGCGGGTCGGCGGGCTTCTCCAGGAAGCGCTCGACGGCGCGGCCGTCCGCGCCCGGTCTGATCACCCCGAAGGAGGAGGACTCCGCGCGCGGCACCCGGATACCGGCCACCGTCACGCCCGCGCCGCCCTCGATGTGCTGCGCGAGCATCTGCCGGGGGTCCATGCGGTACACGTGGTCGGCGCCGAACACCGCCACGTACTCGGGCTGTTCGTCGTGGACCAGGTTCAGGGACTGCAGGATCGCGTCGGCGCTGCCCAGGTACCAGCGCGGGCCGAGGCGCTGCTGGGCCGGGACCGGGGTGACGTAGTTGCCGAGCAGGCTGGACATCCGCCAGGTGGTGGTGATGTGCCGGTCCAGCGAGTGCGACTTGTACTGGGTCAGCACGCAGATGCGCAGCACGTCGGCGTTGACGAGGTTGGACAGGACGAAGTCGACGAGCCGGTAGGTGCCGCCGAAGGTGACGGCCGGTTTGGCCCGGTCCGCGGTCAGCGGCATCAGGCGTTTGCCCTCGCCGCCCGCCAGCACGATCCCGAGTACGGAAGGCCCTCCACGACGCATGGCCGCTCCCCTCACCGTGGTTGAACCATGGCTGCCCCGAGCAGACCGGACTAAGCCTGCTTGAGGATCTCCTCGTACAGCCCCGCCGTGCGGCGGGCCACCGCGTCCCAGCCGAACTCCCCCACCGCGCGGGCCCGACCGGCCTCCCCCATCCGCCGGGCCGCGTCCGGATCACCGAGGACGGTGTCCAGGGCCCGGGCGAGCCCGGACGCGAAGTCCTCGTCCACCTCGACCAGCAGACCGGTACGGCCGTCCGCCACCACCTCGGGGATGCCGCCCACCCGGGACGCGACGACCGGTGTGCCGCAGGCCATCGCCTCCAGGTTGACGATGCCGAGCGGCTCGTACACCGAGGGGCAGACGAACACCGCGGCGCGCGTGAGGAGTTGGATCACCTCCGTGCGCGGCAGCATCTGCGGGATCCAGAACACGCCCGCCCGGACCCGGCGCAGCTCCTCGAACAGCTCCTGGAACTCCCGGTCGATCTCCGGGGTGTCGGGCGCGCCCGCGCACAGCACGACCTGGGCTCCGGGGTCGATGTCCCGTACCGCGCGCAGCAGATGGGGCACGCCCTTCTGCCGGGTGATCCGGCCGACGAACAGGACGTACGGGCGGGCGGGGTCGATGCCGTGCCGGGTGAGCGCGTCCGTGCCGTGGTCGGGCCGGTAGAGCCGGGTGTCGATGCCGTTGTGCACGACGTGCACCCGGGCCGCGTCCAGCGCGGGATAGCAGGCGAGGATGTCCTCCCGCATGGCGCCCGAGACGGCGATCACCGCGTCGGCCGCCTCGATCGCGGAACGCTCGGCCCAGCCCGACAGGGCGTACCCGCCGCCGAGTTGCTCGGCCTTCCAGGGGCGCAGCGGCTCCAGCGAGTGGGCGGTGACCACGTGCGGGATGCCGTACAGGAGCTTGGCCACATGGCCGGCGAGGCCCGCGTACCAGGTGTGGGAGTGGACGAGTTCGCGGCCTTCCAGGGCGGCGGCCATGGCGAGGTCCACGGAGAAGGTGCGCAGCGCGTCGTTGGCGCCGTCGAGGACGGACCAGGGACGGTGGCGTACGACGCCGACCCCGCGGCCCTCGCCCCAGCAGTGCACCTCCAGGTCCACCAGGGCGGCCAACTCGCGCGCAAGGAACTCCACATGGACACCGGCGCCGCCGTACACGTCCGGGGGGTACTCCCGGGTCAGCAGTCCCACTCGCACCCGACAACCCCCTGGTCTCTGTGGCAGGTCCCCTTCATGGTCACCCAGATGCGGCGCCCGGGGAAGAGCGCGGGGCGGTGCGCGGTGCCGGACGCGGCGGGCGGGTGAGGCAGCAGTCGCCGCAGAGCCCGCCGCCGGGGACGCGGTAGTACAGGCAGCAGCTGCGGCGCCGGAAGGCGGTGCCGGTGCGGGTGCCGGTGGCGTTCAGCAGGGGGTGCGCGAAGAGTTCGCCGGTGAGGGCGCGGGTGCGGGCCGCGACGTCGGTACGGCCGTGGGCGCGGGACCAGCGGCCCAGCTCCCGGGCGGTCGCGGCGAGCGCGGAACCCGCGTTGCCCCGCAGCAGGCCGGCCGCGACGCCGTAACGGGCGCTCAGGGTGACGGTCAGGGGCTCCAGATGGGCGTGCAGCACGGTGGCGGTGAGGGTGGCCGCGTCCCCGGGCAGCGGGCGCAGCTCGGTGAGCCACAGGTCGTCGGGGGCGGAGGCGCGGGCGTCCCAGCGCAGCAGGCGCGGGTCCAGGTCGGGCAGCCGGCCGTACAGGACGGCACAGCCGAGGGCCACCGACCACAGCCGGGCGGCCAGCCCCTGGTGGGCGAGGGAGGCGGCGACCCGTGGCTCGGCGGTCCGCAGCCGCTCGGCGACGGTGGCGACGCGCGACGTCACCGGGTTGCCGTGACCGTCCGGGGTGTCTGCCGCGTAGCCCTGGGCGAGGGTCGGCAGCCGCGGCGGCCCGGCGGCTCCGGCCGTGTCCCACAGGGTGCGCAGGGCGAAGAAGCCGCCCAGCGGGCGCAGTGCGGCGAGTTCGGGGTCGAGGTCCACAACAGGTACTCGTACCAGGCGCGTCGCGTGGACGGCCGGGCGGGTCTCCACCCGGCGTCCCCCTCCAGGGGATGATCATCCGGCCGGTGTACTCCATCGGCAGTAGGACGCATTGCGTGCTCAGGTACGACGACGGGACGTGCGCGGGCGGGCAGAGTGTTGGCCATGGAAGCCGACCGCACGCCGCACCGGGCCCAGGACGCCCGGCGCACGCAGAGGAGACACCGATGAGCGCCCTGGCGTTGTCCGTGCTCCTGTCGGTCGTCTCCGCCCTCGCCTACGCGGGCGGAGCGATCGTGCAGGAGCAGGTCGCGGTGTCCAGCCCCGACAGCGGCTGTCTGCCGCTGCGCCGGCCGGGCTGGTGGGGTGCGCTGGCGCTCAACGGTCTCGGTGGTGTGCTGCACGTCGTGGCGCTGGCCTGCGGGCCGCTCAGCCTGGTCCAGCCGCTGGGCGCGCTGACCATCGTCTTCGCGCTGCCGATGGCGGCGCTGTGCGTGGGCCGCCGGGCTGGCGCGACCGCGTGGCGCGGCGCCCTCATGGCCACGGCGGGCCTCGCCGGTCTGCTCTCCCTGGTCGGCTCGTCCTCCACGCACTCCCTCGACCCGGCCCAGCGGCTGGTGGTCGCGCTGGCCACGGGTGGGGCGGTGGTGGCGCTGATGTGCGCGGGCCTGGCCGTGCACCGGCACCCCGCGGTGCGCAGCGTGCTGCTCGCCACCGCCTCCGGCATCGCCTTCGGCATGTCCTCGGTGTTCACCAAGACCGTGGCCGTCGACTGGACCGAGGGCATCGGCCTGGGCGGTCTGTCCTCGCTCGCGGTGATCGGCGTCTTCGCGGCGGCCGGCGTGCTGCTGTCCCAGGCCTCCTACCGGGGCGGCGGCCTCGCCGCCCCGCTGGCCACGCTGACGGTGGTCAATCCGGTGCTGGCCGCGGCGGTCGGCATCCTCATGTTCGGTGAGACGTTCCGCTACGGCACCACGGGCACCGCGCTCGCCCTGGGCTGCGGCGTGGTGGCGGCGGGCGGCCTGATCATGCTGACGACGGAGCGGATGGCGCCCGCGGCGACGCCGGGCGCTGCCGCACCGGCTCCGGCTCCGGCCGCCCCCGTGTCAGCCTCGGCAGCGGTGGAGGCCGGGCCGGCGCCGGTCGTGCTGTTCCCGGTCGGTGCCTTCGCCGTGCCCGGTGGGCCGGCCGCTGCCGGGCTGTCGGCCCCGACCGCCGCGCAGACACGCCCCGGTGTGCCGCGGCAGCGCGGGGCCGCGGACGGCGCGGCGGGCCGGGCCGGGGGTGCCGAGACCGGTGCCGGGCCGGGCCGGGCGGTGCTCGGCGAGCTGCTCCTGCCGGCTCCGGCCGGGAGCGCGCCGGCCGGCGGTGCGCTCCCCTCCTCGTACGTGCCGCTGTCCGCGAGCTTCCACGTGCCGCTGCCGGTCCGGGACCGGTGGCGCGCCCGCGTCAGATTCTGACGCCGCCGGCCCGGAGATAGGCGAGCGGGTCGATGTCCGAGCCGAACCCGGGCCCGGTCCGCACCTCGAAGTGCAGATGCGGGCCCGTGACGTTCCCGGTGGCGCCGGAGCGGCCGATGCGCTGGCCCGTGGTGACGTTCTGGCCGGCCCGCACGGAGATCGCCGAGAGGTGGGCGTACTGCGTGTAACGGCCGTCGGTGTGCCGGATCACCACCTGGTAGCCGTACGAGCCGCCCCACCCCGCGGCCACCACCCGCCCGGCCGCCGCCGCCTTCACGGAGGTGCCGGTCGGCACGAGGAAGTCGACGCCGGTGTGGTAGCCCTTCGACCAGTGGGAGCCGGCGACGTGGTAGCCGGTGCCGACGGACGCGGTCACCGGGGCGACGAGGGCGTGCCGGGCCGGGGGCGTCGTGCGGTGCGTGGTGGGGTGCTCCGGAGGGGCTTTCTTCTTCGGGGACTTGGGGGGCGCGGTGCGGGTGTGCGTGCCGCTCAGGCTGAGCCGCTGGCCCGGCAGGATCATGTCGGGATCGGCGCCGATCGTGGCGCGGTTGCCCGAGTACAGCGCCCGCCAGCCGCCCGGCACATGGTGGTCGCCGGCGATGCCGGAGAGGGTGTCGCCGTGCACCACCGTGTACATCTCGGCCCGCCCCGCACGGGACTGCGGGGTGGTCTGCGGCTGGACGTCCTTGACGGAGCGGGACCGCGCGGGGGCGGACTCGGCGGGGCGCGTGGCGGCGGTCTCGGTGTGCACGTCGGGGCTGCTGCCGCCCCGGGCCAGCCCGGCCCGCGCCGAGCACACCGGCCAGGCGCCGGGCCCCTGCCCGTCCAGGACCTTCTCGGCGACGGCGATCTGCTCGGCCCGGGTGGCGAGGTCGGCGCGCGGTGCGTACCGGGTGCCGCCGTACGCCTCCCAGGTGGACTGGGTGAACTGCAGCCCGCCGTAGTAGCCGTTGCCGGTGTTGATGCTCCAGTTGCCGCTGGACTCGCAGGCGGCGACCTTGTTCCAGGTGGCCGCGTCGGCGGCGTCCGCGGTGCCGGCGACGACCAGCGGCATCGCCAGGCCGGCGCCGCCCGCCGTGACGGTGAGTGAGGCGCGGTTGATCCTGTTCGGCTGGTACCGGCGATGCCGGCCGCGTACGGCCATGTCCGAATTCCCCTCGGCATGCGTCAGGAGCGGCAAAAGTAAGCGCCACGAACAGGCCATGACAAGACGGTAAACCGGCCTCGCGCCGCGGCCAGTTGGCCGGATGCGGCCCCTGCCGGAGCCGGCGGGCCGGTGACTGAGGCGGAAGGCGGCCGCGCTGCGTACTCATGCGTGGCGGGTCGGATGTGCGCTCGCCGTAGCGGCACGTCAGGATGGGCGAGGACCCGTACTGACGGAGCCGTAGTACACGAGGCAACCAGGGAGCAGGCGGTATGAGCACTTCAGCGCAGATCGGTGTCACGGGCCTCGCGGTCATGGGCCGCAACCTCGCCCGGAACTTCGCCCGCAACGGCTACACGGTCGCCGTGCACAACCGTACGGTGTCGCGGACGAAGGCGCTGGTGGAGGAGTTCGGGCACGAGGGCGACTTCGTCGCGGCCGAGACCGCCGAGGAGTTCGTGGCGGCCCTGGAGCGCCCGCGCCGCCTGGTGATCATGGTCAAGGCGGGTGGGCCGACGGACGCGGTGATCGAGGAGTTCGCGCCGCTGCTGGAGCCCGGCGACATGATCATCGACGGGGGCAACGCGCACTTCGCGGACACCCGGCGCCGGGAGCGGGAACTGCGCGAGCGGGGCATCCACTTCGTCGGCACGGGCATCTCCGGCGGCGAGGAGGGCGCGCTGCACGGCCCGAGCATCATGCCGGGCGGTTCCAAGGAGTCGTACGACTCGCTGGGCCCGATGCTGGAGAAGATCTCGGCGAAGGCCGCCGACGGTGCGCCGTGCGTGACGCACGTGGGTCCCGACGGTGCCGGGCACTTCGTGAAGATGGTCCACAACGGCATCGAGTACGCCGACATGCAGCTGATCGGTGAGGCGTACCAGTTGCTGCGCGATGTCGCCGGGTACGAGCCCGCGCAGATCGCGGACATCTTCCGCACCTGGAACACCGGCCGGCTGGACTCGTACCTGATCGAGATCACCGCCGAGGTGCTGTCCCACGTGGACGAGGCCACCGGCAAGCCGTTCGTGGACGTGGTGGTGGACCAGGCCGAGCAGAAGGGCACCGGCCGCTGGACCGTGCAGATCGCGCTGGACCTGGGCGTTCCGGTGTCCGGGATCGCGGAGGCGGTCTTCGCCCGTTCGCTGTCCGGCCACGCGGCGCTGCGGGCCGCCTCGCGGGACCTGGCCGGCCCGAAGCCGTCCCCGCTGAGCGAGTCGGAGGCGGCGGCCTTCGCGGACCGGGTGGAGCAGGCGCTGTACGCGTCCAAGATCGTGTCGTACACGCAGGGGTTCCACGAGATCGCCGCGGGCAGCGAGGAGTACGGCTGGGACATCGACCTCGGTGCGGTCTCCTCGATCTGGCGCGGGGGCTGCATCATCCGCGCGGCCTTCCTGGACCGCATCCGCTCCGCCTACGACGCCCGGCGCGACCTGCCGAGCCTGCTGTCGGACGAGACGTTCGCCCAGGAGATCGCCGACGCGCAGGACGACTGGCGGGAGGTGCTGGTCGCGGCGACCCGGCAGGGGGTGCCGACGCCCGGGTTCGCCGCGGCGCTGGCCTACTACGACGCGCTGCGGGCGTCGCGCCTGCCGGCGGCCCTGACGCAGGGGCAGCGGGACTTCTTCGGGGCGCACACCTACCGGCGGGTCGACCGGGACGGGTCGTTCCACACGCTGTGGGGCGGGGACCGGTCGGAGGTGTCCGCCTGAGGCGGGGCCTGTCGGGGCGCGGGTGCGGGCCGTGTGCGGCTGGTCGTGCCCGCGCGGCGGAGCAGCACATCGCCAACGGCCCCGCGCCCCGTCGGAGCACGCCGGTCCCGGTCAGGTGAGGGGCGGGCCCGGCTCAGGGTTGGGTACGGGCTCGGGGCCCGGCGGGATGGGCGAGGGTGACGGTTCCGGCGGGCCGGGGTGCGGCGGGGCCGGTGGCGGGGCCGGGCTGGGCCCCGGCGGGGGCGGAGTGGGCTGCGGGCCCGGTTCCGGAGGCGGGACCGGGCTGGGGTACGGGTCCGGCGGGGTCGGCTGCGGGCCCGGTGTCGGGCCCGGCGGGACCGGGTCGGGGTGCGGGTTCGTCATGGTGTCCTCCGGGCAGTCACGGGACGTCGCCTCTGGACTACTCCCCCGCCTACCCTTCGGCCGCGCGGCCACTCACCCGACGGCAGCACCGAAGGGGTCCAGGCGGGTGGCCCCCGTCGCCCTCGCCGCCCCGGGCCCGGGGGCCTGGCGGCACCGCCCGCCCGCTTACAGGCGTTCCGGGTGCGCGCGCAACCAGTCCTTCGCGGCCGACAGCAGGCCCGGGTCGGCCGGCGGGGCCGCCTCGGGGTGGCGTTCGGCCCACTTCACGACGTACGGGCACAGCGGGGCGACCGGGACGCCCTCGCGCTCGGCGAGGGCGTACAGCTCCCGGGCGAGGGACCCGGCGATGCCCCTGCCCTCGTGGGCGGGCTCCACGATCGTGTGGACGGGGACCAGGGCGCGCGCGGGCGACTCCAGGACGAAGTACTCGATGCGGCCGACGACTTCACCGTCGCCGACGGCCTCCAGGCGGCCCGCCGCCCGGTCGTCGCGGATCCCGGTCCCGCTCATGGGCACGCACGCTCCTGGTCCTGTCGCCGGTCAGGCCCCCACGGCCTGCGGGCTGCGCTGCTGGTCCGACCCGGGCACCGGCTCGGACGGGTCGGCACCGAGGGACACGATCCGGTTGCCGGCGTCGACGTGCACCACACGGGGCCGCAGCTCGCGGGCCTCCGCGTCGGTGACCTGAGCGTAGCTGATGATGATCACGAGGTCCCCGGGATGCACCAGGTGGGCCGCGGCCCCGTTGATCCCGATCACCCCGGACCCGCGCTCGCCCTCGATGACGTACGTCTCCAGCCGGGCCCCGTTGGTGACGTCGACGATGTGCACCAGCTCCCCGGGCAGCAGGTCGGCCGCGTCGAGAAGATCGGCGTCGATGGTCACGGATCCCACGTAGTGCAGGTCGGCCTGGGTGACGGTGGCGCGGTGGATCTTGGACTTGAATACTGTACGCAACATGAAGCAACTCCCGGTTTGTCTGCTCCCTGCCTGTCTGGGCAGGTCAAGGGCGGTCTTCGGAGGCTACATCGTTTCGCATGTTCGGTCAGCTGTCGCCAGGTGTTCCAGGGCTCACACTGACCCGTTGCTGACTTTTCTGACGCCGCCACAGTCAGATGAGCACTCGCTCACGGACTCTCGGCGCGCTTTCCGCCCAAGCGATGTCGAGTGCCTGGACGACCACTTCGGCCGGCTGGGCACCGGACACTGCCCGACTGCCGCGTCGTCCCGCGAGCTCGGCGCCCCAGGCGCCGTCCCGGACCTCGCCAAGCCCGGCCACCGCGGTGAAGCCGAAGCGGTTCAGCCATGGAACTGGTTCGCCGGGACCGGAAGGCCGTAGTGCTCGCGCAGGGTCGTGCCCTCGTACTCCTCGCGGAACAAGCCCTTGCCGCGCAGGATCGGCAGCACATGCTCCACGAAGGCCGCGAGGCCGGACGGCAGGGCGGGCGCCATGATGTTGAACCCGTCCGCGGCACCGCCCTCGAACCAGGTGATGATGGTGTCCGCGATCTGCTCGGGCGTGCCGACGAACTCGAAGTGGCCGCGCCCGCCGCCGAGCCGGGAGATGATCTGCCGGACCGTCAGCCGCTCACGTACCGCGAGCTCGATGATCAGGTCGGACCGGCTCTGCGAGCCCTCCAACTTCGGCCTGGCGAGGATGAAGTCCGGCAGCGGCTCGTCGAGTGCGAAGACCGACGGCTCGGTCTCGAACACGGCGGCCAACTGGCGCAGCCCGTACTCCGGAACGCGCAGCTCGTCGAACTGTTGCGCGAGCGCCCGGGCCTCCTCCTCGGTCGACCCGATGTACGGGACCATCCCGGGCAGGACGATCACTCCGTTCGGGTCGCGGCCCGCTGCCCGGGTCCGTGCCTTGATGTCGGCGTAGAAGGCGGCGGCGCGTTCATACGTCGTGTGGGCGGTGAAGATGGCCTCGGCGTGGCGGGCCGCGAAGTCCTTGCCGTCCTCGGAGGAGCCGGCCTGGACGAGCAGCGGGTAGCCCTGCGGTGGACGCTCGACGTTGAGTGGGCCGGCCACCTTGAAGTACCGGCCCTGGTGGCCGAGCCGGTGCAGCCGCGCGGGGTCGGCGTAGCGTCCCGTGGCTCTGTCCGCGAGGACGGCCTCGGCCTCCCAGCTGTCCCACAGCGCCTTGGCGACCTTCAGGAACTCGTCGGCGCGGGCGTAGCGCTCGGCGTGGCCCGGGCGGTCCTCGAGGCCGAAGTTGGCGGCCTCGTCAGCCCCGGCCGAGGTGACGATGTTCCAGCCGGCGCGGCCTCCGCTGACGTGGTCGACGGACGCGAGCCGGCGGGCGAGGTTGTACGGCTCGTTGTAGGTCGAGGACACGGTCGCGATGAGACCGATCCTGCTGGTCGCCTGGGACAGGGCGGTGAGCAGGGTCAGCGGTTCGAGCTGGCCCGGCGGCCGGAACTCGCCGGTTCCGATGAGGGCGGGGCCGTCCGCGAGGAACAGCGAGTCGAACTTGGCGCTCTCGGCGAACCGGGCCAGCTCGATCCAGTGCCGCAGGTCGAAGTCCGCCCGGGGGTTGCTGTCGGGGAGCCGCCACGCCGCCTCGTGGTGGCCCGCCTCCATGAGGAAGGCGTTGAGGTGGAGCCGCCGTCTCGCGCTCATGAGGTGACCTTCAGCCTGGAGCTGTCGTAGCCGGCCGGGAGGAGGTTGTCGGTGATCGACTTGACGTCGACCTTCTTGGTGATCTGGCCCGCCTCCAGGAAGGCGTCGGCGAGTTTCTGCTCCAGCTCGATGTCCGACTGCTGCACCGGGGTCACCCGGTTCGAGTAGGCGGCCAGGGACGCCTTGGCGTCGTCCAGCGGGATGCCCTGCTCCTTCGAGAGCGCCTGCGCGTACTTGTCGGCGTTCTTGACCGCCCAGGCGAACTCCCGCGAGAGCCTCTTCAGGACGTCCGTGAGAGCCGCGCGTTTGGTCTTGTCCTTCAGCGACGTGTCACTGGCGACGTAGTAGCTGCTCGTCTGGTCGATCGGCGGGAGCCCCTTCACCAGGATCTGCGCGCCGTTCTTGACCGCGATCGCCGACTGCGGGTTCCAGATCGACCAGGCGTCCACCTTGCCGGTGTTGAACGCTGTAGCGCCAGCAGCCGGGTCGAGGAAGACCAGCTTCACGTCCTTGGGGGTGAGGCCGACGCTCTTCAGCGCGTTCAGGGCCAGACCGTGGGCCGAACTGCCCGGCGGGACAGCGATCTTCTTGCCCTTGAGGTCGGCTGCCGTCTTCAGCTTCGAGTCCTTCGGCACGATGATGTTCTCCACGGCCTGGTCGGGCGTGAGCGAGCGGTTGACGGCGACGACCTTGAAGCCGTACTCCTTCGCGGCACCCGTGATCGGTGGTACGTCGCCGACGCTGCCGAGGTCGATATCGCCCGAGGCTGCGGCCTGCACGAGCGGCGGACCGTAGGTGAACCGGGCGAACTTCACCTTGTAGGGCGCTTTGTCGAACACGCCGGTCAGCTTCGCCAGCTCCTGGCTGCCATCACCGCCGTTGTCGCCGATGGTGAAGGTGTATTTGCTCCACTCGGGGTGCTTGGCGTCGCTCGTGTCGGCGGCGTTGCTCAGCGGCGCGTCGGTGTCCGACGACGACGATCCGCAGGCGACCAGGGTGCCCGCCAGGGCGAGCGAGCCGACGGCGCCGATGAATCTGGTGGTCCTCTTTCGCATGGTTTGTCGTGCTTTCTGTGCTGGGTGGAGGTGTTCGGGGACGTCAGTGCTGGCCGGCGAGGCCGAGGTCTTCCAGGAGCCGGGCGCGGAGTTCCTCGCGTGCGACGCTCGCCTCACGGTCCGCGGCAGAGAGGTGCACGTCGTGTGAGGTGCCGATGCGGCCGTCGCTCATGACGACGATGCGGTCCGCCAGGGCGATCGCCTCGTCGACGTCGTGGGTGACGAGCAGCATGGCGGCGCGGTGCCTGGTCCGCAGCGAGCGTACGAGGTCGTGCATGCGCAGCCGTGTGATGGCGTCGAGGGCTGCGAACGGCTCGTCGAGCAGGACCAGTTCAGGCTCCGAGACCAGTGCCCGCGCGAGCGACACCCGCTGGGCCTCGCCTCCGGAGAGCTCCTTGGGCCATGCCTTCTCACGGCCCGAGAGTCCGACCTCGGCGAGCACGTCGCGGGCCGCCTGGTCGGCGTCGGGTCCGTGCAGGCCGAGAGTGACGTTGCGCAGGACCCGTTGCCACGGCAGCAGCCGGTCGGCCTGGAAGACGATCGCACGCCGTGCCGGGACCTCCACGCGCCCTCCGTCGGGACGGTCCAGTCCGGCGAGCAGCCGCAGGAGGGTGCTCTTGCCGCAGCCCGACGGGCCGAGCAGGATCACCAACTCCTCGTCGGCGATCGTGAGGTCGAGGTGGTCGAGCACCACCCGGTCACCGAACCGACGGACCACCTGCTCGACGGCGACCCCGGTCTGCCGACGGGGCTCGGTCGCGACTGCGCTGCTCATGACGCCTCATAGCCGGGTCGCCACCGCAGCAGCACCCGCTCGAGAGCCCGGACGAACTGGTCGGCGAGCAGACCGAGGAGCGAGTAGATCACCAGCCCCACGAAGACCTGGTTGGTCTGGAGATAGGTCTGCCCCTGAGTGATGAGGAACCCCAGTCCCTTGTCGGCGTTGACCGTTTCGGCGGCGACGAGGCCCAGGACGCTGTACGCGAGAGAGAACCGGAGGCCGACCAGGAACCCCGGCAGGGCTCCGGGCACCAGCACGCGCGTCACCAAGCGCCAGGTGCCCGCGCCCGTCGTGCGTGCCATCTCGATCAGCCGCTGGTCGACGCCCCGGATCGCGGCGAACAGATTGAGATACATCGGGACGCCGGCTCCGAAGGAGATCAGCAGCACCTTCGTGAGCTCGTCGATGCCGAACCACACGATCATCAGCGGCAGCACCGCGAGGAGAGGGATCGTGTTGAGTACCTGCACCAGGCCGTTGAACAGGTACTCACCGCTGCGCAGCAGCCCGCCGAGCACGCCGGTGATGACGCCCACCGTCAGCCCGATGGCGAGACCGGTGCCGGCCCGCTGCAGCGAGATGGCCAGGTCGGGCCCGAGGACGCCCTGCTGCCACAGATCGGCGGCGGACTTCACGATGGAGGTCGGTGCCGGAGCGTAGGTCTTCGCCAGCACTCCGGCCCGGGCGAGCACCTCCCAGACGATGAGGATCACGACGGGAGTCGTGTAGATGCCCAGCGGCCAGCGCAGGCGCTCGCGGAGTGTGCTGAGCGGCGTTCGACGGCCGGCGTCGCGCGGCAGGAACACCTCGCGTTCCCGCGCGCTCGTCGTCTCGGTGTCCGGGCTCCCGCTGACGGCGGGCGCCTTGAGGCTGAGCTCGGTCATGCCGCCGCCTCCAGCACACTGCTGTAGTGCGAGGCGTCGCCGACGAGTTGTTCGCTGTGGCGTCCGTCGACGCCGACCGGAACGTCTCCGGCGATCGTCACCCGGTTGAGGCGGCGGGGGTGGTCGTCGTAGTTGTCCACCCCGTAGTGCTGGGTGATCCGGTTGTCGAAGATCAGCAGCTGGTTCGGGGACCAGGTCCAGCGCAGGATGTTCTCCGGACGGGTCACGTACGACTGGAAGATGCGCAGCAGTTCGGCCGACTCGCTGCGCGACAGACCGACGATCCGCTTGGCGAACCCACCGATGAACAACCCACGTTCGCCTGTCAGCGGATGCACCCGCACGACCGGGTGCTCCGCCTCGTACGGCGTCGAGGCGAAAATCCGGTCGTACTCCTGCCGCTGCGCCGTCGTGGCCGAAGGGCGGGCGTAGTCGTACCTGTTGGTGTGCACGACGCGCAGCGAGTCCGCGAGGGCCCGCAGCGGTTCGGGCAGATCGCGGTACGCCGCGGCGGCGTTCGCGATGAGCGTCTCGCCGCCGTACGGCGTGGTCACGACCGACCGCAGCGTGGTGGCCTGCGGCGGGTTGATCACGAAGGAGACGTCCGTGTGCCACTCGTTGGCCTTGGACGTCTCGCTGTCGACGGCGAGCACGTTCGTCGTACCGTCGGCGGCCGGCACGTTCGGGTGAGCGGTGGTGAGGTCGCCGAACCAACCGGCCACACGTTCCTGACCGGCATTGTCGAGGTTCACGTCGTCGAACACGATCGCCTTGTGCTCGTTAAGGGCGTCACGGAGCGCCGTGACCGTCAAGGGGTCGGGCGGTGCGGTGAGGTCGACGCCCTCGACGACCGCGCCGATACGGCCAGTGAGTTTGCGGATGAACGGAGGCATGAGGGGTCCCTCCCGGACAGATCGGGCACGCCAAGCCGTGCTGGAGATCGGGCGTTGGGTAAATGGGCTGGTACTGCACAGGACTGATCGACCACACGCGGAAGCGCTGGCTGGGCGGACCGGAGAGAAGAACATGTGGCCGCAGGACCGCTACAGCCGCGCTCTCAGCGACCGCGTCGGCGTGGGCAACAGGCTCCCGGCTCACACGAGAAGGAGAGGAGACGGGGAGCCCTCAAGAGGTGGAGACGACGATCCCGCAGGGAGGGATCGCAGTGTCAGCGGCTTTGCACCGCCGCTGACAGGCACGCGCCATGGGCGCACACCGGCCGCCGCCGGGGAGCACTTCCCGGGTCAGCGACAACAAAACGCGCTGAAGACGTGCGCCAGATCGATGTGGCGCCGCCGGGTCAGGTCCACGCGCGGGTTCATGGTTCGGGAGTTCAGCAGATGTCCACCAGGCTGGTCAAGAAGTTCCCGGGTAGGTCTTGCATTGCGGACACGGAGAACGTCTCCGCCTCTTCGGGACACGCTCACGCCACCTTCCGGCAGCAACGAACGTGAGGGCACGCCCACGGGGTCGGGCGTGATCGCCCCGCAGGTCGCCGGTCTCCTGGCCGCTGTACGAACGGCATGGCGTCTTCCGCCGCACCGACACCCTCCGCTCGGTCGCCTACCGCGCGGGCGCCCCGGGACCGGACTCCGCGGCGGCCGTGGTCCAGGCTCTGCGTGACGCGGCGGCGGCGTTCGAGTGAGCGTCGCCGCCGCGCTGCCGGTGACCGCGCGGAGAGTCAGCGCGGAGCGAGGAGGCGTCCCGTGTTCTGCAGGACGTACCGTGCCGCGTTCGTGCCGAGGGTGATCCCCGCCTCGTCGGCCGACCGGGTGTGGATACCGGAGAAGACCCGGGCGTCGACGTTCTCGTCCGAGAGCTGCTTCCACGTGGTGTAGGTCCGGGTCACGCCCGGCGCCGTGGGACTGGTCAGTGCGAATGGAGCGGTTCGCGGACCTACAAGCGCCGACAGCACGGTCTGCGCGGCGCCCGCGTAGGTGTTGTGGCCGCTCGGGTAGTCCGGATGCGCCGGCGTATTGTGCAGCGGCGTCCAGTCCGGGTCGGGATCGATGCTGCCGGTGCGGATCGCGGTGACCGGACGCCAGCGTTCATAGGCGTATTTGCTGTCGGAGGTGGCGATCTGCGTGTCCACCAGCGCCACGTGGAACAGCGCGACCAGCCGGGCCTGCCCGGCGGTCCCCTGGTCCGTGCGGGAGAGCGCCACGCGCAGCGGCTCGGTGTAGAGAGTGAGGGAGGAGCCGAGCCAGAAGGTGGCGGTCTCGGTCTGGTGAGCACTGCGCCCCGTACTGTCGACGGCACCGTACGCCCGCACCTCCGCGAGGTCGACGGCATAGCGCCGCGAGTCCAGGGCGTGCGGCGGGCCGAGCCGGAACTGGCTCTGCGTCCTGAGCAGGAACGGCTTGGCGAGACGGTTGCCGTACTGGGCCGCCGGCGCATAGTCGGGTGGCGTCGGCTGCCACACGCCCGGCGCCGCGTGCTTCACCGGATAGGGCGCGTTGACCGAGGCGGGGTCGAGTCCGTCGCCCTGCCTCGACGCGAGGACGATGTCCGCCTGTCGCTCTCCCGCCGTGACGCCCCGCTCTTCGGCCGGGCCGTCGGGAATCGCGTCGAGGGTCTCCTTGAACGTCGCGTCGAGCTGCTCCTTCCGGCTCGGGGTCAACGTCACCAGCGCACGGTGTACGGCCCCGGCGAGCGCCGCCTCCTGATACGCACCGCGGTCGACACCGGCGGGCACGCTCCGGGTCGCCCGGGCGGCCGCAAGCCAACTGATGGCCCATGTACGGCTGTTGGTGATCTGGGTGGGTGCCCCGGCCGTTGCGATGGTCTCGGCTGTCGCGTCGTACCAGGCGAGAGCCGTGGACGTGCGGCCGGCCGCCGAGGCTTGAGGAACGGCGACGGAGGCGGTCAACAGAGCTGCCGCGCCGAGGACAACGAGGGCGGGTCGGGATCTGGTCGAACTCACTTGTACTCCTTGGGTTTCGGTGGGGTGAGGGAGCCGACGAGTGCGGCGCCCGCGCCCCGGGTGGTCAGGTCGTCTCCTTGGGGCGGGGGACCACGCCGGTGCGGTTCGCCGACGCGGATGCCGACGGACGGGGCGGCGTGACGGCCCGGCGCAGCAGGGACAACAGCAGGCCCACGGCGAGTAGGCCCGCGCAGACACGGGAGGCCAGTGCGTACCCGGACCGGGGGTCACCGCCTCCCGGCGGACCAGAAGCGGCATGCAGATACACCGCGGGGACGGCGCTGAGGCAGACAGCCGCCGCGATGCGCTGGGCCATCTGCAGGATCCCGCCTCCCACCCCCGGGGCCTCCGCCGGAGCGTGCTGAAGTACCTGGGTCTGATTGGGTGAGACGGTGAGCCCTCCGGCGACGCCGGACATCAACTGCGCCGCGGCCAGTGCCACCGGCAGTACCGCCGTCGGCAGACCGAGCGCGAACGCCGGCCCCGCGAGCGCGGCGCCGATGCCCAGGGGCAGGCCGACGGACACCGTACGGGATCCGATCCGTCGTACCAGCCGCCGGGCGAGGGCCGAAGAGATGCCCATCCCGACCGCCCCGGGGAGAGTGATCGCCGCCGTGAGCAGAGCGGACAGGCCGAGCCCGTCCTGCAGGAAGACGGTGAGCACGAGGAACGCGGCCAGTGAGGAGCCGAACTGGGCCATCGCGACAGCCGTGCCCAGCACATACGGCTTCGACGAGGTCAGTGCCGGGTGCACCCGTCCGCAGAGCAGACCGAGGCCGAGGACGTCCAGCCGGGAGTCGCGGGCGGTGCGCCGAGGCGGGGGCGGCCAGCGGGCAGCGAGGGTCAGGGTGAGCACCGCGCACGAAGGCGTCGGGCACTGGCACCGCGTCGATCCACACCCCGTCCTCGCGCTGCACCTGGAGCCCGCCGACCTCGTCCTGCTGGAGCAGGGCGAGGTAGCCGTAGTCCTTGTGCGCACCCACCCCTTGGTCGGCGTCCTCAGCAGCGCGCGGAGGGTAGTGCACGATCTTCACGTGCATGGCCGCTTCGTCGTCGAACCACTGGTCGAGGTATCCCTCGTCCTGTCCGAGCGCCGCAGCGAGTGCCCGCAGCACCTCACGGCTCACCCGCAGCGCCTCCGCCTGCCAGCGCAGCACGAGGTCTCTCAACTCCGGTAACACGGACGGCCATTGATCGGGGCCGATCAGACGTTCGGCGAGGAAGGCGTCAGTGTCCGCGTCCGGGGCGTGGAAGCGGGAGATGTCGATGACAGGCAGGGCTGTGAACTGGGCCATGGGGTTTCCTTCACGGCAGGGCTGATGCGGGCGCCTCACAGCTACACCCGGAGAGCGGCTGGTCGAGGACGAGAGAAGGCTGCAGGCCGAGAGAGAAGAGCGAGATCGCGAGCCGTCGAACGGCGGTCAGCGACAGACCTGGTCGAACTGGTCGGCGCGGCGGCTCACCCAGAACGGGTCGAGCAGCACCGTGTGTGCCCTGCCAGTGGCCTCCATGGCCGGAGCAAAGCACAACGGGAAAGATGCGTCCACCGTGCGTCCCAGCGGATGAGGTGTTCACAGGGGCGGGCGACGTACGTTGAACGGGAAAGTTCCTGACCGGTGGAGGCTTTGATTCCCGGAAGGGACCCCATTGACCGGCCCCGCCCTGCGCCTCACCGGATCCGGTGGGCCGTATCGGCGCGGTGGAGCGGGCGGCCTTCGCCGCGGCGTCCTAGAGCACCATCGGGATCGCTCCCGTCGTCCCGGTCACGTATGCCGAACCCTTCCATGTCTCCGGCCAGCTGGCGTCCCTGGGCCACATTTCCGCCGGTCGCGCCGGGTGGGTGGTGGCGGAGGAGGAACGTCCCGAGGCGGCCCGTGCCTGGGAACGGCCGCTGATCGCCGACGTCGCCGCGCGGGCCCGGGAGTCCCGGGACGGCGTGGAGGTGGCCCGCGCCCCGGGGGACTCGTGGGGGGCCTGCTCGTCCCGGACCTGGAGGAACGCGGCATCTACCGCACCGAGTGCACCGGCACCACCCTGCGCGAGAACCTCGGCCTGCGCGAACCCCTCACGCACCGGTCCGCGCCGGACCGACGGCGGGCGGGCTGAGCACCGGGATACCCCTTCCACTCAGGGCTGAGTACACATGACTGACACGAAGCTGTCACAGACGGACCGGAATGCGGGTCCGGCCGAGGCCTGTTCTGACTGACATGACTGTTGGAGTAGCGCTCAACGCGTCCGACGCGCCGAACCAGGTCGACGTCACCGTCCAACTGGCGCAAGAGGCCGCAGAGTTCGGTGTCACGTCGGCCTGGTTCGGGCAGACCTTCGGCGCGGACTCACCCCAGCTCGCGGCGATCGTCGGGCGTGAAGTGCCCGGACTGCAGGTCGGTACCTCCGCGATCCCCGTCTTCGGCCGGCACCCGCTGCTCGTCTCCAGCCAGGCCCAGACCGCCCAGGCCGCGACCCACGGCCGCTACCACCTCGGCCTGGCCCTGGGCACGAAACTGCTGACGGAGACCGGCTTCGGCCTGCCCTTCGAACGCCCCATCGCCCGCCTGCGTGAATTCCTCACCGCGCTGCGGCAGTTGACCGAGACCGGCACAGCCGACTTCCACGGCGAACTGCTCACCGCGACCACCCCGCTCCCAGCGCGGGTACCGGGTGCCGAGAGCGGTGTCCCCCTGCTGGTCGCCGCGATGGGGCCGCAGGCATTGCGGGTCAGTGGTGAGCTGGCGGACGGGATCCTGCCCTACCTGGCGGGACCGCGCGCCCTGGCGGACCACATCGTGCCCGCCCTGACCGCCGCAGCCGAGGCCGCCGGCCGCCCCGCGCCCAGGATCGTGGCCCTGGTGCCCGGCGTGGTCACGGACGACGTCGACGCGGTGCGGGCCAAGGCCACCGAGAACCTCGCCTTCTACGAACAGATCCCGTCCTACGCGCGAGTCATCGAACTCTCCGGCGGCCGTCGAGCCGCCGACCTGGCCGTGATCGGCGACGAGAAGACGGTCGAGGCCGAGGTACGCCGTTACCGCGACGCCGGCGCCACCGAGGTCGTGTTCTCGGGCACCGAGATCGCGGGAGAAGCCGACCGCCGACGCACCTGGCGGCTCCTCGGCGAACTGGCCCGCTGAACACGCCGTTCGAACCGACGGCCCGACCGGCCCCCCGCACCCCGTGACGATGGAGAACCCATGACCACCGAGGCCACCACGACCGATTTCCATGTCTTCACCGAGAACTGGCTGGAGTGGTACCGCGCCCAGGAGGCGCGGCTCGCCGCCCCGCACGGTTTCCTGGCGATCACCGGCCTGCACTGGCTCGACGACCGGCCCCAGCGCTTCCCGGACGCACCCGGTGCGTGGCGCACCGGCCCCGACGGGGTCGTCGTAGACCTCGACGACGAGGAACTGCTCGTCGACGGAATGCCGGTGCACGGTGAACACCGCTTCGGCGTGCTTCCCGAACGCGGCGGCGTCGACGCCGTCTGGGGACACGCCGTCATCGAGATCGCCAGGCGCGGCGGGCACGACATCGTGCGCCCCCGGCACCCGGATGCGCCACTGCGCACGGCCTTCACCGGAACGCCCGCTTACGCCCCCGACCCACGCTGGGCGGTGACGGGCCGCTACGTCCCCTTCGACATGCCACGACCGACCACCGTGGGCGCCGCGGTCGAGGGCCTTGAGCATGTGTACGACGCCCCGGGCAGGGTCGAGTTCGAGCTGGACGGGCGCCCGCTGTCGCTGACCACGTTCCCCGGCCATGGTGCGGGCCGGCTGATGGTGCTGTTCACCGACGCGACCTCCGGGGTCACCACCTACGCCGCCAACCGGGTCCTCGCCCGGGAGCCGCCCGCCGCCGACGGTACGGTCGTCCTGGACTTCAACCGCGCCGCGAACCTGCCGTGCGCCTACACGGACCTGGCCACCTGCCCGCTGCCCCCGGCCGAGAACCGACTGCCGGTGGCGATCGAGGCCGGCCAGAAGATCCCCCGCGAGCGCGAAGGGTCCTGAACCTGCCGTGCCGGATGGTTCGGGATACCGGTGCGCGGTCGCGTTCGGAGGGCACTGCGGCGTGTCGGCCCTGCGGGGCCGCGGCCGGGGCGAGTCGGGAAGCCGAGCCCGCCACGATTACACCCACGAGCGGCTCGCGGCCATTCCCGGTACCACCACGAGTTGAGGACCGACGTCATATGAGTGCCCCCACTATCACTTCACTGGCCCTGCTCACCCCGGGGAACTTCGCCGACGACGACCCCTACAGCGGTCTGGAGGAGACGCTCCAGCTGTTCGAATACGGCGAACGGCTCGGCTTCGACGGCGCCTGGATCCGGCAGCGCCACCTCGAACACGGCGTCGGCTCGGCCGCCGTCTTCCTCGCTGCGGCCGGCCAGCGCACCGAGCGGGTCGAGCTGGGCACCGCGGTCATCCCCATCGGCTACGAGAGCCCGTTCCGCCTCGCCGAGGACCTGGCGCTGGCCGACGTACTGTCCCGGGGGCGGCTGCAGGTTGGCTTCAGCACCGGCATGCCGCACGCCGAGCTGCTCGGTGACCTGGTGTACGACGGCGACTGGCGGAGCTTCGACCTGTCCTACGGAAGGATCGCCCGCCTCGTCGGCAATCTGCGCGGTGACTACCTCGGCGGTCCCGACACGGTGATCCACTCGCCGGGCAACACCCAGCGGCCGCGGCTGCAACCGCACAATCCCGGCCTGGTGGACCGAATCTGGTACGGCGGAGGCAGTCTGCGCTCGGTCCGCTGGGCCGCCGAGAACGGGCTGAACCTGCTGTCCGGAAACATCGTCAGCAGCGAGGGCACCGTCGACTTCACTACGGCCCAGCTGAACCTGCTCGCGGAGTACCGGCGTGCCCTGGGCGACACCCGACCGGGCGCACGGGTGGCGCTGGGACGGGTGATCGTGCCGTTCGACAGCGCCGACGCCGCAACCCGGGCCCGCTACCGGGAGTACGCGGCGAGCCGCCAGGAGCGCACTCTGGCACCGCGGGACTTCGGCCCGAAGCAGATCCTCTTCGCGCCGGACATGGTCGGGAGCGCCGAACAGATCCTGGAGCAGCTGGCTGCGGACCCCGTGGTCGCAGAGGTGTCCGAACTGCGCCTGGAGCTGCCTTACGAGTTCCACCAGGAGGAGTACGAACAGATCCTGTACGACGTACGCCACCTGATCGCGCCCCAACTGGGCTGGCACCCCGCCCCCCTGCCGGCGCAGGAGGCCGTCCGGTGAGCGCGGTTCCGGAACCGGCCGCGCGGCTGGAGGTGCACACCCCGGAGCCTTCAATCGCGCTCCTTGCAGGTACCTACCGCGGGCGCAGGTCAGCAAACCGGCTAGATCTTGGACTTGAACAGAGTACGCAGCACTTTGGACTCCTAGAAGACGGCTCCCCGCGAGCTTTCTGCAGGTCGGGGGCGTCCCTCACTGTACATCGGCATGCCTTCGGCTCGAAGGCCTTCCAGAACCCGGCGTATCGCCGCGGACCCGGGTGCGCCCAGGCGCACAGCAGTGATCACGCTGGTGGTGGTCGACGCGTCAGGCGGTGTCGGCCACCGGGCCGGCGCTCTCCCCCGTCAGGCGCCGGTGCTGGAGCGCGAGGACCGCGTCCGCGAGCGCGTCGTCGCTCATCCGCTCCAGAAAGGCGCGGGTCGCGCGGGCCAGGGCGGCCGTGGCGTCGGCGCGCTGCTGCGGGGACAGTCCGGTGTGGAGGGCCGGGACCGGCTGGTGGCCGACGCCGCGGGCGCGCAGCACCTGGGCGAGGAGCGGGAGGACGGCGGCTTGGAGGGAGACGGCGGGGCAGACCAGGGACACGCTGAGCGAGTCGCCGCGGGAGACGCCGGAGTGCAGCCACAGCAGCGGGATGTAGAGCAGGTCGCCGGGGCCGACGGTGAAGCGGACGCTGTCGCCGTCGGGCAGTTCGTGGGCGCCCACACCGGGGTGGTTCATCATGCGCCGTACGACGTCCTGGCGGTCCAGGTGCTCGGAGGAGGCGAGCGTCCACTCCTTCGTGCCGTTCTGCTGGAGCACGAAGTTGTCGCTGTGGTCGAAGTGGGCGCCGATGCCGCTGCGCGCGTACGTGCGGATCGCGTCGAACCAGGCCTGCGGCGCGCCGAAGACGCCCGCGAGCCGGTCCGCGCGGTCGCGCAGGTCGGTGTCGAAGCGGGAGACCTGTTCGATGAACGTCACCTCACCGGGCCGCTCCTTGACCTCCGTGCCGTCGGCGCGCGCCCCGGCCAGGGCGGCGTCGAAGTCGTCGTCGGTCCACACGCGGCCCAGCAGCTCCTTCGCCCCGCCGGGGACGTACAGGGGCCGTTTGCGCCAGTAGGCGGAGAAGAAGAGGTCGAAGTCGAAGGACGGCTGTTCGAACGGGACGTCTGACGTCATACCGGTTTCCCTTCGCTACGGAGTCGTGGGCCGCACTGCCCTCAGCTGTTCGGGACCATGGACCAGTGCCTGGATGCCGTCGGCGAGGAAGGTGTACGGGTACGGGGTCGGCTGCGCGCTCGCCTCGTCGATCCTGGTGAGGTCCTCCGGCGGCAGCGAGATCTCCAGCGCGGCCAGGTTCTCCAGGAGTTGGTCGCCGGAGGAGACGCCCACGGCAACGCTGGTGATCTGCGGCTTGCTCAGGATCCAGGCCAGGGCCAGCTGTCCGGGCGTACGCCCCGTCCGCGCCGCCAGGTCGGTCAGGCACGCGATGACGCGGGGCACGACCGGGCGGAAGGGGTCGACGTCGCCGGTGGTGAAGGTCTGCGTCATCCGCCCGTCGCCGGTGATCCGCCGCTCCTCCAGGTCGACCCGGTACCGGCCGGTCAGCAGGCCGTTGGCGAGCGGCCCCCACGCGACCAGGCCGACGCCGGTGGCCTCGGTGAACGGGAAGAACTCGTGCTCGATCGTCCGCTCCAGCGCGTTGTAGTTGAGCTGGACCGCCGCCGGGACGGGCCAGCCCCGCCACCGGGCGACGGCCTCGGCCTGACCGGCGTACCAGCCCGGCACGTTGCTCAGCCCGATGTAGCGGACCTTCCCGGCGGAGACCAGGTCCGCCGCCGCGGCCAGGCTCTCCTCGACCGGGGTGACGCCGTCCCACAGGTGCAGGTACAGCAGGTCGATGCGGTCGGTGCCGAGGCGGCGCAGCGACCGCTCCACGGACGCGACGATGTTGCGGCGGCTGCATCCGCCGGAGTTCACGTCCCTCGGGTCCGTGCGGTACCCGCACTTGGTGGCGATCACCACCTGGTCCAGCGCGGACCGGCGGCGCAGCGCCCGGCCGAGCCAGGTCTCGCTCTCGCCACGGTTGTAGACGTTCGCGGTGTCGAAGAAGTTGATGCCGTGGTCGAGGGCGACGCCGAGCAGCGCGTCCGCCTCCGCGGCCGGCATGGTCCAGCGCGGCCCCCACTGCGAGCCGAAGGTGGCCACGCCGAGGGCGATGTTCGACACCTTCAGCCCGGTGCGGCCCAGCAGACGGTACGTCACCTCGGTCATACGGCGCTCCTCGCTCCCCCGGCTCAGATCAGCGAGCCGGCGGAGCCGCCGTCGAGCCGGCACAGCATGCCGTTGGCCGCCCGCCCGAGGCCCGCGAGGTACTGGACGCTGCGGTAGCACGCGTCGAAGTCGATCAGCTCCTCGATGACCAGGTCCGGGTTGGACTTGCGCAGGAACACCCGGGTGATCTCGGCCTCGTCGACGCCGCGGCGGGCGGCGACCCGCTGGAGCTGCGCCACCTTGTCCGGATCGGCCAGCGGGCCCAGCAGCAGGGTGGCGACGGCCGTGTTGCGGGAGCGGCAGGCGTCGGCGAGCGAGCCGGTGAGCACGCGCAGCGCGGCCTTGCTCGCCGCGTACGCGCCGGAGTCGCGGTCGGCGTGGAACATGGACTCCGAGTTGATGACGACGATCGAGGTGAACCGGGTGTCGGGGGTGGCGGCCAGCAGGTCCAGGGTCAGCCGGTAGGGGGCGAGGGCGTTGACCCGGAAGACGTCCTCCAACTCGGCCAGGGACAGTTCGTGGGCGGGGCGGGGCGGGTAGCTGACGGCGTTGTGGACGATGAGGTCGGGTGCCTCGCCGAGCCGGTCCGTGATCCGCTCCAGGGTCTCGGGCCGGGACAGATCGGCCTGGAGGTGGTCGACGCCGGGTGTGCCGGGGGTCTCGGACGCGGGGCGGCGTCCGAGGCCGGTCACCTTCCAGCCGTCGGCGGCGAGCCGGGCGGCCAGGTGGGCGCCGAGGCCGTGGCTGCTTCCGGTGACGAGGGCGTGCTGGGCCATGTCTATTCCTTGACGCTCACCAGGAGACCGCTCTGGGTCCCGACGAATGCGGAGAACAGCCGGGTGCTGCGCCCGACCGCGCGGTTGTAGCGGTGGATGGCCTTCGCCTCGCGGTCCTCGTCGGACCCCTCGGTGCGCTCGGCGGTGAAGTCGCCCTGGGCGAAGGCGTCGTCGGCGATCAGCACGCCACCGGGTTCCAGCAGCGGGTAGCACAGCCGGAGGTAGTCGGGGTACGACTTCTTGTCGGCGTCGATGAAGACCAGGCCGACGCTCTCGGGCGGCACGGTCTCCAGGTAGGCGCAGGCGTCGCCGACGACGATGTCCACCCGGTCCTCGACCCCGGCGGTGCGCAGATTGCGGCGGGCGGCCTCGGCGGCCCGCGGGTCGATCTCCAGCGTGGTCACCCGCCCGCCCTCGGGCAGGCCGCGGGCCAGGTGGATGGTGGAGTAGCCGAACAGCGTCCCGATCTCCAGCACCTGCCGGGGCTGGCGCAGCAGGGTGAGCAGTTGCAGGACGCGGCCCGCGTTGTCGTCGACCTGGATGGTCGGCAGCCGGTCGTCGAGCAGGGAGCGCCGCAGGATGCCGTCGAGCACCTCCTCGCGGGGGCCGAGGACGGCGCGGATGTAGCCGTGCGGGATCGTCGTCACGCGTCTGCTCCCGGGTGCTGAGCGCCGCGGGTCCCAGCCGGCGCCGAGGGCGCGGTGCCGTCGTGGAGGCGGGCGGTGTCGTAGAAGGCGAACAGGGCCTCGCTGTCCGGCCGGGTGGTGGGTGCGTCGAAGTCGAAGCAGGGCAGGAACAGTTCGGGTGCCTGGTCGGGCGTGACGTCCGCGAGGGATGTGCGGTGGAAGGGGGCGAACTTCTGGGCGCTGTCCGCGGCGCCGAAGAGATAGGCGAAGTTGGCGCCGGGGTTGGCGGTGAACATGGGCCAGGTGAAGTAGCCGGGGAAGTCGCCCAGGGTGCAGTGGCGGCCGATGCCGAACCGCTCGTCCAGGCGCCGGAAGGAGTCCTCGAGGCCGCCGTCGGCGCGCCGGTGGACGTCGAAGTCCAGCAGGGCCAGCACGGCGCGCTCCAGGTAGGTGCGCCGGTACTCGATCATCTTGATGCGGCGGCACAGGGCCAGTCCCTCCTCCGCGCCCGGGGTGAGGGAGAGGTACCCGGCCAGGTCGGGGTGGTAGGCCCACTTCTCGCACCACATGCTGAGGTGCTCCAGCCGTTCCAGGGGCAGGTACTCCAGGCCGGACCGGTTGGAGATCCGCTTGCGGATCAGCAGGTGGTTCAGGGCGTGCCCGAACTCGTGGAACAGGCTGTGCATGTTCTGGAAGGTGATCCGTCCCCCGCCGTCGGCTCCCGGCCGGAACCGGCAGGAGACGTAGGCGACCGGCCGCTGCACCACGCCGCTCCAGTCGGTGCGGTTGCGGATGCCCTTGGTGTGGTTGGCCCCGATCGTCTTGTTCCCGGTGTCCCACAGGTCGAAGTTGATGTGGCCGACCTCGCCGTGCTCGGAGCGGACGGCGACGGTGACGACCTGCGCGGCGCCGGTCGCCTGCCGGGTGAGGGTGAGGCCGAAGACGTGCCGGGCGACGGTGAAGATGTAGTCGAGGCAGTCGTCGAGGTCGAACATCGGCGGCTTGGCCCCGCCCGTCGCCGTACGGACGCTGTGCGCGAAGTGGGCGAACGGCTCGTCGCCCGCGTCGGGGCACAACTGCCGTATTTCCTTCCCCAGTTCGGTGTGGGCGGTCAGCGCCCGCGCCAGGTGGCGCTCCAGGAAGGCGGCCACGTCGGCCTCCTCGACGGCGCACTTGGTGAACGTCCGCGCGAGCACGCTGGGGTGGCCCTGCGCGGCGCTCTGCCGCCGCCGCGCCTCGATCATCCCGTCGACCAGGCCGAGCAGCCGTGGCAGATGCGCGTCGCGCGCGCCCTGCCAGGCCCGGGCGAGCTTGCCGCGGGTGGCGGGGCTGCCGACCTGGCTGGAGAGCTTGTAGAACACGGCCGACGGGGTGCCCGGTCCGGCGGGCGTGCCCAGGCGCTCCAGCAGCCGGGCCTGGTCGCGCTGGACGTCGTCGAGGACGCCCTTGGCCTCGGTGAGCAGGGCGTCGAGTTCCTCCTCGACGGCAATGTCCGCGGGCTCCTGCTTGGCGCTCAGCTGCGCGACGTAGGCAAGTCGGGACTCCTCCGCCTCCGGGTCCGGGCAGCGCAACAGCAGCAGCTTCTCCAGGATCTGCCGGTCCAGCTCCGGGTCCTTGTGGAAGGCGTCGCGCCAGGGCAGCAGGCGCTCGAAGTCGACGAACTCGTCATTGGCCTCCAGGTAGAGGAAGATGTAGGCGACGTTGTTGTAGATCGAGGTGATCTCGACCAGGGTCTCCTGGGTCAGCCGCGGCTCGGCCACGATCTCCCGGAGCCGGCTCATCATCGCCTCCAGGGCCTCCTCCATGGCGGTGAGGCTCTCCCGGTCCGGCGCCAGAACGGGGTCTACGGACATGAGGTCACTCCTCGTCGCACGGCTGGAACAGGAACTGGTAGAGGTCGCCCCCGTACGACGCGGCGTACATGCTGCCCGAGGCGGCCGCGACCGGGGTAATGTCCAGAGCCGGTTCGTGGTCGGGCAGGCCGAGCACCTGGCTGCTCTCCCACAGGAACCGGCCGTCCTCGCGAGCGAGGCACACGATGTTGCCGCGTTCGGCGGTCGCCACGAAGTTCCCGTCGGGCAGCACCGTGAGCGAGGTGTACGAGCGGGGCGCGCCCTGGGGTGAGGTCCACCGCACCTCGCCCGAGGAGGTCAGACCGGTGACCGTGCCGAGCTGGGTGCCGACGGCCAGGACGTCCCCGGAGACCGCCGGACTGCCGGTGATCTTGGCTCCGAGGCGGACCTCCGCCTCGGGGCGGCCGGTCTTGGCGTCGAGGAGGACGCAGCGCCCGTCGACCGGGCAGACGGCCAGCCGGCCGGTGTCGTGCAGCAGCGCGGGCGACGCCTTGACGGGATGGCCGATCTCCTGCCGCCACACCTCGGTGCCGTCCGCGGCCAGGGCGACGACGTGTTCCCCGCAGCACAGTACGGCGGTGTCGTCGGCGGCGGGGACGGGGCTGGCGTAGGGGTCGCGGTAGGCGGCGACGCCGCCGTGGGCCGCCGACCAGGGGCGGGGCAGCGGGCGGTCGTACACGATCTCGCCGGTGCCGAGGGCGAGGCCCAGGCAGCGGCTGTGGAAGGCCGCCACCACGAGCAGGTCGGCGCCCGGCAGCACGGTGGGCGTGGCGAAGACGGGGAACTCGGCCTTGCGCGACCACACCAGGGTGCCGCGCAGGTCGAAGCAGGTGATCAGCCCGCTGGTCGTCGCGACGATGACATGGCGGCGCGCCTGGTCGACGACGAGGGAGGCGTACACCGAGCGGTCCAGGCGGCGTTCCCAGTAGACCTTGCCGAGGCCGGGGTCGAAGAACCGCAGCCGCCCGTCGTCACTGGCGACCACGACGCCGACGCCGGCGACGACGGCGGGGGTGGAGCTGACCGGGACGGGGACGGTCTGACCGAGGTGGGCGCTGTCGTGGGTGAGGCGCCGGTGTCCGCAGACGGCGGGCTCGCGGTCCCAGTGGAAGGCGCCGCCGCCGCGGCCGGGCAGCACCGACTTGACCGGGTCGTGCCGGAAGGCCGGAAGGGGGGACGAGTCGGCCGGCAGGCCGGGCGAGCCGGCCGGGAGGCTACTGGGCAAGGCTCATCTCGCTTTCCGCTCGGTCCGCACCGGGCCGGCCGGTGCGGCGCAGCGCGCGCCAGAAGACGAACGCGAGGACGGCGGTGGGGATGCCCTTGCAGGCGACGGCGAGGAAGGTGGAGTCCAGGGCGAACACCGCGTACCAGGCGAGGGGGATGGTCAGCAGGTACGTCACCACGGTCGAGGAGACGAACAGCAGCCCGCCGCGCTGGTGGACCGTGAGCATCTCGCCGAAGATCTGCTCGAAGAAGTAGGCGGGGACGTACAGCAGATAGGCGAGGAGCAGGTTGCGCGCGAGGTCCCGGTCGAGGCCGGGACTGGCGAAGGCGTCGACCAGCCAGGGCGCGGCCAGCGCGGTGACGGCGGTCGCCGCCACGGTGGGTACGGCGGCGTACAGGCGCATCTTGCGCACCGTGCGGGTGAGGTCGTCCGGGCCGCGGCCCAGGGCGTAGCCGTAGAAGACGAAGGACCCGGCGAAGCAGGCCTGCGGGACCCGGCAGAACAGGGTGTAGATCTTGGTGGCCACGGTCGCGGCGGCCAGCTGTACCACGCCGAGCGTGCCGATGAACAGCAGCGGGATGGTCGTGCCCATGTAGTCGTTGAAGTGGCGCAGTCCGATGCCGGGCGCGGTGCGGGCCATCGAACGGAACTCGGTGAGGACCTCGTGGCGTCGGGGGCGTACGAAGCGGTCCGGGCGGGTGCGCAGCCGGCGGACCAGGACGATGCCGCCGGTGGTGGCCATGACCGCCTGGGCCACCAGGGTCGACGCGGCGACGGCTTGGGCCGGGGAGGCGAACAGGCGGGCCGCGCCGGTGTCCAGGAAGATCCAGTTGAACAGGGCGTTCACCGCGAGGCCGAAGACCAGGTTGACGGCCGACAGGTTCTTCAGGCCGCAGATCTTCAGCGACTCGCTGATGACGATGTAGCCGAGGACCAGGGCGATGCCGTAGGTGCGGATCTGGACGTAGTCGCCGACCAGCGGGATCAGCTCCGCCTTCTGCCCGGTGGCCCGCAGCAGCGGCTCGATGCCGAGGCCGAGGGCGATGCCCAGGAGCTGGCAGGGGATCAGCAACAGCAGCAGGGCGGTGCCGAGCACCGGCAGGCGGTGGCTGGTCCGCTGCTCGCCCTCCGCCATGGCGAGCCGGCTGCTGAAGACGTCGACGACGCCGATGAAGACGGCGTAGATGGCCGAGATCAGCACATCCGCCTGGCCGACGGCCGCCGCCTGGTCCAGGCCCTTCGGCGCGACCATGATGAGGTCGAGGGCGCCGAACCCCACCGAGACCACGCCCAGGCCGAAGACCACCGCGGTGTAGCCGGTGTAGTTCCGTACGGTGAACCGGGTGTGCTCCATGGCGGCTACCGGTCCCCCGCCTGTGGGCCGGCGCCGCGGGTGCCGTCGTGGCCGAGCCGCTCCAGCGCGGCCTGGAACCGGTGGCGGGAGGTGTCGTCGCCCAGGCCGTCGGCCAGGTCGAGGCCGTCGCGCAGTACCTGCTCGTCCTCGGGGGCGAGGCGGGCCAGGTCCCGGTGGAGGGCGAGGGCGCGGTCGGCGGCGCCGGCCTTCCGGTGGCAGCCTGCTGCGCGCAGCATGTGGTGGCCGACGTACGGCGGACCGGCCGCGACCGCCTGCTCGTACAACTCGGCTGCCTGCTCGAGCCGGCCGAAGGCGGCGTAGGCCTCGGCGAGTTCGCCGTAGCTGGGGGCCCAGGCCGGGTCGAGGGCGATCAGGGCCCGCCCCGCCTCCTCCGCCCGGTCGAGGTCGCGCGTGAGGTACATGTGCTCCTTGAGCGAGGACTCGTGGTACGTCTTCAGGAAGTGCGTCTCGTAGGCGCGCGGGCGGCGCGCCATGGTGTCCTCTGCGGCCTCCCGCGCGTACTCCATGTAGCGGCGGGTGGTCTCCGCCTCGCCGACGGCGGCCGGGACCATGGCGAGGGCGCGGTACCAGGAGGAGATCGCGCCGGGGTCGAGCCGGTCGTGTGCCTCGGCCAGCCGGGCGCCGGTGGCGCGGAACCACTCGTACTCCGCCTCCGGCAGCTCCTTGCGCTTGAGGTACCAGACGACGGCCTGGGAGCAGGCGTCCAGGACGCGGTCCTCGGGCACCTCGCCGGTCTCGGCGGCCTCGCGCATGCGGTCGAACTGGCGGGGCGAGTCGGCGCCGTCGTCACGCCGGTTGGTGACGACGAAGGCGAGCATGGCGGCCTCGAACCGCTCGCGCGGTGTGGCGGCCCTGGCGTAGGCGTCGGCGAGCAGGCGTTCGGCGGGGTCGAAGCGGGAGACGCTGATCAACGCGGCCGCGGTGTTGACCAGGGCGGTCACCGGGAGGTCGGCCGCGTCGCGGACGAGTGCGGCCAGCCGTTCGACCGGTTCCGTCGGCCGGTGGCTCAGGTCGGCCAGGGAGTCGTAGGACAGGCCGGCGAGGAGGGCGGCCTCGTGCAGGACGTTGGGTTCGAAGACCTGGGCGAGCAGGTAGCCGAAGCGATCCAGCCGCAGGTCGGCGTACTGCTCCACGCAGGCCCGGGAGAACAGGTCGGCCGGCCGGCCGGGGCCGGTGGTGTACTCCAGCCCGAGCAGGGTTTCCTGGAAGGTGTTGGCCTGGACCTCGACCGTCTCGAACGCGATCCGGTCCGGGGTTGCTCCGCTCATCGTCGTCACGCCCTCTCTGCCGCCTGGCGGCATGCCCAGTTGAGAAGATGCAGGAACACCAGTACGGCGCGGCCGGCATCCGAGAGCGTGGTGGCGTCGCGGGCGTCGGCGGGGGCGGCGAACTCCACCAGGTCGAAGCCGACGAGCCGGTTGTCCCGGAGCACCCAGTCGATGAGGCGCAGCAGGTCCCGGGTGCCCAGGCCGGCCTCCGCCGGATAGCCGGTGGAGGACATCACCGAACGGTCCAGGACGTCGATGTCGACGGTGAGGTAGACGTCGGTGCCGGTGCCGAGGGCGGCGCGGAAGGCATCGGGGTCGTCGAGTTCCGGGGCCAGCAGCGGCAGTTGCCGTCCGACGCCGTGCAGGTAGCCGTCCAGGCCGTCGGCGCTGTCGGCCTCCACCGTGGCGTACGGCGCCACCCCGACCTGGAGGAGACGCTCGGGTCCGACCAGGTCGGACACGTGGGACATCACGTTGGTGTTGAAGATCGGGTCCCGGGCGACGTCCCGGGTCGGTGCGCCGTCCCAGATCTGGAGGTCCAGGTGGTGGTCGAACTGGACGACCGTGAAGGGGCGCCGGCGCCGCTTCCACAGCGCCTGGACGACCGGCAGGGTGACCGTGTGGTCGCCGCCGATCACCGCGGGGACGGTGCCGGCGGGCAGCGCGGCGATCACCTGGGCGAGCGCCTCCTGGGCGTCGGCGAGCGCCATTCCGTCGAAGAGCACGTCGCCGATGTCGACCGCGCGTTCCAGGGGGACGCGCCCGTTGCGCAGTTGGACGATACCGGGCTGTTCCGCACCCCAGGTATGCGCTTTCGAAAGCGTCCGGAGAAAGAAGGGGCCGTTTTCGGCCCCTTGGTGGGCGCTGCCGAGGGAATAGCCGGAACCGACGACCGCCGCGGCGGCGTTCGGCGGCACTGCGTCGGGCGCGACCGTTCTCAGTCCGGCGAACGCGGTTTTCGTCCGCAGTCTTGGCACGTCAGCACATTTCCTTCGGGAATTCGGAAAAGTTCGCGGACGGAGGGAGCGGCCGGAGCCGCTCCCTCCTGGGTGCCTTGGTCAGCGCTCGCCGAGGATCGCGTCCAGCTCGGCGTCGACCTCCAGCTCCTCGCCGAGGCTGCTGATCACGGCCTCGGTCTCCATGGCCTCCGCCTCGAAGAAGACCTCCGCGTTGGCGGCGCGGAAGAAGGCGGGCTTCTTTTCCAGGGTGTACTTCGACATGGCTGCACTCCTTACTGTCGGTCAAACAGTGGAAAAGGCCTTGCCGATCGGCGATCGGCGGCCCATGTGCTGCACGTACTTGCCGCGGATGCGACGAAGAAAGATTTGGCGATCACCTGTGCGGCCGTCAAGGATCAGACACCGACCAAGCTGCTTGCCGACGCTTCAAGCGTTTATTTTCCGCCACACTGAAAGGGTGCGATTGTCCCAAATCGAAGACCTGTACCTCGGCACGGGCCGCTTTCCGCCTCATGCGGGCGACGATCGGCGCCCCGGCGCAAGTGGCCCGATCCGCTCGCTCGTCGGCCCGGCCTCTACGGCCGGGAAGCCGCCCCTCGTCCGCCGTACGCGGCCAGTTCGGCAGTTCGGCCAGTTCGGCCAGGAGCACCGTGGACGCGGTCCCGAGGCAGACGGCCCACTGCCCGGTTCCAGTGGGAGGGTGCCGAACACGGAGCGCCGAAGTTCGTGGTCTGCTCCTCGCCCGTGTCCCATGGGGAAGCTGACGGCACCCACCCGACTACTCGCGGGCCCGCTCAGGGAAGGCGGCCGGCGCACGGACCTGGCGAGCGTCTTTGGCCGAGCCCGGCCCTTAGTGCACCGGCGCCTGGTCCGCCACTACGAGCACCACCTGTCCGACTCCGCGAGCAACCGGATCAAGCCGCCAGATGCGCCGATCTCAGGCGAGACCACCGGCTACGCCTCGCCGGCAAGCGCGCGTGGACAGCGCGCAGAGTGCCGGTAAGGCGGCCGGATTGCGGGACTGATCGAGTCAGCCGCCGCTCTTGCGCCTGAACGAGCGCTGGCTCGCAGCCGGGCCGTGCGCCGCACGCACCTTGGACGCGTCCGGGCTGGCGGCGACATCGGCCGCGTCCCCCTGCGCACCGCGCTTGCGCGCCAGGGCCTCACGGAACCTGCGCTTGAGGTCGTAGTTGCCGTCGCTGTCCGTCGACAGAGGGGACGTCTCGGGGACAGCCGGCTCCGAACCTTCCGTGATTACGGGCTCTTCAGTCATGGTGACCTCCTGGGTTCGGGGGTGGGCCAGCACAGCTTGTCATGCCGGGCGAGGTCCGGGACGCCGGCAACATCATCCTGCGCGGTTTCGGCCGGTTTAGCTCTCGCGGCCGAAGGCGCTCACTTCGCAGAGGAGTTCTTCGGCGAGCCCCTCACCTCGTCCGGCACGGCCTCATCCTGGAGTCCGTCACGGCGATCGACACCCCAGGACGTGCGTCCATCGGGGAGGACGGAGAGCACAGCAGTGATCGGTACCGTATTCCGCAGCGAGGACGTACCCGTCGGCGAGCGGTTCGACCGCTGGCGGGAGTTGATCGACCGCAGCCGGCCCAGCGACGCCAGCAGTCAGCATGCCGCCGACTTCCGGGCCGAGTTGCGGGTGATGGAACTGGGGCCGGTGACCGTGTGGCGGACGGCGTTCTCGCCCGCGACGTTCCGGCGGACCTGGCAGCGGATCCGGCGGTACGACGCCGAGCTGTACCACCTGTCCCTGCTGACCGACGGCAGACTGACGCTGCTCCATGAGCGCGGGGGGACGGCCACGATAGGCGCCGGTGGCGTACTCGTGGACGGCAGTCGGCGGGCGAGCACCGTGCACGCGTACCCCTCCGCCGCCCCGGCCGCCACGGCAGAGGATCGGGCGGGTGTGGTCGCCGGTGTGGGCGTGGACCTGCCCAAGAACCTGCTGCCCTTGCCGCCGCGGCAGGTGGAACGGCTGCTCGGGCACGGGCTGTCGGTGCGGACCGGTCCGGGGGCGCTCCTGGCGGACTTCCTCACCGGAGTGGACCGGCAGGCCGAGGCTCTGCGGCCGGCCGACGGGCCCCGTCTGGGCACGGTCACGGTGGACCTCGTCTCGGCCTTCTTCGCCCACGCCCTGGACACCGAGGCCGCCCTGCCGGCGGAAACCCGGTACGAGGTCCTCGGCCGGCGCATCCGGACCTTCATCGAGCAGCACCTGCCCGACCCGGAGCTGACCCCCCGCACGGTCGCCGCCGCGCACCACATCTCCCTCAGCCACCTGCACCGGGTCTTCGGCGAGCAGACCCCGGGCGAGACGGTCGCCGCCTGGATCCGCACCCAGCGGCTGGAGAGGGTCCGCGCCGACCTCGCGGACCCCGCGCTGCGCGACCGGCCCATCCACGCGCTCGCCACCCGGTGGGGCATGCCCCGTGCCTCCCCCTTCACCCGGGCCTTCCGCGCCGCGTACGGGCTCTCCCCGCGTGACTACCGCGCAGCGGCGTGCCGGAGCGAGCAGGCGAGGAGGGGGCCCGGGACGACGTGAGAAGACGGTGTGGACGGAACGGCCCGGGCCTGGGAGTCGGTCAGCCGCAGCACCGACTTCGACGCCTGAGGCGGTTTGTCTCCGAGAAGGACGCGGAGCCCCCCGCCCGGAGCGAGGGGCTCCGCGCGCCGCGCCCGCCAGGCCACGACGACAGGGATGCTAGGCGGTCGCCGCACGCATCAGCTCCGCCGTACGCGGATCGGCCGGGAAGAACGTCTCGATGGCGATCTCGTCGAGCGTCACGTCCCTCGGCGAGCCGAACACCGTCGTCGTGTAGAGCAGTACGAGTTCCCCGTACTCGCTCGCCAGCCGCAGGGGAACCACCAGATCGTCCTCCGGACCGGCCACGGCCGCCTCCTCTTCCGGGGCGGGACAGCTCTCCAACTCGGCGAGCAGCTCGGCGAGTCCGTCGGCCGCCGTCCGTTCCAGCTGGCGCCGGACGCGGCGCAGCACATGGGCCCGCCACTGCGCGAGGTTCCGGATGCGCCCCGCCAGCCCGTCGGGGCTCAGCGTCGCCTTCAGCACGTTGAACGGCTGCGCCCTCCCCTCGCCCACGCCCTCGTCCGGGCCGGCGTCCAGGCCGTCGCCCACGCCGCTCAGGAACAGCCGCGCGGCACGGTTCGCGGCCACCAACTCCCAGCGGACGTTCACCGCGAGTGCCGGATGGGGCTCGTGCCCCGTAAGGACGGCCTCCACCGCCGCGCGCGCCGCGCCCAGATCGGCCAGGGGGCGCTCGGCGTGCACCGGTGCGTAACCCCCGGCGAGGTAGAGCGCGTTGCGTTCGCGCAGCGGCACCTCCAGCTCGTCGCACAGCCGCCGGATCATGTCCCGGCTCGGATTGGCCCGTCCTGTCTCGACGCAGCTCAGGTGCCGGGTGGACAGCTCCGCGGCGAGCGACACGTCGAGCTGGGAACGACGGCGCCGCTCACGCCAGCGCCGCAGCAGCACTCCGACGGGTTCGGTGGTGGTCGTCATGCCCCTCAGGCTCTCCTCCCTCCCGCACGGCGGCAATGACCTCGGAGGTCATCGACGCGCCGCACGGGCACCCCGCACAGTGACGGACCGGGAAGCACGAAGACCCACGATCGAAAGGACAGCGGCCATGACCGAGACGCCCGCCCTCCAGCCCCTCGACCTCGCCCGACTCGCCGACGCGTACGTGCGGTTCTGGAACGCCCGCACCGAGCACGAGCGGCACCGCGCCGCCGCGGCGGCCTTCACCGACGACGTCGAGTACCGCGCCCCGATCGGGGTCCTCAGCGGTACGCAGGCCCTGACGGGCTTCCGCGACCGGTTCGTCGGCCACAGCGGCACCGCCGAGTTCCGCCTGCGCGAGACCGCCCAGTGCCACCACGCCCGCGCGCGGCTCGCCTGGGAGATCCGCACCGGCGACGACACGTCCTTCGCCACCGGCACGGACATCCTGCACCTCGACGAGGACGGCCGGATCAGCTCCGTCACCGTCTTCCTCGACCGGGCTCCCGAGGGCTTCACGGCTCCCGGTCGGCCGTGAACTCCGCGCGGTGTGCGGTCGCCCACTGGCGGAAGGTGCGCGGCGGCCTGCCGGTCAGCCGCTCGACGGTCGGGTAGACCAGCGACTCGTCGAGGGTACCGTCGCCGTAGAAAGCGAAGAACGCCCGGATGTACGGCTCCGGCACGCCCGCCGCGGCCATGTCGGCCCGGCCCTCCTCGTCCGACAGCGCGTGGAAGCGCAGGTCGCGCCCGAGGACCTCGGCCAGGACGGCCAACCGCTCGGCCGGCAGCAGCGGTTCGGGGCCGCTGAGCGGGTGGATCCGTTCCTCGTGGCCCGGGTCGAGCAGGGCGCGGACGGCGACGGCGGCGATGTCGTACGGGTCGACCGACGCGACCGGCACCGCGCCGAACGCGTCCCTGACGACATCGCCCGCCCGGAGCTGCGGCAGCCAGCGCAGCGCGTTCGACATGAAGGCGTTCGGCCGCAGGACCGTCCAGGCCAGGCCCGATTCCCTGACCGCGGTCTCCGAGTCGATCATGTACTCGGACAGGACGTTGTCGGTGTCGGTGGCGACGGTCGCGAAGCTGGAGAGCAGGACGACGCGTTCCACCCCGGCACCGCGCATCCGGGCCAGCAACCCCCGCATGTCGCGGTAGCCGGGAAGCAGGAACACGCCCCGCACACCGTCGAGGGCGGGACCGAGCGAGTCGGGCTCGTTCAGGTCTCCGACGACCTGGTCCGCGGGCACGTCGGCGGGCTTGCGGACCAGGGCGCGTACGGGCTCTCCGGCGCGGGCGAGCGCCTGGACGACCTCGCCGCCGACGTTTCCGGTGGCTCCGGTGACGAGGATCATCGCAGCGTCCGGGCGAAGTGCGCGGCCACGGTGTCGACGGCGACGGTGACCTGGGGTTCGCAGTCGTAGAAGTCGAACTGGGTGCCCTGCGTCCACAGGATGTCCTTGGGGCCGGCGAGCCCCGCGTGGAAGCGGCGGGCGCCGTCGGGGATCGCGGCGTCCTCGCTGTGCACCAGCAGGGTGGGCTGCTCGATGCGGGGCGCGAGGGCGATGGCGTCGTACGTGAGCCAGTCCGCCCACGCCATGACAGCGAAACGGTTCGGCCAGGCGGGGATGCCGCCGCGCGCGGGGTTGAGGTAGAAGTCGATGTCGTACGGCATGGCGGCGCGTTCGTCGGTCGCGGAGACCACCGGGACGTACGCGACCTCGCCGGTCTCCTCGTAGTGGGCGCGGGCCTCCCGGCCGGCCTTGACCCGTTCGGCGACGGCTTCCGCGCCGCCGTAGGCGTCCTCGCAGACGGCGGCGTCGTGCAGCCAGGGGGCGACGAGGGCCAGGGAGCGGACCCGGGCGTCGCCGGCGGCGTTGTCCGACATGTACATCGCGGCCGCGCAGATGCCGAGTGCGCCCATCCGGTCGCCGTCGACCGCCTCGTGGGCGGCGAGGAAGCTGAGCGCGTGGTGGATGTCGCGGACCTTGAGGGCCGGGTCCTCGACGTCACGCGGTGCGCCCTCCGACCGGCCGAAGCCGGTGAAGTCGAAGGACAGCGCGGCGTATCCGTGCTCGGCGAGCCGTTCCGCGTACCGGTCGGCCATCTGCTCCTTGACGCTGGTCCAGGTGCCGGCGACCACGATCCCGGGCAGCGGGCCCGGAATTTCCGTGTGCTCGGGAAGGTAGAGGGTGCCGGTCAGGGTGGCGCCCTCACTGGTGAAGGCGACGTCGGTCCTGCGTGTCATGCGTACTCCTGTGTGGCGTGGATGGTCGGTCCAGCGGTGAGTCCGAGCAGGGCGGGGGTGCGAGGGAGAGGCGGGGAGCCGTGGAGGTGGCCGGCGAACGGCGCCGGCGTCCCTCCGGTCGCCTCATCGCTCCCCGTCGCTCCAGATCGCGGTCATCACGACGCCGGTGATGCGCCATCCGTCGCGGGTGCGGGCCAGGTCGAAGCGGTAGGTGCCGCCCAGTGTCCACAGGGAGTCGTCCGCCTTGCGGTGGGTGGCCTGGAAGGTGGCGGTGCACACCGCGTGATCGCCGTCGACGGCGACCAGGTGGTTGCCGAGGAGGTGGTGGGTGGCGGTGTAGACGCCGAGGCCGGTCCGCCAGCCGTCGACGATCTGCGCGGGTGTGAGGGTGACGGGTTCGCCGCCGTTGAGGCTGGTGTAGTCGAGCGTCACCTTGTCGGCGAACACCTCGGCCAGCGCGTCCCAGGTGCGCTGGTCCGCGTACCAGGCCATGCGGTTGCAGATGTCGATGACGTCCAGTCGGTCCATGATGAGCGTCCTTGGTACGGGTAGGGGTACGGCTGCGCGATGCGGGCACGGCCATGGGTGCCGGGGCGGGGGCCTTTCGATCATGCCGCGTCGGCTCGGCGCCGGATTGACGTCGCGTCCGCGCATTCTCGACATCGCGTCTCAGGTTCCAGCGCATCCCGATCGGCCGCGCTGTGCTCGTCGGGGACGCTGCCGGGGTTTCGGCCGTAGGTGAGGCGGCGCAGAACGGTGGTCGTACGCGTAGCCCTTGTCGGCGTGCAGTCGCCGGTGGTTCGCCGAGGAAGGCCCGGTGGGTGCGCTTGGTGACCAGCGGGTCAGGCGCTATCCCGTCGAGCACCGGCTTGAGGGTTGCCGATCCCGTGGCCAGGGGATTCCCCGCAGGGCAGCGGCAGGGGCAACGGCTCTCAGCCGTTGCGACGCACGAGGGCGGCCTTGCGGGCCTCGGCGAGCTTGCGGGCCTCGCCGGCCTTTCGGGACTTGCCGCCGGTGCCGCGGGAGGGGTCCTTGGTGGTGCCGAGGCCGCGGAAGGGAGTGTTGGTGTTCTTGGGCCGGGGGACGGCGGGCCCGCCGTCCAGCGGGATGCCGGAGGGAGCCTTGGCGCCGGTGATCCGGCTCAGCTCCGCCTCGCCCGAGCGCACCTTGGTGACGGTCGGCTCGATGCCGGCCTCAGCCATCACGCGGCTCGCCTCGCGGCGCTGGCCTGCCAGCACGAGCGTGACCACGCTGCCGGACTCACCGGCGCGGGCGGTGCGGCCGGCCCGGTGCACATAGTCCTTGGGGTCGGTGGGCGGGTCGACGTTGACCACGAGATCGAGGTCGTCGATGTGCAGGCCACGGGCCGCGACATTGGTCGCCACCAGAACGGTGATCCCGCCGTTCTTGAACTGCGCCAGGGTCCGTGTGCGCTGGGGCTGGGACTTGCCGCTGTGCAGGGCTCCGGCGTGCACCCCGCTGGCCCGCAGGTGCCGGGTGAGCTGGTCGACGGCGTGCTTGGTGTCGAGGAACAGCAGGACGCGGCCGTCGCGGGCGGCGATCTCCGTGGTGACGGCGTAGCGGTCGGGGCCGTGGACGACCAGAACGTGGTGCTCCATCGTCGTGACCGTGCCCGCGGACGGGTCGACCGAGTGGACGACGGGGTCGTGGAGGTAGCGGTGGACCAGCTCATCGACGTCGCGATCGAGAGTGGCCGAGAAGAGCATCCGCTGACCGTCGGGGTGCACCTGCTCGAGGACGTCGACGACCTGCGGCAGGAATCCCAAGTCGGACATCTGGTCGGCCTCGTCCAGCACGGTGATCCTCACCCGTGCCAGGCGGCAGGCGTTGCGCTCGATCAGGTCGTGCAGGCGTCCGGGGGTGGCGACGAGCACCTCCGCTCCCTGGCGCAGCGCGGCGATCTGCCGGCCGATCGACATGCCGCCGACGACCGTGGTCATCCGCAGCCGCAGTGCCTCGGCGTACGGCGCCAGCGCCTGGCTGACCTGTTGGGCCAGCTCCCGGGTGGGCACGAGGACCAGAGCGAGGGGCTGCTTCGGTTCGGCGCGCCGCCCGGCCGTACGTGTCAGCAGCGGCAGGCCGAAGGCGAGCGTCTTGCCCGACCCGGTGCGCCCGCGTCCCAGGACGTCGCGCCCCTTGAGGGCATCGGGCAGGGTGGCGGCCTGGATCGGAAAGGGTTCACGCACCCCCAGTTCGCCGAGTGTCCGCAGCACCGCCACCGGCAGTTCCAGGCCGGCGAAGGAGGCGGCCGGGAGCGGCGCCGGAGTCGTGGTCGCGGACCGGGCGGGACCGCCGTGAACGGTGCCGGAGTCTTCGGGGTGCTTCATGAACAGCCTTCCGCGGGGGAACGTACCGAGGAAGGCCCGGCAGGTTGGAGCAGCCCACGCATCAAGCGGAACCGCACAGGCGGCATCGCCTGCCGCGACGACCACGCAAAGGCGTGACGCTAGCACAAGGCATGGCATCGCGCCACTTCACGCGCTCACGTACTCCGGTCCCGCGTCCGGGTCAGCTGCTTCAGTTCGATGATGGTCGCGACGGCATGCAGCCAGGTGGCGGCGGTGTCGTCGGCGGCGATACCGCCCGCGAGTTCGGTGCCGGCCCGCAGCCACTCCCGTACGAGGACGGCCGCCTCCGGGCGGGGCAGGGGCTCGGGCAGCTCCACGGCGCGGGCGAGTCCGCCGGCGCGCACGGTGTCGGCGAGGAAGGCGACCGAGCGCGGCTCGGTGCCGAGGCGGTCGAGGACGACGGCCGCGGCCGCGGCGCCGTCGCCGAACAGGGCGGTGCGCCGGGGGCCGGGCTCAGCGGTGAGGCCGTAACGCAGCAGGACGGTGATGTCGAGCCGGGCCAGCTCGTCGTCCGTGCGGTCCGGCGGGTGGGGGACGTCGTCGTTCATGGCGGGGCCTCGGGTGTCTCGTCTCGTCTGACTGGTCCGCTGCGGCTCAGTCGACGGTGACGGTGTAGGTGATGCGTTCGGGGGCCTGGGAGGGGGAGGGGGTGGCCGCCCCCGTGGTCGGGGTGGCGGAGGGTCCGGTCGTCGCGGGGGGCACGGTGGAGGTGTTGCCCTGGCAGGTGGTGAACGTGCAGTGCAGCAGCGTGAACCGGGTGGTGCCCTTGCCCTTGGCCTCGAAGGTGAAGGTGAGCCGGCCGCCGGCACCGGCCTCCGGCTCGTCGCCGGAGTCCGACGTGTGGTCCTGGCCGCGGCTGACCAGCACCGAGCTGTCGGGCTTGGGGTCGACCAGGTACCAGTACTCGCGGGTGGAGGCGTTCTGGTCGACGGTGATGGTGAAGCGCTCCCCCGGCTTGGCGGTGATGCTGGTGTCCTTCACCGGGTGGCTCGTCGTGCCCGTGGGACGGCTCGCGGTGCTCGTGGAGCCGCCGGCCGGTTCGTCGGTGCCCGAGCCGCAGCCCGTGGCGAGAGCGAGGAGAGCGGCGGCCGCGATCGCGGCACCGCCCCTGCTACCGCGGAAGATAGACACTGTACGCGTTGGGGAGATCACTGTTGGAAGCCTTGCCCATGTGGCCGTTGATGAAGTCGTCCTCGCTGACCCAGGTGGTCGAGCCCCAGGGGTTGTAGACCTGAAGCATGTCACCCTCCTGGGCGATGATGGTCATGGCGTGGGCGCCCTCCTTGCCCGAGACGTCGACCGGCACCGGCCGCCCCTCGGCCACCGACTTCTCGACTTCGGTGAGGACCGCCCTGCGGTCGGCGGCGCTGTTCAGGTCCTGGCGCTCGTAGTCACTGCCGGTGGCACTGCCGACGAGGGTGTCGTTGATCCGTTCCTGGCCCTCGGGCCCCATGCCGCCCCAGTTCTTGCCGCCGTCGCCTTCGGTGTGCAGCCGGTGCTGTTCGGCCACCAGACGCTGCTTGAAGGCCTCGGGGTCGTCCTGCTGTCCGTCGGGGCCGCCGGTGAGGTCGAGCGCGTACAGGGGGTCGACCATGGCGCGGGACGTGACGGTGGACGAGGCCACGCAGGTGCCCTCGGAGCCGTCGCCGCCCTGGATCCACAGCTGGCCGTCGAACGAGGCGTAGTCCTTGTTGTTGTTCGAGCCGTCCTGCGCGAGACCCTCGTCCTTCATGCTGTCCGAGGCGGTGACCACCGGAGTGAGGTGCCGGCGCATCCAGTCGGGGTCCTTGCCGTGGATCTTGCCCTGGAACGTCTCGATCTCGGCGACGCTGTGGCCGGCGGCCAGGGCCTTCATCAGGTAGGCCCGCTCCTGCGGGCTGTCCGACTTCGCCAGCATCCGCTCCATGGCCATCTCGTCGTCCAGGCTCAGCAGGTCCATACGCGTCGACGCGCGCGCCAGGTCACCGGCCGTGAGGATCTCGTTCAGCTCGGCGTCCGCGCCCGCGACGCCGGTGTCGGCGAGCATCACCTTGTCGACCGCGGTGAGTTCGCTGGTCTCCATCTTCCCGGCCCGTGCCTCGGCGGCCCACTTGTTCAGGTCCCGGGCCGCGACGCGGGTGGCCTCCTGCGCGTCGGAGACGGCGGCGTGCATCAGGTCGACCGCGTAGGAGCCGAAGTGGGCGGCGTTCTTGCGGTCCCACTCCTCCTCGTCGTTCTCGTGCAGGTCGTCGAAGAAACCGTCCCTGCCGCCGAGCGTCTTCTTCTGCTCCAGCAGCTGTCCGCGGCCCTGCTCGTCCTTGCGCTGCGCGGCGCCGATCGCGTCGGCCAGCGTCAGCAGCACCGACGCGCAACCATGGAACGCCTCGCTCATCTGGTTCACGGACCGCCCGACGGCGTTCACCACGTCGGAGGCGAGGACGCTCGTGTCGCCGACCCACACCTCCGGAAGACCCTTGCGGCCCACCCGGTCGACCTGGTCGAAGACGCTGCCGACCTGGTCGACCTGGCCGCGGTAGAGGCTTGCCAGGCCCTCCAGCAAGCCCGGGTCGCCGCCCGGTTCGGGCACCGAGAGGGCGTCGTCGATCAGGTCGAGGAGCTCGTTCTTGCTCCCGGCACCGAGCATTTTCTTGGAGAGCCCGGCGAGCCACGCCAGGCGGAAGGAAGGGGAGTCGAGGGGAGAGAAGAAGAACGACACCGGCCCGTTCCTCAGTAGCTCGACAGGGCCGAGGTGCGCCCGCCCTGCGCCGATGTGTCGGTGAGGCTGCTCGTGCCGCCGACGTGGACGCTGTCCGCGTGCGTCTTCACCAGCCCGTCGGTGCCGTGGTAGGTCTTCTTGGCCAACTGCACCTTGCCACCCAGCTCGTGCAATGCCGACGCCAGCGTCTTGGCCTCGGCCTCCCAGGCCTTGACGAACGCGTTCAGCGCCGACGCGGCGTCGTTCCCGCCGGCATCGCCGTACGAGTAGCTCATGCGCGACTTGACGGCCCGGCTGATGCCGTCCATGTCCGTGCCGGCGTCGTCGAGTTGCTGGGCCTGCCCGGTCATGCCTGCCTTGACCTGGTAGCCGTCCGAGCCCACCGTGCCTCCCCCGTGTGCGTTCGATCGTGAACCGCGGGCAGGCTAACACGCACTCTCCGTACGAAGATCGCACGTCATCCGCCACACACACCTCCTCCACATCACCGCCCCACGGCACGCCTGGGCACGCGTCGAGCCGGGGTCGCGTCAGCCGGCGGAAAGCGCCTCCCGCATCGCCTTCGCCGTGTCGGCCGGGTCGTAGTCCTCGGGAACACCGGGGACCAGGATGATGTCGCCGGCGATGTGCCGCGAGCGCAGCGGGGCGATCTCCTGGTACGCGGGTGAGTCCCACCAGGCCCGGGCCTCGGCGATGCCGGGGAAGGAGATCACCACGACGTGCCCGGGCCAGCGGCCCTCCTTGACCTCGTGCTGCGCGGCGTGCACGAGGAAGCGGCCGCCGTACGGCTCGAAGGTGGCGCTGATGCGCTCGACGTACTCGGCGATCTCCGGGTGCGGGGCGGCGGCTTCCTGCAGGTGCGCTATGGCGTAGGCGGGCATGGCGTCCTTCCGGTCGGTCGGGTTCCCTACGCCGACGATCGTGACACGCGGGCCGGCTGGGATCGATGACCTGGGAGGTAAGGGCGCTCAGACACGCAGGAAGCGGTGGCGGGCGGGATTCACCACCGTGGAGAGGCCGTTGAGCAGCAGGCGGGTGCCGCCGCGGAGGTGGGCGGCGTCCTGGGTGCCGTCTCCGGTGGGGACGAGCCAGGTGTACTGCTCGGTCCAGGTCAGGCGGGACCCGGCGGGCTGGTCGGCCAGTTCGACGGTGACGAGGGAGATCCAGCGGGTGCTGCCGTCGACCTCGGCCTCGTAGACGTAGGTGATCCGGGTGTCCGGCACGATGTGCAGGAACCGGGAGCGGTAGGCGAGGTGTTCCTCGGTGTCGCCGGAGACGAAGACGTTGCGGGCGGTCTCGCCGCCGCCGACGCGGAAGTCCAGTTCGTGTTCGGCGGTGGCGGAGCCGCCGGGAAGGCGGAACCAACGGCTCCGCAGGGACGGGTCGGCGAAGCCGCGGAAGACCTCGGCCCGCGCCACCGTGAAGTCCAGGTCGAACGAGAACGAGCCGTGCAGCGCGCGGGGTGCCGGGTCAGTGACCGGGGCGTTTCCCGCCTCCGCCTGGGCGGGGTGACCTGCGTCCATGGGCTCAACGTAACACGGGCGGGGGCACCGGCCGGGCGCCCCCGCGCCCGCGGTCAGAGCCAGCCGTCCAGTGACTTCAGGAAGCCGTCGAGGTCGTCGCGGTGGATGCAGTGGCCGGTGTCCGGCACGTACACCACCTCGAAGCCGCGCCCGCGCAGCCGTTCGGCCAGCTCGTCCGGTACGAGGTGATGGTCGCCAGCGCCCTGGACCAGCGAGGGCACCTCGGCGCGCGCCGGGATCAGGTCCCGGTCGCTCTGCAGCCACTCGATGGCCCGGACGTCCCAGCGGGCGTACCCGGCCAGTTCCGCCTCGATGTCCTCGGGCTGCCAGCGCGGGCACAGTTGGCGGATGCTGTCGGCGGTGGCCGACTTGGTGGCCTGGGCGAACTCCCGCACCTCGTCGACGGACTTGGCGCCGAGCCTCCACGCCGGGTCGCTGTAGACGACCTTGGCGGGGCGCAGGCCGGGCACCGCGAGGGCGAGCACGGGCGCGCCGAAGGAGTGGGCGAGGGCCAGGTCGACGCCCGTCGGGACCGATTCCACGAGGTCGGCGGCGAGCAGTTCGGGCGTGTACGCGTCGGCGTGCGGGCTGTCCCCGTGGCCGCGCAGGTCAGGCATGATCACGCGGTAGCCGCGCTCGGCGAGGGCCGGCGCCACCCGGCGCCAGGTGTCCGCCGACGACATCACGCCGTGGACGAGGAGCACCGTCCGGTCGCCGTCGCCGACCTCGTGCAGTGCGAGCTTCATGATCGGGGGTGTCCTTTCGACACGCGGGTGTGAGACGCGGTTCAGCTGTTCCGCTCGACCAGTTCCAGCAGTGCCTTCGCGGCCAGCCGGTAGCCCATCGAGCCCAGGCCGACGACGATGCCGGAGGCCAGCGGGGCGATCACGGACTCGTGCCGGAACTGTTCCCGGGCCCATACGTTGCTCAGGTGCACCTCGATCCAGGGCCGCGGGTAGGCGGCGAGGGAGTCGCGCAGGCTCCAGCCGGCCATCATCAGCGCCCCGGGGTTGACGATGGCGCCGACGGAGTCGTGGTGCCGGTTGATGTCGCGCACCAGGTCGCCCTCGGAGTCGTGCTGGAGGGAGAGCACCTCCCAGCCCGCCCCGCCCACCTCGGCGGCGACGGCCTTCTCGATGTCGGCGAGGGTGTCGGTGCCGTAGATCTCGGGCTCGCGGCGGCCCAGGATGCCGAGGTTGGGGCCGTTCAGCAGGAGCAGGGTGTTCACGGGGTCACCTCACTGTTCGACGTGCCGGACCGGCCGGAGTCGTGCGGGGCCCGGGCCCGGCCGGGGTCGGCGTCCTTCAGGGTGAGTTCGGCGTCGGCGAGTTCCTCCGCGCGGCTCATCGCGGCCCGCAGGACGGGCGGTGTCATCAGCGAGGTCACGATCGCGACCAGGACGATGATGGTGTACGCGTCGGTGTCCAGGACGCCGAGGCGCAGGCCGGTCATCGCCACGACGACCTCGACCACGCCGCGGCAGTTCATGCCGGCTCCGAGGGCGAGCGCCTCCCAGCGGTTGAGGCGGCTGAACCGGGCGCCGAGGAAGGCGCCGGAGAACTTGCCGAGGACGGCGACGGCGAGCACGGCGAGGGCCGCGGCGAGGACGGCGGGGTGGCGCAGGCCGGTGAGGTCCATCCGCAGCCCGGCGGTGGCGAAGAACAGCGGGGCGAGGAAGCCCAGCGCGGTGCTCTTCAGCGGTTCCAGCTTCTCCCGGTCCAGGTCCTTGCTGGTGCCGACCAGGACGCCGACGACGAAGGCCCCGAAGATCGCCTCCAGTTTCATGGCCTGGGTGGCCGCGGCGCCGAACAGGACCAGGACGACGACCGTCATGATGGTGGGGGTGGCGCCCTCGGCCCGGCCCGCCCGGCGCAGCGCGGCGCCCACCAGCGGGCGGCCGATCAGTACGGCGAACAGCACGACACCGACGGGGTAGAGCACGGCGGTCGCCACGACACCGGCGGTGAGTCCGGCGGTGGCCATCGCGGAGACCACGGACAGCAGGAACCAGCCGACGATGTCGTCCACGACGCCGGCGGACAGGATCAGCTGGCCGATGTCGCGGTGCAGCAGCTTCATGTCGAGGAGGGTCTTGGCGATCACCGGGATCGCGGTGACGCACATCGCCACGCCGAGGAAGAAGGCGAAGACCGTGGAGTCGACGCCGTCCGGCAGCAGGATGCCGCTCAGCGCGAAGCCGGTGGCGATGCCGAGACCGAGCGGCAGCACCAGGCCGGCGATGCTGACCCGGGCGGCGGTGATCCCGCGCTTGCGGACGAGGCCGAAGTTCAGCTCGGCGCCGGTGACTCCGACGAGGAGGAGCACGCCGAGCTGGCCGGTGGCGTCGAGCATGTGCATCTGCTCCGGCTGCTGGGGCAGCAGCCAGTGGGAGAAGGCGGGCAGCACGTGCTGGAGCACGGACGGGCCGAGCAGCATGCCGGCGCACAGCTCGCCGACGACCGCGGGCATGCGGAAGCGCTCGGCGAGCCGGCCGAGGACGAGGGCGAACAGCAGCAGGAAGGCGAGCTGGAGGAGGAAGACGAGGAGGGAGTGGGGGGCGATGGTGGGCACGGGGCCGGCGAGCGTCACCGGGCCGTCGGGCGTCAGGGGGCTGGCGAGCGTCACGGGCTCATCCCTCGTCGGAGCGGTCGATGGGGTCAGCGGGTGTCGGCGCCCTGGCCGCTCAGACTCCGGGACAGGAGCGCGATGACCTCGGCGCTCCGCTCGACGTGGAAGAAGTGCCCGCCCCGGAAGACCTGGACGTCGGTCGGACCGGTGGTGTGCTCCTCCCAGGCGTGGGCCTCGTCCAGCGTGGTCCGGGGGTCGGCGTCGCCGGTGAGCACGGTCACCGGGCAGTCGAGCTGCCTGCCGGGGTCGTGCCGGTAGTTCTCGATGGCGGTGTAGTCGCTGCGGATCGCCGGCAGGAACATCGCCAGTACCTCGGGATCGGCCAGGACCGCCTGGTTGGGGCCGCTGAGGGTGCGCAGTTCGGCGAGCACGTCCTCGTCGGTGGCCGCGTGCACACGCTCGTCGCGGTAACGGGAGGGAGCGCGCCGGCCGGAGGCGAACAGGCGTACCGGGGACGGCATGTGGGCGTCGCGCATGCGCAGGGCCACCTCGTAGGCGAGGACGGCGCCCATGCTGTGCCCGAACAGGGCGAGCGGCCGGTCGTCGAGGTGGCGCAGGGCCGCGAAGATCTGGTCGGCGTAGTCGGGGATGTTGTCGATGCCGGGTTCGTGCCGGCGCGTCTGCCGGCCCGGGTACTGGACGGCCAGGACCTCGACCGTGGGCGCGAGGGCCGTGGCGACCGGGAAGAAGAAGCTCGCCGAACCGCCCGCGTGCGGCAGGCAGACGAGTCGTACCGCGCTGTCGGGCGAGGGGCGGAAGACGCTGACCCACTTCTCGAACTGTGCCGTTGCTCCAGGCATGCCGAATGGCTCGCTTTCACGTCGGGGAACTGCGGGGATCAGCGTCTGGTACGGGACTTCGGCAGGTTAGGCCGAGCGGCGACGGGGCCGGTATCCCTCAACCTGATAGCCCTCGGGCGGATCCCGGCCGGAACCGCCCGCCGGGCCGTACGCTCACCACGAGTCACCCGAGCAGGGCCCGTCAGCAGGCCGTACCGAGGGGGTTTCCATGTCCGCTGTGTCACCCGACGACCCGACGGCGTCCACGAGTTCACCGGATACCGATGTGCTCGTCGTCGGATACGGGCCGGTCGGCTCGGTGCTGGCGGTGCTGCTGGCGCAGCGCGGCCGGCGGGTGACGGTCCTCGAACGCCGGCGGCGGCCGTACACGCTGCCCCGGGCGACGAGTTTCGACGGGGAGACGGCCCGGCTGCTGGCCGGTGCGGGCATCGGCGGGGAGCTGGGCCGGATCACCGAGCCGGGCACCGGCTACCAGTGGCGTACGGCGGACGGGAAGACCCTGCTGGACATCGAGTTCACCACCGAGGGCCCGTACGGGTGGCCCGACGCCAACACCATGCACCAGCCCGCGCTGGAGGAGCTGCTCGCCGCCCGCGCGGCCGAGTTGCCGGGCATCACGGTGCTGCGGGACCACCGGGTCGTGGACCTCGCCGACGGCCCGGACGGGGTGACGGTGACCGCGGAGGACGACGAGGGAACGGCGCGGACCTTCTCGGCGCGCTGGGTGGTCGGTTGCGACGGCGCCAACAGCTTCGTACGGGAACGGGTGGGCGTGTCCGTGACCGATCTCGGGTTCTCCTACGAGTGGCTGCTCTGCGACGTGGAGCTGCGCGAGCCGCGGGAGTTCGTGCCGACGAACGTGCAACTGTGCGATCCGGCCCGGCCGACCACGCTGGTCGGGAGCGGGCCAGGGCACCGGCGCTGGGAGTTCATGCGGCTGCCGGGCGAGCGGGCGGCCGACCTGAACCGGGAGGAGACCGCGTGGCGGCTGCTCGCGCCGTTCGACGTCACCCCGGACACCGCGCGGCTGCTGCGCAGTACGACGTACATCTTCCAGGCGCGGTGGGCCGACGAGTGGCGGGTGGGGCATGTGCTGCTGGCCGGGGACGCGGCGCATCTGATGCCGCCGTTCGCGGGGCAGGGCATGTGCTCGGGCGTACGGGACGTGGTCGGTCTGGCGTGGCGGCTGGACCTGGTGCTGAGCGGCGCCGCCCCGGAGTCGCTGCTCGACAGCTACACCGAGGAGCGCCGGGCGCAGGTCCGCGAGTCGATCCTGGCGTCGGTGCAGTTGGGGCGGCTGATCTGTGTGACGGACGCGGCGGCCGCGGCGGAGCGGGACGCGACGGTGCTGGCGAACCGGCGCGGGCGGGGGCCCGGCCGGCCCGATCCGGCCCGTCCGATCACCTGCGGCCTGCTGCACCGCCCGGACGGCACCGGCACCCGGGTGCCCCCGACGGGCGAGGTCCTGCCGCACGCCCGGCTGGTGCGACCGTCCGACGGGGAGCCGCTGGAGGATCCGGTGCGCCATGGTTTCGTCCTGTTCGCCACGCCGGAGGCGGAGTCGGACCTCACTCCGGTCCGGCTGTCGTTCCTGCGGGACATCGGTGCGCAGGTGGTCCGCCTGCGGCCCGCCGGCAGCTCGTACGACGGCACGGGCGGCGCCGTCGACGCGGTGGACGCCGTGGACGCCGACGGGGTGCTGCGCGCCTACCTCGACCGGTACGGCGCCACCGCCCTGCTGGTGCGCCCCGACTACCACGTCTACGGCACGGCGACCGGCCCGTCCGGCGTGGCCGCCCTCGTGGACGGCCTCCGCAGCCGGCTGACCGCGCCGGCACCCGCCGGGCACGCGCGCTGAACAGGGCGGCGCGGGCGCGCGGTCGGAGGCGCTGGGCCGGCAGTACCGCGCCCCGCAGCGAGAACAAGCCGCCCAGCCGGGGCGCGAGTGGTCGGGGTGAGGGGGCCGCCGAGTCCACGCAGGCCGCGAGACCGCCGCCGGACAACGGGACGCGCGGGCACGCCGGGAGAAACACCGAGCCCCGGGGAACCGGGCGACCGCACGCACTGTGGGCTGGGCGGTCAGCCGGGGCGCGAGTGGTCGGGGTGAGGGGGCTGCCGAGTCCACGCAGGCCGCGAGACCGCCGCCGGACAGCGGGGCGCGCGGGCACGCCGGGAGAACCTCTGAGCCCGGCCGCCCGCCTGTGGGGGTGGGGGTCAGAGGCGTTGGGCCAGCAGTACCGCGCCTCGGAGCGAGGACAGGCCGCCGAGCCGGGCCGGGGTGAGGGGTGGGGTGGGGTGGCCGGGGCGGCCTCGGGCTGCCAGGTGGGTGGCGACGGCGGGCAGGAGGTCCGGGATGCCCGCCGTGAAGCCGCCGCCCAGGACGGCTCGGTCGGGATGGAGGAGTTCGGTGACGCTCGTGAGGGCCGTGGCCAGGGCGCGGGCCGTGCGGTCCAGGGCCGCGTGTGCCCAGGGCAGGTGGTCGCGCAGGCCGGCCCGAAGCGCGTCGAAGGTGACCGGGGCGCCGCGGAGTGCGGCGGCGTGGGCGAGGGTGGCCGGTCCGGACGCGGTCGCCTGGAGGCAGCCGCGGCGTCCGCAGACGCACGGGGGGCCGTCCTGGTCGATCACCAGGTGGCCGATCTCGAAGGAGCCCCGCTCGGGTCCGGGGCACAGCGTGCCGTTCAGGACGAGTCCGCCGCCCACTCCGGTGCCGACGCCGACGTAGAGGAGGTGGGCGCAGTCCGCCGCGTCCGCCTCGGCGAGGGCGCCGAGGTCGCCGTCGTCGGCCCAGGCGACCGGCGCCCCGGGGAACAGCCCGCGCAGGGCGGGGCCCAGGGCGAGCCCGGTCCACGCGGGACGGCTGGGCCAGGCGGTGATCCGTTCGTCGGGGCCGACGGTGGCGGGCATGGCGACGCCGACGGCCCGTACGTCCGCCAGGGCGGGGAACGCCTTCAGGTGCGCGGCCAGGTCGGCCAGGTCGCCCTCGGCGTCCTGGTGCGGGCCCCAGGTGAACGTCGACTCCTCGATCCGGCCGTCGTCGGTCTCCGCGCGCAGGGCGACCTTGGTGCCGCCGATGTCGATGCCCAGACTGCCCGGCGCCGAAGCGGCGCCGGGCTGCCGGTCCCGGGGAGCGGGCACGCTCAGGCGCCGGGTACGGCCGGGCACAGGGCGAGCAGGTCGCTGGGGCGGCGCAGTACCGCGTCGGGCCCGGCGGCGAGCAGTTCCTCCTCGTCGGGACCGACCCACAGGGCGGCGGCCGAGGCCACACCGGCGTCGCGGGCGCTGGCCAGGTCGGTGGGCGCGTCGCCGACCATGATGGCCTGCTCCGGCGGCACGTCCAGCAGTTCCAGCGCACGCTGCACGATGTCGGGCGCGGGCTTGGGCCGGGGCACCTCGTCGGAGCCGATGACGTGGGCGAAGAACGGCAGCAGGCCGAGCCCGTCGAGCAGCGAGCGGGCGCGGTCGCCGGCCTTGCCGGTGGCCACGGCCAGCCGCAGTCCGCGCACCCGCAGGGTCAGCAGGAGTTCGAGGACGCCGTCGAAGACCTCCACGCGGTGGGCGAGCCGGTAGCTCTCGCGGACGAAGGGCTCCTCCATCTCCAGCGGCAACCCCATGATCCGCATGATGTCGGGGAAGTAGCGCCCCTGGTGGCGCACATACTCCTCGAACGGGGCGGGGCCGTCGCCGACGACCTCCGCGTAGGCGACCGCGAAGGCCTCCCGCATGACGGCGAAGCTGTCGACGATCACCCCGTCCAGGTCGAAGACGACCGCCCGCCGGGTTGCCGTCAGGAGGCCGGCCGGGGGGAGGGGCCGGTCGGGCGAGTGGACTGTCATGGGGTCCTCATCTGCTGGTGGTCTGCTGGTACACGGGCTCGCTCGGCCCGTCGCGTCCGGTCCGGGCGGAGGCGTACAGACGCTCCACGAGCCGTACGGTGGTGCGTGCCTCGGCGATGGCCCGGCCCCGGCCGGCGGGATCGGCGAGGAGGGCCGGCACGCCGTCCAGCTGCCGTCCGTACTCCGCGCCGACGGGTTCGGCGGGGACGGGCAGCCGACGGGTGGCGCCCTCGCGGGTGAGGGTGAGCACGGACTCGGGCTGCCGGTTGGGGCTGAAACCGAAGGTGCAGCGCAGTTCGGCGGTGCCGGTGCTGCCCTCGATCCGGATCAGGGACAGGTCCGTCGCCTGGTGCGAGGCCCAACTGGCGTGCAGGGAGACGGAGACGCCGTCCTCGCGGAGCAGGAACCCGCGGGCGGTGTCCTCGACGTCGCCGGTGAGGGCGGCGGCGGGCCGCTCGCGGCGCCAGGCCGCGGACCACTCGCCGGCGTTGAGGAAGTCGTCCGAGACGGCGCCGACGGCCTGGTGGACCGGGGACGGGCCGAGCAGCGCGGTCAGGGTGTCCACGAGGTGCCAGCCGAGGTCGACCAGGGCGCCGCCGCCGGCCTCGCTGCGCCGGGTGAACCAGCCGCCCGCCCGCGGTACCCCGCGGGCCCGCACCCAGGCCAGGTCGACATGCCGTACCTTCCCCAACTCGGGGAGTAGCACGGCGAGTTCGAGGACGTCGGCGCGGTGCCGGGCGGCGCTGCCGGCCAGCAGCAGGCCGCCGTCGCGCTCGGCCGCGGCCAGGGTGTCGGCCTCGGCGCTGGACAGGCACACCGGCTTCTCCAGGAAGACGGAGACGCCCCGGCCGAGCAGGCCGGCGGCGACCGTGGTGTGCAGGTGGTTGGGTACGGCGACGACGGCGAGGTCGACGGACCGGGCGTCGAGCGCGTCCGGTTCCGCGTGCGCGGGGAGGCCCGTCGCCGCGCCGACGACCGCCCGGGCGGCGGGATCGGGGTCGACGACGGCGACCAGGTCGAAGTCCGGGTGGGACCGCAGCCGGGGCAGCCACAGCTCCCGCCCCGCCCAGCCGAGCCCCACCACGGCGGCCCGCACGCTCATATCGCGGCCACTGCGTCCGCGATGATCTCGGCCGTGATCTCCAGGTCCCGCTCGCCGGCGAGGAGCACCCGGTGGTGCAGCCAGATACAGTCGCTGCTGATGGCCTCGGTGTTCGGGCAGCGCTCGGCGACCTGATCCACGGTCTCGTCGGGGGCGCCGACCTCCCAGAAGGCATCGGTGCGGTACACGGCGCGGAACGCGGCGAACGCGGGCAGCCCGGCCTCGACCAGCCGGTCCACCAGGGCGTTGCGGTCCGCCTCGGCGATGCCGGGGATCCGGAACATCGCCATGTAGTGGGTGTTCTGGTCGGCGCGGACGTCACCGCCCTGCGGTACGACACCGTCGATGGCGCCGAGCAGCCGGGACAGCAGCGCCCAGCGCTGGTCGCGCAGTTCCGTCTGGGCGGGCAGGCGGCGCAGCTGGGCGCGCAGCACGGCGGCGGAGAACTCGTTGAGCCGCATGTTGGTGCCGGCGACCTGGTGCATGTAGTGGCGGTCGGTACGCGGCCGGCCGCAGCTGTGCCGCAGGAACGCCGCCTCGTACAGGTCGCTCTCGGGGAACAGGACGGCGCCGCCCTCGCCGGCGGTCATCAGCTTGCCGTTCTGGAAGGAGAACGCGGCGACCGTGCCGAGTTCGCCGACCCGCTTTCCCTGCCAGCGGGCGCCCTGGGCGTGGGCCGCGTCCTGCAGGATCGGTACGCCGGTGTCGGCGGAGAGTTTGCCGAGGGCGTCCATGTCGGCCATCAGACCGGCCATGTGCACGGGCATGATGACGCGGGTGCGCGGGGTGACGGCGGCGGCCGTGGCGGCGACATCGATGTTGTACGTGTCCGGGTCGACGTCGACGGGGACCGCGACCGCGCCGATGCGCTGGGCGGCCTGGGAGGAGGAGATGAAGGTGAAGGCGGGCACGATGACCTCGGTGCCCGGGCCGGCTCCCATGACCTGCAGGGCGAGTTCGAGGGCGTGGGTGCCGTTGGTGACGGCGAGGGCGTGCGGAGCGCCGTGGAAGTCGGCGAACTCCCGCTCGAAGGAGGCGACTTCCTCCCCGCCCATGCGCCACCACTGGCCCTGTTCGAGGGCGCGGATCAGTCCGGTCCGCTCCTCGTCGTCGTACTGGGGCCACGTGGGGAATTCCGGTGCCGGTCGCGCGTTCATGGTTCTCCAAATCTCCGTCGGAACGGGCTGGGCGGGAGTGAGCGGGCGAGGCGAAGGGGGGCGACAGAGCCGGTCCGGACGGTTCGCGCAGTGCTGGCCGTCCTCAGACTAGGACGCGGCGTGCCGGGCCTCCCATCCCCCGGTCTGGTAGTCGGCCCGCTAGGGCTGGTGGAGCCCGAAGAAGGCACGGTAGGAGTCGACTTGGCCGGTGAGCATGTGGCGTCCGTGGTGCACGCGCAGGCCGTGTGCGGCGGCCTCGCGCAGCAGCCTGGTCTCGCGGGGTTTCATGATGATGTCGGCGACGACGGCGCCCGGTGGCAGCGCGTGCGGCGGGAAGGGCAGCGGGTCGTCGGGGCGCAGGCCGAGCGGGGTGGCGTTGACGGCGATGTCGCTGTCGGCCAGGGGCGGCTCGACGGCGGCCCGGACGCGGCCGGGCCAGTGGGCGGCCAGCCGCTCCACGAGGGCGGTCAGCCGCGAGGTGTCGGGGTCGGTGAGGGTCAGCCGGTCCACGCCCGCGCCGAGCAGGGCCGCCGCGATGGCGCTGCCGGCCCCGCCCGCGCCGGCCAGGGCCACGCTGGCGCCCTTCGGCTGGTGCCCGGCCTGGACGAGGCCGGCCACGAAGCCGGAGCCGTCGAAGTTCTCGGCGAGCCAGGCGCCGTCGGGTTCGCGGCGCAGCGCGTTGGCGCTGCCGGTGATCTCGACGGTGGGGCTGCGCCGGTCGGCCAGCAGGGCGGCGGCCGTCTTGTGCGGGACGGTGACGAACAGGCCGTCGAGGTTGCCGACGCGCTGGAGCCCGCGGACGACCGGTTCCAGGTCGGCGGGGCGGACGTGCACGGGGACGAGTACGGCGTCGATGCCGAGGCGGGCGAAGAGCGGGTTGAGCAGTCCGGGCGACTGGACCTGGCCGACCGGGTCGCCGAGGACGGCGTAGAGCCGGGTGGTTCCGCTGACCAGGGTCTGCCTCGGGGGGCCGGCGGGGGCCGGCTGTGGGGTGTCGGTCATCGTCGTGCCTCCGTGCTGTGCGCCGCCCCGGTCGCGAACGACTCCGCGACGGTGAAGGCGAGTTCCATGGACTGTTCGGCGTTGAGGCGGGGATCGCAGGCGGTGCGGTAGCGGGCGGGCAGGTCGTCCTCGGACAGGCCGCGGGCGCCGCCGGTGCACTCCGTGACGTCCTCGCCGGTCGCCTCCAGGTGCAGGCCGCCGGGGTGGGTGCCGAGCGCCCGGTGCACCTCCAGGAAGCCGGTGATCTCGTCGAGGATGTGCTCGTAGCTCCGCGTCTTGTAACCGGCGGCGGTGGTACGGGAGTTGCCGTGCATGGGGTCGCACTGCCAGATCACCTGGCGGCCGGAGGCGGTGACCTTCTCCACGATCGGCGGGAGCACCTCGCGCACCCGGTCGTGGCCCATCCGGCTGATCAGGGTGACCCGGCCCGGCACGCCGTGCGGGTCGAGGCGGCGTACGTACTCCACCGCCTGTTCCGGGGTGGTGCCGGGGCCGATCTTCACGCCGACGGGGTTGGCGAGCAGTTCGGCGAAGGCGATGTGCGCGCCGTCGGGGTGCCGGGTGCGCTCCCCGATCCACAGGAAGTGGGCGAGCCCGCTGGACAGTTGGGGTTCGGGGCCGTCGGGGTCGATCCACAGCAGGGTGCGTTCGTAGTCGAGCAGCAGGGCCTCGTGGCTGGTCCAGATCTCTCCGAGCCGTGGTGCGGGGGCGCCGATGCCGGTCATGAAGCGCAGCCCGCGGCCGATCTCCGCGGCGCGTGCCCGGTGCCGGCGGCCTCCGGGGGCGGTGCTGACGAAACGGCGGTTCTCCTCGTGCAGGGCGTGTGCGTCGGCGAGGTCGCCGTGGGCGAGCCGGCGCAGGACGGTCATCGCCTCCCGGGCGTGGCGGTGGGCCCGTGCCATGCGTTCCGGGTCGGGGGTGCGGGCCGCGTGGCCGGGTTCGGCGGAGTTGACGATGTCGCCCCGGTACACGGGCAGCCCGTCGGCGTCGACGGCCGCGGAGCGGGGCTTGGCGTACTGTCCGGCGGCGCGGGCCACCGTGACCACGGGCAGGCCGGCGGCGTGGGTGAGGACCAGCGCCATCCGCCGGAGCAGGCCGAGGTTGGCCCGCAGATGGGGTTCGGTGGTGTCGGCGAAGGTCTCGGCGCAGTCGCCGGACTGCAGCAGGAGGGCCTCACCGCGGGCGACGGCGCCGAGCCGGTCGAGCAGCCGCCGGGTCTCGGCGGGCGTGACGAGGGGTTCGCCGGCGGTCAGCCGGCGGACCACGGCCCGGGCCCGGTCCGGGTCCGGCCAGCCGGGCTGCTGTGCGGCGGGCCTGGCCAGGGCCGCTTCGAGCCGGTCGGCGAGGGTGCGCTCGACGGCCCGCCGCCGGATCCGCCCGGGGGTGCCGGGCGGCCACCGTGGTGAGTACGTCATGTCACCGCCGCCTCCGTTCCCGCGGTGCCGGCCGGGGCACCGGTGACGAGCCGGTCGAGGGGGGCGCGTTCCATCCGGGCCAGGGCCTCGGTGACCGCCCGCTCGGGCACGTCGGTGACGAGGTCGGCGCCGGACGGGCCGTCCAGGACGAAGGTGAGGCCCGAGCGGGCCTTCTTGTCGCGCCGCATCAGCTCGGTCAGCGTGCCGGGTTCGCTGTCGTCGGGCAGTGCGGTGGGCAGGCCGTAGGAGGCGACGTGCTCGCGGTGTTCGTCCACCCGGTCGGGGGTGATCCGGCCGAGGGTGCCGGCGAGCAGACCCGCGAAGACGGTGCCGATGGCGACGCCCTCGCCGTGCCGCAGGGCGAAGCCGGTGGCGGCCTCCAGGGCGTGGCCGAGGGTGTGGCCGTAGTTGAGCAGGTGCCTGAGGCCGGTGTCGCGTTCGTCGGCGGAGACGATGCCGGCCTTGAGCGTCACACTGGCCGCGATCTGTTCGACGAGGGGCAGTCCGTGCAGGCCGGGGGCGCCGATGAAGTGGCAGCGGGCGATCTCGCCGAGGCCGTTGCGCAGTTCGCGGGGCGGCAGGGTGGTCAGGTAGTCGGTGTCGCACAGGACGGCGGCGGGCTGCCAGTAGGCGCCCACGAGGTTCTTGCCCTCGGGCAGGTTGACGGCGGTCTTGCCGCCGACGCTGGCGTCGACCTGGGCGAGCAGGGTGGTCGGCAGGTGGACGACGGGAACGCCGCGGTGGTAGAGGGCGGCGGCGAGGCCGACGACGTCGGTGGTGGTGCCGCCGCCGACGGAGACGACGGCGTCGGAGCGGGTCAGCCCGAAGCGTACGAACGCGGCGCACAGGGACTCCACCGTGGCGAGGTTCTTGTCCGGTTCGCCGTCCCGGGCGGGCAGCAGCAGTGTCTCCACGCCGGTGTCGGGCACCCACTCGACGGGGCGGGCCGAGACCACGGCGACGCGCCGGGCGCCGAGCCTGTCGATGATCCCGGGCAGGGCGGAGCGCACTCCGGGGCCGATGAGCACATCGTAGGACCGGTCGCCGAAGCGCACCGGGACTTGTCTTGTCACTTCCGCCTCACCTTGTTCGGTAGTGCGCGGACTCGGTCGGTCGCCCGGGGCCCGGCCGGCGGCGGTACACCGCGGCCGGGCCCCGTGGCGGACGGGCCCGGAGGGCTCGGGCCCCGGATGGGCCTTACTGGCCGGCGGTCACCCGGCGGATGCGGGACTCGGCGCGTTCCTTGCGGTCCTGCTCGTCCAGGTGCGGGTAGGACGGGCAGCCGTAGACCCGCTGGAACGGCGCGAAGGTGTCCCACTCGGGGCGCCGGCGCATCTCCTGGGCGACCGCGTTGTGCTCGCTCCAGAAGTCGCCGCCGATCAGCCGGATCAGGTAGCGCTCCAGGGCCTCGCGGTCGGTGGTGCGGCCGGCGTCGGCGGCGACCGCGACCAGCTCGCCGTCGTAGAAGGCGTGGATGAGCCGGATGTAGGTGTCGTAGCCGGTCTTGAAGAAGTTCTCGTACTCCGCGATCAGTTGGTCGGCGTCCTGCGGGTTCTTCAGGGCCTGGCTGAGGTTCTCGGCGGCGCGGACCGCGGTGGCGGAGGCGACGAGGACACCGCCGGAGAACATGGGGTCGCCGAAGCAGCCGGCGTCGCCGACCATGACCCAGCCGGGACCGGTGACGGTGTCGGTGTGGTAGCAGTAGTCGGTCTCGACCTTCAGGTCCATGATCGGACGGGTGCCGGTCAGCCGGGTGGTGATCCGCGGCACCCGGGCGAGGTGCTCCTCGAAGACCTTCTCCGGGGTGGAGGCGCGGAAGACGTCGCGGGGCATGACGGTGCCGACGCTGATGACGTCCTTGGACAGCGGGATGGCCCACACCCAGCCGTCGGCGTGCGCGCCGACCTGGATGTCGCCCTCGACGCCGAGGTTGTGCTTCTCGTCCAGGCCGTCGTAGTGCCGGAACACCGCGACCATGCGAAGCTTCTCCAGCGTCTTGCGCAGTCCGAACTTGTGGGCGATGCGCCCGGCGCGCCCGCTGGCGTCGACCACGTACTGCGAGCGGACCTCGTGCTCCTCGCCGTCCTCGGTGTAGCGGACGCCCACCATGCGGTCGCCCTCCATCAGCAGCTCGCCGACGGTGGCGCCGAAGTGGATCTCGGCACCGGCCTGGCCGGCCTCCTCGACCAGCATGCGGTCGAACTTGGCCCGCTCGACCTGGAAGGCCCGGTCGTAGCGGCCCTCGCCCTGCTTGCCGAAGTCGGCGCGGAAGACACCGGAGAAGAACTTCGTCTCGGTCGGGTCGATGAACTCGCCGCCGAACTTGGGGACGTAGCCCTTGGTCTCCACCGCTTCCCGGATACCGATCCGGTCGAACAGGCCCATCATGTACGGCAGCAGTGACTCGCCGATGTGGAAGCGCGGGTTCTCCTCGCGCTCCAGGAGCACCACGGAGTGCCCCTCCTTGGCCAGCACGAAGGCGCTGACCGCGCCCGCCGGTCCGCCACCGATGACGACGACGTCGGCCGAGTTCTTGCCCATGGAATGTCCTTCCGGTCGGTTGCTGGTGACGCTGGTCGGGTTGGTCTGCCGCCTGGTCACGCGAGGTCGGCGGGGTCCAGGTCGCCGGTGAGGAGGGCGGCGACGAGCCTTTGGTGTTCGGTGTCGTCCACGACGGTGCGCACGCGTTCGCGGCCGTCCCGGACGACGAGGAACCGGCGGCCCTTGAGCACGGCCTGGCCGTCCGCGAAGCTCCGGCCGCACAGGATGCCCTGGCCGTCGTCCGCGGCGGCGGTGGCGGTGGCGTGGTGGGCGCGGGCCCGGTCCTCCAGCTCCTTCCAGTCGTGCCACTGGCGGGCCTGGAGCCGGAAGGTGTAGACGGTGCCCCACCGGGTGACGCGCCCGCGCCGCTGCAGGGCGACGGTGCCGTCCTCCTTGCTCACGAGCCGGTACTGGCAGCCGTACTGGGTCTGCACCTCGTCGCTGACGCGCAGCGGTTCGAGGTACGACGGTCCGGGGTAGCCGACGTCGACGAGCCACTCCTGGCCGTCGAGGACGGCCCGGATGAACATGTGCTCGATCTCGGTGCCGAAGTTCTCCCGGCCCTCGGCGGTGCTCGCGGCCAGCAGGGACACCTCGTAGCCCAGTGCGGACAGGAGCCGGAAGAAGAGCCGGTTGAGCTGGAAGCAGGTGCCGCCCAGGCCCTCCATGATCCCGGTGCGGAACACCTCGTCCTCGTCCACGTCCACGAGGTTCACGCCGTCGGCGAAGCCCTGCCCGGCGACGTTGTACGGCAGGGTCATCAGGTGCTGTTTGTGCAGGGTGCGCAGGGTGGCGAGGTCCGGCCTCGGCACTGCCTGCGTCCAGCCGATGCGGCGGAGGTAGGCATCCACGTCGAACATGCGGTCAGCTGCTCCCTTCGGGGTCGGTGCGGTGCGTGGACGCCTCAGACGGACAGGGCGACGGGCCCGGTCGTGTCCTCGCCGTACAGGCGCTCGGTCAGGTGGGCGACGATCAGCGCGGGGGTCGGATGGTCGAAGACGAGGCCCGCGCCGAGCTTGGTGCCGGTCAGTTCGCCGAGCCGGTTGCGCAGTTCGAGCGCGGTCAGCGAGTCGAAGCCGATCTCGAACAGGCCCTGGCCGGCGTCGACCTGGTGGGTGTCGGCGTAGCCGAGGACGACGCCGATCTGGCTGCGCACCAGCTCCAGCAGGGCCTCGGTCCGCTCCCCCGCCGGCAGTCCGGCGAGGCGTTCGGCGAGCCGGCGCCGCTCGTCCCCGGTGACGGCGGCCCGCGCCGACTGCCGGCCCGCGCGGACGAGTCCGCGCAGCAGCGGCGGCACGGCGGCCCCGGCGCTCGCGTCGGCGCGCAGGCCCCGCAGGTCCAGCTTGGCCGGCACCAGCAGGGTGCGGTCGCTGCCCAGCGCCGCGTCGAACAGCTCCATGCCCTCCTCGGGTGTGAGGGCGAGGACGCCGCCGCGGCGGCTGAGCCGGCCGCGGACGCGTTCGTCGGCGCGGGCCGCCATGCCGGTGGTCTGCTCCCACAGGCCCCAGGCGAGCGACCGTGCCGGGAATCCGGCCGCCCGGCGGCGCGCCATCAGCGCGTCCATGCAGGCGTTGGCGGCCGCGTAACTGCCGGTGCCGGCGCCGAGGAAGACCGCGGAGACGGAGGAGTAGGCGACGAACGCGTCCAGGTCCGGGGCGAGTTCGCGGGTCAGCTCGTCCAGGTGCCGGGCGGCCGTCACCTTCGGCGCGAACACCCGGGCCAGCCGGTCGGGTTCGATCTCGCCGACCACGCCCGCGTCGTACAGGCCCGCCGCGTGGACGACGGCGGTGAGGCGGGGGCCGGTCAGCCCGGTGAGCAGTGCCGCCACCGCGTCCCGGTCGGTCGTGTCGCACGCGGGCACGGCGACCGACGCGGCGCCCAGTGCCTCCAGCTCGGCCACCAACTCCCGTGCCCCGTCGGCCTCCAGGCCGCTGCGGCTGGCCAGGACGAGGTGGCGGATGCCGTGCCGGGTCACCAGGTGCCGGGCGAGCAGCCCGGCCAGGGAGCCGGTGCCGCCGGTGATCAGCACCGTGCCGTCCGGGTCCAGCGCCGGTTCCGCGATGCCGGCCGGGTCCCTTCGCGCGAGGCGCGGCACGTACAGTGCCGTGTCGCGGACCGCGAGCTGCGGTTCACCGGTGGCCAGGACCGCGCCCAGCAACGCCCCGAAACGCTCGGGGTCTTCGGTGTCCGTGTCCGCGTCCGTGTCGAGCAGGACGATCTGGTCGGGGTTCTCGGCCTGTGCGGCGCGGATCAGCCCCCAGACGGCCGCGCCGCCGGGGTCGGTGACCGTGTCGTCGCCGCCCGCGGGCACCGCGCCCCGGGTGAGCACGACCAGCCGGGTGTCCTCCAGGCCGCCGCCCGCGAGCCAGGTCTGGACGACCTCCAGGGTGCGCTCGGTGACGGCGAGCGGGGTGTCGTCCGGGCCGGCGGTCACGGCCTCCACGGCGACGGCGCGGGGCAGCCCGGCGCCGTCCTGGGCGTCCTCGGCGAGGGTCGCCACCTCCTCCGCGGTGGACACCCGGAGCCAGGACGGGGTCGGTGTGCCCTCGGGCCGGGGCAGCGGGACCCAGTCGACGCCGAACAGCATGTCGCCGCCGCCGCTGGTACGCAGTTGCTCAGGGGCGACCGGGCGGAACACCAGCGAGTCCGCGCTGAGCACCGGGCTGCCGGTCTCGTCGGCGGCCTCCAGGGACAACGCGTCCGGGGCGGGCCGGGAGACCCGGATCCGCAGGGACGCGGCGCCGGAGGCGTGCAGGGTGAGCCCGTTCCAGGCGAACGGCAGCATCGTGCGGTGCTCGCCGCTGCTCAGGAACGCCTTGGTGTGCAGGGCGGCGTCCAGGAGGGCGGGGTGGAGGCCGAAATCCTTTGCGGCGGCCCGCTGTTGCTCGGGCAGGGCGACCTCGGCGAAGAGTTCCTCGCCGCGCCGCCACACCGCGCGCAGTCCGCGGAAGACGGGGCCGTAGCGGTAGTCGTGCTCGCGCAGTCCGGCGTAGAAGTCCTCCGGGGTCACCTCGACGCGTTCGGCGCCGGGCGGCGGCCAGGTGGTGAGGTCGGGGTGGGCGGCGCGGGTGCGGGGGGCCGGGGTGAGGACACCGGTGGCGTGCCGGGTCCAGCCGTCGGCGCCGGCCGGGCCGTCGGGCGTGGAGTGGATGGTGACGGTGCGGGCACCGTGGTCGTCGGGTCCGCCGACGCCGACCTGGACGCGTACGCCGCCCTGCGCGGGCAGGATCAGCGGGGCCTCGATGACGAGTTCGTCCAGGGTGGCGCAGCCGGCCTCGTCGCCGGCGCGGACGGCGAGTTCCACCAGTCCGGTGCCGGGCAGCAGCACGACGTCGCCCACGGCGTGGTCGGCGAGCCAGGGGTGGCTGCGCAGGGACAGCCGGGAGGTGCACAGCACGCCGCCGGTGTCGGGCACCTCGACCACCGCGCCGATGAGCGGGTGGTCGGCGCCGGCCAGTCCCAGCGAGGCGGCGTCGCCGGCGGCGGCCGGGGCGGGCAGCCAGTAGTGCTGGTGGTCGAAGGCGTACGTCGGCAGGTCCACACGGGCTTCGGCGGTGCCGTCGGGCAGGACTGCCGTCCAGTCCACCGGGACACCCCTGACGAACAGTTCGGCGAGGGAGGCCAGCAGCCGCCGGGGGCCGCCGTCGTCGCGGCGCAGGGTGCCGGTCACCAGCACGTCGGCGCCGTCGGCGGTCTCGCTGATCGCCGGGGCCAGCGCCGGGTGGGCGCCGACCTCCACGAACACGGTGTGCCCGGTCTCCAGCAAGCCGGCGACGGCGGCGTCGAAACGGACCGGCCGGCGCAGGTTCCGGTACCAGTAGTCGGCGTCCAGGGCGCCGGCCTCGGTGACGCGCTCGCCGGTGACGGTGGAGTGGAAGGGGATGACAGGAGCCTGGCCGCGGACGTCGCCGAACGCCTTGGCGAGGGGTTCGCGCACCGCCTCCACGTGCGGGGTGTGGGAGGCGAAGTCGACGGCGATCCGCCGGGCCCGGACGCCCTGGGCCGTCAGCGCCGCGAGGACCTCGTCCAGGATGCCGGTGTCCCCGGCCACCACGACCGAGGTGGGGCTGTTGACCGCCGACACGTGGACGCGGCCCGCCCAGGGTTCGACGGCGGCGGCCGCCTCGGCCTCGGGCAGGGACACGGCGATCATGCCGCCGTGCCCGGACAGCCGCTCGGCGATCACCTGGCCGCGCAGCGCCACGAGCCGGGCGGCCTCCTCCAGTGGCAGCGCTCCGGAGAAGCAGGCCGCGGCGATCTCACCCTGCGAGTGGCCCACGACCGCGTCCGGGACGACCCCGGCCGCCGCCCACACGGCCGCGAGGCCGACCATCATGGCGAAGCCCGCAGGCTGGCCGACGTCGGGGCGCCGCAGCAGCTCGGCCGGTGTCTCGCCGCGCAGCACGTCCTCCAGTTTCCAGTCCACCCAGGGTTCCAGCGCCCGGGCGCACTCGGCGATCCGCTCGGCGAACACCGGGGAGGTGTCCAGGAGTTCGCGGCCCATGCCGGCCCACTGGGTGCCCTGGCCGGGGAAGACGAAGACGACCTTGCCGGCGGCGGCCGGGGCGGGGCTGCCGGTCACCACGGCGGGGCTGTGCTCGCCGCGGGCCAGCGCGCCCAGTCCGGCCCGGGCCTCCTCGCGGGTGCCGGCGACGACCACGGCGCGCTCCGGCAGGACGGCCCTCCGGGTCACCAGGGCCGCGCCGACGCCGGCGGGCAGCGTGTCGGTGGCGTCGAGGAACGCGGCGAGCCGTGCGGCCTGCCCGGCGAGCGCCCTGGTGCCGCGGGCCGACACCACGAGCGGTACGACACCGGCCGGGGCCGCCTCCGGCGTGCTCGCCTCCTCCGGGCCCTCGCCGGCCTCCTCCAGGATGACGTGCGCGTTGGTGCCGCTGAGCCCGAAGGAGGACACCGCGGCCCGGCGCGGCCGTCCCGGGTCGGCCCAGGCGCGGGCCTCGGTGAGCAGCCGCACCGCGCCGGCCGACCAGTCGACCTGGGAGGAGGGCGCGTCGACGTGCAGGGTGGCGGGCATCTCGCGGTGCCGCAGGGCCTGTACGGCCTTGATCACGCCGGCCACCCCGGCGGCGGCCTGGGCGTGCCCGATGTTCGACTTCAACGAGCCGAGCCACAGCGGCCGCTCGGGGTCCCGGTCCTTGCCGTAGGTCGCCAGCAGGGCCTGCGCCTCGATGGGGTCGCCGAGGACGGTGCCCGTGCCGTGGCCCTCGACCAGGTCCACGTCCGCCGGGGTCAGCCCGGCCGCGGCGAGCGCCTTGCGGATGACCCGCTGCTGCGAGGGCCCGTTGGGGGCGGTGAGCCCGTTGGAGGCGCCGTCCTGGTTGACGGCCGAGCCGCGGATCACCGCGAGCACCGGGTGCCCCTTGCGCCGCGCCTCCGACAGCCGTTCCAGTACGACCACACCCGCGCCCTCGGCCCACCCGGTGCCGTCGGCGGCGTCGGCGTACGACTTGCACCGCCCGTCCGGGGCGAGCGCCCGCTGCCGGGAGAACTCCATGAACATGCCCGGCCCGGCCATCACCGTGGAGCCCCCGGCGAGGGCCAGGGAGCACTCGCCGCCCCGCAGGGCCTGCGCGGCCAGGTGCAGGGCGACCAGCGAGGAGGAGCAGGCGGTGTCGACGGTGACGGCGGGGCCCTCGAAGCCGAAGACGTACGACACCCGGCCGGAGGCCACGCTGGCCCCGGCGCCGGTCAGCGCGAACCCGCCCACCTCCTCCGGGACTTCGCCGCCGGAGTAGTAGTCGACGCCCATGATGCCGCTGAACACGCCGACGTCGCTGCCCTTGAGGGCGGTCGGGTCGATGCCGGCCCGTTCCAGCGCCTCCCAGGAGGTCTCCAGCAGCAACCGTTGCTGCGGGTCCATGGCGACCGCCTCCCGCGGCGAGATCCCGAAGAACAGCGGGTCGAACAGCGGCGCCTCGTGCAGGAAGCCGCCCTGCCCGACGTACGACGTCCCGGCGTGCTCGGGGTCGGCGTCGTAGACCGCGTCGAGGTCCCAGCCGCGGTCCGTGGGGAACCCGCTGACGCCGTCGCGACCCTCGCGGACCAGGCGCCACAGTTCCTCGGGGCTGCCGACTCCGCCGGGCAGCCGGCAGGCCATGCCCACCACGGCGATCGGCTCGTCCGGATCGTGCCGCACGGCCACCGGCGCGGCGGCGGCCGGGGTCACGCCCTGGAACTCCTCGTGCAGGTGCCGGGCGAGGGCGAGGGGGGTGGGGTAGTCGAAGACGGCGGTGGCGGGCAGGTTGAGACCGGTGGCCTCGCGGAGCCGGTTGCGCAGTTCGACGGAGGTGAGGGAGTCGAACCCGGCGTCCTTGAACGCCGTCTCGGCCCTGACCCGCTCCGGACCGGCGTGCCCGAGGACGTTCGCGACATGGGTGCGGACGAGGTCGAGGAGCAGCGCCTCCTGCTCGGCGGGGGCCAGCCCGGCCAGCCGTCCGGCCAGTCCGTCCCGGCCCTCGCGTCCGGTCCCGCGCGCGGCACGCCGGCCCGCGCGGACGAGCCCGCGCAGCAGCGGCGGCACGGTGGCCCCGGCGGTGGCGTCGGCCCGCAGCCCGCGCAGGTCCAGTTTGACCGGCACGAGCAGGGTGTGCCCGCTGCCCAGCGCCGCGTCGAACAGCTCCATGCCCTCCTCGGGGCCGAGGGCCAGCACGCCACCCCGGCGGCTCATGCGGCTGCGGGACAGGTCGTCCAGGTCGGCGCCCATGCCGGTGGTCTGCTCCCACAGGCCCCAGGCGAGCGACTGCGCCGGGTACCCGGCCGCCCGGCGGCGCGTCATCAGCGCGTCCATGCAGGCGTTGGCGGCGCCGTAACTGCCGGTGCCCGCGCCGAGGAAGACACCGGAGACGGACGAGTAGGTGACGAACGCGTCGAGTTCCGGGACGAGTTCACGGGTCAGCGTGTCCAGGTGCTCCACGGCCGTCACCTTCGGCGCGAACACCCGGTCCAGCCGGCCGGGTTCGATCTCGCCGACCACACCCGCGTCGAACACCCCGGCCGCGTGGACGACGGCGGTCAGCCGGGGCTGCCCGGTCCCGGTCAGCCCGGCCAGCAGTGCCGCCACCGCGTCCCGGTCGGTCACGTCACAGGCGGGCACCGCCACCGACGCGGCGCCCAGCGCCTCCAGCTCCGCCACCAACTCCCGTGCCCCGTCGGCCTCCGGGCCGCGCCGGCTGACGAGGACGAGGTGCCGGATGCCGTGCCGGGTCACCAGGTGCCGGGCGAGCAGCCCGGCCAGGGAGCCGGTGCCGCCGGTGATCAGGACCGTTCCCTCCGGGTCCAGCACCGGCTCGGCCGAGGCGGCCCCGGCGGCACGGGCGAGGCGTGGTACGTACAGCGCCGTGCCACGAACGGCCACCTGCGGCTCACCGGTCGCCAGCACCACATCGAGGCCTGCGTCCTCCGAGTCGGTGTCGACAAGCACGATCCGGTCCGGGTTCTCCGCCTGCGCGGCCCGCACCAGACCCCAGACAGCCGCACCACCGGGATCGGTGACCGCCTCCTCACCCCCGGCCGGCACCGCACCCCGGGTCACCACCACCAACCGACCGTCCTCAGCGGCCTGATCGTCCGCGAGCCACGCCTGCACGGCCGCCAACACCCGCCCCACCAACACCACCGGAGCCTCCCCGGCCCCCCGGGCATCCACCACCGACACCCCACCAGCACCAGCACCGGCACCAGCACCAGCACCAGCACCAGCACCAGCCACGGACGGCAGCTCACTCCACTCCACCCGAAACAGCGCATCTGTGCCGGACACGCCGGCCGCCGCTTCGAGCTGCTCGCCGGAGACGGCCCGCGAGACCAGCGAGTCCAGGGTCAGCACCAGGCCGCCGGTGTCGTCCACGGCCTCCAGCGACAGCGTGTCCGGGTCGGGCCGCAGCAGCCGTACCCGGATCGACACGGCTCCGGAGGCGTGGAGCGTGAGCCCGTTCCAGGCGAACGGCAGCCGCACCACGGCCTCCTGCTCCGCCACGGCACCGTCGGTGACCCCGGCCGCCGCGTCCAGGATGCTCGCGTGCAGCGCGGCGTCGAGCAGCGCCGGGTGGATGCCGAACCCGGCCGCGTTCTCCCGCTGTTCCCGCGGTACGACGACCTCGGCGAACAGCTCGCCGTCACGCCGCCAGACCTTCCGCACGCACTGGAACGCCGGGCCGTACCCGTATCCCGCCCGCGTCAGTTTCTCGTAGCCGTCGGAGATGTCGACCTGCCGGGCGCCGGGCGGGGGCCAGGCGGTGAAGTCGAAGGTGCCGTCCGTCTCGGGGGCGGTGGTGGTGAGGGTGCCGGCGGCGTGCCGGGTCCAGGCGTCCGGACCGCTCTCCGTGCCGACCTCCTGGCGGGTGGAGTACACCTCCACGCTGCGGGCACCGGTCTCGTCGGGCCCGCCGACCGCGACCAGGACGCGTACGGCACCTTGCTCGGGCACGACCAGCGGAGCCTCGACGACCAGCTCGTCCAGCACTCCGCAGCCGACCTCGTCACCGGCGCGTACGGCGAGTTCGACCAACCCGGTGCCGGGTACCAGCACCACTCCCCCGATGGCGTGGTCCGCCAGCCAGGAGTGCGTGCGCAGGGACAGCCGCGAGGTGAACACCAGCCCGTCCGACTGCGGCAACGGCACCACCGCACCCAGCAGCGGGTGGTCCGCCGACCCCTGGCCCAGGGCGGTGGCGTCCATGAGGGGGCTGGGGGCCGGGAGCCAGTAGTGCTGGTGGTCGAAGGCGTACGTCGGCAGGTCCACGCGGGCTTCGGTGGCGCCCTCGGGAAGCAGGGCAGCCCAGTTCACCTTGGTCCCGCGCACGAAGAGCTGCGCCACGGCCGACAGGAGGGTCTGCGCATCAGCCCGGTCGTCGCGCAGCGCGGGCACGCTCACCGCGTCCTCGCCCGCCGACTCCGCGATGGCGCCGGTCAGGGCGCCGCCGGGGCCGAGTTCCAGGAACACCGTGCCACCCGATGCGGCGATGCCGTCCGCGAAACGGACGGGGCGGCGGACGTGGTCGACCCAGTACGCCGGGTCGGACAACTGGCCCGGCTCGGCCGGCTTTCCGGTCACGTTCGACACGACGGGGATGGCCGGCTCGTTCCAGGTCAGCCCGGACAGGGCTGCGGCGAACTCCGCCAGCATCGGCTCCATCAGCGCCGAGTGGAAGGCGTGGGAGACGGTCAGCCGCTTGACCCGGCGGCCCTGCTCGCGCAGCTTCTCCGCGACGGCCAGTACGGACGCCTCACCGCCGGACAGAACCACCGAGCCGGGAGCGTTCACCGCCGCCAAGTCCACACCATCGCCGAGGTGTTCGGCGATCTCCGCCTCGGTGGCGGAAACGGCAACCATCGCGCCGCCCGACGGAAGGGCCTGCATCAGCCGGCCGCGCGCGGCCACCAGCGCCGCCGCGTCCTCCAGCGACAGCACCCCGGCCACATGCGCCGCGACGACCTCGCCGATCGAGTGCCCGGCCACCACATCCGGCCGTACACCCCACGACTCCACCAACCGGAACAACGCCGACTCCACGGCAAACAGCCCGGCCTGGGTGAACACCGTCTGGTCCAGCAGGCCCTCACCCGCGTCGCCGAAGATCACATCCCTGACCGAGTGCTCCAGGTCGAGCTGCGCGTCCAGGGCGGCGCACGCATCGTCCAACGCCCGCGCGAACACCGGATACTGGGCGTACAACTCCCGGCCCATACCGACCCGTTGCGATCCCTGCCCCGGGAACACGAACACGGTCCTGGCATCGGTGTCCGAGCCCGTGACGACGAACGGCGAGGGAACGCCCGCGGCCACCGACTCCAGTCCGGCCACCGCCTCCTCCGACGACCCGGCGACGACCACGGCCCGCTCGGACAGCACCGCCCGCCGGGACACCAGCGCCCCGGCAACGGCTTCCAGGGGCATATCCGTTCGGCCGACGAACCGCGCCAGTCGTTCCGCCTGTCCGGCGAGGGCGCCGGTGCTCCGCGCCGAGACGGCCACCGGCACCGGACCGTCGGCCGGGGTCACCGGCCGGGCAGGGGGCTCCTCCGGTGCCTGTTCCAGGATCACGTGGGCGTTGGTGCCGCTGACGCCGAAGCCGGAGACGCCGACGCGGCGCGGCCGGTCCAGGTGCGGCCACTCGCGGGCCTCCGTCAGCAGCCGTACGGCGCCCGCTTCCCAGTCGACGCGGGGGGACGGCTCCTCCACGTGCAGGGTGGGTGGGAGGACGCCGTACCGCATGGCCTGGACCATCTTGATGACGCCGGCGACACCTGCGGCGGCCTGGGTGTGGCCGATGTTGGACTTCAACGAGCCCAGCCACAGAGGCTGTTCGCGGTCCTGGCCGTAGGTGGCGAGGAGGGCCTGGGCCTCGATCGGGTCGCCGAGGGTCGTTCCGGTGCCGTGGCCCTCCACCGCGTCGACGTCGGCCGGGGTCAGCCCGGCCGCCGCCAAGGCCTTGCGGATGACCCGCTGTTGCGAGGGACCGTTCGGTGCCGTCAGGCCGTTGGACGCGCCGTCCTGGTTGACCGCTGTGCCGCGCACGACGGCAAGCACCCGGTGGCCCTTGCGCTGCGCTTCCGACAGCCGTTCCAGTACGACGACTCCGGCGCCCTCGGCCCAGCCGGTGCCGTCGGCGGTGGACGAGTAGGCCTTGCAGCGGCCGTCGGCGGCGAGGCCCCGCTGCCGGGAGAAGTCGATGAACAGACCGGGTGTGGCCATGACGGTGGCGCCGCCCGCCAGGGCCATGGTGCACTCGCCGCGGCGCAGCGCCTGCACGGCGAGGTGGATGGCGACCAGGGAGGACGAGCAGGCGGTGTCGAGGGTGACCGCGGGACCCTCGAAGCCGAACACGTAGGAGACGCGGCCGGAGGCCACGCTGGACGCGGCGCCGGTACCGGTGAAGCCCTCCAGCTCGGGTGGGACGCTGCCGCCGGCGAAGTAGTCGACGCCCATGATGCCGTTGAAGACGCCGACGTCCGTGCCCTTCAGCGACAGGGGGTCGATGCCGGCCCGCTCCAGCGCCTCCCAGGACGTCTCGAGGAGCAGCCGCTGCTGCGGGTCCATCGCCAGCGCCTCACGCGGGGAGATGCCGAAGAACTCCGCGTCGAACCGGCCGGCGCCCTGGAGGAACCCGCCCTGGTCGACGTAGGAGGTGCCGGTCTTCTCGGGGTCGGCGTCCAGCAGGGTGTCGAGGTCCCAGCCGCGGTCGTCGGGGAAGCCCGACACCCCGTCACGGCCCTCGGCGACCAACTCCCAGAGTTGCTCGGGTGTGTCGACGCCGCCGGGGAGGCGGCAGGCCATGCCGACGATGGCGATCGGTTCGCGGGAGGCGGACAGCAGCTGCTGGTTCCGCTTCTTCAGCGTGCCGACCTCTTCCAGCGACTTGCGCAGCGCCTCGACAAGCTTCTCGTAGGAAGCACTCACTTTCCCTGCCCCAATCTGTCGTGTGCCGCGTCAGCCTTCGAGGGATTCGCTGTCGCCGAGCGCGAGGTGTACGAGGTCGTCGACGTCCAGGTCGGCCAGTGCGCCCCGTGCGGTGTCCGGTTCGTCGGGCGTGGGTGCGCCTGGTTCCAGGGCGGCCAGGTCGACCAGCGCGTCCAGCAGGCCGGCCTCCCGGAACCGCTCCAGCGGGAGGGTGAGCAGCGCGTGGCGCAGCCGTTCCTCGTCCGCCTCCGCCGCCGGCCGCTGCCCGGCGGCGCCCTCGGGGGCGAGTTCGCCGTGCAGGTGGCGGGCGAGGGCGAGCGGGGTGGGGTAGTCGAAGACCACGGTGGCGGAGAGGTTGACGCCGGTGGCGGCGCGCAGCCGGTTGCGCAGCTCCACGGAGGTGAGGGAGTCGAACCCGGCGTCCTTGAACGCCGTCTCGGCCCCGACGCCGTCCGCTCCCGCGTGGCCGAGCACGCCGGCGACATGGCCGCGGACGAGGTCCAGCAGCACGGCCTCCTGCCGCTCGCGGTCCAGCCCGGCCAGCCGGCGCAGCAGGCCGTCCCCGCCGTCGCCGGCGGCGCTCCGCGCCGACTGCCGTCCGGCGCGCATGAGTTGGCGGAGCAGCGGCGGGACTCCGGTGCCGGTGGCCGCTTCGGCGCGTACGGCCCTGAGGTCCAGTTTGACCGGGACGAGCAGCGTGTCGTCGCCGGCCAGGGCCGCGTCGAGGAGGGCCAGGCCCTCCTGCGGGGCGAGCGGCAGGATGCCACCGCGCCGATTGCCACGGGTGCGGGCCGCCGCCTCGGCGCCGGCGGTCATCCCGGTGGTCTGTTCCCAGGGCCCCCAGGCCAGGGACAGCGCGGGCAGTCCGGCCGCGCGGCGCCGGGCCATCGCCGCGTCCAGCCAGGCGTTGGCGGCGGCGTAGTTGCCCTGGCCGGCCGAGCCGAACAGGCCGGAGGCGGAGGAGAAGACGGCGAACGTGGTCAGGTCCAGGGTGCGGGTCAGCTCGTCCAGGTGGCGCACGGCCACGACCTTCGGCGCGAAGACGCGGTCCAGGCGGTCCCGGTCGAGTGTGCCGATCACGCCGTCGTCCAGGACGCCTGCGGTGTGCAGGACGGCGGTCAGCGGGTGTTCGTCCGGTACGGAGTCCAGCAGGGCGGCGACCGCGTCCCGGTCGGCGATGTCGCAGGCGGCCACCCGTACGGTCGTCGCGCCGAGCGCGGTCAGCTCGGTGACCAGTTCCCGCGCGCCCCCGGCGTCCGGGCCGCGCCGGCTCGCCAGCAGCAGATGCCGGACGCCGCGCCGCTCCACCAGGTGCCGGGCCAGCAGGGCGCCCAGCGAGCCGGTGCCGCCGGTGACGAGGACGGTGCCGTCCGGGTCCCAGCCGGCGTTCTCCGGGCCGGGGCGGGCGGGGGTGGCGGCCCGCACCAGGCGCGGGGCGCGGAAGGTCGTACCGCGCAGCGCGAGCTGCGGTTCACCGGCCGCCGAGGCGGTGGCGAGGAGGGTGGCGAGGGACGCGTCGTCGGCCGGCGGGGCGTCCGTGTCGATGAGGGTGATCCGGTCGGGGTTCTCCGCTTGGGCGGCCCGGACGAGCCCCCACACGGCCGCCCCCGCCGGGTCGGCCACGGTCTCCTCACCGGCGGCGGCCACCGCGCCCCGGGTCACGACGACGAGCCGGGAGTCCGCGAGCCGCTCCTCCGCCAGCCACGCCTGCAGGACGCCCAGGACCCGGGACGTGCGCTCCAGGGCGTCGTCGTCGGGGCCGTCGGCGGGTACGACCCACACCTCCGGCACGGTGTCACGCGCGGCCGCACCGGCGAGGTCGGCGGCGGTGGCGACTCGCGCCCAGTCCGGATCCGGGCTGCCCGTGCGGGCGGGTACGGTGACGTCGGTCCACTCCACGCGGAACAGCGCGTCCGCGCCGGGCGCGCCGGCAGCGGCCTCCAGCTGCTCGGCGCTGACCGCGCGGAACACCAGGGAGTCGGTGGTCAGCACCGGCGCACCGGTCTCGTCGGCGGCCTGCACCGTCACCGCGTCGGGCCCGGACGGCGCCACCCGCACGCGCAGCGCCGAGGCACCGGCCGCGTGCAGCGCCAGCCGGTTCCAGGCGAACGGCAGGACCGTGCGCGCCGCCTCACCGGGTGCGCTCGCCGCGTCCGGGGTGACGAATCCGTTGGCGTGCAGGGCGGCGTCCAGCAGGGCGGGATGGAGGCCGAACCGGGCCGCTTCCTCCCGCTGCCCGTCGGGCAGGGCCACCTCGGCATACACCTCGCCGCCGCGCCGCCACACCGCCCGCAGGCCCTGGAACGCCGGGCCGTACGTGTACCCCTTCTCGATGAGCCCGGAGTAGAAGGCGTCGACGTCCACCTCGACCCGTTCGGCGCCGGGCGGCGGCCAGGCGGCGAAGTCGAAGGTGCCGCCGGTCGCCGGGACCGTGGTGGGGAGGGTGGTGGTGAGGGTGCCGGTGGCGTGCCGGGTCCAGACGTCGGTGCCGATCTCGCCGGCGGTGTCCTCGCGGGCCGAGTAGACGGCCACCGTGCGCAGGCCGTCGTCGTCCGGTCCGCCGACGGCGACCTGGACACGGACACCGCCCTGCTCGGGTACGACCAAAGGCGCCTCGATGACGAGTTCGTCCAGCACACCGCAGCCGGCCTCGTCACCGGCGCGTACGGCCAGTTCCACCAGCCCGGTGCCGGGCACGAGGACCACTCCCCCGACGGCGTGGTCCGCCAGCCAGGGGTGGGTGCGCAGGGACAGCCGGGAGGTGCAGAGCAGCCCGCCGGTCTCGGGCACCTCCACCACCGCGCCCAGCAGCGGGTGGTCGGCCGTGCTCTGGCCCAGGGCGACCGCGTCGGTGGCCGGAGCCGTCTGCAACCAGTAGTGGCGGTGCTCGAAGGCGTACGTCGGCAGGTCCACGCGGGCTTCGGTGGCGCCCTCGGGAAGCAGGGCCGCCCAGTTCACCTTGGTCCCGCGCACGAAGAGCTGCGCCACGGCCGACAGGAGGGTCTGCGCATCGGCCCGGTCGTCGCGCAGCGCGGGCACGCTCACCGCGTCCTCACCCGCCGACTCCGCGATGGCACCGGTCAGGGCGCCGCCGGGGCCGAGTTCCAGGAACACCGTGCCACCCGATGCGGCGATGCCGTCCGCGAAACGGACGGGACGGCGGACGTGGTCGACCCAGTACGCCGGGTCGGTCAGCTGGCCCGGCTCGGCCGGCTTTCCGGTCACGTTCGACACGACGGGGATGGCCGGCTCGTTCCAGGTCAGCCCGGACAGGGCTGCTGCGAACTCTGTCAGCATCGGCTCCATCAGCGCCGAGTGGAAGGCGTGGGAGACGGTCAGCCGCTTGACCCGGCGGCCCTGCTCCCGCAGCTTCTCGGCTACGGCGAGTACGGCCGCCTCGTCACCGGACAGGACGACCGATCCGGGCGCGTTGACCGCCGCCAAGTCGACTCCAGCGCCGAGGAATTCAGTGATCTCCGCCTCGGTGGCGGCGACCGCGACCATCGCACCGCCTGAAGGGAGGGCCTGCATCAGCCGGCCGCGCGCCGCGACCAGCGCCGCCGCGTCCTCCAGCGACAGCACCCCAGCAACGTGCGCCGCGACGACCTCGCCGATCGAGTGCCCGGCCACCACATCCGGCCGTACACCCCAGGAGTCCACCAGTCGGAACAAGGCCGACTCGACCGCGAACAGCCCGGCCTGGGTGAAGACCGTCTGGTCCAGCAGACCCTCACCCGCGTCGCCGAAGATCACATCCTTGACCGAGTGCCCCGCACCCAGCTGCCCGTCCAGGGCGGCGCACGCATCGTCCAACGCCCGCGCGAACACCGGGTACTGGGCGTACAACTCCCGGCCCATACCGACCCGTTGCGATCCCTGCCCCGGGAACACGAACACGGTCCTGGCATCGGTGTCCGAGCCCGTGACGACGAACGGCGAGGGGACGCCCGCGGCCACCGACTCCAGTCCGGCCACCGCCTCCTCCGACGACCCGGCGACGACCACGGCCCGCTCGGACAGCACCGCCCGCCTGGACACCAGCGCCCCGGCAACGGCCTCCAGGGGCATATCCGTTCGGCCGACGAGCCGCGCCAGTCGTTCCGCCTGTCCGGCGAGGGCGCCAGTGCTCCGCGCCGAGACGATCAGCGGCACCACGCCATCGACCGGGGTCACCGGCTCGGTGCCGGGCTCCTCCGGCGCCTGCTCCAGGATCACGTGCGCGTTGGTGCCGCTGACGCCGAAGCCGGAGACGCCGACGCGGCGCGGCCGGTTCACGTCCGGCCACTCGCGGGCCTGCGTCAGCAGTTCGACCGCTCCGGCCGACCAGTCGACCTGGGAGGTCGGGGCGTCGACGTGCAGGGTGGCGGGCAGGACGCCGTGCCGCATCGCCTGGACCATCTTGATCACACCGGCCACGCCCGCGGCCATCTGGGTGTGCCCGATGTTCGACTTCAACGAGCCGAGCCACAGCGGCCGTTCGCGTTCCTGACCGTAGGTCGCCAGCAGGGCCTGGGCCTCGATCGGGTCGCCGAGGACCGTGCCCGTGCCGTGGCCCTCCACCGCGTCCACGTCCGCCGGGGTCAGCCCGGCCGCGGCGAGCGCCTTGCGGATCACCCGCTGCTGGGACGGCCCGTTGGGGGCGGTCAGGCCGTTGGACGCTCCGTCCTGGTTCACCGCGCTGCCCCTCACCACCGCCAGCACCCGGTGACCCTTGCGCTGCGCCTCCGACAGCCGCTCCAGGACGACCACACCGGCACCTTCCGCCCAGCCCGTGCCGTCGGCCGCGTCCGCGTACGACTTGCAGCGGCCGTCCGAGGCCAGACCCCGCTGCCGGGAGAACTCGACGAAGGTGCCCGGGGTGGCCATGACGGTGGCGCCGCCGGCCAGGGCCATCGAGCACTCGCCGCCCCGCAGGGCCTGCGCGGCGAGATGGATCGCGACCAGGGAGGAGGAGCAGGCCGTGTCCACGGTCACGGCCGGGCCCTCGAAGCCGAACACGTAGGCGACGCGCCCGGAGGCCACGCTGCCCATGCCTCCGGTACCGGTGAAGCCCTCCAGCTCGGGCGGCACCGGGCCGGAGGTGCCGTAGCCCTGGCCCATCAGGCCGGAGAACACGCCGACGTCCGTGCCCTTCAACGACAGGGGATCGATGCCGGCCCGCTCCAGCGCCTCCCAGGACGTTTCGAGGAGCAGCCGCTGCTGCGGGTCCATCGCCAGCGCCTCACGCGGGGAGATGCCGAAGAAGCCGGCGTCGAACAGGGCGGCGTCGTAGAGGAAGCCCCCCTGGCTCACGTAGGAGGTGCCGGTCTGGTCCGGGTCGTCGCTGAAGAAGCCGCTCAGGTCCCAGCCGCGGTCGTCGGGGAAGCCGGACATCGCGTCACGGCCCTCGGCCACCAACCGCCACAGGTCTTCCGGGCCGTTGACACCGCCGGGCAGGCGGCACGCCATGCCGACGATCGCGATCGGCTCGTCCGGGTCGGCGCGTGTGAGGGCCGTGGCCGGTGCCGGGGCGGTCGACGTCGTCTCGCCCAGTTCGCCGTGCAGGTGACGGGCGAGGGAGAGCGGGTTCGGGTGGTCGAAGACGACGGTGGCGGCCAGTTTGAGGCCGGTGGCCTCACGGAGCCGGTTGCGTAGTTCGACGGAGGTGAGTGAGTCGAAGCCGGAGTCACGGAACGCCGTGTCCGGCTTGATGCCCTCGGGGCCCGCGTGGCCGAGCACGGTCGCCGCGTGCGTCCGCACCAGGTCAAGCAGCAGCGCCTCCTGCTCCGCCGCGCCCAGCCCGGCGAGCCGGTCGGCCAGGCCGCCCCCGCTGTCGCCGGCCGCGGCCCGCACGGTCTGCCGGCCGGTGCGGACCAAGCCGCGCAGGAGGGTGGGGACGGCCCGTCCGGCGCCGGCGTCGGTACGAAGTCGGCGCAGGTCCAGTTTGGCCGGGACGAGCAGGGCCTCGCCGGTGCGCAGGGCGGCGTCGAAGAGGTCCATGCCCTCCTCGGGGGACATGGGGAGGACACCGCCGCGCCGGTTCATCCGGCTGCGGGTGAGGTCGTCCATGCCGGCCGCCATGCCGCCGGTGGCCTGGTCCCACAGGCCCCAGGCGAGGGAGGTGGCGGGCAGGCCCGCGGCCCGGCGCTGGTGGGCCACGGCGTCCAGGAAGGCGTTGGCCGCGGCGTAGCTGCCGGTGCCCGCGCCCAGGAAGACGGAGGAGACGGAGGAGAAGACGACGAACGCGGCCAGTTCCGGGGCGAGTTCGCGGGTGAGTTCGTCCAGGTGACGTACGGCGGTCACCTTCGGCGCGAAGACCCCCGCGACCTGTTCGGGCCGGATGGTGCCGATCACTCCGGCGTCGGCGATGCCCGCGGTGTGCACGATCCCGGTCAGCGGGCGTCCGCCCCGGCGGGCCTCGGTCAGCAGGGCGGCGACCGCGTCGCGGTCCGTGACGTCGCAGGCGGCCACCGTGACCTCGGCGGCGCCGAGTTCGGTGAGTTCGGTGACCAACTCGACGGCCCCCTCGGCGGCTTGGCCGCGACGGCTGGCCAGCACGAGGTGGCGGATGCCGTGGCGGGCGACCAGGTGCCGGGCCAGCAGCCCGCCTAGCGAGCCGGTACCGCCGGTGATGAGGACCGTGCCGTCCGGGTCCAGTGCGCCGGGCCCCTCGACGGCCACTTGGTCGGGACCGCCGGTCGCGGTGGCGCGGGCGAGCCGGGGGATGTACAGCGTCTCGCCGCGCAGGGCCAGTTCGGGCTCGGTGCCGGTCGCCATGCGGCCCAACACGTGGTCGAGGTCGAGGTCCATCTCGGGGTCGAGGTCTATCTCGGGGTCGATGTCGATGTCGGGGTCGATGTCGATGTCGGGGTCGATGTCGGGGTCGATGTCGAGGAGCAGGATGCGGTCCGGGTTCTCGGACTGCGCGGCCCGGATCAGGCCCCACACCGCGCCGCCCGCGGGATCGGTCACCGCGCCGTCGGCGCCGGCCGGCACCGCACCCCGGGTGGCCACCACCAGCCGGGTCGGCTCCAGGGCGGGAGCGGCCAGCCAGGTCTGCACGGCCGCCAGCACCCGGTTCGTCAACGCCAGCGCCGGGTCGTCCGCGCCGTGGTCGTGGGCCGCGAAGGCCTCCAGGACGACGAGCGCGGGCAGTTCAGCCGCGGCGCCCTCCGCCAGGGCGGTGATGTCGGCGGCCGAGCGCACCCGGGCCCAGGTCGGCGGCTCGCCCGCCTGCGCGTCGGCTGCGGGCAGCGCGGTCCACTCGACGCGGAACAGCGAGTCGTCGCTCGCCGTGCCCGCGGCCGTCTCCAACTGTCCGGCGGCCAGCGGGCGAAGCTCCGCCGAGTCCGCGCGCAGCACCAGCCCGCCGGCCTGGTCGACCGCCTCCAGCGCCAGCGCGTCCCGGCCGTGCGGCGTGATCCGTACCCGCAGCGCCGTGGCGCCGACGGCGTGCAGCGCGAGACCGCGCCAGGTCAGGTACTGCCACACCCCCGAGCCGCCGTCGGCCACGGCCGCGTCCAGCAGCGCCGGGTGCAGGGCCGCGTCCAGCAGCGCCGGGTGGAGCCCGAACCGCCGGGCCTCCTCACGCTCGTCCTCGGGTACGGCGACCTCGGCCAGGATCTCCTCACCGAGCCGCCAGAGCCCCCGTACGGCCTGGAAGGCGGGCCCGTGCTCGTAACCGTGCCGGACCAGACCGCCGTACAGCGACTCCACGTCGACGCGCTGGGCACCGGGCGGCGGCCAGGCGCCGAAGTCGCCCTGCGGGCTCTCGCCGGGCTTGGGCGTCGCCGTCAGCACACCGGTGGCGTGCCGGACCCAGGCCTCCGCCCCGATCACCTCGGTGGCGTCCTCGCGGGTCGAGTACACGGTGACCGTGCGGCAGCCGCTCTCGTCCACGCCGCCGACCGCGACCTGGACGCGTAGCCCTCCCTGTTCCGGCAGCACCAGCGGGGCGGCGACCGTGAGTTCGTCGAGGGCTCCGCACCCGACCTCGTCCCCGGCCCGCACGGCCAGCTCGACCAGGGCCGCGGCGGGGACGAGGACCACCCCGCCGGCCCTGTGATCCGCCAGCCAGGGGTGCGTGCGCAGGGACAGCCTGGAGGTGCACAACACACCGCCGGTCTCGGGCACCTCCACGACCGCACCGATCAACGGGTGGTCCGTGGGCGCCTGCCCGAGGGCGGTGGCATCGGTCGCTCCGTTCAGCCGGAGCCAGTAGTGGCGGTGGTCGAAGGCGTACGTCGGCAGGTCGACAGGGGTGTCGCCGCCGCCTTCGGGCAGGACGGCCACCCAGTCCACCGCCAGGCCCTTGACGAACAGCTCGGCCATCGACGTCAACAGCCGCCGTATGCCGCCCTCTTCGCGGCGCAGTGAGCCGGTGACGACGGCGTCGGACTCGGCCGTCGTCTCGTCCACGATCTCGTTGACCGGCTGGACGAGGACCGGGTGGGCGCTGGACTCGATGAACACCGTGTGTCCCTCGGCGAGGAGGGCCTCGACGGCCGGGCCGAAGCGGACCTGACTGCGCAGGTTGCGGTACCAGTAACCGCCGTCGAGGACGCCCGCCTCACGCACCCACTCACCGGTGACCGTGGAGAAGAACGGCACCAGCGGCGCCTGGCTGCGGATGTCCGCGAACGCCTCCGCCAACGCGCCCTCGATCGCCTCCACATGGCGGGTGTGGGAAGCGTAGTCCACCGCGACCCGACGGACGCGGACACCGTCGGCCTCCAGCGCCACCAGAGCCTCGTCCAACGCCTCGGCGTCACCGGCGATCACCACGGACGTCGGACCGTTGACGGCCGCTACCTCCACCCGCCCAGCCCACTCGGCAATACGAACGGAAGCCTCCGCCTCGGACAGCGCCACCGACGCCATCCCGCCCCGGCCCGCCAACTCCCCCGCGATCACCTGACTACGAACGGCCACGATCCGCGCCGCGTCCTCCAAGGACAGCGCCCCGGCGACACAAGCGGCCGCGATCTCCCCCTGCGAGTGACCCACCACCGCATCCGGCACCACACCCACCGACGCCCACACAGCCGCCAGACCGACCATCACCGCGAAACTCGCCGGCTGGACGACATCCACCCGACCCAGCAGGTCGACATCCCCCCGAAGAACGGCCGTCAAGTCCCAGTCCACCCACGGCTCCAGAGCCCGGGCACACTCCCCGACCCTCTCCGCGAACACCGGCGAGGACTCCAGCAGCTCCCGGCCCATCCCCAGCCACTGCGAACCCTGACCCGGGAACACCAGCACCGCCCGCCCGGCCACCGCACCCGCACCACCGGTCACCACCGCGGGGCTGTTCTCCCCGTTCGCCAGCGCGCTCAGTCCGGCCACCGCCTCCTCCCGGGACCCGGCGACGATCACGGCCCGTTCGCCGAGCAGGGCTCGTTGGGAGACGAGAGCGGCCGCGAGATCCGCGAGGGCCGCGTCCGTGTCGGCGGTGAACGCGGCCAGGCGCCCGGCCTGACCCGCCAGGGCTCCTTCGGAGGCCGCCGACACCACCAGCGGGACCACGCCGTCGACCGGGGGTACCGGCTCCGCGGCCGGCGGTTCCTCCGGGGGCTCTTCCAGGATCAGGTGCGCGTTGGTGCCGCTGACACCGAAGGAGGAGACGCCGGCCCGGCGCGGGCGGCCGGTCTGGGGCCACTCCCGCTCCTCGGTCAGCAGCTCGACCGCCCCGGCCGACCAGTCGACCTGGGAGGAGGGGGTGTCGACGTGCAGTGTGGGGGGCAGGACTCCGTGCCGCATCGCCTGGACCATCTTGATGACGCCGGCGACACCGGCGGCGGCCTGGGTGTGGCCGATGTTGGACTTCAACGAGCCGAGCCACAGGGGCTGTTCGCGGTCCTTGCCGTAGGTGGCGAGGAGGGCCTGCGCCTCGATCGGGTCGCCGAGGACCGTGCCCGTGCCGTGGCCCTCGACCACGTCCACGTCCGCCGGGGTCAGCCCCGCCTCTGCCAGGGCCTTGCGGATGACGCGCTGTTGGGAGGGACCGTTGGGCGCGGTCAGGCCGTTCGACGCGCCGTCCTGGTTGACGGCCGACGCGCGGACGACGGCCAGCACCCGGTGGCCGTTGCGACGGGCGTCGGACAGCCGCTCCAGGACGACCACGCCCGCGCCCTCGGCCCAGCCGGTCCCGTCGGCCGCATCGGCGTACGACTTGCAGCGGCCGTCGGCGGCCAGTGCCCGCTGCCGCGAGAACTGCATGAACATACCGGGGCCGGCCATGACGGTGGCGCCGCCGGCCAGGGCCATGGAGCACTCACCGCGCCGCAGGGCCTGGGCCGCGAGGTGCATGGCGACCAGAGAGGAGGAGCAGGCGGTGTCCACGGTGACGGCGGGGCCTTCGAGGCCGAAGACGTACGAGATACGGCCCGAGGCCACGCTTCCGGTGGTACCGGTGCCGGTGAAGCCCTCCAGCTCCGGCGGGACCGGGCCGCCGGTGGCGTAGCCCTCGTTGATGACGCCCACGAACACACCGGTGTCCGAGCCCTTCAGGGTCAGCGCGTCGATACCGGCCCGCTCCAGGGCCTCCCAGGACATTTCGAGGAGGAGCCGCTGCTGGGGGTCCATCGCCACGGCTTCACGCGGCGAGATCCCGAACAGTCCGGCGTCGAAGAGGGCCGCCTCGTGCAGGAAGCCGCCCTGGTCGACGTAGGACTTGCCCGTCTTGTCCGGGTCGGCGTCGAACAGCTCCTCCAGGTCCCAGCCCCGGTCGGTCGGGAACCCGGAGACGCCGTCGCCGCGTTCGCGGACGAGCCGCCACAGGTCGTCGGGGCCGGTCACCCCGCCGGGCAGCCGGCACGCCATGCCCACGATCGCGATCGGCTCCGCCTTCTCGGCCTCAAGTTCACGGACGCGTTGCTGGGAGCGGCGCGCGTCGGCGAGAACGCGCTTGAGGTAGTCGCGAAGCTTGCTTTCATCCGCCATTGCGGGTCAGCTCCTAGTGGGGCTAAGGCGTCAGGTGGACTGCGGGGCGGGCGTGGACGCGGGAGTGCGGGGACGTGCGGGTGCGGGGACGTGCGGCTGCGGGTGGCGCCGGCCGGGGTCGGCCGGCGCCTGGTGGCTAGTGGCCGAACTCGGTGTCGATCAGCTCGAACAGTTCGTCGTCGGAGGCAGAGTCGAAGTCCACGTCCTCCTCGGCGTCCTGCTCGGTGACGTTCGCCGTGGACCAGGTGGTCAGCAGGCCCTGGAGCCGGGCGGCGACCTGGGCGCGGGTGGCGTCGTCGGGTGCGGTGTCGGCCAACAGCGCCTCCAGCTTGCTGAGTTCGGCGAGCAGGGGGTGCGTGGTCGGGGCGGCCTGGTCACCCGGGGCCAGCCGGTCGTGCAGGTAGCGGGCGAGGGCGAGCGGGGTGGGGTAGTCGAAGACGGCGGTGGCGGGCAGGCTGAGGCCGGTAGCCTCTCGGAGCCGGTTGCGCAGTTCGACGGAGGTGAGGGAGTCGAACCCGGCGTCCTTGAACGCCGTCTCGGCCCTGACCTGGTCCGCCCCGGTGTGCCCGAGGACGGTCGCCACCTGTCCTTGGACCAGCGCCAGCAGCAGGGTCTCCCGCTCGGCCGGGTCCAGCGCGGCCAGCTTGCGGGCGAGTCCGCCGGAGTCCCCGGCACCGGCCCGGGCCGTCTTCCGCCCGGTCCGCACCAGGCCCCGGAGCAAGGGGGCGACACCGGCACCCAGCGCGGCGTCGGCGCGCAGCGCCCGCAGGTCCAGTTTCACGGGCACCACCAGCGCCTCATTCGTCGGCAGTGCCGCGTCGAACAGCTCCATGGCCTCCGCGAGCGTGAGCGGTACGACGCCCCCGCGCCGGCCGGTCCGGTTCCGTACGGCCTCTCCGGCGGCCGTGTCCTGGCCGCCCGTCGGCTCCCACGGGCCCCAGGCCAGCGAGACGGCGGGCAGACCGGCCACCCGGCGCTGGTGGGCGACCGCGTCCAGACAGGCGTTGGCCGCCGCGTAGCCGCCGGTGCCCGCACCCAGGAAGACCGAGGAGGCGGAGGAGAGCAGAACGAACGCGGCCAGGTCGGGGGCGAGTTCGCGGGTCAACTCGTCCAGGTGCTGGACGGCCGTCACCTTCGGCGCGAAGACCCGGGCCATCCGGTCCTGGTCCATCTCGCCGATCACCCCGGCGTCGAAGACGCGCGCCGCGTGGACGACACCGGTCAGCGGATGCGCGTCCGGTACGGCGGCGAGGAGCGCGGCGACCGCGTCACGATCGGTGACGTCGCAGGCGACCACCGATACGGTGGCACCCCGCTCCCCGAGTTCGGCGACGAGCCGATCCGCGCCCTCGGCCTCCGGACCCCGCCGGCTCGCCAGCAGCAGATGCCGCACGCCGTGCCGCTCGACCAGGCGCCGGGCGACCGCGGCGCCGAGCATTCCGGTGCCGCCGGTGATCAGGACCGTACCCTCCGGGTCCAGCACCGGCTCGGCCGAGGCGGCCCCGGCGGCACGGGCGAGGCGTGGTACGTACAGCGCCGTGCCACGAACGGCCACCTGCGGCTCACCGGTCGCCAGCACCGCATCGAGGCCTACGTCCTCCGAGTCGGTGTCGACAAGCACGATCCGGTCCGGGTTCTCCGCCTGCGCGGCCCGCACCAGACCCCAGACAGCCGCACCACCAGGATCGGTGACCGCCTCCTCACCCCCGGCCGGCACCGCACCCCGGGTCACCACCACCAACCGACCGTCCTCAGCGGCCTGATCGTCCGCGAGCCACGCCTGCACGGCCGCCAACACCCGCCCCACCAACACCACCGGAGCCTCCCCGGCCCCCCGGGCATCCACCACCGACACCCCACCAGCACCAGCACCAGCACCAGCACCAGCACCAGCCACGGACGGCAGCTCACTCCACTCCACCCGGAACAACGCATCGGTGCCGGACACGCCGGCCGCCGCTTCGAGCTGCTCGGCCGGGACCGGCCGTAGCGTGACGGCCTCCGCCGTGACGACCGTGCCACCGGCCTCGTCGGCGGCCTGGACCGCCAGGGCGCCGGAGGCGGACCGCGCCAGACGCACGCGCAGCGCCGTAGCTCCCTCGGCGTGCAGCACCAGCCGGCTCCACTCCAGCGGCTGCCAGACCTCGGCGTCGTCCGCCGCCGCGGCATCCAGCAGCGCCGGGTGCAGGGCCGCGTCCAGCAGAGCGGGGTGGATGCCGAACCGGGCCGCCGCGTCCCGCTGTCCGTCCGGCAGGGCGACCTCGGCGAACAGCTCGTCGCCACGCCGCCACAGCGCCCGCAGCCCCTGGAAGGCCGGGCCGTACTCGTAGCCGTGCCGGAGCAGCCGCTCGTCCGCACCGGACAGGTCCTCCGCCTGCGCGCCGGGCGGGGGCCAGGCGCTGAAGTCGAAGGCATCGGGAGTGGTCGGCGTACCGGCGTCGGCAGCGGTCGGCGTACCGGTGAGACTTCCGGTGGCGTGCCGGGTCCACGCGTCCGCGCCGGTCTCGCCGACGGCGTCCTCCCTCACGGAGTGGACGGTCACCGGACGGCGGCCCTCCGCGTCGGGGGCTTCGACCGTGACCTGCACCCGCACACCGCCCTGCTCGGGCACGACCAGCGGAGCCTCGATCAGCAGCTCCTCCACGACACCGCAGCCGACCTCGTCACCGGCCCGCACGGCCAGCTCCACCAGCCCGGCACCAGGCACGACCACCACTCCTCCGACGGCGTGGTCCGCCAGCCAGGAGTGCGTGCGCAGGGACAACCGCGAGGTGAACACCAGGCCGTCCGACTGCGGCAACGGCACCACCGCACCCAGCAGCGGGTGGTTCGCCGTGCTCTGGCCGAGCGCGACCGCGTCGGTGGCGGGGGCCATCCGGAGCCAGTAGTGGCGGTGCTCGAAGGCGTACGTCGGCAGGTCCACATGGACGTCCGTGGCCCCCTCGGGGAGCACGGCCGCCCAGTCCACCTGCGCACCGCGCACGAACAGCTCCGCGACGGACAGCAGGAGCGTCTGCGCCTCGCCTCGCTCGTCGCGCAACGCGGGCACGCTCACCGCGTCCTCGCCCGCCGACTCCGCGATCGCACCGGTCAGCGCACCGCCCGGACCCAGCTCCAGGAACACCGACCCACCCGAGGCACTGACCCCCTCGGCGAAACGGACCGGACGACGGACGTGGTCGACCCAGTACGCCGGGTCCGTCAGCTGCCCGGGTTCGGCGAGCCGACCGGTCACGTTGGACACGACCGGGATGGCCGGCTCGTTCCAGGTCAGCCCCGACAGCGCCTCGGCGAACTCCGCCAGCATCGGCTCCATCAGCGCCGAGTGGAAGGCGTGGGAGACGGTCAGCCGCTTGACCCGGCGGCCCTGCTCACGGAGCTTCTCCGCGACGGCCAGGACGGACGCCTCACCGCCGGACAGAACCACCGAGCCGGGCGCGTTCACCGCCGCCAAGTCCACACCACCGCCGAGGTGTTCGGCGATCTCCGCCTCGGTGGCAGAAACGGCAACCATCGCACCGCCCGGCGGAAGGGCCTGCATCAGCCGGCCGCGCGCAGCGACCAGCGCCGCCGCGTCCTCCAGCGACAGCACCCCGGCCACATGCGCCGCGACGACCTCGCCGATCGAGTGCCCGGCCACCACATCCGGCCGTACACCCCACGACTCCACCAACCGGAACAACGCCGACTCCACCGCGAACAGCCCGGCCTGGGTGAACACCGTCTGGTCCAGCAGACCCTCACCCGCGTCGCCGAAGATCACATCCCGGACCGAGTGCCCCGCACCCAGCTGCCCGTCCAGGGCGGCGCACGCCTCGTCCAACGCCCGCGCGAACACCGGGTACTGGGCGTACAACTCCCGGCCCATACCCATCCGTTGCGACCCCTGCCCCGGGAACACGAACACCGCCTTCCCGTCGGTGTCCGAGCCCGTGACCACAAGCGGTGAGGACTCGCCGGCAGCCACCGACTCCAGTCCGGCCACCGCCTCCTCCGACGACCCGGCGACGACCACGGCCCGCTCGGACAGCACTGCCCGCCGGGACACCAGCGCCCCCGCAACAGCCGCCAGTGGCGCATCGGTTCCGCCGACGAAGGTGGCCATTCGCCCGGCCTGTCCGGCCAGCGCACCGGCGCTCCGTGCCGACAGCACCAGAGGTACCACACCGCCGGACGGCAGGACCGGTTCCTCCGTGGTGGGCTCTTCCGGTGCCTGTTCCAGGATGAGATGGGCGTTCGTGCCGCTCAGTCCGAAGGAGGAGACGCCGACCCGGCGGGGGCGTCCCGTCTCGGGCCAGTCACGCGCCTCGGTGAGGAGTTCGACCGCCCCGGACGTCCAGTCCACCTGGGACGACGGCGCGTCCACGTGCAGCGTGGGCGGCAGGACGCCGTGCTGCATCGCCTCCACCATCTTGATCACGCCGGCCACACCGGAGGCGGCCTGGGTGTGACCGATGTTGGACTTCAACGAGCCCAGCCACAGCGGCCGTTCCGGGTCGCGGTCCTTGCCGTAGGTGGCGAGGAGGGCCTGCGCCTCGATCGGGTCGCCGAGAACCGTGCCCGTGCCGTGGCCCTCCACCGCGTCCACGTCCGCCGGAGTCAGGCCCGCTGCGGCGAGCGCCTTGCGGATCACGCGCTGCTGGGACGGCCCGTTGGGGGCGGTCAGGCCGTTGGACGCGCCGTCCTGGTTCACCGCGCTGCCCCGCACCACCGCCAGCACCCGGTGACCCTTGCGCTGCGCCTCCGACAGCCGCTCCAGGACGACCACACCGGCACCTTCCGCCCAGCCCGTGCCGTCGGCCGCGTCCGCGTACGACTTGCAGCGGCCGTCCGAGGCCAGACCCCGCTGCCGGGAGAACTGGACGAAGGCGCCGGGGCTGGACATCACGGCCGCGCCGCTGGCCAGGGCCAGGGAGCACTCGCCGCTGCGCAGGGCCTGGGCCGCGAGGTGCATGGCGACCAGGGAGGAGGAGCAGGCCGTGTCCACGGTCACGGCGGGGCCTTCGAAGCCGAAGACGTACGACACCCGGCCCGAGGCCACGCTGCTGCCGGCGCCGGTGGTGACGAACCCTTCCAGTTCGGCGGGGATGTCGCCGCCGGAGCCGTAGCCCTGGCCCATCAGGCCGGAGAACACGCCGACGTCCGTGCCCTTCAACGACAGGGGGTCGATGCCGGCCCGCTCCAGCGCCTCCCAGGACGTTTCGAGGAGCAGCCGCTGCTGCGGGTCCATCGCCAGCGCCTCACGCGGCGAGATCCCCCAGAAGCCGGCGTCGAACAGGGCCGCCTCGTGCAGGAAGCCGCCCTGGTCGACGTACGACGTGCCGGCCTTGTCGGGGTCGGCGTCGAACAGGCCCTCCAGGTCCCAGCCGCGGTCGTCGGGGAAGCCGGACATCGCGTCGCGGCCCTCGAACACCAACCGCCACAGGTCTTCCGGGCTGTTGACACCGCCAGGCAGGCGGCACGCCATGCCGACGATCGCGATCGGCTCGTCCGGGTCGGCGAGTGCAGTTGCGCGGGGCGGGGCGAGGGCGGGGTCGAGCGGCGCCGTCTCGCCCAGCTCGCCGTGCAGGTGACGGGCCAGGGCGAGCGGGGTGGGATGGTCGAAGACGACGGTGGCGGGCAGCTTGAGGCCGGTGGCCTCGCGGAGCCGGTTGCGCAGTTCGACGGAGGTGAGCGAGTCGAAGCCCGAGTCACGGAACGCCGTGTCCGGCTTGACGCCCTCGGGGCCCGCGTGGGCGAGCACGGTCGCCGCGTGCGTCCGCACCAGGTCCAGCAGCAGCGCCTCCTGCTCCGCCGCGTCCAACCCGGCGAGTCGCCCGGCGAGTTCGCCGGTGGTGTCGGTGGCGGCGGCTGCCCGTGCGACCTGCCGGGCCACCTTGACCAGGCCGCGCAGCAGGGACGGTACGCCACGCCCGGCCGCCGCGTCGGCACGCAGGGACCGCAGGTCGAGCTTGATCGGGACGAGCAGGGGGTCGCCGGTGCGCAGAGCGGCGTCGAACAGGTCCAGGCCCTCGTCTGAGGTGATGGTCCGGCTGCGGCTCCGCTTCACCCGGGCCTGGTCGGCGGTGTCGAGGTGGGCGGTCATGCCGGTGGCCTGCTCCCACAGACCCCACGCCAGTGACACACCCGGCAGCCCGGCGGCCCGCCGACGCTGCACCACCGCGTCCAGATACGCGTTCGCCGCCGCGTAGTTGCCCTGTCCCGCCGAACCGAACACCCCCGCAGCCGACGAGAACACAACGAACGCACCGAGATCCGGGGCGATTTCGCGCGTCAGCTCGTCCAGGTGGGTGACGGCGGCCACCTTCGGGGCGAACACGCCTGCCAGCCGCTCGGGCGTCAACGCGCCGATCACCCCGTCGTCCAGGACACCAGCCGTATGCACCACACCGGACAACGGACGTTCCGCCGTCACCGAGGTCAGCAGTTCGGCCACCGACGCCCGGTCCGACACATCGCACGCCACCACGGACACCGACTCCGCACCCGACTCCGACAGCCCGGCCGCCAGCTCCACGGCACCCTCGGCCGCCAAGCCCCGCCGACTGGCCAGCACCAGATGCCGTACCCCGTGCCGCTCGACCAGGTGCCGCGCCACCAGCGCACCCAGCACGCCCGTGCCGCCCGTGATCAGCACCGACTCCGCCGGGTCGAAGACGACCGGCGCCCCGGCCGGCGCGACACGGGCGAGCCTCGGCACGAACAGACGACCGCCGCGGACCGCGACCTGCGGCTCACCGACGGCCAGGACCGCGGCGAGCACCGACTCCACGTCCGCACCCTCCTCGACATCGGTGTCGAGCAGGACGATCCGATCCGGGTTCTCCGCCTGCGCGACCCGGACCAGACCCCAGACCGCAGCGGCGGCCTGGTCGGTCACCGTCCGCTCGCCGCCGGCGGGCACCGCACCCCGGGTGACGACGACCAGCTGGGCCGCTTCGAGACCGGGGCCGGCCAGCCACGCCTGGACGATCTCCAGCACCCGGCCCGTCAGGGCCAGCGCCGCCACGTCGTCCGCCGTCCCGGTACGGTCGGCTTCCAGCACCACCACCGGGGGCACGCCCGAGCCGTCGGTCAGCGCGGCCACGTGCGCGGGCTCGGTGATCGGGACCCAGGCGGGCGGCAGGTCGGTGCCCGGTTCCGCGGTCCCGGGCAGCTCCGTCCAGTCGACGCGGAACAGGGACTGCCGGCTGTCGTCGGCCGCCGCGCCGAGCTGGTCGGCGGACACGGCCCGGGAGACCAGCGAGCGCAGCGTGAGCACCGGCGCACCGGTCTCGTCCGCCGCGTCCAGGGACAGGGCGTCGGGCGCGGACCGGGTCAGGCGCACGCGCAGCACCGAGGCGCCGGCCGCGTGCAGGCGCAGCCCGTTCCAGCCGAACGGGAGGTGCACGCCGTTCCCGTCGTCGGTGCGGTTCTCGCCCTCGGGGTCGGCGAGCGCCACATCCAGCATCGCGGGGTGCAGCGCGGCATCGAGCAGCGCCGGATGGATGCCGAACCGGGCGGCGCCGGCCCGCTGGTCCTCGGGCAGCACGACCTCGGCGAAGAGATCGTCACCGCGCCGCCACAGGGCCCGTACGCCCTGGAAGACGGGCCCGTAGCCATAGCCGGCCGCGGCCAGCAGCTCGTAGCCGCCGGAGACGTCCACCTGCCGTGCGCCGGTGGGCGGCCACACGGCGAGGTCGGCGACCGGCTGGGCGGGGTCGGCCGGTGCCGGCGCGGTCAGGGTGCCGGTGGCGTGCCGGGTCCAGGCGTCGACGCCGATGTCTCCGGTGGCGTCCTCGGGTGCCGAGTACACGGCGACCGTACGGGTGCCCGTCTCCTCGGGGCCGCCGACGGCGACCTGGACGCGCACCCCGCCCTGCTCCGGAAGCACCAGCGGGGCCTCGATGACCAGTTCCTCCAGGACCCCGCAGCCCACCTCGTCACCGGCCCGCACGGCCAGCTCCACCAGCCCGGTACCGGGCACGAGCACGGCCCCGCCGACCGCGTGGTCCGCCAGCCAGGGGTGCGTACGCAGGGACAGCCGGGACGTGCACAACACGCCTCCGGTCTCCGGCACTTCGACTACGGCGCCGAGCAGGGGGTGGTCGGCGCCCGCCTGCCCGAGGGAGGCCGCGTCCGCCGCGGGAGTGGGCTTCAGCCAGTAGTGGCGGTGGTCGAAGGCGTACGTCGGCAGGTCCACCTGCGCGCCGTCGGCACCGGCGGGCAGGACGCCCGTCCAGTCCACCGCCACACCCCTGACGAACACCTCGGCCATCGACGTCAACAGCCGCCGCGGTCCGCCCTCTTCTCGGCGCAGGGACCCGGTGACCACCGCGTCCGCGCGCGTGGCGTCGACGATCTCGCTGACCGGCTGGACCAGGACCGGGTGGGCACTGGACTCGATGAACACCGTGTGACCCTCGGCGAGGAGGGCCTCGACAGCCGGGCCGAAACGGACCTGACTGCGCAGGTTGCGGTACCAGTAACCGCCGTCGAGGACGCCCGCCTCACGCACCCACTCACCAGTCACCGTGGAGAAGAACGGCACCAGCGGCGCCTGGCTGCGGATGTCCGCGAACGCCTCCGCCAACGCGCCCTCGATCGCCTCCACATGGCGGGTGTGGGAAGCGTAGTCCACCGCCACGCGGCGGACGCGGACACCGTCGGCCTCCAGCGCCACCAGAGCCTCGTCCAACGCCTCGGCGTCACCGGCGATCACCACGGACGTCGGACCGTTGACGGCCGCTACCTCCACCCGCCCAGCCCACTCGCCAATACGAACGGAAGCCTCCGCCTCGGACAGCGCCACCGACGCCATCCCACCCCGGCCCGCCAACTCCCCCGCGATCACCTGACTACGCACCGCGACAATCCGGGCGGCGTCCTCCAAGGACAGCGCCCCGGCGACACAGGCGGCCGCGATCTCCCCCTGCGAGTGACCCACCACCGCATCCGGCACCACACCCACCGACGCCCACACAGCCGCCAGACCGACCATCACCGCGAAACTCGCCGGCTGGACGACATCCACCCGACCCAGCAGGTCGACATCCCCCCGAAGAACGGCCGTCAAGTCCCAGTCCACCCACGGCCCCAGAGCCCGGGCACACTCCCCGACCCGCTCCGCGAACACCGGCGAGGACTCCAGCAACTCCCGGCCCATCCCCAGCCACTGCGAACCCTGACCCGGGAACACCAGCACCGTCCGCCCGGACACCGCACCCGCACCACCGGTGACCAGACCGGCCGCGGACTCCCCTCGCGCCAGCGCGCTCAGCCCGGCGACCGCCTCCTCCCGGGACCCGGCGACGACCACGGCCCGCTCCGACAGCACCGCCCGCCGAGCCGCCAGCGCCCCCGCGACCTCCGCCGGCGAGGCGTCGGTGTCGCCGACGAAGGCGGCCAGCCGCTCCGCCTGGCCGGACAGCGCGCCCTCGGAGGCGGCCGAGACCACCAGCGGTACGACTCCGTCATGCGGCTCCCGAGGGGCGACGGGCTCCTCCGGGGCCTGCTCGAAGATGAGGTGGGCGTTGGTGCCGCTCAGGCCGAAGGAGGAGACGCCGACGCGGCGCGGGCGCCCGGTGTCCGGCCACTGGCGGGCCTCGGTGAGCAGTTCGACGGCGCCGGCCGACCAGTCGACCTGCGGGGTGGGTTCCGCCACGTGCAGGGTCGGGGGCAGGACGCCGTGTCGTAGGGCCTCAACCATCTTGATCACACCGGCGACACCTGCGGCGGCCTGCGTGTGGCCGATGTTGGACTTCACCGAGCCCAGCCACAAGGGTTCTTCGCGGTCACGGCCGTAGGTCGCCAGCAGCGCCTGGGCCTCGATGGGGTCGCCGAGCGCGGTGCCCGTGCCGTGGGCCTCCACCGCGTCGACCTCGGTCGCGGTCAGCCCTGCCGCCGCGAGCGCCCGGCGGATGACCCGCTGCTGGGAGGGGCCGTTGGGGGCGGTGAGGCCGTTGGAGGCGCCGTCCTGGTTGACCGCGCTGCCGCGCAGCACGGCGAGGACGCGATGGCCCTTGCGGCGCGCCTCCGAGAGGCGTTCCAGGACGACCACGCCGACACCTTCGGCCCAGCCGGTGCCGTCGGCGGTCGAGGAGAAGGCCTTGCAGCGGCCGTCGGGGGCGAGGGCCCGCTGCCGGGAGAACTCCACGAAGGTGCCGGGGGTCGCCATGATGGTCGCGCCGCCTGCCAGCGCGAGGGAGCACTCGCCCTGCCGCAGCGCCTGGGCCGCGAGGTGCATGGCGACCAGGGAGGAGGAGCAGGCGGTGTCCACGGTGACCGCGGGGCCCTCGAAGCCGAAGACGTACGACACTCGGCCCGAGGCCACGCTCACCGCGGAGCCGGTGGCCGTGAAGCCGCCCAGCTCGGGCGGGATGTCACCGCCGATGCCGTAGCCCTGGGTCATCACGCCGGAGAACACGCCGACGTCGGTGCCCTTCAGCGCGGACGGGTCGACGCCCGCCCGCTCCAGCGCCTCCCAGGACGTTTCCAGGAGCAGCCGCTGCTGCGGGTCCATCGCCAGCGCCTCACGCGGCGAGATACCGAAGAAGCCCGCGTCGAACAGGCCGGCCTCGTGCAGGAAGCCGCCCTGGTCGACGTAGGACGTGCCGATGTTCTCGGGGTCGGTGTCGAAGACATCGTCCACGTCCCAGCCGCGGTCGGCGGGGAAGCCGGAGATGGCGTCGCGGCCCTCGGCCACCAGCCGCCACAGTTCCTCGGGGCTGTTGACGCCGCCGGGCAGCCGGCAGGCCATGCCGACGACGGCGATCGGCTCGTCCGGGTCGGCCACGACGACCGTGGGGGCCGCCGCGCCGGCCACGTTGCCGTTCAGCCCGTCCAGTTCGTCGCGGAGGTAGCGGGCGAGCGCGAGCGGGGTCGGGTAGTCGTAGACGAGGGTGGCCGGGAGGCTGAGCCGGGTGGTCTCGCGGAGCCGGTTGCGCAGCTGGACGGCGGTGAGGGAGTCGAAGCCGGCGTCCTTGAACGCCTTGTCGGCCTTGACCTTGTCGGGGCCGCTGTGACCGAGCACGGTCGCGACGTGGGTGCGGACCAGGTCCAGGAGCAGGGCTTCCTGCTCGGCCGGGGTCAGACCCGCGAGCCGGCCGGCCAGACCGCTGCCGCGACCGGCGGCGATACGGGCGGCGGCCCGCCGGCTGTGGGGGATCAGCGTGCGCAGCAGGGACGGTATCTCGCCGCCGGCCGCCGCCTCGGCGCGTACGGCCCGCAGATCCAGCTTGATGGGGACGAGGAGGCTGTCACCGGTGCGCAGGGCCGCGTCGAACAGGTCCAGGCCCTCCTCGGGGTTGATCGCCTGGAATCCGCCGCGGTTCATGCGCGCCTGGTCGGCGGTGTCGAGGTGGGCGGTCATGCCGGTGGCCTGCTCCCACAGACCCCACGCCAGTGACACACCCGGCAGTCCGGCGGCCCGCCGACGCTGCACCACCGCGTCCAGATACGCGTTCGCCGCCGCGTAGTTGCCCTGTCCCGCCGAGCCGAACACCCCCGCAGCCGACGAGAAGACGATGAACGCGCCGAGTTGCGGAGCGAGTTGACGTGTCAGCTCGTCCAGGTGGGCGACCGCACCGGCCTTGGGGGCGAACACGCCTGCCAGCCGCTCGGGCGTCAACGCGCCGATCACCCCGTCGTCCAGCACACCAGCCGTATGCACGACACCCGTCAGGGGGCGCTCCGCCGACAGGGAGGTCAGCAGTTCGGCCACCGACGCCCGGTCCGACACATCGCACGCCACCACGGACACCGACTCCGCACCCGACTCCGACAGCCCGGCCGCCAGCTCCACGGCACCCTCGGCCGCCAAGCCCCGCCGACTGGCCAGCACCAGATGCCGTACCCCGTGCCGCTCGACCAGGTGCCGCGCCACCAGCGCACCCAGGGAGCCGGTACCGCCCGTGATCAGCACCGACCCCGCCGGGTCGAAGACGACCGGCGCCCCGGCCGGCGCGACACGGGCGAGCCTCGGCACGAACAGACGCCCGCCGCGGACCGCGACCTGCGGCTCACCGACGGCCAGGACCGCGGCGAGCACCGACTCCACGTCCGCACCCTCCTCGACATCGGTGTCGAGCAGGACGATCCGATCCGGGTTCTCCGCCTGCGCGACCCGGACCAGACCCCAGACCGCCGCGGCGGCCGGGTCGGTCACCATCAGCTCGCCGCCGGCGGGCACGGCGCCCCTCGTACGGACGACGAGGCGCGTTCCCTCCAGCCTCGGCTCGGCCAGCCAGGCCTGGACGACGCCCAGTGCCCTGCTGGTCAGGGTGAGCGCCGCGGTGTCGTCGCCGCCGTCCCCGGCGCAGTCGAGCACGGCGGCGGCCGGCGGTTCGGCGCCGTCCGCCAGAGCCGTCAGCTTGCTCGGGTCGGACAGCGCGACCCATTCCGGTGCCGCCGGGGTCGGCCGGGGTGCGGGCAGCTCGGTCCACTCCACCCGGAAGAGCGCGTCGTCCACGCCGGTGACGGGCTCCGCCGTCGCCAGGCGGTCCGCGGGGACCGGTCGCAGGGTCACGGCGTCCGCCGTCAGGACCGGGGCACCGGTCTCGTCGGCGGCCTCGACCGACACGACGCCCGCGGTGGACCGTACGAGCCGGGCGCGCAGCACCGTGGCGCCCGTGGCGTGCAGGACGACCCTGTTCCACTCCAGCGGCTGCCACACCTGGGCGGTGTCGCCGGCGACGGCTTCCCGGACGGCGGGGTGCAGGACGGCGTCCAGCAGCGCCGGGTGCACGCCGTACCGGTCGGCCTCGGTCTGGTCCTCCTCCGCCAGGGCGGCCTCGGCGAACAGTTCGTCGCCGCGCCGCCACAGCCCGCGCAGGCCCTGGAAGAGGGGCCCGTAGGCGTGGCCGTGGGCGATCAGCTCGGCGTACAGCTCGTCCGTACCCGCCCGCTCCGCGCCGGGCGGCGGCCAGGCGGTGAAGTCGAAGCCGCCGGTCGCCGCGGCACCGGTCGCCGGTGCGAGGATTCCGGTGGCGTGCCGGGTCCAGGGGACCGGCCCGCCCGCCTCGGCGGTGCCGTCGGGGGCCGCGTACACCTCCACACTCCGGGCGCCGGTCTCGTCCGGCCCGCCGACCGTGATCTGCACGCGTACGGCGCCCTGTTCCGGCACGATCAGCGGGGCCTCGACCACCAGCTCGTCCAGCACTCCGCAGCCGACCTCGTCACCGGCGCGTACGGCCAGCTCGACCAGTCCGGCACCGGGTACGACCACCACTCCCCCGACGGCGTGATCGGCCAGCCAGGAGTGCGTGCGCAGGGACAGCCGCGAGGTGAGGACCAGCCCGTCCGACTGCGGCAACGGCACCACCGCGCCCAGCAGCGGATGCCCGGCACCGGCCAGCCCCAGGGCCGCCGCGTCGACCACCGACTCCGCCATGCGCAGCCAGTAGTGCTGATGGTCGAAGGCGTACGTCGGCAGGTCCACGTGGACGTCCGTGGCCCCCTCGGGGAGTACGGCCGCCCAGTCCACCTGCGCACCGCGCACGAACAGCTCCGCGACGGAGAGCAGGAGCGTCTGCGCCTCGCCTCGCTCGTCGCGCAGCGCGGGCACGCTCACCGCGTCCTCGCCCGCCGACTCCGCGATCGCACCCGTCAGCGCACCGCCCGGACCCAGCTCCAGGAACACCGACCCACCCGAGGCACTGACCCCCTCGGCGAAACGGACCGGACGACGGACGTGGTCGACCCAGTACGCCGGGTCCGTCAGCTGCCCGGGTTCGGCGAGCCGACCGGTCACGTTGGACACGACCGGGATGGCCGGCTCGTTCCACGTCAGCCCCGACAGGGCTGCGGCGAACTCCGCCAGCATCGGCTCCATCAGCGCCGAGTGGAAGGCGTGGGACACGGTCAGCCGCTTGACCCGGCGGCGACCCTGCTCCCGCAGCTTCTCCGCCACGGCCAGGACGGACGCCTCACCGCCGGACAGAACCACCGAGCCGGGAGCGTTCACCGCCGCCAAGTCCACACCATCGCCCAGGTGTTCGGCGATCTCCGCCTCGGTGGCAGAAACGGCAACCATCGCGCCGCCCGACGGAAGGGCCTGCATCAGCCGGCCGCGCGCCGCGACCAGCGCCGCCGCGTCCTCCAGCGACAGCACGCCAGCAACGTGCGCCGCGACGACCTCGCCGATCGAGTGCCCGGCCACCACATCCGGCCGTACACCCCACGACTCCACCAACCGGAACAACGCCGACTCGACCGCGAACAGCCCGGCCTGGGTGAACACCGTCTGGTCCAGCAGACCCTCACCCGCGTCGCCGAAGATCACATCCCGGACCGAGTGCTCGACGAAGGCGCCGAGCTTCGCGTCCAATGCCGCACAGGCCTCGTCCAACGCCCGCGCGAACACCGGGTACTGGGCGCACAACTCCCGTCCCATACCGACCCGTTGCGACCCCTGGCCCGGAAAGACGAACACCGTCTTCCCGTCGGCCGCCGAACCGGTGACCACCGAGGGAGCCGTCTCCCCCTGGGCCAGTGCCCCGAGCCCGGCCGCCGCCTCCTCCCGTGATCCGGCGACGACCACGGCCCGCTCGGGCAGCAGTGCCCGCTGCGAGACCAGTGCCCCGGCGAGGGTCGTCAACGGGGTGTCGCTGTCGCCGGTGAAGGTGGCCAGTCGTCCCGCCTGCCCGGCCAGCGCACCGGCACTCCGCGCCGACACGACGACCGGCACGACCGGCACGACCGGCACCACACCGTCGGCCGGCGTCGGTGCCACCGGCACGGTGGCGGGCTCCTCCGGTGCCTGCTCCAGGATCACGTGGGCGTTGGTGCCGCTGACGCCGAAGCCGGACACGCCCACGCGGCGGGGCCGGTCGATCTCCGGCCAGGGGCTGGTCCGGTGGAGGAGCCGGACCGCGCCGGCGTCCCAGTCGACGCGGGTGCTGGGCTCGTCGGCGTGCAGGGTGGCGGGCAGGACGCCGTGGCGCAGGGCCTGGACCATCTTGATGACGCCGGCGACACCGGCGGCGGCCTGGGTGTGGCCGACATTGGATTTCAGCGAGCCGAGCCACAAGGGCTGTTCGCGGTCCTGGCCGTAGGTCGCCAGCAGGGCCTGGGCTTCGATCGGGTCGCCGAGAACCGTGCCCGTGCCGTGGCCCTCCACCGCGTCCACGTCCGCCGGAGTCAGGCCCGCTGCGGCGAGCGCCTTGCGGATCACGCGCTGCTGCGACGGCCCGTTCGGAGCCGTCAGGCCGTTCGACGCGCCGTCCTGGTTCACCGCGCTGCCCCGCACCACCGCCAGCACCCGGTGACCCTTGCGCTGCGCCTCCGACAGCCGCTCCAGGACGACCACACCGGCGCCCTCGGCCCAGCCCGTGCCGTCGGCCGCGTCCGCGTACGACTTGCAGCGGCCGTCCGAGGCCAGGCCCCGTTGCCGGGAGAAGTCCACGAAGGTGTGCGGGGTGGCCATGATGGTGGCGCCGCCGGCGAGGGCCATCGAGCACTCGCCGCGCCGCAGGGCCTGGGCGGCGAGGTGGATCGCGACCAGGGAGGAGGAGCAGGCCGTGTCCACGGTGACGGCCGGGCCCTCGAAGCCGAACACGTAGGAGACGCGGCCGGAGGCGACGCTGCCCGCGCCGCCGGTGCCGGCGTAACCCTCCAGTTCCGCGGGGAGGTTGCCGCCGAAGAAGTAGTCGACGCCCATGATGCCGTTGAAGACGCCGACGTCCGCGCCCTTCAGCGACAGGGGGTCGATGCCGGCCTGTTCGAGTGCTTCCCACGAGGTTTCCAGCAGCAGGCGCTGCTGGGGGTCCATCGCCAGCGCCTCGCGCGGGGAGATGCCGAAGAACTCGGCGTCGAACAGGCCGGCGTCCTGCAGGAATCCGCCCTGGCGGGCGTAGGTGGTGCCTGTTTTGTCCGGGTCGTCGTCGAACAGGGCGTCCAGGTCCCAGCCGCGGTCGGCGGGGAAGTCGGACACGGCGTCCCGGCCCTCGGCGACCAGGCGCCACAGCTCCTCCGGCGTCGTCACGCCGCCGGGCAGCCGGCAGGCCATGCCGACGATCGCGACCGGCTCGTCCGCGCTCCGCCGGACCTGTCGGCGCAGGTCGTGCAGTTCGGTCGTGACGCGCTTGAGGTACTTGAGGAGTTCCTGCTCTGTGGCCATCTTCCATTCCTCACCGAGGGTTTGACGGTCCGCGAAAACGTGACGGTCAGACGATTCCGAGTTCGTCGTTGATGAAGTCGAGGACTTCATCGGCGGAGGCGGATTCCAGTTGCTCCGCCACGGCGGAACCCTCGGTCTCCTCGACGGCTCCGTTGCACTTCGCGACCAGGCCCTGGAGGCGAAGCACGATGTCGGCCTTCTTGGACTCGTCGGAAAGCAGTCCGGCGATCAGTGACTCGATGTCCTCGATCTTTTCGTGCACCAGCGACAGGGCGTCGTTGGTGGTGCCCAGTTCCGCGTGGAGGTGGCGGGCCAGAGCGAGCGGGTTCGGGTAGTCGAACACGACGGTGGCGGCGAGTTTGAGTCCGGTGGTCTCGCGGAGCCGGTTGCGCAGTTCGACGGAGGTGAGCGAGTCGAAGCCGGCGTCCTTGAACGCCGTCTCGGGGCCGACCTGCTCCGCCCCGGCGTGGCCGAGGACGGTCGCGACGTGACCGCGGACGAGGTCCAGGAGCAGCGCCTCCTGCTCGGCGGGGTCGAGTCCGGCGAGCCGGCGGGTGAGTCCGCCGGTGCCGTCCCCGGCCGTGGCGCGGACCGGCTGGCGGCCGGTGCGGACCAGGCCGCGCAGCAGGGGCTGCACGGCGCGTCCGGCTGTGGCGTCGGCGCGCAGGGCCCTCAGGTCCAGCTTGATGGGGACCAGGAGTGCTTCTTTGGTGTCCAGGGCCGCGTCGAGGAGCCGCATGCCCTCGGCGGGACCGATGGGCAGGACCCCGCCCCGGCTCATCCGGGCCTGGTCGGCGGCGCCCAGGTGGGCGGTCATGCCGCGGGTCTGCTCCCACAGGCCCCAGGCGAGCGAGGCGGCGGGCAGTCCGGCCGCCCGGCGCTGGTGGGCGACCGCGTCGAGGTAGGCGTTGGCGGCGGCGTAGTTGCCCTGGCCGGCCGAGCCGAACAGACCGGAGGCGGAGGAGAAGACGGCGAAGGTCGTCAGGTCCAGGGTGCGGGTCAGCTCGTCCAGGTGCCGTACCGCGCTCACCTTGGGGGCGAAGACACGGGCGAGGCGTTCGGGGGTGAGGGCGCTGATCACACCGTCGTCCAGGACACCGGCCGTGTGGATCACACCGGTCAGGGGGTGTTCCGCCGGGATGGAGTCCAGCAGGTCCGCCATCGCCGTACGGTCGGAGACGTCCGCGGCGACCAGGGACACCGACTCCGCGCCCAGCTGGGCCAGTTCGTCCGCCAGTTCGGCGGCGCCCTCGGCCTCCGGTCCGCGCCGGCCGGCCAGGACGAGGTGTCGTACGCCGTGCCGCTCGACCAGGTGCCGGGCCACGAGCGCGCCCAGCGAACCGGTGCCGCCGGTGACGAGGACGGTGCCCTCGGGACGGAACGCGACCGCCGGCTCGCTCTCGGCCGCCCGCACCAGGCGCGGCACCGACAGCGCCGCACCGCGCACCGCCACCTGCGGCTCGCCGGAGGCCAGGACCGGGGCGACGAGGTCGTCGGAGGGCGTGTCGGTGGCCGGGTCCAGGTCGAGCAGGACGATCCGGTCGGGGTTCTCGGCCTGGGCCGCGCGGACCAGGCCCCAGACCGCCGCGCCGGCCGCGTCGGTCACGGCGGCGGCGCCGCCCGCGGGCACCGCGCCCCGGGTCACCACCAGCAGTCGCGCGTCCTCGAACTCCGCGTCGGACAGCCAGGCTTGGAGGACCTCCAGGGCGGCGGTGGTCCGGGTGAGGGCGTCGGTGTCGTCGCCGTCCTCGTCACCGGAGCGGTGCAGTTCCAGGACGGCGGCCTGCGGCACCTCGCCCTTCAGCGCGGTCACCTCGGCGGCGGTGGCGACCCGCTTCCAGGTGGGTGCCGGTGCCTGGGCGGGTGCGGTCAGTTCGGTCCAGGCGACGCCGAACAGGGCGTCGCGGCCCTCGTCGGCGGTCGCGGCGGCGTCGAGCTGTCCGACGTCCACCGGGCGGAAGGTCACCGAGTCGACGGTGAGGACGAGTCCGCCGTTCTCGTCGGCCGCGACGAGGGACAGGACGTCGGTGCCGCGCGGTGTGATCCGCACCCGCAGGGTGGAGGCGCCGGCGGCGTGCAGGACCAGCCCGTTCCAGGCGAACGGCAGGACGTTGTGTCCGTCGTCGGGCTGGGCGAAGGCGTCGGTGTGCAGGGCGGCGTCCAGCAGGGCGGGGTGGAGGCCGAACCGGGTGGCCTCGTCGCGCTGCTCGTCCGGCAGGGCGACCTCGGCGAAGATCTCCTCGCCGCGCCGCCACACCGCGCGCAGGCCCTGGAAGGCGGGGCCGTAGGCGTAGCCGTGGCTCGCCAGGTCGGCGTAGAAGGAGGTGAGGTCGAGGCCGACCGGTTCGGCGCCGGCCGGGGGCCAGACCGTGGTGTCGAAGGCGGGGGTGTCCGCGGCCGACGGGGTCAGGGTGCCGGTGGCGTGGCGGGTCCAGGCCTCGGCACCGATCTCGCCGGCGGTGTTCTCGCGGGCCGAGTAGACGGCCACCGTGCGCAGGCCGTCGTCGTCCGGTCCGCCGACGGCGACCTGGACGCGGACACCGCCCTGCTCGGGTACGACCAAAGGCGCCTCGATGACGAGTTCGTCCAGCACACCGCAGCCGGCCTCGTCACCGGCGCGTACGGCCAGTTCCACCAGCCCGGTGCCGGGCACGAGGACCACTCCCCCGACGGCGTGGTCCGCCAGCCAGGGGTGGGTGCGCAGGGACAGCCGGGAGGTGCAGAGCAGTCCGCCGGTCTCGGGCACCTCCACCACCGCGCCCAGCAGCGGGTGGTCGGCCGTGCTCTGGCCCAGGGCGACCGCGTCGGTGGCCGGAGCCGTCTGCAACCAGTAGTGGCGGTGCTCGAAGGCGTACGTCGGCAGGTCCACATGGACGTCCGTGGCGCCTTCGGGCAGGACGGCCGCCCAGTTCACCTGCGCGCCGCGTACGAACAGCTCCGCGACGGACAGCAGGAGGGTCTGCGCCTCACCACGCTCGTCGCGCAGCGCGGGCACGCTCACCGCGTCCTCGCCCGCCGACTCCGCGATGGCACCGGTCAGGGCGCCGCCGGGGCCGAGTTCCAGGAACACCGTGCCACCCGATGCGGCGATGCCGTCCGCGAAACGGACGGGGCGGCGGACGTGGTCGACCCAGTACGCCGGGTCCGTCAACTGCCCGGGTGCGGCGAGCCGACCGGTCACGTTGGACACGACCGGGATGGCCGGCTCGTTCCAGGTCAGCCCGGACAGCGCCTGGGCGAAGCCGGCCAGCATCGGCTCCATCAGCGCCGAGTGGAAGGCGTGGGAGACGGTCAGCCGTTTCACCCGGCGGCCCTGCTCGCGGAGCTTCTCCGCGACAGCCGTGACCGCTCCCTCGTCACCGGAGAGGACCACGGAGCCGGGTGCGTTGACGGCGGCGAGGTCGACGCCCGCGCCGAGGTAGTCCTCGATCTCCGCCTCGGTGGCGGCGACCGCGACCATCGCACCGCCCGGTGCCAGGGCCTGCATCAGCCGACCGCGCGCCGCGACCAGCGCCGCCGCGTCCTCCAGCGACAGCACGCCCGCGACGTGCGCCGCGACGACCTCGCCGATCGAGTGCCCGGCCACCACATCCGGCCGTACACCCCACGACTCCACCAGCCGGAACAAGGCCGACTCGATCGCGAACAGCCCGGCCTGGGTGAACACCGTCTGGTCCAGCAGGCCGCCGCCCGCGTTGCCGACGTCGCCGAAGACCACGTCCTTGACGGAGTGGTCCGCCCAGCCGGCGAGCCGCGCGTCCAGCGCGGCACAGGCCTCGTCCAGGGCGCGGGCGAAGACCGGGTAGCGGTCGTACAGCTCGCGGCCCATGCCGAGGCGCTGCGAGCCCTGGCCGGGGAAGACGAACACCGTGCCGCCGGTGCTCTCCGAGCCGGTGACGACGAGCGGCGAGGACGCGCCCGCGGCCAGCGCCGCCAGCCCGGTCACCGCCTCCTCGCGGGAGCCGGCGACGACCACGGCGCGTTCGGACAGCACCGCCCGCCGGGCGACGAGCGCTCCGGCGACGGCCGCCGGGGAGGCCTCGGTCGCCCGGGCGAACTCGCCGAGCCGTGCGGCCTGTCCGGCGAGCGCGCCGGTGCTCCGCGCCGTGACCACCAGCGGCAGCACGCCGTCGGTGGGGGCCGTCGGTGCCGGGGCCGGCTTCTCGGGGGCCGGTTCCTCGGGGGCCTGCTCCAGGATGACGTGGGCGTTGGTGCCGCTGACGCCGAAGGCGGAGACGCCGGCGCGGCGCGGTCGGCCGGTCTCCGGCCAGGGGCGGGCCTCGGTGAGCACCTCGACCGCTCCCGCCGACCAGTCCACCTCGGTCGACGGCTGGTCGACGTGGAGGGTGGGCGGCAGGACGGCGTGCCGCAGCGCCTCGACGGTCTTGATGACACCGGCGACACCGGCGGCGGCCTGGGCGTGGCCGATGTTGGACTTCACCGAGCCGATCCAGAGCGGCTCCTCGCGGTCCTGGCCGTAGGTGGCGAGGAGGGCCTGGGCCTCGATCGGGTCGCCGAGGACGGTGCCCGTGCCGTGCGCCTCCACCGCGTCCACCTCGGACACCGTCAGTCCGGCGCCGGCCAGCGCCTTGCGGATGACCCGCTGCTGCGAGGGCCCGTTCGGGGCGGTGAGGCCGTTGGACGCGCCGTCCTGGTTGACGGCGCTGCCGCGGATCACCGCGAGGACCCGGTGGCCCTTGCGGCGGGCCTCGGAGAGGCGTTCCAGAACGATGACGCCCGCGCCCTCGGCCCAGCCGGTGCCGTCGGCGGACGAGGAGAAGGCCTTGCACCGGCCGTCGGGCGAGAGTGCCTGCTGGCGGGAGAACTCCACGAAGGTGTACGGGTTGGCGAGGACGGTGGCGCCGCCGGCCAGGGCCATCGAGCACTCGCCGCCCCGCAGGGCCTGCGCGGCGAGGTGGATCGCGACCAGGGACGAGGAGCAGGCCGTGTCCACGGTCACCGCGGGGCCTTCCAGGCCGAAGACGTACGACACCCGGCCGGAGGCCACGCTGCCCGCGGAGCCGGTGGCGGTGAACCCGGCGAGTTCCGGCGGGAGTTCGCCGCCGAAGCCGTAGCCCTGCGTCATCACGCCGGAGAACACGCCGACGTCCGTGCCCTTCAGGGAGAGCGGGTCGATACCGGCCCGCTCCAGCGCCTCCCAGGACGTTTCCAGGAGCAGCCGCTGCTGCGGGTCCATCGCCAGCGCCTCACGCGGCGAGATACCGAAGAAGCCCGCGTCGAACAGGCCGGCGTCGTAGAGGAAGCCGCCCTGGTCGACGTACGACGTCCCGACGCGTCCGGGGTCGGAGTCGAACAGGCCCTCCAGGTCCCAGCCGCGGTCGGCGGGGAAGCCGGACATGGCGTCCCGGCCCTGGGCCACCAGGTCCCAGAGGTCCTCGGGGCCGGTGACACCGCCGGGCAGCCGGCAGGCCATGCCGACGATCGCGATCGGCTCGCCGGGGTCGGCCGGGGCGACGGCCGGTTCCGGGGCGGCCGGGGCCGCGGTGACGTGGCCGAAGTGGCTGTGCAGGTGGCGGGCGAGGGCGAGCGGGGTCGGATAGTCGAAGACGACGGTCGTCGGCAGGCTGAGCCCGGTGGCCTCACGGATGCGGTTGCGCAGTTCGACGGAGGTGAGGGAGTCGAAACCGGCGTCCTTGAACGCCTTCTCCGCCCTGACCTGGTCGGCGCCGGCGTGGCCGAGGACGGTGGCGACCTGGCCGCGCACGACGTCCAGGAGCAGCGCCTCCTGCTCCTCCGGGGGGAGTCCGGCGAGCCGGTCGGCCAGGCCGCCTCCGCTGCGGTCCGCTGCGGTCGTCCGGGCGGCCTGCCGGGTGACCCGGATCAGGCCGCGCATCAGGGGCTGGACCGTGCCGCCGGAGGCCGCGTCGGCGCGGGCGGCCCGCAGGTCCAGCTTGATCGGGACGACGAGGGCCTGCTCGGCGCCGAGTGCCGTGTCGAAGAGGGCGAGGCCCTCCTCGGGGGTGAGGGCGCGCACGCCGCCCCGGCCCATGCGGGCCTGGTCGGTGGCGCTGAGGTGGGCCGTCAGACCGGTGCTCTGCTCCCACAGGCCCCAGGCCAGCGACACGGCCGGTAGTCCGGCGGCGCGGCGGCGGGCCATCAGGCCGTCGAGGTAGGCGTTGGCGGCGGCGTAGTTGCCCTGGCCGGCCGAGCCGAACAGGCCGGCGCCGGAGGAGTAGACGGCGAAGACCGCCAGGTCCAGGCCGCGGGTCAGCTCGTCCAGATGGGCGGCGGCGCTCGCCTTCGGGCGGAAGACGCCCGCCATCCGTTCGGGGGTGAGGGCGCTGATCACACCGTCGTCCAGGACACCGGCCGTGTGCACCACGCCCGTCAGGGGGTGCTCCGCCGGGATCGAGTCCAGCAGCTCCGCCACGGCCGTACGGTCGGAGACGTCCGCGGCGACCAGGGACACCGACTCCGCGCCCAGCTCGGCCAGTTCGTCCGCCAGCTCGGCGGCACCCCCGGCCTCCGCGCCGCGCCGGCTCGCCAGCACCAGGTGCCGTACGCCGTGCCGCTCGACCAGGTGCCGGGCCACGAGCGCGCCCAGCGAGCCGGTGCCGCCGGTGACGAGGACGGTGCCCTCGGGACGGAACGCGACCGCCGGTCCGCTCTCGGCCGCCCGCACCAGGCGCGGCACGGACAGCGCCGCTCCGCGCACCGCCACCTGCGGCTCGCCGGCGGCCAGGACCGTGGCGAGCAGCGGTTCCACGGCGGTGCCGTACGCGATGTCCAGGTCGGTGTCGGTGTCGATGAGGACGATCCGGCCGGGGTTCTCGGCCTGGGCCGCACGGACCAGGCCCCAGACGGCCGCGCCGGCCGGGTCGGTCACCTCGCTGTCACCGCCGGCGGGCACGGCTCCCCGGGTCAGCACGACCAGCCGGGACTCCTCCAGGGTGGGCGCGGCGAACCAGGCCTGGAGCATGGCCAGCATCCGGTCGGTCTCGGACAGGGCGGCGTCGGCGGTTCCGTCGGGGGTCACGGCCTCGACCACGGCGACCATGGGGCCGGTGGCCGCGCCGGCGAGGATGTCGACCTCGTCCGCGTGGAACAGCGGCACCCACTGCGGCACCTGTGTCCCGGCGGAGGCCGCGGGCAGTTCCGTCCACTCGACGCGGAACAGGGAGTGGCCGCCGTCGCCCGTGGCCGCCGTCAGCTGGTCGGCGGAGACCGGCAGGAAGCCCAGGGCGCCCAGGGTCATGACGAGACCGCCGGCCTCGTCGGCGGCCTCCAGAGCGAGCCGGCCGGATCCGGACGGGGCGAGCCGCACGCGGAGCGTGGTCGCGCCGGTGGCGTGCAGCGTGAGCCCTTGCCATGCGGCGGGCTGCCACAGCCGCTGTCCGGTGCCGTCCGGGTCGGCCGTCGCCGCGTGCCGCAGCCCGGACTGCACGGCGGCGTCGAGCAGCGCGGGATGGATGCCGAACCGGTCGGCGCCGGCCCGCTGTTCCTCGGGCAGGGCGACCTCGGCGAAGACCTCGTCACCGCGCCGCCACAGCGCCCGTACGCCCCGGAAGGCGGGGCCGAGGGGATGGCCGAGGCGGAGCAGGTCGTCGTACAGCTCGTCGGCGTCGGCCGGGCGGGCGCCGGTGGGCGGCCACAGCCTCAGGTCGGCACCCGCCTCGGGAGGGGTGAGCGAGGCGGGTGTCAGCCGTCCGGTGGCGTGCCGGGTCCAGGCGGCGGGCTCGGTGTCCTCGCCGGACGCGTAGATGTCGACGGTGCGGGCACCGGTGTCGTCGGGGCCGCCGACGGCGACCTGGACGCGTACGCCGCCCTCCTCGGGCAGCACCAGCGGGGTCTCGACGGTCAGTTCGTCCAGTGTGGCCGTGCCGGTCTCGTCACCGGCGCGCAGGGCGAGTTCGACCAGGCCGGTGGCCGGGACGACGATCGCGCCGCCGACGACGTGATCGGCCAGCCAGGGGTGCGTGCGCGGGGACAGCCGGGAGGTGAAGACCAGCCCGTCCGACTGGGGCAGCGGGACGACCGCGCCCAGCAGGGGGTGGTCGGCGGCGGACTGGCCGAGCGAGGCGGCGTCCGTGGCCGGCGCGGTCTTCAGCCAGTAGTGGCGGTGGTCGAAGGCGTACGTCGGCAGGTGCACAGGGGTGTCACCGGCACCCTCGGGCAGCACACCGGTCCAGTCGACGGCCACGCCCCGGACGAACACCTCGGCCATCGACGTCAACAGCCGCCGCAGGCCGCCCTCTTCTCGGCGCAGGGACCCGGTGACCACCGCGTCCGCGCGCGTGGCGTCGACGATCTCGCTGACCGGCTGGACCAGGACGGGATGGGCGCTGGACTCGATGAAGACCGTGTGTCCCTCGGCGAGGAGGGCCTCGACGGCCGGGCCGAAACGGACCTGACTGCGCAGGTTGCGGTACCAGTAACCGCCGTCGAGGACGCCCGCCTCACGCACCCACTCACCAGTCACCGTGGAGAAGAACGGCACCAGCGGCGCCTGGCTGCGGATGTCCGAGAACGCCTCCGCCAACGCGCCCTCGATCGCCTCCACATGGCGGGTGTGGGAAGCGTAGTCCACCGCCACGCGACGGACGCGGACACCGTCGGCCTCCAGCGCGGCGAGCGCCTCGTCCAACGCCTCGGCGTCACCGGCGATCACCACGGACGTCGGACCGTTGACGGCCGCTACCTCCACCCGCCCGTCCCAGGCGGCAATACGAGCGGAAGCCTCGGCCTCGGACAGCGCCACCGACGCCATCCCGCCCCGGCCCGCCAACTCCCCCGCGATCACCTGACTACGAACGGCCACGATCCGGGCGGCGTCCTCCAAGGACAGCGCCCCGGCGACACAAGCGGCCGCGATCTCCCCCTGCGAGTGACCCACCACCGCATCCGGCACCACACCCACCGACGCCCACACAGCCGCCAGACCGACCATCACCGCGAAACTCGCCGGCTGGACGACATCCACCCGACCCAGCAGGTCGACATCACCTTGCAGGACAGCCCTCAAGTCCCAGTCCACCCACGGATCCAAGGCCCGGGCACACTCCCCGACCCGCTCCGCGAACACCGGCGAGGACTCCAACAGCTCCCGGCCCATCCCCAGCCACTGCGACCCCTGCCCCGGGAACACCAGCACCGTCCGCCCGGCCACCGCACCCGCACCACCGGTCACCACCACGGGACTGCTCTCCCGGTTCGCCAGCGCGGCCAGCCCGGCCACCGCCTCCTCCCGGGACCCGGCCACGACCACGGCCCGCTCCGACAGCACCGCCCGGCGCCGCACCAGGGCACCCGCGAGGTCCGCGAGGGATGCGTCCGTGTCTCCGACGAACGCCGTGAGCCGCTCCGCCTGGCCCGCCAGCGAACCCTCGGACGCCGCCGACACCACCAGCGGGACCACACCGTCGTGCGGCTCGCGGGCGACGACGGGTTCCTCGGGGGCCTGTTCCAGGATGACGTGCGCGTTGGTGCCGCTGATGCCGAAGGAGGAGACACCGGCCCGGCGCGGGCGCCCGGTCCGCGGCCACTCCCGTTCCTCGGTCAGCAGCTCGACGGAGCCGGCCGACCAGTCGACCTGCGGGGTCGGCTCGGTGACGTTCAGGGTGGGCGGCAGGACGCCGTGGCGGAGCGCCTCCACCATCTTGATGACGCCGGCGACACCGGCGGCGGCCTGCGTGTGGCCGATGTTGGACTTCAACGAGCCCAGCCACAGCGGCTGTTCGCGGTCGCGGCCGTAGGTGGCGAGGAGTGCCTGCGCCTCGATGGGGTCGCCGAGCGCGGTGCCCGTGCCGTGGGCCTCCACCGCGTCGACGTCCGTCGGGGCGAGCCCGGCCGCCGACAGGGCACGGCGGATCACCCGCTGCTGGGAGGGGCCGTTGGGGGCGGTCAGGCCGTTGGAGGCGCCGTCCTGGTTGACGGCGCTGCCGCGGATCACCGCCAGTACCTGGTGTCCGTTGCGGCGGGCCTCGGACAGGCGCTCCAGGACGACGATGCCGACGCCCTCGGAGAGGATGGTGCCGTCGGCACCGGCGGAGAAGGCCTTGACCCGGCCGTCGGCGGCGAGGCCGCGCTGGCGGGACATGCCGAGCACGCCGATGGGCGAGCCCATCACGGCGACACCGCCGGCCAGTGCCAGGGAGCACTCGCCCTGCCGCAGCGCCTGCGCCGCGAGGTGCATGGCGACCAGGGAGGAGGAGCAGGCGGTGTCCACGGTGACGGCGGGGCCCTCGAAGCCGAAGACGTACGACACCCGGCCCGAGGCCACGCTGCCGGCGGTGGCGGTGGTGACGTAGCCCTCCAGCTCGGGGGGCATGTTGCTGAGGGACTCCAGGTAGTCGTGGATGGAGACGCCGGAGAACACACCGATGTCGGCGCCGCGGGTCGAACTGGGATCGATGCCCGTGTTCTCCAGGGCCTCCCAGGTGGCCTCCAGCAGCAGCCGCTGCTGCGGGTCCATGGCCAGGGCCTCGCGGGGGGAGATACCGAAGAACTCGGCGTCGAACTCGGCGGCGCTGTGCAGGAATCCGCTCTTGTGGACGTAGGAGGTGCCGGCCTTGTCGGGGTCGGCGTCGAACAGCTCGTCCAGGTTCCAGCCGCGGTCGTCGGGGAACTCCGTGATGCCGTCCCGGCGGTCGAGGACGAGCTTCCACAGGCCGGCCGGGTCGGTGACGCCGCCGGGCAGCCGGCAGGCCATGCCGACGATGGCGACGGGCTCGTCCGGGTCGGTGGCGACCACGGTGGGGGCGGCGGCTCCGGCCGTGCTCTCGCCGAGTTCCTCCCGCAGGTGGCGGGCGAGGGCCACCGGGGTCGGGTAGTCGAAGATGAGCGTGGCGGGCAGCTTGACGCCGGTGGCGGCGGAGAGCCTGTTGCGCAGTTCGATAGCGGTGAGCGAGTCGAAGCCGATGTCGCCGAAACCGCGGGTTCCCTGGGCGAGTTCGGGTCCGCTGAAGCCGAGGACGGCGGTGGCCTCGGCCTGGATGATGCCCAGCAGGACGGCTTCCTGTTCGGCCTCGGGCAGTCCGGCGAGGCGGCGCAGCAGGGCGCTGCCGTCGCCGGCCGCGGCCCGGGCGGAGCGCCGGCCGGCCCGGACCAGGCCGCGCAGCAGATGCGGCACGGCGGCGCCGGACGCGGCGTCGGAGCGCAGGGCGCGCAGGTCCAGCTTGATCGGGACGAGCAGGGCGCGGTCGCCGTGCAGGGCGGTGTCGAGGAGGGCGAGGCCCTCGTCGGGGGTGAGGGCGAGGACGCCGCCGCGGCTCATGCGGGCCTGGTCGGTCTCGCTGAGGTGGGCGGTGAGGCCGGTGTTCTGCTCCCACAGGCCCCAGGCGAGGGAGACGCCGGGCAGGCCGGCCGCGCGGCGGTGGGCCATCAGGGCGTCCAGGTAGGCGTTGGCGGCCGCGTAGTTGCCCTGGCCCGCGGAGCCCAGCAGGGCGGCGGCGGACGAGAAGACGACGAACGAGCGGAGGTCGGGGGCGAGTTCGCGGGTCAGCTCGTCCAGGTGCCGTACGGCGGTGGCCTTGGGTGCGAAGACCCCGGCGATCCGTTCCTCGGTGAGGGCGCTGATCACACCGTCGTCGAGGACGCCGGCGAGGTGTACCAGGCCGGTCAGCGGGTGCTCGGCCGGTATGCCGTGCAGCAGTGCGGCGACCGCGTCCCGGTCGGAGACGTCGCAGGCGACGACGGAGACGGCCGCGCCGAGGGCGGTCAGCTCGGCGGTGAGTTCGGCGGCGCCGTCGGCGTCGGGGCCGCGCCGGCCGGCCAGCAGCAGGTGGCGTACGCCGTGCCGCTCGACCAGGTGACGGGCGACGAGCGCGCCGAGCGAGCCGGTGCCGCCGGTGAGGAGGACGGTGCCGTCGGGGTCGAAGGCGGCGGGGGGCTCAGCGGCTTCGGCGGGCTCGGGTCGGATCAGGCGGGGCGCGGACAGGGTGGTGCCGCGGACGGCGAGCTGGGGTTCGCCGGTGGCGAGGAGCTGGGCGAGGACAGGGCCGGCGCCGGTGGCGGCGGCCGGGTCGAGGTCGGCCAGGATCACCCGGTCGGGGTTCTCGGCCTGGGCGGCGCGGACGAGACCCCAGACGGCGGCGCCGGCCGGGTCGGTGACAGCGGTGGGGGGGGGGGGGGGGGGGGGGGACGGGGGGGGGGGGGGGAGGAGGGGGAGGGGGGGGCCGGGGGTGGCGAGGAAT